>NZ_JBWKCB010000006.1:0-475025 GCF_056436705.1 Kribbella sp. NPDC043289
CCAACCTCAACAGGCCGGCCAACTCCTCCGAAAACGACACGGTCCCCGCAACTCCTCAAATCGAGGTGTTGCGAGGACCGCATGAACCCGCCGATCCCGGGGGCTTCTGGTGTGACGGGGGTGGAGGCTCAGGCCTCGACCGAGTCCTCGGAGAGGTTGCGAGTCACGTTGGGGTCAACCTGGACGCCAGGGCCCATCGTGGTCGAGAAGACCGTCTTCTTGATGTAGCGGCCCTTGGAGCTGGCCGGCTTCAGCCGAAGGATCTCCTCGAGCGCGGCGCCGTAGTTCTCCACCAGCTGGGCCTCGTCGAACGACGCCTTGCCGATGATGAAGTGCAGGTTCGAGTGCCGGTCGACCCGGAACTCGATCTTGCCGCCCTTGATGTCGGACACGGCCTTGGTCACGTCCGGGGTGACCGTACCCGTCTTCGGGTTCGGCATCAGACCACGCGGGCCGAGGACGCGACCGAGGCGGCCGACCTTGCCCATCAGGTCAGGGGTGGCGACGACGGCGTCGAAGTCCAGCCAGCCGTCGGTGACCTTCTTGATCATGTCGTCGTCGCCGACGAAGTCGGCGCCGGCGGCCTTCGCGGCCTCGGCCTTCTCGCCGGTGGCGAAGACGAGGACCCGTGCCGTCTTGCCAGTGCCGTGCGGAAGGTTGACGGTGCCGCGCACCATCTGGTCGGCCTTGCGGGGGTCGACCCCGAGACGCATCGCGACGTCCACGGTGGAGTTGAACTTCTTGCTGCCGGCGGCCTCCTTGGCCAACCGGATCGCCTCGAGCGGCGTGTACAGGTGATCGAAGTCGATCTTGTCCGCGATCGCGCGGTACGCCTTACTGCGCTGTGCCATTACTACGGTTCCTCTCTGGGGTGTGGTCTCCGGGCGGCGCTTCGCCCTGCCACAACTACGTGAAGTGCTGAGTGGTACGTCGTACCGAGGGCTGTGATCAGCCGTCGACCGTGACGCCCATGGAGCGCGCGGTGCCCTCGATGATCTTCATCGCGGCGTCGATGTCGCGGGCGTTGAGGTCCGGCATCTTGGTGGTGGCGATCTCGCGGACCTGGTCCTTGGTGATCTTGCCGACCTTGTCGCGCTGCGGGACGGCCGAGCCCTTCTGCAGACCGGCGGCCTTCTTGATCATCTCCGGCGCCGGCGGCGTCTTGGTGATGAAGGTGAAGGAACGGTCTTCGTAGATCGTGATCTCGACCGGTACGACGTTGCCGCGCATGGACTCCGTCTGGGCGTTGTACGCCTTGCAGAACTCCATGATGTTGACGCCGTGCGGACCGAGCGCGGTACCGACCGGCGGTGCCGGCGTCGCGGCACCGGCCTGGAGCTGCACCTTGACCAGTGCAGCGATCTTCTTCTTGGGAGGCATTCGTCGGGTCCTTAGACTTTCTGGATCTGGTTGAAGCTGAGTTCCACCGGGGTCTCCCGGCCGAAGATCTCCACCAGGGCCTTGATCCGCTGGGCCTCGGCGTTGATCTCCGTGACTGTGGCGTGCAGGGTCGCGAACGGCCCGTCGACCACCATGACCGAGTCCCCGACACCGAAGTCGGCGACCTCGACCTTCTTCTTGGCCGCGGTCTTGGCGGGTGCGGCACCAGCTTCGGCTGCCGCCGCCTCGGCCGCCGCCACGACGGCCGGAGCGAGCATCTTCTCGACCTCTTCGAGGCTGAGCGGGACCGGCTTCTGGCTGTTCCCGACGAAGCCGGTCACCGACGGCGTGTGCCGCACGGTCGACCAGGACTCGTCGGTCAGATCCATCCGGACCAGGACGTAGCCGGGGAGCACCGTGCGCTTCACCATCCGGCGCTGCCCGTTCTTGATCTCGGCGACCTCTTCGGTCGGCACGATGATCTCGAAGATGTAGTCCTCCATGTTCAGGGAGTTGATCCGGTTCTCCAGGTTGCCCTTGACCCGGTTCTCCATCCCTGAGTACGTGTGCACCACGTACCAGTCACCGATCTGCGAACGTAGCCGGCTGCGCAGCTCCTCGAGCGGGTCACCCGGCTCCTCGGGCTCCGCCTCTTCGGCCTCGTCGTCGGCCTGCGCCGCGGCGGCGGCCGCAGCCAGCGCGTCCACGTCGGCATCGTCCTCGTCGTCGCTGTCCTCGTCGCCGTCGTCAGCGCTCGAGAAGACCACCTCGTCGGCCGCGGCCGGCGGCTCGGTGGTGGTCAGCGGCGCGGTCTCGGCGGTTTCCTCGGCCAGCTCCTCGGCGGCGTCCTCGACGTCGTCCTCGGTCACGACCTCGGTGACCTCGGACTCGTCGGCGGGTGCGACCACGACGACCGGCTCGTCGTCCGACGTGTCGGCGTCAGCGCTCGGCACCTCGGACTCGTCGTCGGCGGAGTACTCGTTCTCGTCCGCGTCGGCATCCTCGTCGTCGTCATCGTCATCGTCGTCGAGATCCGCGAACGGGTCGTCGTCATCGTCGTCGTCACCGAAGAGGTCGTCACCGGTGGCGTTCTCGTCGAAATCGAGGTCGTCGTCGGAGTCGGATACGTCGAACTCGCCCTCGTAGTCGAGGACCTCGTCGTCGCGCTCGGACACGTCGTACTCCGTCATCTGTGCATCGGGGTCTTGTCTGCTTCGGGTCGGGTCAGGAGCCCGGGACCTGCGTGCGGTCGTCGGCCGTGGCGAAACCTCAGCCGAAGATCTTGAACATCGCCCAGCCGAAGGCGAGGTCGAGGACCGAGACGATCGCGATCACGAACACCACGAACGTCAGGACCACCACGAAGTAGGTGGACAGCTGCTTGCGGGTCGGCCAGACGACCTTGCGGAGCTCCGCGACCACCTGGCGGTAGAAACGCAGCAGGCCCCTGCCCTGCTTGCCTTCCGCCGGCTTGCCGGCGCCGGACGGTGCCGGGGTGCGCGTCTCCGTCACGACCTACCTCTTTCGCTAGCGGCGGCCTGACCGGCCCTGCGCCGGTCAGGATTTGCAGGGCACGAGGGACTTGAACCCCCAACCTTCGGTTTTGGAGACCGATGCTCTGCCAGTTGAGCTAGTGCCCTCTGCAATCCATCCGGACGCCGCGTCGGACCTGATCTCGGGCATGCCGGATCAGGGCCATCAACGCCCGGACTAGATGAGTGTACGGGGTCCGAGCCACCTGGTCGAACTCAGCCTCTCGGCCTCCTTCGTCCTGACCCTGCCCGCACGACCCGTCACCAGGCGCCGCACCGCGGTCAGAACCATACAGCCTCCAGTGATCCCCAACGCACCACACCCCCGGCGCGTTCCCCGGACCACCCCGTGAAACCGCCGAACACCGCCGTACGGCGTGGTGCCAGGATGGTCGTCATGGGTTCCAGGATCTCGGCGCGGATCGGCGCCATCAGTGAATCGGCGACGCTGGCGGTGGACAGCAAGGCGAAGGCCCTCAAGGCGGCCGGGCGCCCGGTGATCGGGTTCGGCGCGGGTGAGCCGGACTTCCCGACGCCGGACTACATCGTCGAGGCCGCGGTCGCGGCAGCGCGGGATCCGAAGAACCACAGGTACACCCCGGCCGGCGGCCTGCCGGAGCTGAAGCAGGCGATCGCCGACAAGACCAAGCGCGACTCCGGGTACGAGATCGAGGCCGCGCAGGTCCTGGTCACGAACGGCGGGAAGCACGCGGTCTACAACGCGTTCGCGACCCTGCTCGACCCGGGCGACGAGGTGCTGCTTCCGGCGCCGTACTGGACGACGTACCCGGAGACGATCCGGCTGGCGGGCGGCGTACCGGTCGAGGTGCTCGCCGACGAGTCGCAGAACTACTGCGTCACCGTCGAGCAACTCGAGGCGGCGCGGACCGAGAAGACCAAGGCGCTGCTGTTCTGTTCGCCGAGCAACCCGACCGGCGCGGTCGACAGCCCGGAGGCGGTCGAGGCGATCGGCCGTTGGGCGCTCGAGCACGACCTCTGGGTGATCACCGACGAGATCTACGAGCACCTGACGTACGGCGACGCGACGCCGACGTCGATCCCGGTCGCGGTACCGGAGCTGGCGGACAAGACCGTCGTACTCAACGGGGTCGCCAAGACGTACGCGATGACCGGTTGGCGGGTCGGTTGGATGATCGGCCCGAAGGACGTGATCAAGGCCGCGACGAACCTGCAGTCGCACCAGACCTCGAACGTCTGCAACATCGCCCAGCGGGCCGCTCTGGCCGCGGTGTCCGGCGATCTGAGCGCAGTCGACGAGATGAAGCAGGCGTTCGATCGGCGCCGTCGGACCATGGTCCGGATACTCAACGAGATCCCCGGCGTCGAGTGCCCGGAGCCGACCGGCGCGTTCTACGCGTACCCGTCGGTCAAGGGCGTCCTCGGCAAGGAGGTTGCCGGGCGGACTCCGACCACGTCCGCCGAGCTGGCCGACCTGATCCTCGACGAGGTCGAGGTGGCGGTCGTGCCGGGCGAGGCGTTCGGCGCTCCTGGGTACCTGCGGCTGTCCTACGCGCTCGGCGACGACGACCTGGCCGAGGGCCTCGGGCGGATCGCGAAGCTGCTGGGGTGATCCCGGATTTCGCCGGTCGGGTACGGGCTCGGTAACCTTCGGTAATGACGCAGCGGGATCTGCGGGTGTTGCCGAAGACGCACCTGCATCTGCACTTCTCCGGGTCGATGCGGCACCTGACCCTGGTAGAGCTCGCGGACAAGCACGGCGTCCGGCTGCCCGATGCGCTGCGCACCGACTGGCCGCCGGAGCTGTCGGCGGCTGACGAGCGTGGCTGGTTCCGGTTCCAGCGGCTCTACGACATCGCGCGTTCGGTGCTGCGGACCGAGGACGACGTACGGCGTCTGGTGCGCGAGGCGGCCGAGGACGACCGGGCCGACGGTTCGCGCTGGCTGGAGATCCAGGTCGACCCGTCCGGGTACGCGAACCGGTTCCACGGGATCACCGAGTTCACCGATCTCGTACTGGACGCCGCGCGCGATGCGTCCGCGTCGACCGGGATCGACGTCCAGGTGATCATCGCCGCGAACCGGACCCGGCACCCGCTCGATGCCCGGACGTTGGCGCGGCTGGCCTCGCAGTACGTCGGACGCGGCGTGGTCGGTTTCGGACTGTCGAACGACGAGCGCCGGGGTACGACGTCTGAATTCGAGCCGGCGTTCCGGATCGCACGGCACGCCGGCCTGCTGGCGGCGCCGCACGGTGGTGAGCTCTGCGGGCCCGCCACCGTCCGCACCTGCCTGGACGAGCTCGGTGCCGGCCGCATCGGTCACGGCGTCCGCTCTGTCGAGGATCCAGACCTGTTGAAGCGGATCGTCGACGCGCAGATCGCTTTGGAGGTCTGCCCCGCGTCCAACGTCTCACTCGGCGTCTACCGCCGTCCCGAGGACGTCCCGCTCCGCGAGCTCTACGAAGCCGGCGCCCGCATCGCCCTCGGAGCCGACGACCCGTTGCTCTTCGGCTCCCGCCTCGCCGAACAGTACGAAACCGCCCGCACCGTCCACGGCTTCACGGACTCCGAGCTCGCCGACCTGGCCCGCTCGTCGGTCCTCGCCTCCACCGCCCCACCAGAAACCCAGAAATCCCTCCTCACCGAAATAGACCAATGGCTCGGCACCCCAGCCACCCTGCCGGTCTGACGATCTACCTGGCCCGCCACGGCCAGACCGAGTGGAACACCACCGGCCGCCACCAAGGCCGCCTCGACTCACCACTCACCCCCGTCGGCCTCCAACAAGCCACCCGAAACGCCGAACTGCTGTAGGCAGAGGAGCTCGACGATGGTGGGGCGGAGTGGTGCTTGGCGGCCGTTGCTGGTGTCGCACGAGATGATCGGGCGCGTGCTCCTGCGACGACTCGGTGTGGCCGATGCGCTGGGAACGCGGCAGCCTTCCGACGTGGTTTATCGCGTGAAGGCAGGAGGAACGGTCGACCGGCTGGCGTGGGCAGAATAAGTGCCGGTTGAGTTCCGGTTCGGGTCATTGTTCAGGGGTCGGAGCGCGCCTAGCTTTGCGGTATGACGCCAACGAAGATCCTGCTTCCCGAGGACGAACTGCCAACGCGTTGGTACAACGTGCTTCACGACCTGCCGACGCCTCCGCCACCGGTGCTGCACCCAGGCACGGGCCAACCGATCGGCCCGGACGATCTCGCACCGCTCTTCCCGATGGATCTGATCCTGCAGGAGGTCTCGCAGGAGCAGTACGTCGACATTCCGGGCGAAGTGCTCGACGTCTACCGGCTGTGGAGACCCAGCCCGCTCTACCGGGCGCATCGTCTCGAGAAGGCGCTCGATACACCGGCGCGGATCTATTACAAGTACGAAGGCGTCTCGCCGGCGGGCTCACACAAGCCCAACACCGCAGTCCCCCAGGCGTACTACAACGCGAAATCCGGCGTCCGAAAGCTCACCACCGAAACCGGCGCAGGACAGTGGGGTACGGCGCTGGCGTTCGCCTGCGCGCAGTTCGGGCTGGACTGTGAGGTCTGGCAGGTGCGGGCGTCGTACGACCAGAAGCCGTACCGGCGGACGATGATGCAGATCTTCGGCGCGACCGTGCACCCGAGCCCGTCGGAGCTCACCGAAGCCGGGCGGAAGATCCTCGCCGAGCACCCGGATTCCACCGGTTCACTGGGGATCGCGATCAGCGAGGCAGTCGAGGCCGCAGTACAGGATCCCGAGGTGCACTACGCCCTCGGATCGGTGCTCAACCACGTGCTGATGCACCAGACCATCATCGGCGAGGAAGCGCTGATGCAGTTGGCAATGGTCGGCGAGACCCCCGACCTTCTCGTCGGCTGCACCGGCGGCGGGTCGAACTTCGGCGGCCTCGCCTTCCCGTTCCTGCGCGAGAGGTGGGCCGGGCGGATGTCACCGGTCGTGCGCGCGGTGGAGCCGGCGGCGTGCCCCTCGCTAACTCAGGGCACGTACGCGTACGACTTCGGCGACACGATCGGCATGACCCCGCTGATGAAGATGCACACCCTCGGTCACGACTTCGTCCCGGATCCGATCCACGCCGGCGGCCTGCGGTACCACGGGATGAGCCCGTTGATCAGCCACCTCTACGAAACGGGTGAGCTCGAAGCGGTCGCGAAGCCGCAGTCCGAATGCTTCGCCGCCGGACTCCAGTTCGCCCGGACCGAAGGCATCGTCCCCGCCCCCGAGCCCACGCACGCCCTGGCCGCCGCCATCGAAGAAGCTCAACGCTGCAAGGAATCCGGCGAGGAGAAGGTCATCCTGACGGCCCTCTGCGGCCACGGTCATCTCGACCTGGCCGCCTACGACGCGTACCTGTCCAACACCATGACCGACCGCTCCTGGGAGGACGCCGAGATCCAGTCAGCCGTTGCCGAGGCCCTCTCACATCTCCCAGCCCTCACCTGACGACCGCTCAACCCATCCGTCCGCAGTAGGTCAGCGGCCCCCGCGCTTCCACCAAGGCTTGGGCCGCTTGGCCACCGCGACCAGCCAATCCTCCGGAATCGCCCACCCACGGGAGGTCAACGCCTCGAAGTACTCAGCCTTCAGACTGTCCGGCAGCCAGTACGTCGCCTTGGCCCCACTGGACGCCTCGAAGTACGTCGTCCGTTGCCGACGGCTCCAAACCGTCGCCTGACTCGAGCTGTACGCAAGCCGCACGTAGTCCCACCGCGCCTGCTCGTCGTCCATGTCGAACTCGCGCTCGACGACCCGACCCTTCCCTCGCTGCGCCTGATCGATGTCATCGATCAGGCCCTGCACCACCGCCCGATGCTCGGTCATCTCGTCCGGCAGCCGCATCTCCACCGGATCCAGCACGACCGCGCCCAGCCGGGGCCGGGCAACCTCCAGGAACACCTCGAGCAGAGCGAACCCTTCCTCCACCCGTCCGAAGCGCGGCAGATCGGCACGCAACGTCGTCACGGCTTCCTCAGGCACCCGACAACCTTAACCACCCACCCCGCACCCAGAGCCCAACTCGCGAGGGGCTGCCCCTATCTGCCCCTGAATGCCCCACGCCGCTCACGCTCAGCGAGCGGTGTCGAGCCCGCACGATCCCCCGAGACGGAGGTCCCACCACGCGATAACGCTGGTCACGACGGCCGAAACCTCCTTTTCCACAACGAATTCGGGGCATCCTGGGGCAGCCAGGGGCAGATCATCCACAGGGCCCGATTTCCTGGTCGCGGAGGGTGTTCGGCGTCTTATAGTTACCGCCATGCCAGAGCCCAACGACTTGTTGCGGGCGGCGCGAGAGCGCACTCCGTCACGCCGCGCGCCGGGCGAATCCCTGTCCCGCGGCGAGCTCGCCGACACCATCTGTTCCTGGCTGTGGGAAACCACCGAGATCAAGTACGAACTCGACGGCCACTACATCGCCAAGCTGGAACGCGGCGCGGTTCGCTGGCCCGGCGCGGCTTATCGCTCCGGTCTACGCCACGTCCTGCAAGTTGCCGCCGACAACGAACTCGGATTCTTCCCGCCGTCCGGAACCTCCGCGACCGACCAGGACCAGCCACCACCCTCGATGGTCGGCCACGACGACGACCTGATCAACGCCGGTGACGAGTCCGTCGCGCTGCTCTCCTTCGCCGAGGAGTCCAACGTCGGCGAGCTCACCGTGGAGCAGCTTCGGGCCGACATCGAGCGGATCGCCCAGTCCTACCTCCGCACTCCGACCAGGCAGCTGTTCACCAAGAGCCGGGCCATCCGGAATCGCGCCTTCAACCTGCTGGCCGGCAACCAAGCACCCCGCCAGTCCCGCGACCTGTACTCGGCCGCCGGCTGGGCGATCACGCTGCTCGCCTGGATGTCGGTCGACCTCGGCCGGCCGGACGTCGCCGAGGCGCACACCCGGACGGCCTGGGCCTGCGCGGAGGCCGCGGACCACGACGTCCTGCGGGGCTGGATCCGCGCGACCCAGCACACCGCCGCGTTCTGGCAGGACGACTTCGCCCGAGCCGCGACGTACGCCGAGGACGGCCTGCGGTACGCCGCCGGTACGGCGCGACTGTTCCTCGCCAGCGCGGCCTCGGTCGACCTAGCTCGCGCGGGCCGACCGGACAAGGCCCGCGAACTCCTCGACGTCGCCCGAACGCTCAACGTCCGCCCAGCCGAGTCCGAACCAGGCGGCGTCCTGCTCTGTACGCCGGAGCGCGCCGAAGGCTTCTGGGCGGACACCTACCTGGCGTTCGGCGAGGCCCAGCGCACCGCGGACCACGCCGATCACAGCGTCGCCCTGTTCGAGGCAGCGCCGTACCCCCTCCGGAACCTCGGATCCGAACGGATGGCGCGGCTTCAGCAGGCGAAGGCCCGTCTGCTCCTCGGCGAGCTCGACGGTGCGCTCGAGGCCGTCGAACCGGTCCTGGACATCCCGATGGAGTACCGCGTCCGCCCACTGATCCAGCGAGTCGCCGAGGTAGCGGCCCTGACCTCGCCGTACGCGCGGAGCTCGACGGGCCGGATGCTGCGGGACCGGATCGCCGAGTTCACCCAGCGCCCCGCTCTCCCCACTCGCCAGCCCCGGCCGACGCCCAACGGACTGGCCGATGCCCACCGAGCCCATCCGGCACGACGCGCGAGAGAGGACCGGAGATGATCAAGGACGTCCGCAATCACTGGTATTGGCGCCCGAACTGGCGTCCCGGGCGATCGTTCTACACCTGGCACATCGTCTTCCCCGAGAACACGGCACTCCTCGAGCTGCACACGGCGTACCAGCAGCTGGTCGACTCACTCCCCGGCATCACCCCGGTCCCAGCACGCTGGCTACACCTGACGTTGCAAGGCGTCGGGTTTGTCGACAAGGTGCCGTCGGCGGATCTGCGTCCGATCGTCGAGGCCGCTCGGCAGCGGCTCGAACACTTCAAGCCGTTCGAGATCCGGATCGGTCCCGCGGTCGTCGACGTCGAGAGTCTGCAGCTCCCGGTGGCCCCGGTTGACCGGATGCGCCGGCTCCGCGCCCAACTGCGCGCCGCGATCACCGATGTCTGGGGCCCCGACTCCGTCCCCGCACTGCCCGAGTTGGACCCCCACATCTCTCTGGGCTACTGGAACCAGATCGCCCCGGCCGAGCCGCTCATCCAACGCACGCGGGCACTCGGCGGCGGGTACGGCACCACGCAGCTGACCGACGTCAGCCTGATCGTGCTCAACAGCGACCAAGAGCAGTACGAGTGGTCGACGTACGCCACCGTCCCGCTCGGGCTTCCGTTCCGCCGATCCGACGACACCGGAGCGGGCTGATGAGTGCGACCGCAGCCGACCTGCTGTCCGACGACGCGGCAGCGCTGGTCATCCGCGCGCTGCTGGACTTCCGCAGTCTCTGGACCACGCACGACCTGGTCACGACCACC
Source organism: Kribbella sp. NPDC043289 (assembly GCF_056436705.1). Taxonomy (NCBI): domain Bacteria; kingdom Bacillati; phylum Actinomycetota; class Actinomycetes; order Propionibacteriales; family Kribbellaceae; genus Kribbella; species Kribbella sp. NPDC043289. The sequence goes on from NZ_JBWKCB010000006.1 coordinate 10,282, forward strand.
GGCGTCCCGGCGCCGACGATCCGCCGCGTGGTCGAGCAGCTCGACCGGGAAGACCTGGTCGAGCGCACAGCGCCCGGCGTCGTCGCTGTACCGAGCTGGCTGGCCCTTCTACGTCGCTGGAACCGGGCGGCGCGCTTCGGCCGTAACGCTCGGCTGACGTACTGGCGCAGCAAACAACCCACTGGGAAGCTCCTGGACGACCTACCGGGCAGCTCGCTCCGGCACGCGGTCAGCGGGACCCAGGCTGCCCAGCACTGGGCTCCTGGTACGCCTAACGGCCCGACGGTGATCTACACACCCGATGCGGTGGCGGCAGCCACTGTCTGGGAGCTGATCCCCGCAACGAGCAGGTCGATCGTGTTGGCCGAGACAACCGAGGACATCGTCTACACCCGCACCCGAAAGACCGACACCGGCCTCCGCCTGGCTGCACCCGCCCAGGTCCTCTCGGACCTCCTGACAGGTGCAGCCACGTCAGCTCGCGTCGCAGACCCGCTGACCCGCTGGATGCAGGATCACGAGCTCGAGTGGCGCTACTAGTAGGCGCGGATCGACACCACGTGAGCCCTCGGAGCGCCGTTCGTCTTGTGCGCGGTCAGCCGGAGCTGGGTGACCGGCGTGGCAGTCTCCAGACGGTGGCGTTGGGTGCGGTGGTGGTTGGACGTGACCTCTGCGATCACCTGCCAGCCAGAGCCCTCGGTGCGGGCTTCGAGGGTGTAGTCGGCCAGGAGGGTCGGCAGGGTCTCGAACGGCGTGCGGTGGTGGTGCAGGTTGATGAGGTCCTCCTGGACATCCGCGTCCAGGACGACCACAACCTCGGACAGCTCGACCGGCTCCGGCCAGGTGAGCTGTAGCCACGGGGCCGCGTCCCACGCGAGGTCCTCGGAGGACCAGAGGTTCGGGCCGCCGTACGGGCGCGCGTACCCGCCGATGACCTTCGAGGCGTCGTACGCCGTGGTCTCGCCGAGGCGGAGGCAGAGACCCTCGCGGGGCAGGATGTGCTTCCAAGCACGGAACTGCTCGGTCCACTGCTCGTCGGCCGCCGGTTCGCGATGCGCGAAGTGCACGGTGCTGGGGAGCGGCGTGGTCGTGGTGTGAACTGAGATGCCGGGCGTCTTCTTCAGTACGACGAACGCGTTGGCAGGACCGGACGGGTTCCAGGTCAGCGGGACGTGGACCCAGCGCTTCTCGCCGGCCGGGATCTCAAGGGTGCAGGAGTCGATGAGTGCCGCGGGGAGATAGTTCTGCGGCTTGACCGGGTCATGGAGTTCGACGGTCAAGGAACCGCCGGTGGAGTCGACGAGGAGCTCGAAGCCGTCGAGGGCCGGATCGACGGGGAGGACCATGCCGACGTCGGTCGTCAGGGGCAGCGTTCCGGACGACACCTCCGCCGCGGGCCGGGTGAGCGTGGACGATGCGGTGGCGGTCGCGGACAGCGCGAGGTTCGCCGGGTCGTCGTCCAGGACGCCGAAGACCGAGGAGTCGGCGCGGGTCATGGCGTGCTTCACCAGGTCGAAGTGGTCCTGCGCCAGTTCCCGCGGCGTCAGTCCGTTGCGTAGGGCAACAGACGCGCCGATACCGGCAGCCTCACCGAGCAGCGCGCACGTCGCCATCACCCGCGTCGTACCGAACGCGACGTGACTGGCGCTGATGTTCCGGCCGGCCAGCCACAGATTCCGCACGTTCTTCGAATACAAGGAACGCAGCGGAATGTGGTAGATCCCGTCCGGGTGCCAGTGCTTCGACCCGCGCTCCGACGCGTAGACGCCGCCGGGCGGGTGCAGATCGATCGACCAACCGCCGAAGGCGACAGGATCCTCGAATTCCGTCTGCTCGAGTACGTCGTGCTGGGTCAGCACGTGATCGCCGAGAAAACGCCGGTACTCGCGTTTCCCCGGCACCGACCCGATCCATTCAAGGGTCAGGTTCTCCGCATCGAACCGGCCGGAATTCTTGATGTAGTCCCAGATTCCGTAGACCACTGCCTGCAGCTCGTCGCGGATCGCCTCGTTGTCGTCGACGACGTCCAGCGAGCCACCCCACTCGATCCACCAGAACGCGCAGCCGTTCATGTCCGTCCGGATCACCCGGCGTTCCGGAATCGCGGTTTTCGTGACGTCCCGCGCGAACGACGGCGGCACGAACCGCACCGGCTCGCCGGCGTCCTTCGTGTAGAAGAGGATCGTGCTGCCGAGCGTGTTCGAGTCCGGCACCTCGGGCGCCCACGACTCGTCGTACAACGATTGCGGCTCCCGACCGGTCCGGTACTCCGCTCCCGCGAGCACTGCGACCAGCCCGTCACCGGAACAGTCCACGAACACCGGACTGACGAATCGGATTTCCTTTTCCGACCCCATCTGCCAGCCGGTGACGGACCGGATCTCGGAATCGGCCGCCTCCACGGACCGGACGTCGGTGTTCAGGTACAGCGTGATCAGCGGCTCGGCGCGTACTGCCTCGAGCAGCACGAGGTCCCAGTAGTACGGGTTCCCCAATGGGTTCTGGTACTGGTTCTCGACGAACAGCTCGCCCATGATGCCGGTCTCGCGGGCGAAGCTCTGGGTGCCGTGGGCGGTCGCCCCGCACACCCACACCCGCACCTCGCTGGACGAGTTTCCGCCGAGCATCGGCCGGTTCTGCACCAGGGCCACGGTGTTCCCCTGCCGCGCGGCGCCGATCGCCGCGCAGATTCCGGCGAGCCCGCCACCGACGACGGTCAGATCGGACTGGACCTCGAGCTGCTGCATGCACGAACCTCTCAGGTGTCGGGTTGGCCGAAGATCTCCGGCCGGAAAACGGAGTCCGGATGGACGACGGGTTGCCCCGTCCCGTCCGGATGGTTGGCAGTGAGGTGATCCGGCACGCGCTGTGCCACCATCACGAACAGCAGCCCGGCGGTCAGGACGTCGCTCGCCCGGCCGGCGAAAAACTCGGTCCACACCGGGCCGTTCGGCGTCCCGGTGTCGAGCACGACATCCGCGACCCGGCCGATCGGTGAGTCGGCAACGCCGGTGATCGCGACGGTCAGCGCGCCCTCCGACTGCGAGCGCTGGACGAAGGCCAGCGTGGTCGGGTCCAGCCCGGACCGGGTCACGGTCAGCGCGACATCGCCCTCGCCGAGCAGGCCGGCGCCGATCTGCGAGGAGCTCGGACCATCGAAGAACCACACCGGAATCCCGATCCGCAACAGCCGGATGTACAGCTCCCGGGCCGGGATCGCGTCCCCCCACTCGCCGTAGATGTGGGTACGCCGGGCGCCCGCGATCGCGTCCGCGACCTGGGTGGCCGCGGTCAGGTCGATCGCGGACAACGCGTTCCGCAACGCGTTCGCCTGCGTGGACGCGAGCACGTTCAGCACCTGCTCGGGCGGATCCGCCGGGCCGATCGCCAGCCCGATGTCACTCGCCCAGCCCGCCTCGAGACCGCGCCCGACCTCCATCGCCAGCGCGGCCCGCAGCGCGGGATAGCCCTCGAACCCGAGGTGCGTGGACAGCCGCGTCACTGTCGCCGCCGAGGTCTGTGCGGCCCCGGCGAGCTTGGTGATCGACCCACGCGCGACCTCGTCCGGGCTCGCCAGGATCTGTTCGGCGACCCGCTGCATCGCGCCGTTCAGCTCGGGCAGGGCCTGCTTGACCAGCTGTAACGGACTCGGACTGCCGGCTCGTTCCATCGATGAATCCATTCCGTGATCATCACGTATAGACGAACTGGGCACTCGCCACACCGTCGGTGTCACTGACCACGCGCACCCAGTGCGCGCTGAACCCGTCGGGGAAAACGTGTGTCCGTACTTGTCCCGGTTCGACCGTCAGCGTCTCGACCGCGCCGAACCGGCCGTGCCCGTGGAAGTCGATCTCGAGCGTGATCGTGAGTGCGGTGTCGGAGAAGTTCTCCAGGTGCACGCACTTTCCGCGGAAACCCGTCATCAGGTACGGATCGGACGGAACGCCCGCGGAAACCGGTGTCTCCCACCACGGTCCGCCCCATCCGGCCGGCGGCCCGAAACTCCACAGGTCGTCGGTCTTGCCGAACCACAGTCCGGACTGCGGCTCGGCCGTCGTCGGGTTCATCCCGTGGCTCGGCGACGCGTTGTCCGCCCCGGCGACGAGCATTCCGCGCCAGGAGCAGAAGTCGCCGAGCACCCACAGGTGCGTGGAGATCGGCCGCACGCCCCAGATCCGCCCGCCGTACGCCCACGGCGACAGCTCGTAGAACATGCCGTGGTGGTCCATCAGCAGCCGCTCGTGCTCGACCTCGCGGATCCGCGGCCACTCGGTCTGCCACTTGTGGTCGAAGCAGTGCGACGCCTTCGGCAGCCGGTACCGCGTCCACTTCTGGTCGGACTCGGTGAACACCTCGAGGATCGCCGACGCGCGGTCCCAGCCGGTCGCGAAGATCGTGCCGCCGAACTCGTGCCGGCCGCCGATCGCGGTGAACGGGTCCTCGCGGAGGATCGTCCAGGACGTGCCGTCGTACTCCGCCAGGCGCCCGCGCGACCGTTCGCCGGCCCACTCCGGCTCGGCGTACTCGTTCGAGCACACCACCAGCCGGCCGAAGCTCGTGTAGCAGTCCTTGTAGTGGACCTTCATCTCGCCGTCAGTCCCGAGCTCGTCGTTCAGGTCGAACAGCTGCGTGCACTCGTACGTCGTGAGGTCGAGCTCGAACAGCTCGCCTTCCATCGCGAGCACATACACATGCGTGTCGGGCTTGGTCAGGTGCCGCGACGTACCGCAGACCCGGAGCGGCTGCAGCTCGGGGATCGTGACGATCTTGTGGTCGGTACCGATCACGTGCGGTCCGAGGACCAGTTGCGAGGTCGGAAAATGCACGAACCGGTTCGTGTACGTTCCGTCCACGCCGAGTGTTTCCGGAACGATTTCCATCGACAGATCGGCGTCGACCCGGCGGAGGCTCACCCCGCCACCGGACGCAGCCTTGTGGGAGTTGTAGTTCTGGACGTAGAGCTTTCCGTTCCACGGCATCAGCGACCCGACGCCGATCTCGCTGCGCGGCGGACCGAAGTCGCCGATCTGGGCGAGATGCGGAAAAACACCGGAAACGTTCGTGGTCATTTGATTCCCGTATGAGTCATGGCGGCGATGAACCGTCGTTGCAGGACGACGAAGACGATCAGTACCGGCACGATCGAGATCACCGAGGCGGCCATCGTCAGGCCCGGTGCGATCTGCCCCTGTTCGTCGACGAAGTTCGTGAGGCTGAGCGGCAGCGTGTAGCGGTCGGGGTTGCTGATCAGCACCAGCGGGGTCTCGTAGTCGTTCCACGACCAGACGAACGCGAGAATGCCGAGCGCGCTCATCACCGGTGTTGCCAGCGGCAAGTAGATCCGGGTGAAGACCCGCCACTCGTTGGCGCCGTCCATCCGGGCCGCTTCGGCGAACTCGGCCGGCTGGCTGATGAAGAACTGCCGCATCAGGAACGTTCCGAGCACGGTGAACATCCCGGGCAGGATCAGCGCCCACAAGGTGTCGTAGAGCCCGAGTTTCTGGAAGTAGATGAACCGCGGAACGAGGAGCAACTGCGCCGGAATGATCGCCGTCGCCAGGTACAGCAGGAACAACTTGTCCCGCCCCTTGAACGACATCCGCGCGAATGCGTACCCGGCCATCGTCGCGGTGATCAGCTCACCCGCGACCCGCAGTACGGCGACGAACACCGAGCGACCGAACGCGGGCAGGACCGAGGTCGCCCCGCTCAGTACCGTGGTGAAGTTGTCCCACTGGAACGGGTTGGGGATCCACTGCATCGGGATCTTGTAGGCGTCCACGTCCGGCTTCAGCGCGGTCGAGATCATCCACGCGAACGGTGCGAGGAACGCGATCGCGAGGATCCACAACGGGATCCCCCAGATCCACTTGCTGTATTTACTGGTCATTGAGGGCCTTCCCTCGCTGCGCCCGCCAGGTGAGCAGGGTCAGGACGAGTACGCCGGCGAAGGTCACCAGGCCGATCGCCGAGGCGTATCCGAAGCGGTAGAACTGGAAGCCGGTCTGGTACATGTAGTACGAGATCGTCGTGGTCGCGTCGCCCGGACCACCCGCGGTGATCAGTGCGATCAGACCGAAGCCCTGGGACGCGCCGATGATCAGCGTGACCAGCAGGAAGATCGTTGTTGGGAGCAACGACGGCCAGGTGATCACGCGGAACTTCGCCCACGCGGACGCGCCGTCGATGTCGGCCGCTTCGTACAGCTGCCGAGGCGCGTCCTGCAGCGCGGACAGGTAGATCAGCGAGCAGTACCCGACACCGCCCCAGACCGCCATCACGATCAGCGCGGGCAGCGCCCAGTGCGACGAGGCGAACCAGGCCGGCTGGATCCCGAACACGTCCAGCACCTGGTTGACCAGGCCGGCCTTCGGGTTCATCAGCATCAGCCAGGTCATGCCGATCGCGACCACGTTGACGATGTACGGCAGGAAGAAGATCGCCCGCAGGACGGCCCGTCCCGGGAGCGGCCGGTTCAGCGCGATGCCGAGAGCGAGCCCAAGTACGACGGTCAGCGGGACCGACACCACGACGTACACCAGGGTGAGGCCGATCGCGTGCCAGAACCCCGGGTCGCGGGCGATCGCGACGAAGTTGTCGAGGCCGTTGAACGTGATTCCGCCGATGCCGGAAACCAGGTTCCAGTCGGTGAAGGCGAGCACGACGACGCTGATCAGCGGGATCAGGGTGAAGGCGATCACGCCGAGCAGGTTCGGGGCGATGAACAGGAAACCGATCCAGCCGGACGGGCGGATTCCGGAACCTCGCTCCGTGCTGGCCGCCGTACGCGCGGTGGCGACCGTGGCGGTGGCCATCAGGGCCTCCTCTCGTTACGGGCGATCGCGGCGTCGGCCAGCCGACGTACCTCACGGATCGCGACGCCCGGGTCCTTCTCACCGAGCCAGCACAGGTCCCGCTGCTGTTTCACCGCCTGCGTGATTTCCGGAAACCCGGTCAGCCGGGTGTCGGTGGCGAGCTTCGGATCCGCGTCCAGCACGACGCGGTGGAACGAGTCGAGATCGAAGTACTTCTCCGGCTCTTTCCCGAGCATTCCGGAAACGATCTGGTCGTCGGTGACGCTGCCGAGCGACGGCATCTTGCCGCCCTTGAGCATCGGCGTCGCACCCTCGGTCAGCCAGAACTTCACGAACGCCCAGGCCGCCTCGAACTTCGGCGACTTCGGGTTGATCATGATGAAGTTGCTGAACGAGCCGAGGTTCCAGTCCTTGCCGTCGACCGTCGGCGTCGGCGCGAACGCGACCTTGAAGTCGTGCGGGTACTTCTTCGCGTCATACAGGTAGCGCAAGTTGAACGGAGCCGTCGACCAGAGGTGGAACTCCTCGCCGAGGAACGAGTTCTGCTGGTACGCGTCCAGGTGCCGGGACAGTACTTCGGTCCACGGAAACGCCGTTCCGTCGGCGATCATCTCGCGACCGAGGCGGAAACCCTGCTCGAAGTGCGGATCACCGAAGTTCGAGCGGTCGCCGTCGTACCAGTAGTTGGGACCGAGGGCGATCCGGGCGACGTCGGGGAGCGTGTACGTTCCGACCGTCTTGTCCGTCGTCAGTTTCCGGGCCGTCGCGCGGAACTCGTCGATCGTCCACGCGTGCGGGAGGTCGACGCCGGCCTGCTGCCGGAGTTTCTCGTTGAACAGCACGAAGTACGGCTCACGAGCGGTGGCGAGCGCCTTGACCCTGCCTTTGTCGATGTACGACCGCGGCTGCTCGGTGTCCAGGAACACCTTCAGATCCGGGTCCGCGGTCACGCGCTCGGTCAGGTCCGCCGCCAGTCCGGACCCGGCCCGCAACGCCATCGCACCCTGGGAGTAGGTGAAGTACACGTCGATGTCGACGCCACCCTGGAGGGCGGTGTCGAGCTTGAGGTTGCCGCGGTCGTCGTTCACGAACCGCGTGTAGTTCACCTTGTACTGCGGAAACTTCTGCTGGAACGCCTTCACCACATCGGCCGGCCCGGATGCTGCCGGGACCCCACCCCACACCTGCAGAGCACTCGACCGCCCGCTGTCGCCGCCGGAACACCCCGGCACCACAGCCGCAGCCAACCCTGCCCCGGCCCCGGCCAGAACCTCCCGCCGAGAAAATCTTTTGCGCCTCACTACCCACCTCCCACCAGATTGCGTAAAAGATTAGCAATCCGAGGCGCCCCTGCCTACCCTCCACGTAAATCTTTTTCACGCACCGAAGAACGGGTAGTGGTCCCCTGATCGGCCCCATCTGGCCCACCCCACGCTCGCGAGCGCACCGCCGAGGCCAGCACTACCCGTTCTTCGGTACGCCGTTCCGGCACGCGAGCGCACTCCCCACGCTGCCCACCACCCACCGCGGATCGCCGATCACCTGCTGATACGCGAACCGCAAGACGAGCCACCCGGCCGCCACCAGATCGTCGTACCGGCGACAGTCCGCGGCGAACTTGGCAGGCGAGCCGTGGAACTCGTACCCCTCGGCCTCCAGAGCGACCCGGGCTGCACGGTTCCCGAGGTCGACCCGCATCCGGGACTCCCCGGTGTCCACCACCAACTGCGGTTCGAACCCCTCGATCCCCGCGGTCACGAGCAGGCTTCTGAGCATCGACTCGAGAAAGCTCTCCGAGAGACTCGTCGCCTCGGCCCCGACCCGCAAGGCGTTCGGCCGACCGGGGCCGGCCATGGCCACCGTCGCCGCGATCAGCTCCTCGTGCGTCACCCGTCCGGTGGCCAGCGCCGCGTCAGCCACCGCCAGTGCTTCGCCGAACGGAAGAGTGCGGGCACAGTCCAGGACCGATCGCAGCAGCGACGTCCGGCGCGCCAGCCGATCCGCCGACGGCAGGTCCGCCCAGTGCAGGACCGCCGGCGGCGCCGCCTTCGCGTTCCGGTCCATCGGCAGCGTCACATGGGGCTTGGCCGGGGAGGACAGGAGCGGCAACCGCCACACTGCGGCAGCGCTCACATGCGACAGCACGCCGTCATGTGCGATCGCGGTGGCCAGGTCGGTCGCAAGCCCTGGCAGTCCGTAGATCCCGCGGGTCAGCCGCTCGACGTCACCACGCCGGACAGCTGCCGCCAGGGTGCGCCGCGACGTCGCCCGCACCAGGTCGGCGGACGTCGCCCAGCCACCCAACCGGGCGAGCACCTCCACGACGGAAACCACCGACGCATAGTGCCTGCTGAAGCCAGTTCTGTGCCGAGCTTTGTCCACAGGTAGCGAAGGACGGGTAGTGGTCCGGCTCCGTCGGTGGGAGCAGGCGTAACCGAACCGACCAGTCAGCCGGAGCGTGTACCACTACCCGTTCTTCGGTACCGGGTCAGAAGTCGCAGTTCACCAGGACGGGTTCGTTGACCAGGGTGATGTTGAAGGACTGCTGGACCTGCGCGCGAACGTGGGCCGCCAGGGCGAGAAGTTCCTTCGCGGAGGCCTGGCCCCGGTTGGTGAGGGCGAGGGTGTGCTTGGTGGAGACGGAGGCGCCGCCGATGGCGAAGCCCTTCGAGACGCCGGCGTGCTCGATCAGCCAGGCCGCGCTGGTCTTGACGCGCCCGTCCGGCTGCGGCCATTGCGGCGCACCGGCCGGTACTTCGGCGGGCGTGTCGAGGATCGGGTTGGTGAAGAACGAGCCGGCGCTCCACGTGTCGTGGTCGTCGGCGTCGAGAACCATCCCCTTGCTCCGGCGCAGACCGAGCACGGCCTCGCGGACCTCGGTCATCGGCGCCCGGGAACCCGGCTCGACGTCGAGGACACGCGCGAGTTCGGCGTACCCGACAGGTGCCGACAGGTCGCCGAGCTTCAGCTGGAACGTGACCTCGAGGACGACGTACCGCGCCGGGTCGGCCTTGAAGCGGGAGTTCCGGTAGGAGAATCCGCAGTCCGCCGCGAAGATCGTCCGGACCGCGTTCTCGACCCGGTCCCAGACCCGGACGGAGGCAACGGTTTCCGCGACCTCGTGCCCGTAGGCCCCAACGTTCTGGACTGGGGTCGAGCCGGCGAGCCCGGGAATCCCGGACATCGACTCGAGGCCGCTCCATTCCTCCGCGATCGCGCGCTGGACGACGCCATCCCAGTCCTCACCTGCGGCGATCCGCACCATCGCGCCGGAACACATGTCCGCGTCGACCCGGATTCCGGAGGTCGCGACCTTCACGACGGTGCCGCGGAAACCGTCGTCACCGATCACGACATTGCTACCGCCGGAAAGCAGCAGAACCGGTTCCCCGGCCGCATCCGCATCCCGGACCGCCGTGATCAGGTCGTCCTCGGTAGTGACTTCGATGAACTTGTCGGCCGACCCGCCGATCCGCAGCGTGGTGTAGTCGGCCAGCGACACGTGCGTTCTCACCGGACGCGCACGACCGCCCTGGCCCGGCCGAGGACCTTCTCCTCGCCGGCAACTGCCGTGATGTCGATCTCGGCCTGCCCGTCGGCGACCTTGTCGACCTTCGCGGAAAACGTCACACTCGCACCCTTGTCGTCATCCGGTACGACGACCGGCTTGGTGAACCGTACGCCGTACTCGACCAGGTCGGCCGGGTCGTCGATCCAGTCCGTGACGACCCGCACCGCGGTCGCCATCGTCAGCATTCCGTGCACGATCACGCCGGGCAGCCCGAGCGCGCCGGCCATCCGGTCGCTCCAGTGGATCGGGTTGAAGTCGCCGCTCGCGCCGGCGTACCGGACCAGGTCCTCGCGCCGGAAGGTGACGGTCAGCGGCGGGAGCTCCGTGCCTACCTCGGCTCTACTGTTTGTTCGCTCGCTGCGCTCGCTCATGCGTCCGCCCGGTTGTGCGAGAGGGTCGACGTGGAGGTGGCGATCGGCTCGCCGTCGACGGTGGCCAGGGTGGTCTCGTACATGATCACCTCGACTGGACCGGCCTTGCGCACGGTGGTGATGGTGGCGGTCGCGGCGATCTCGTCGCCGGCCTTGATCGAGCGGGTGTAGCTGAACTTCTGCGCGCCGTGCACGATCCGGTCCAGCCGAAGACCGAGTTCGTCGTCGTTCAGCAGCTGCTCGAGCGCGCGGCTGCCGATCACGAAAGCGAACGTGGGCGGCGCGATCGCGTCATCGCCCCGGTACGCCGGGTTACCGTCACCGATCGCGTCGGCGAACTCCCGGATCTTCTCCCGGCCGACCTGGTAGGACTCGGCGGCCGTGTAGCTCCGGCCGACCATCGTGGCGTCGATCGTCATATCCGCTAACCCTACTGGCAGACTGTGGCCCGGGTTTCCGCCACCCACGATCCGACGGAAAGGTCGAACGTGACGGCAGTGGCGGCGCTGGCCAGGTACGCGCCTCGGTACAAGGTGGAGATCGGCGAGCCGGAAGGCTCCGAGTGGCTGCGGGTGGACCGCATTCTCGAGCCGGGCAGTCCCGAGCTCACCGAGCTGCTCAAACGCGACGACGAGGCCAGTTCGCACCGCTCGGCCCACGCCAACGCGCTCAGTCTGATGTCGTTCTACGCCGGTCGTGCGCCGGCGACCGCGCTGTTGCTGTGGGCGTTGGAAGGCCGAGTACTCGACATCCGCCCGGAAAACCTCTGGGTCCGCCCGCACGACGGACACGGAATCGCGGCCGTCGCGATCCGTTCCGCGGGTTTCCTCCCCGGCGGCCTGAAAACGTTGTACGACGTCGTCCTGCGGAAACACCTGCTGCCACTTTCCGAGGAGTTGCACCGTCGGACCCGGGCCGGGCTCCGGCAGGTGTACGGCGGCGTCGCGGCGGGCTGTGCGATGGGATTCTGCGCTGCCACGCGGGAGGAGGTCACCGTGGAGCCGGCGTTCCTGCTGGAGCGGTGGCGGACCTTCGCGGCGAACGCGCCAGGTGGACTGGCCCGACTCGGGGACGTCGAGATCGCGGCAGAGAAACTCGTCTACCTGCGGAAAACCTGCTGTCTCTATTACACGAGCGAGGTCGGCGACGGCACTCTGTGCGGGTCCTGCTGCCTCACTCCTCGTGACGAGCGTCTCACCGCCTACGAGGGTGGGCGCCCGATCCTCACGGTGTGAGGGCGCTCGTGGGAACAGCAAAAGGCCGCTTCGGATGATCCGAAGCGGCCCTTGCGAAGACGACCTGAGGTCAGCGGGTCTCGCGGTGGTCGGTGTGGTCGTTGCACCGGTGGCAGTACTTCTTCAGCTCAAGACGATCCGGGTCGTTGCGCCGGTTCTTCTTGGTGATGTAGTTCCGCTCCTTGCACACCGTGCACGCCAGCGTGATCTTCGGGCGAATGTCGGTCGACTTGGCCACAGCTACCTCTTCATGTCATGAGTACGCAACTTGGGTGATCGCACTCTCGAAATACTGATTCGGTAGCGGGGGCGGGAGTCGAACCCGCGACACCACGATTATGAGCCGTGTGCTCTAACCACCTGAGCTACCCCGCCGGGTGAGTCAGGCATCCCACCCGAAGATGGGATGCCACACTCTGAGCCCCTTTACGGAATCGAACCGTAGACCTTCTCCTTACCATGGAGACGCTCTGCCGACTGAGCTAAAGGGGCGGGCCGAGGAGAGAGATTACACGGTCTCCCGGCCCGATGTGAAATCGGGTCAGGAGCGCCTTGCAGGCCCCTCAGTCCGTCCCGGAAAGCATACCGGCTCCACGGAGTGCTCCTGACCAATTTTCCGAACCGGTGTCGAGAACGGTCCGGCGGCTTCGTCATCAGGACAAGACCTACGAGAGGAGAGCCGATGTCCGAGACAGCGATGCCCCCGGTGGTGCCGCCCGCAGAGTGGGCGCAGGCCCGCGCCGAGCTGCTGGCCGCCGAGAAAGAGGCCACCCGCGCCCTCGACCGGATCGCGGCCCAGCGCCGGCGGCTGCCGATGGTGCGGTTCGACGAGTACACGTTCACTTCGACCGCCGGCCCGGTGACGCTGCGGGAGCTGTTCGGCGACCACCGCCAGCTCGCGCTGTACCAGTTCATGAACGCCGGCCCGGACGCGTTCTGCCCCGGCTGCACGTACTTCACCAAGAACGTCGCCAACCTCCCCGGCCTGGCGCGCAACGACATCGCCTGGGCCACCGTGTCCGACATGCCGATCGACCAGATGGCCGGCTACTGGAAGGAAATGAGCTGGGAACACATCCCGTTCGCCTCCTCCGCGGGTACGACGTTTTCCGCGGACTGCGGCGCGGGCGGCGGATTCCTGCTCAACCTGTTCCTCCGCGACGGCGACACCGTCTACCGCACCTACTCCACCGGGCAGCGCGGGGTCGACCGGCTGCTGTTCAGCACCAGCGTCTCCGACCTCGCGCCGTACGGCCGCCAGGAGGACTGGGAGGACTCCCCCGAAGGCTGGCCGCAGGAGCCGACGTACGGCTAGGCCCAGACACGACTCGGGTACGAAGACCGCAGTACCGGCATCACCTCTGTGACGAAGGTCTCAACGGACTCCCGGTTCTCATCCACCGGGAGTCCAGCGACCGCTAGGGAAATCCCGGACAGCTCGTGCCGGAACGTTTCCCTTTGCCGATGATGTGTCCAGCCGCCCACCGGACAGCTGGTCCAGCGTCGCCTAGCCTTCCGCCCACTGCGCCTGCCTGACGACGTCCTGGAACCGCTCCGCCGGCGTGAGCTGCACCCCGCTGATCGGGTCCGGGGAGTTGTCGATCAGCGTGAAGGTGCAGAACTTCATCGGAGTTTCTTCTCGCCCGCGGTGACCGGCAGGGCCAGGCGGTTTCCGGAAACTGGTGCCGGACACGTTCCGTACGCCGTGAACGCGAACGGCAGGTTGATCGTCCGGTTGAAGTCGATCAGCACCGAGCCGTCCCGCTGCACCGGTCCGGTCGTCAGCGTCCGCCACGGCGCTGTCTCCTCGCCGTTCGTCCTGTCGTGGAACGACACGTTCAGCCGGTTGTCCCCCGCAGCGGTCGCAACCAGCTCGTACGCCGTACCGCCCAGCGCCACGTGCACGGTCCCGACAGCGGTCACATGCTGCCGCAGGTCATCCCGCGCCGTCGAAACCTCCAACCGCTGCGCCTTCGGAAACGGGCTGAAGTACCCCGTCACCACCCAACCGTCATCGAGCGGGTACGCCGGTACGCCGCGGAACTGCTGCCTCGTGACAGCGCGCGGATCCCGCTGCCTGACGGCGTACCGTCCACCGCGCAACACCAGCTCCGCCAAACGGTCGCCGTACAGCAGCCAGCTCAGTGAACCGGCTTCCGGAACGCTGGCCGAAATCGTTCCCCGGACTGGCTCCCCGCCGAGCGTCAGGTCGCCGGCTGCCGTCACATGGGCCTGCTGGTCGGCCCACCAGGTGCCTGGCAGGCCGTCGATCGTGCCCGGTTCCACCGGGAGCCAGTCGAACGCCACGATGGACAGCCAGCCGTAGTCGGTGTCCAGGTCGCGTTCGCGCGCCGCGTGCCAGGTGTGCCAGTCCTGCTCGAGGTCGGAGATGACGGTCATGACGCTTTCCTCTGTTCGCGGTGCGCCACCTCGGAGCGCACCAGCGGGATGACGTACCGGCCGAAGTCGATCGCGTCGTCGTAGATGTCGTACCCGCGGGCGGAGAAGATCCGGACGCCGAGGTCGTAGTAGTCGAGCAACGCGGCGGCCACGGTTTCCGGCGTTCCGACCAGTGCCGTGGAGTTTCCGCCACCACCGGTCAGGCCGGTCGGCGCCGTCCAGAGCGCGCGATCATGCCGCTCACCGGCCGCGACCGCCTTCAGCAACCGCTGCGATCCGGCGTTTTCCGGCGTCTTCGACCGGAGCCGGGTGCTCAACGGAACGCCGCCGGCCTGCGCGTTCTTGATCCGGCCGAGAACGTTTTCCGCCTTCTCCCAGGCCAACTCCGCGGTCGGCGCGATGATCGGCCGGAAAGCGATCTGGATCGCCGGCCGGTCGGCGCGTCCGGCACGGGCGGCCTCCGCGTCGATGGTGGCCAGCTGGTCCCGGGTCCCGGACAGCGGTTCGCCCCAGAGCGCGAAGATGTCCGCCTCGGCCGCGCCAACGGCGTACGCCGCCGCGGACGAGCCACCGAACGAGATCCGCGGTCGCGGTTGCTGCAACGGCTTGATGTCCGCGAGGAACTGCTCGAAGCGGTAGTGCTCACCCGCGAAGTCGAACCGCTCGTCCGAGGTCCAGGCCTGCTTGAGGATCTGGATGAACTCGCGGGTCCGCCCGTATCGGTCGTCCTTGGCCAGGAAGTCGCCCTCTGCGGCCTGGTCCGCGGTCGACCCGCCGGTGATCACGTGCACCTCGAACCGGCCGCCGCTGATGTGGTCCAGGGTCGCGAAGGTCTTCGCGGTCAGCGTCGGGTAGGCGACGTTCGGCCGGTGCGCGACCACCAGGTTGATCCGGTCGGTCCGGCCGGCGACGTACGCCGCGACCTGGGCCGGGTCGGGCGAGCCGGAATGGTAGGCGAACAGGATCCGGTCCCACCCGTTGTCCTCGTGGGCGCGGGCGAGCTTGGCCGTGTACTCCAGGTCCAGCGGACCGCCGGTGCGCGGCCTGACCTCGCTGGCCGGATTCGTCCCGGCGATGCCGAGGAACTCAACTGGCATGGCGTTCTTCCTTCCGTACGGTGGGTGCGAGCAGCGTGAGCAGGTCGCGGGCGACGGCGTCGTTCTGCCGGAAGCCGGGACCGTTGAAGTGCGGCCGGGAGAAACCCGACGATCCGGCCGATCCGGAAACCGACGGACCGAGCAGAAACAACGCGGAATGGACCGTTCCGTCGGCGCGGATCGCGCGGGACCGGGAGTCTGCCTTGAGCTGACCGCCGCCGAGACTCGTGCCGTCAGCGGCGAACAACTCGTCGGCGGCCAGCGCGCCGGAGTCCAGCAGTCCGCGAAGCAGCGGATCCGTCGTCGCGAGTACGTCGGGCCTCGGCAACCGCGCCTCGACGAACGCCCGGGCCCGGACCTCGCCTGCCACGCCGGGACTCCGGGCCACGAACTGATCGTTGTCGATGGCAACTTCCAGGTCGGGCCCGGCGAACCGTACGATGCCGGCCCGGTGCAACGCGAGCAGTTCCTCGAGCCGTCGCGGCGGCGGCCCGCTGGCCACGAACGAGAAAAACCCGTGCCACTCGGACTCCACCCGCCGGACCCGGTCCTCGTCGGACAGCTGCCCGTCGGTGATCGCCCGCGACAGCACGCTGTAGATACTCAGCAGCGCGTTGAACACCGCCAGATCGGCCGAGTACGCCGGATCCGCGCGCCGCAGCAGGTCCTTCTCGATCAGCTCGGTCAGAAAACGTTCGAACTGATTCCGTTCCGGAAACAACTTTCCGGCCAGCGGCCGGTCCACCTCGTGCCGGACGAATCGGTCGTCGGGATCCGGAACGGCGGCGGAAACCGCGGAATCCCACTCCGCCGGCTCCCAACGGTCCAGCACCGCAGCGAAGTCGGCCCAGGACCACCGGGTGCGTTCCGGATGTGCGGTGAACAGTTGCCGGTAGTGGGCGTGCGCCAACTCCTTCTCGATCAACGGCAGCACATCGCGATCGAAGTCGAGCAGGCCGCCGCCCAACGCCTCCTTGGTGAGATAGCGCGTGGGCACCGGCTTGGTACCGGCCACGGTGTAGCCGAGTTTCGCGTGGTACGGGACGCCGCGGCGCGAACCGACGTACAGGATCGGTTCGTCGCCGGAAGGGTGGTACGTGAGCAGTCCGCCGCATTCGTCGTACCAGCCGCCACGGCCTTCGGTGAGCAGCACCATGAGGTCGACGAACGCCTGCCCGAATCCCCGGACGATGACCGGTGCGTTCGGCCACAACCCGTCCAGGTCGACGTCGGCGGTGTAGCCCGGCGGGATGTACGTCAGCCCCGCGTCCGCGGCCTGTGCGGCCCAGGCCGATTCCGATGCCGTCGGCAACCGATCCAGGTACCCGAGCGCGAGGACCACCGCGTCGGCCGCGATCTCCCGGCCGGACGCGAGGATCACCCGCTGATCCGGCGTCAGCGCGACCGCCCGTTCCCGATGGGTCGTGACGGTCGCGGGGAGATCGCGGACGACGCGCTCCCACACCCACGCCAGGTACTCCGCCTGCACCAGACGCGGTGGGAAGTCCATCGGCCCGGGCGGTTCGAGCCCGGCCCGCTCGAGGATCACCGCGCCCTCACCGGCGACCCAGGTCGCGAGATCCGGACCCGGCGTGATCGGCCCGGCGCACTCGACCGACTCGTCGGTGAAGATCGTGATGTCCGAGGTCATCGAGTTCATCCACAGCAGCCGCGACTGCTCCCGCCGCCAGATCCGCCCGCCACCCGCCGGAAACGGATCCACCACGTGGATGTGCACTTCTCGCCCGTCGAGAAGCTCCGGCGCACTCGCCGCGAACCGTTCGAGCAGCCCGACGGTCCGCGGACCCCCGCCGACGAACACGATGGACGCCGTCCCATCCCCGGTCACAGAGCGGGCGGACCCGTCGCGGTGCCGAGCGTGCGAACCGGCAGCCTCAGGGGATATCCGCTGCAGCGGCACGCACCGGATTTCGCTCGCCCGTGAGTCCGTCATCCGCGCAGCCCGAGGTGGTCGCGGAGCGTCGTACCGGAATACTCGGAACGGAAAACGCCGCGCTCGCGGAGCAAGGGGACGACCCGGTCGACGAAGTCGTCGAGTCCGCCGGGAGTCAGGTGCGGAACGAGGACGAAACCGTCGGCGGCGTCCTCCTGGACGTGCCGGCTGACCGCCTCGGAAACTGTTTCCGGCGAGCCGACGAAGGTCTGGCGGTTCTGCTGGTTGATGACGGTCTGCCGCAGCGACCAGCCGTGCAGCTCCGCCTGCGCCCGCCATTCCGCAACGATCGGAAACGGATCGTTGTAGCCGACCCGCCCCTGCGTCACCGACGAACCGACCACCGGGTCCTCGGCCGGCAGCGGCCCGTCCGGGTCATACGCCGACAGGTCGCGACCCCACAGCAACTCGGCCAGCACCAAGGCGGTCGGCCCCGACACCTGCTGCTCCCGGATGTACGCCGCTTTCTCGATCGCGTCCGCATCGGTGTCCGCGACGACGACCGTCACCGCGGGCATGATCTTCAGCGAGTCCTCGGCCCGCCCGTACTTCGCGAGTCGCGACTTCACGTCCTTGTAGAAGGTCTTCCCGGCCTCGAACGTCCCGTGCCGGCTGAAGATCACGTCCGCACTCGAGGCCGCGAACTCCCGGCCCTGATCGCTGTCACCGGCCTGGATGATCACCGGCCGGCCCTGCGGTGATGGCGGCAGCCCGAACCGTCCGCGGATCGTGAAGTGGTCGCCCTCGTCCGCGAAGGCCCCAGCGCCCTCGCGGGCGAAAACGCTCGCCGCCTGGTCGAGGACGAGGTCGTCGGCGGTCCAGGAATCCCAGAGTTTCCGGACGATCCGGAGCGATTCCTGCGCGCGGACGTAGCGGTCGGACTTGTCGAGGTATCCGCCGCGGCGGAAGTTCTCGCCGGTGAACGCGTCCCAGGAGGTGACGACGTTCCAGGCCGCGCGGCCGCCGGAGAGATGGTCGAGGGTGGACAGGCGCTTGGCCAGTTCGTACGGCTCGTTGAAGGTCGAGTTCACGGTGGCGGCCAGACCGAGGTGAGTGGTGACCGCCGCGAGGGCGCTGAGCACGGTCAACGACTCCGGGCGGCCGACGACGTCGAGGTCGTGGATCCTGCCTTTGACCTCCCGCAACCGCAGGCCTTCGGCGAGGAAGAAGAAATCGAACGTTCCGCGTTCCGCGGTTTCAGCGAGTTTCCGGAACGATCCGAAATCGATCTGCGACCCGGCGGCCGGGTCGGACCAGACGGTCGTGTTGTTCACGCCGGGGAAGTGCGCCGCGAGGTGGATCTGCTTCGTCATCGCGGACTCCCCGCGTACCGGTTCCGCATCCGCCGCAGTCCGAGCCGGCCGCGGAAACTTCCCGCCCGTTCCGGCGGCCCGACCAGTCCGCGTTTCCGCAACGCCGGCAACAACTCGTCCGCGATCAAGGGAACATCGAGCTCCAACGACCCCGGCCGAAGATGCACCCCGTCAACCCCCGCCGCGATCCACCCCTCGATCGCCCGCACCACCCGCTCCACCCCATCCCGATGCAACTCCACCCGCACAGAAGCCAGCACCACCGGCCCACCCGACCCCCGCCCAGCCGCATCACCGCGCGCGGCCGCATCACCCCGCTGAGCCTTGCCACCCCGCTCAGCCACCTCGTCCCGCCGAGCCGCGTCCGCCGACACCGTCACACTCCGGCCCCCATCCCCCGCCGTCAGCGCCACACTCCGCCGCCCACCCGCTAGACCCGCGACCGCTCCACCCTCGGTCGCTCCGGCCTCGCGACGCGGTCCCGTCCCCGATGCCCCGCCCGCGCCACGCGGCGCTTCGCGTGCGCCCCGGTGTTCGCCGCGCAACGCCCGTACCTGGGTTGGGAGGGCGTCCGATGCCGGCAGTAGCACCAGCTCGGCGTCCGCGGCGGCCTCCAGCGCCTCTGGCGTGCTCACGCGAATCGCAGTCACCGGATGCCCCTGCGGAGGCCGGGGCACGATCGACGGCCCCTTGACCGCGAACGTCGGGGACTCGAAGTCCACGTAATGCAGCTTGTCCCGATCGATGTACCGCCCCGTCAACGAGTCCCGAATGATCGCGTCGTCCTCCCACGAATCCCACAGCCGCCGGCTGACATCAACGACGTACCGCGCCTCGCGCCACGTTTCCGCCGCAGGTGCCGGCTCGCGACGACCAATCACCGCCGCAGCCTCAGCAGAAGAGGAAACATCAGCCACCCACCCGCCACGCCCGGCCGAGACGTGGTCGAGCGTCGCAACCGACGCCTGCACGTGGAACGGCTCCGTGTGCGTGACGGTGATCGTCGGCAGCAACCCGATCCGCCGCGTCACCGGCGCAACCCGAGCCGCCAGCCCAAGCGCATCCAGCCGAACACTCACCTGCCCAGGTACGTCGTCCGGCGCCTCCAACGCATCCACGAACGTCGCGAAGTCGACGCCGGCCGCCTCAGCCCGCTGCACCGCCCGTACGGCGAGTTCCCCGGTGAGCACCGCCCGCGGATCAACCTCGGACCCCCGCCACGCCGCGGAGTCACCACCGGCACCATCGATCTCGACTCCGATGATCATGACGCCACCCGGAAAGCCACCGGAATCTCTTTCCGGAACGGCAACGGACCAATCGTTTCCGGATCCACCTCGGTGTCGAACTGCGGCAGGAACCCGGCCGCCAGATACAACCCCGCCGCCTCCGGCTGCCGCGGACCCGTCGTCAGATACAACTGTCGATACCCAAGATCAGCAGCCGCCGCCTCGAGTTCCGCCAGTACCCGCCGCCCGAGCCCCTGCCGCCGATGCAGCTGCGACGTCCACATCCGCTTCACCTCCCCGGTCTCGTCGTTGTACCTCCGGATCGCGCCGCCGGCCACCGTGCGACCGCCGTACCGCAGCAGCACGAACGCCCCGCCCTGCTCGGCATGGAAATCCGACGGCGGTACTTCGGTGAGCTGCGTGTTCTCGTTGGTTCGCCCGTACCGCGTGCTGTACTCGACCACCAGATCCGCGAGCAGCGGCGCCGCCGCCGGATCCTCGGGACGCACACGGACCGCCTCCACCGCACCGATCGGCACCGGTACGCTCTCTTCCGCCGGCCCGCCCTCGACGGTCGCGAGGAACGCCTCGGTCACCTGATACAGCGGGACGGACGCCGCCGCATCGAGCAGGACCCCGCCCCCGTCGTACACCTGAATGTGCGACGACAGCACGAACCAGCCCTGTCCGATCGCTCCCGCCCCGAGACTGGTCAGCACCGGCCGCAGCGCGTAGTCGATCACCAGCACATGCGCCGGCGTCCCGCCTGTTGCCAACGGCAACACAGCCTTGCCCTTCAGCGCGTACTGCGGCAGCAGATCCAGGAACACCTTCAACAACCCGGAGTACGCCGCTTTGTAGACCGGTGTCGTGACGACAACGGCATCCGCGGTTTCCAGCACCGTGGCCGCGGCGGCGATCGCGGGATGATCGGCCTGCCCGTGCAGCAACGGCTCGGCCGGGAGGTCCCGCAGCACGATCGGGGCCACGGTGTGGCCGTGGCTGATCAGACGCTTGGTGACATATTCGAGGACCGCGTCCGTGCGGGACGGAACGGACGGACTGCTGGAGATCGTTGCGATGATCGCCATGGAGCTCTCCTATTTCTTGGGAAGGCCGGGCGGGTTGACCAACGACTTCGGGACGGCCTCGCCTTGCAGGCCCCACTTGGCGAGGACCTTCGCGTAACTGCCGTCGGCGATCGCGGCGTTCAGCGCGTCGGCGAGCGGCTTGGCCAGGCCGTTGCCCTTCTTCGTGGTGATCCCCACCAGCCCCTGCACCGGGTAACTGGACGAGACGGTGCCGACGATCTCGGTCTGGTGCTGGGTGGCGACGTGGTACGTCGCGTTCGGGTTCGGACCGAGATAGAGGTCGATCCGCCCGGACTGCAGCGTGAGATAGGTGTCCGCGGCCTGCTGGTAGTACTTCAGGTTCGCGGGTTTCCGGCCAGCTGCGACGTTCTGCTTGTTCCAGTCGACCAGGATCGCTTCCTGCAACGTTCCGGAACTGACCGCGACGGTCTTTCCGGAAATGTCCGCCGGTCCGCTGATCTTCAATCCCGAACCGAGCTTCGCCTCGAAGGCGTGCAGCCCGAGCCGGTACGTCGCGAAGTCGTACTTCTCCTTGCGCAGTTCGGAAACGCCGATGTTCGAGATTCCGACCTGGTACTTTCCGGAATCGAGTCCGAGGAACAAGTTTTCCCAGCTGGTCGTGTCGATCTCCGGCCGCAGCCCGAGCACACTCGCGACCAGGTAGGCGATGTCGATCTCGGTCCCGATCGGCGTCTTGTTGTCGTCGGCCGTGAACCCGAGCGGCGGCAGGCCACCGCCCGCGGACCCGTTCCCGATCACCAGCTTCCCGGATTCCCGCACCGCCGCCGGCAGTTCCGCCGCGATCGCGTCCACCTTCGCCGAGGTGATGTGCTGCTGCTTCGCCGAGGTGTCGAACGCGACCTGCGACGCGTCACCGCTCTTCGGGGGCGCACTGGTCTGCGGGTCGGCGCAGGCGGCCGCCGCCAGCAGAACCGCGCCGTACAGCAAGGTCCAACGTCTTCTCATCTGATGTCCTCAGCTCGTCAGCGGGAGGCCGGGTGGGTTGATCTCGGAGGTGGTGACGGCTTCGTTGCTCACGTTCCAGCGGGCCAGGACCTTGGCGTAGCTGCCGTCCGCGATCACGCCGTTGATCGCGGCCTGATACGCCTTGACCAGGCCGCTGTCCTTCTTCGTGGTGGCCGCGATCAGCCCCTGCAACGCCGGCCCGGCGCCGGAGAACTTGCCGATCGTCTCGGTCTCACCGGACGTCTTCACGTGGTAGGCGATCGACGGGTTCGGCCCGAGGTACGCGTCGATCCGGCCGGAGCTGAGCGCCAGGTACGTGTCGGTGTTCTTCTGGAAGTACTTGATGGTTGCTGCGGGCAACCCGGCCTTGATGTTCGCCTCGTTCCAGTCGACCAGAATCTTTTCCTGGTTCGTTCCGGAACCGACCGCGATCGTTTTCCCGGCGATGTCCTTGGCGCCGGCGACCCGCCAGCTGCCGCCCTTCTTCGCCTCGAACGCGATGTCGTCCTTGCGGTACGTCGCGAAGTCGTACTTCTGTTTCCGCTTCTCGGTGACCGTGATGTTCGAGAACCCGACGTCGTAGTTGGCCGAGTCGAGACCCACGAACAGGTTCTCCCAACTCGTCACCTCGATCTCCGGCCGCAGGCCGAGCGCCTGCGCGACCAGATAGGCGATGTCCACCTCGAGGCCGATCGGGGTCTTGTTGTCGTCGGCGTAGAAGCCGAGTGGCACGCTGCCGCTGCCGAAGCCGGCACCGACGACCAAGGTGCCGCGGTCGCGGACCTTGGCGGGCAGCAGCGCGGCGGCGGCCTCGTTCTTCGTCGTCGTCACGCGGTTCTGCTCCGCGGAGGTGTTCACGCCGGTGTCAGAGGCCGCAGTCGCCTGCGGTTCGGTGCCACAACCAGCCGTTCCGAGTACGAGCAGACCGGCCGCGGCGATGAGCAAGAGTCGTTTCATCAGTCAGAGAACCTTGGAGATGAAGGCGCGAGTGCGCTCGTGGACAGGGTTGTCGAGGACCGCGCGCGGTGGGCCGGACTCGACGATCCGGCCGCCGTCGATGAAGACCACGGTGTCGGCGATCTCCCGGGCGAAGCCGATCTCGTGGGTGACGACGACCATCGTGGCGCCGTCCCGCGCGAGTTCCTTGATCACGTCGAGGACCTCGCCGACGAGCTCCGGGTCGAGCGCGCTGGTCGGTTCGTCGAACAGCAGGACCTTCGGCTTCAGCGCCAGCGCGCGGGCGATGGCGACCCGCTGCTGCTGACCGCCGGAAAGTTTCCGCGGGTACACGTCGGCCTTGTCGCCGACCCCGACCCGCTCCAGCAACTCCCGCGCGTACGGCTCGACCTCGCTGCGTTTCCGGCGCTGTGCGGAAACCGGTGCCTCGACGACGTTCTGCAGCACAGTCAAGTGCCCGAACAGGTTGAACGTCTGGAACACGAACCCGACCTGCGACCGTTGCCGGAGGATCTCCGGTTCCCGCAGTTCGTGCAGCTTGTTCCCGCGCCGCTTGTACCCGATCAGCTCGCCGTCGATCCGGATCAGCCCGCGGTCCACCTTCTCCAGGTGGTTGATCGACCGCAGCAACGTCGACTTTCCCGATCCGGACGGTCCGAGGATCACGGTGACCGCGCCGGCCGGTACGTCGAGGTCGATCCCCTTCAGTACTTCGAGGTCGCCGAAGCTCTTGTGCACGCCCTGGATGTCGATCATCGCGTCGTCCCGCGGGCGAAGCGGCGTTCGACGTAGTACTGCACGATCGACAGCAGCGTGGTCAGCACGATGTACCAGACCGTCGCGACCATCAGCAGCGGAACGACGCGGCTGTTCCGGCCGTAGATCACCTGGACCTGGTAGAAGAGCTCAGGGATCGCCATCACCGAGACGATCGAGGTGCCCTTGAACAGGCTGATCACCTCGTTCGCGCCGTTCGGCAGGATCGACCGCATCGCCTGCGGCAGCACGATCCGGAAGAACTGGCGCGGTTTCGGAATCCCCAGTGCCGCGGCGGCCTCCAGCTGGCCGGCGTCGACGGAAATGATTCCGCCACGAATGATCTCCGCGGCGTACGCCGCCTGGTGCAGCGCGAGCCCCAGTACGGCGGCCCCCAGCGGACCGAACAGGTCGTTGGTACTGAAGTGCACGAACTCCGGACCGAACGGGATGCCGAGGCTGAGCTCCTGGTACAGGTACGCGATGTTGAACCAGAACAGCAACTGCAGGATCAACGGAATCGAGCGGAACGCCCAGATGTAGCCCCAGGCAACGACTTGGAGGAACGGGCTGCTGGACAATCGCATCGACGCCAGCACCGCACCGAGCACGAACCCGAGCACCGTGCCGTACGCCGTCAGCTGAATGGTCACCCAGAGTGCGGAAAACACTGTCCGGGTGGCGAAGAACTGGAAGAACGTCGGCCAGTCCCACCCCGGATTCGTGACGAGGCCGTGCACGAACATCGCGAGCAGGACCAGTACGACGCCGACGCCGACCCAGCGCCACGGATGCCGGCGGGCGACGACGGGGAGATCGGCTTCGAGAGGTATCGCGGTCGCCGGCGGACCGGTCGTACCGGACGCGGACGTGACTGACGTGGTGGACACGATGAGACTCCCTGGCGGTGGGCAGGCTTCGCGGGCCCTTCGGCGGAGGGCGGCAGGTGGCAGCGGACGTCCGGGAAGCGGACGCCGTCAGCAGGACGTGCGGTGGCTCAGCTCAGATACGGCTCAGACACCGGATCAGCGCAGACAGAGTGCGCTGGAGACGCGGAGCAGGTCGATGTGGAGGCGGTAGTACGGCGGCTTGCGCGTCATGTCCGTCCCCTCTCGTCGGCCGTGTCACTTCAGTATGGGACGCGCCTGAAAGATTAGTAAGTTGGTCGACAAAGCTCTCAATATGTGGACGGCTTATACCGGTCCGAAAGGGCCGTTCGGCCCTAATCTGGACGTGATCCGCGTCACCTCGACGCCGCCTTTCTTCCCCAGGCGGTTCACGCCTGAGCATGCACCGGGCGGCAGGGTGGCCTCACCGAGCGTGTTCGATTTCGTTGAACTTTCCGCAATCTGTGTTTGAGGCGTTCGTGACCCGGTCGTTATGGTCGTTCAGTCGTCGTACCCCCTCAGCGGCGGCAGCCCCTCCCTGGAAGGTTTTGTCGTGCCCCCTCATCAAGACGCGCCGGACGCAGACCGGCCGGCGTCGCGTCGTCCGGCTGCGCTGCGCCGGGTGGCCAAGCACCGCTTCATCCGTCGCCACGCGACCCGTCGTACCCAGATCATCGGTCTGACCGCCGCCCTGGCGGCCGCGGCCGGAACCGCCACCGTCGGCCTCAGTTCGGCCGCGTCCGGTCCGTCGTCACCGGCGCCGAGCACCGGCCTGAACCCCTTGCAGGCCGACGCTCTGAACGCCGCTCGTATCGACCGGCGCGACCTCGGATCGCGGGACACGTCCCGGATCGACCTGTCGCTGGCGACGGCGCAGAAGTCCGCCCAGCAGGCTGCCCAGAAGGCGGCTCAGCAGGCCGCGCAGAAGGCAGCTCAGCAGCGGGCCTCGAAGCTCGCCGCGAACGCGGCCCTGACGCAGCGCCGGGCGCTCGCCCTGGCCGCGGCCAAGGCGGCCGCGGCGAAGAAGGCCGCCGCCAACGCCAAGGCTCTCGCCGAGGCGAAGGCCGAGGTCGCCGCGAAGGCCGCGGCGCTCAAGGCGGCCGCCGAGAAGGCCAAGGCCAAGATCGTCCTGCCGACCACCGGCTACCACCTGACCGCCCGGTTCAACCAGGCCGGCGGCCGCTGGGCCCACAACCACACGGGTCTGGACTTCGCGGCCCCGATGGGTACGCCGGTGCGCTCGGTGATGGCCGGTACGGTCATCCAGGCCGACTTCGAAGGCGCGTACGGCCGCCAGGTGAAGGTGCGGCACTCCGACGGCACCGTCACGTCGTACAGCCACATGGAAGAGTTCGACGTCTCGGTCGGTGACTCGGTCGACGCCGGCTCCATGGTCGGCCGGATCGGCATGACCGGCAACACCACCGGCCCGCACGTCCACTTCGAGGTCCTCCCCGGCGGCGGCGACCCGATCGACCCCGAGCCCTGGCTCCACAAACACGGCCTCAACCCGTAACCCCCACCGCTAGCCAAAAGGCGCCGCGCCCATCCACCCCCGGATGAGCACGGCGCCTTCGCTACTGTTCCCCCGCAGTCGCTACAGAGTTTTCGCCATGTCGAGGGCGTCGATGTAGGTGCCTTCGATGAGGAACTCTTGGGGGTGGGTGCCTTCGAGGACGTAGCCGTGGCGTTCGTACAGGCGGCGGGCCGGCGTGTTGGTGCTATGGACGTGCAGGCTGATCTTGCGGGCGCCGCGGTTGCGGGCCTCGGCGGTGGTGGCCTCCATCAGGGCGTTGGCGACGCCGAGGCGACGGGCGTCGTGAGCGACCGCGAGACCGTTGATCGTCAGAACGCCGGAGCCCTCGGGAAACGGGTACTTGTCCTGAAGCCTGAGGTAGCCGACCACCTTCCCGCCGTACTCCGCCACCAGGTGTGCCTCCGGACCGCTGCGGCTGAAGAACGTGTCCTGGAGGTTGTCCTGGTACGACGGGAACCCGGACGACGCATCCCAGGAGCTCCGCTCGATCGCGAGCAGCGCGGCGTCGTCCTCCTCGCGGGCGAACCGCACGGTCACTTCGCGGTCGACTGACTGACTGGCGGCCGGCCGATTGGCTTCTGGCTGGCTGTCGTGTGGCTGGGCGGGTTGCGGCTGGCGGTCATCACTCACCTGACAATCCTCGCTCTCGGACCGGGCCAACCAACTGTCGGCTCAGCTATCCACGACAGCCTCGGGCAGTACGACGGTCGCGGTCAGCCCGCCGCCCGGATTCGCGACGAGCTCCAAGCGCCCGCGATGCACCTCGACGATCCGATCCACCAAGGCCAGCCCGAGCCCGTGACCGGCCCGGTACCGATCCTTCGTGAACGGTTCGACGAAGGTCCGAACCCGTTCCGGATCCAGCAGCTCACCATCGTTGCGTACGACGAGTGCGCCGCCGGAAACCGTGACCTCGACCGACCCGCCGCCGTGCCGGATCGCGTTCTGCACCAGGTTGGTCACCACTTGGTGCAACAGAACATCATTGCCCTCGACAACAGTTTCCGTCAGCTCGGACGACAGCGTGACGCCGGCTCCGGCAGCCTCCGCCGACAACGCCGGCCAGGCGGCCCGCAGTACCGCGGAGAGGTCGACCGGATCGAGCTCGCCGGCTTGTTCACTCAGTGCGTTCCGGTTGTTCAGGGCGGTCAGGCTCAGCAGTGCCTCGACGATGTCGATACCGCGCTGGTTTGTTTCCGCCAGTCGTTTCACGAGTTGCGGAACATCCTGATGGTCCGGATCCGCCTGCGCGACGTCCAGCATCGTCTTCATCACCGCGTGTGGGGTCCGCAGTTCGTGCGACGCGTTCGCCGCGAATCGCCGGTACTGCTCGAACGACAACTGCAGCCGGTCGAGCATCTGGTCGAACGTGTCCGAGAGCTCGGTGAACTCGTCCCGCATCCCGGTGAGCCCGATCCGGTGGTCCAGCGATCCGCTCCCCGCTTTCCGTGCTGCGGCGGTGATTTCCTGCAGCGGCCTCAGCATCCGGCCCGCCAGGAACCACCCGGCGACCAGCCCGACGATTGCCAGGAACCCGATTGCCGCCGCGGAGAGTTTCACCACGAGGTCGAGGATCTCGCCGCGTGACGGCGGCAGCCCGTCGCGCAGGTCACGCGGATTGGCAGCGGTCAGTGGGTAGTTCGGAACGATCCGGAAAACCAGCCAGATGATGCATGCGACCACGGCGCCCGAGAGCACCAGCAGGCCCGCGTAACTCAACGTCAGCCGCAGCCGCACCGTCAACCGCGGCCGCCAGGTCATCAACTGCTCGTCGCTCACGCCACCATCACCCCGCCGCTCACGCGTCACCGATCCGGTAGCCGACACCTGGGACGGTGTGGATCACCCACGGATCACCAAGTCGTTTCCGCAACGCCGAGATCGTCAACCGGACCGCATTGCTGAACGGATCCGCGTTCTCGTCCCACGCTTTCTCCAGCAGGGTTTCCGAGCTGATCACCCCACCGCGAGCGGCCATCAACACCTCGAGTACGGCGAACTGTTTCCGCTGCAGCTTCACGTAGCGTCCGGAGCGGTACACCTCGCGCCGGAACGGGTCCAACCGCACCCCGGCGTACTCGAGCACGGTCGGGGTCGTCGCGGCGGGCCGTCGTACCAGCGCACGGAGGCGTACGACGAGTTCGCGGAGCTCGAACGGTTTGGTCAGGTAGTCGTCGGCGCCGAGCTCGAACCCGGCCACCTTGTCGTCGAGATCACCGGCCGCGGTGAGCATGAGCACTCGGCACCCGATGCCTTGCGCAACGATCTGCCGGCACACCTCGTCGCCGCTGACCCCGGGGAGATCACGGTCCAGCACCACAACGTCGTACGCCGTGACTGTCACGGACTCCAGCGCGGAGTGCCCGTCGAAGGCCAGATCGGCCGCGATCGCCTCCAGCCGCAGACCGGCCTGGATCGCTTCCGCGAGATAGACCTCGTCCTCGACGACCAGCACCCGCATACCGTCCATTGAAGCAGGTGGGGTGTATGGAAAACGTATTCGAAATTGCAGACGCTCCGGCAACATCGTTCCGGATGGACTGTCGGCATGCTCATCGATCACCTCGCTGCCATCGACCGACGCGGACGCCGGTCGGCCACTCCGGCCGGCCTGGCGATCGTTGCCGCAGTCATCAGTTTCTCGCTGGCCGCCTGTACAGCGGTTTCCGCGCAGGACACGCCGCCCGGGTCGGCGTCCACCTCCGGTCCGACGCGGGGCGGATCCGATCGCGGTGGCTCCGGCTCGGGCGGTCCGGGCGCCGCGGACGGCGTACTGCCGGATCACACCTCCGCGTCGGACACCGACCTGCCCGGGATCGCCAAGCTGGACCCGGCACTGCGGAAAGCGGTGCAGCGGGCCGAGGCCGCGATGAAGGACGACGGGATCAGGATGCAGGTCACCACCGGCTGGCGGAGCCGGAAATACCAGGAAGAGTTGCTGGAGAAAGCGATCCGGAAGTACGGCAGCAAGAAGAAGGCGCTGAAGTGGGTCGCCGACCCGGACGAGTCGCACCACGTGACGGGCCACGCCGTCGACATCGGCCCCACCGACGCCGACGACTGGCTGATCCGCAAAGGCAACCGCTACGGCCTCTGCCAGACCCTCGCCAACGAAATGTGGCACTTCGAACTAGCCACCACTCCCGGCGGCACCTGCCCGCCGATGAGCTAGGCACCCGATGGCTAAGGTCTAGCGGGGTTCCGCCGGCGGGTCGGGAAGTTCGGCGAGGGGGCGTTGGGCCCAGGCGACGTCGTGCCAGGTGTCGAGTTTCCAGCCGATGTTCCGGTAGGTGCCGATGGGCTCGAAGCCGAGCGACTTGTGGAGACCCTCGCTGGCGGGGTTGGGAAGAGTCATACCGGCCACCGCAGTCCGGAAACCGCGGTCCGTCAGGCGGGCGAACAGCGCCTCGTACAGCGCCCGGCCGGCGCCGGAGCGGCGGCGGCCCGGTTCGACGTACACGCTGACTTCGCAGGACCAGCGGTACGCCGCGCGCGGTTTCATCGGACCGGCGTACGCGTACCCGACGACGCGGTGCTCGTCTTCGAGGACGAGCCACGCGTGGGTCGACTGCGCCTTGGCGATTCGCTCGGCCATCTCCACGGCGGTCGGCGGGTCGATCTCGAAGGTGATCGCGGTGCCGGTGACATAGGGCGCGTAGATCGCCGCGCAGGCCTCGGCATCAGCTTCCGAGGCGTCTCTGACCTGAACCATGGCACGATAGTAGCCATAACTGGCGCTATAGTGGCAAGCGTGATCGACGATCTGTCTCGTTCCTTGGCGGCCACCGTGCAGCAGGCGCGCACCGCGCAGGACCTGTCCGTGAACGCGCTGGCCGAGCGGTCGGGGGTGTCGCGGGCGATGATCGGCAAGATCGAGCGCGGCGAGGCGCAACCCACCGCCGTACTGCTCGGAAAGTTGTCCGGCGCGCTCGGAATGACGTTGTCCGAACTGGTCGCCCGCGCGGAAACCACGGGCGAACTGCTCCGCAGAGCGGACGACCAGCCGGTCTGGACGGATCCGGTCACCGGGTACCGCCGGCGGGCGGTGTCCCCGGCGACCGATGGGCCGCTGGAGTTGGTCGAGGTGGAACTGCCGGCCGGCGCCTCGGTCTCGTACCCGGCCGACGCCTACATCTTCAAGAACCAGCAGCTGTGGATCCTCGACGGACACCTCCGCTTCCACGAAGGCTCCCAGGTCCACGACCTGCACACCGGCGACTGCCTCCACCTCGGCCCACCGTCGGCGACCACCTTCCACAACCCCGGTACGACGCCCTGCCGCTACCTCGTCGCGCTGGTCAAGGGCCGCGCCTGAAACCACCGCCCCAAGGACTCGCGCAAACCACTCACATCCTGGGCCGCCGCATCGGCGGGTTCTGTGGCCCAGGCGACGTAGCCGTCGGGGCGGATGAGGAGGGCGATCTCGCGGTCGCCGCGACCGGTGATCACGTCCACCTGTTCCGGAACGGGCTCGGCAGCGAACGCGCCATCGGGTGTCAGGTCGACGAGCAGCGAACGGCCGGCGTGCATCAGCTCGGTCAGCCGCACCGTCCCGGAATCGCGTTCGATCGTGAGATCCGGTGCCCATCGCCCGACCATCGGGTGCGGACCGTCGTGGTACCGGATGTCCGCGCCGGAAATCAGGTCGGCCACTCGCTTCACGTTCCCCGGATCGTCGAGAAACTCCCCGAACAGTTCCCGCAACTCCGTCACGTCGTTGCCCGGGGCAATCAGCGCGGACTGGGCCTGGGTCTGCATCACCACCCGCTCCCCCACCGGCCGCCGCTCGGACTCGTACGTGTCGAGCAACCCCGGCGGAGCCCAACCCTGTACCTCAGCAGCCAGCTTCCACCCGAGGTTGACCGCATCCTGCAGCCCGAGATTCAGCCCAGGCCCGCCGATCGCGGAATGCACGTGCGCGGCATCACCGACCAGCAACACCCGCCCGGAACGGAACCGTGACGCCAGCCGGCTGTTTCCACCCACAACCCGCCGCAACTGCCGCACCCCGTCACCTGTCGGCTCAACCAGCGGCAGATGTACGCCGAGCACTCGATCCGCGCTCGCCTGCAGTTCCGAGAACGTCATCTCGCCATCCGATGGCGTGTCCCACTCCCCCGTACTCACGGCCGGCAACCGATTCGGAAACGGTGCCCACACGAACAGTCCATGTTCCGTCCGCTGATGCAGGAACGGCGGAATCACGCCGTACCCCGGAACCTTCAGCACCCCGTTCACGATGTACTCCGGCGGCACCGTGGCACTGCCCGTCCGGGACACCATCGAGTCGTTGGTGACGCCCGGAAAGTCGATCCCGGCGAGTTTCCGCGTCACGCTGCGACCACCGTCGGCGCCGACGAGGTACCCGGTGCGCAGTTGGTACTCCCCTTCGGGGCCGGACAGCGAGATCGTCACCCCGTCCGCGTCCTGGGTGAATCCGAGCAGCTCGTGACCGCGCCGGATCTCGGCCCCGAGCTCCAGCGCCCGCTCCTCGAGAACCTCCTCGATCCGCACCTGCGGCACCTGCAGCAGATAGACCGGGTTCTCCTCGAGCAGGTCGAGACGCAACGGCATCGCGCCGAACACGAAACCCGGAGCCGGCCGCGGCGCGCCCGTCGTTCCGCTCAGGCGTTCGTAGATTCCGCGCCGGTCGAGCATCCGGACGACCTGGCCGACGAGACCGTTGGCCCGCGGCGTCGTACTGCGTTCCGGCAGTTTCTCGAGCACGATCGGCCGGATTCCGGCGAGCAGCAGCTCACCGGCCAGCATGAGGCCGTTCGGTCCGGCCCCGGCAATGACGACTTCGGCGTCCATGACGTCCCTCCACTCAGGCGTGACTGACCGCCCCGGCGACTCACCGGGGTTCGCAAAGCTGTGAAGCTGGGTGTTACTCGGGGATCGGCAGGCCGGCGGCGACCAGGTCGAGCGCCTCCGACAGCAGGTCGGCGACGGAACGCGGCGGGTCGGCGCGCAGCCACTCCGCCGTCACAACGCCACGGGTCGCGTTGATCACCTCCGAGACCAGCCGGGGATACAGCCCCGACGTACCGGTCCGGTCCGCGATCGCGGCTGTCAGCTCATCCCCGGCGCGGGCATAGGCGCGCGCGACCGCACCTTGCAGAGCGGGCTCGGTCATCATCAGCCGGATGCCTGTCAGCCATTTCTCGTCCGGCGGGCGCCGGCCGCCGTGGCCCTCCTCGCCGAGCGCGAAATGAGCCTCGATCGCGACCCGGAGCGCGGTCCAGAGCGGCTCGTCCGCCGGCCGGGCCCGGAGCTCCTCGGCGATCCGCAGACTCCGGTCGACCTCGCGGGCCGCGATCGCGTCGGCCTTGCTGTCGAAGTAGTTGCGGAACGTGCGCAGCGAGACGCCCGCCTCGGCGGCGATGTCCTCGATCCGCACGTTGCCATACCCGCGTTCGACGGTGAGCCGGACCGCCGCCCAGCTCAGCGCGATCCGGGTCTCCTGTTTCTTGCGCTCGCGCAACCCGTCTGCCATGTCATGACCGTAACAGAAGTTGCCCAAAGAGCAAAGATGCCTTTCCGGCAATTTTCTCGAAGTCGGGCAGACGCGGAGGGCGAGCATGGTTGGGTTAGGGCATGACCGTGTCCCCTCTGGTCTGGGTGCTGACGCTGCTGGCGATCGCCGGGCTGCTGTTGTTCGACTACTTCTTCCACGTCCGGTCGGCGCACGTGCCGACGCTCCGCGAAGCCGCGGCGTGGTCCGCGGTCTACGTCGGGATCGCGATCCTGTTCGGGCTCGGAACGCTGCTGATCGGCGGCACCGGCATGGGCTCGGAGTACTTCGCCGGGTACATCACCGAGAAAGCGCTCTCGGTGGACAACCTGTTCGTGTTCCTGATCATCATGAGCGGTTTCCGGGTGCCACGGGAGAACCAGCAGAAGGTCCTGCTGGTCGGGATCGTGGTCAGCCTGATCGCGCGGTCCGCGTTCATCTTCGTCGGCTCGGCGCTGCTGCACACGTTTTCCTGGGTGTTCTACCTGTTCGGAATCGCGCTGCTGCTGACCGCCGGGAACATGCTCAAACCGGAAACCGAGGAATCCCACCAGGCCCAGAACATCGTCGTCCGGATGGCCCGGCGGCTGTTCCGGACCACCGACGAGTACGACGGGGACCGGATGACGACGCGGGTCGACGGCCGCCGGATGCTGACGCCGATGCTGCTGGTGATGGTCGCGATCGGCTTCACCGACCTGATGTTCGCGCTGGACTCGATCCCGGCAATCTTCGGCCTCACCCAGAACGTGTACGTCGTGTTCACCGCGACCGCGTTCAGTCTGCTCGGACTGCGGCAACTGTTCTTCCTGCTCGACGGCCTGCTGGACCGGTTGATCTACCTGTCCTTCGGCCTGGCCGCGATCCTGGTGTTCATCGGCGCCAAGCTGATCCTGCACGCGCTGAACGAGAACAACCTGCCGTTCATCAACGGTGGTGACCACGTCGAGGTGGCCGAGATCAGCACCGGGCTCTCGCTGGCCGTGATCCTGGTGGTCCTGCTGATCACGATCTTCGCCTCACTGTTCAGCACCCGCGGACGCACGCAGACCGCGATGGCCCACATCCGCCGCGACGCGGTCGCCTACCTCGACCCGGAGTACACCGACGACCCGGCCGAGCGGGAGCGAGTCTTCCAGCGGCTGCTGCGGGCCCGCGACCACATCACGGACCTCGGCCCGAAGGCGAAGCAGCAGGTCCGGAACGAGGAAGACCTGATGGCGCTGTGCCGGCAGGTCGGCGAGGCCCACGCCACGGCGCACGCCGACCACGAGATCCGGCCCAGCTTGTAGCTCCGGTCTAGCCCTTGACCGCTCCGGAGGCGAGACCGGACACGTAGAACCGCTGCAGGCCGACGTACAGCACGACGCACGGAATCATCGCGATCACCGATCCGGCCACCAACGAGCCGAAGTTGATCTCGCCGTACGCGCCGGCCTGGACGTTCACCAGCGCGACGGGCAGCGTGTACAGCTCGTCCTTGGTCAGGAACGTGAGCGCTCCGAGGAACTCGGTCCAGGCGGCGAGGAACGCGTACAGCGCCACCGTCGCGGCGCCGGGAGTGATCAGCGGGCGCAGTACGGAACCGATCATCCGGAACGTTCCGCACCCGTCGACATGGGCGGAGTCCTCGAGTTCGACCGGCACCGAGGAGAACGAGTTCCGCATCACGAACACCCCGAACGGCAGGTTGACCGTGGTGTAGAACAGCACCAGCCCGAGCAGGCTGTCGGTGAGCCGCAGGACGTTCATCTCCAGGTAGAGCGGCGTCAGGATCGCCTGGAACGGGATCATCATCGACACCACCACGAGCGCGAACAACACCGGCCCGCTGCGGAACCGGAAACGCGCGAACCCGTACCCCGCCAGCGTCGCGAGCAGCGCAGTCAGGACCGACGTACTGATCGCCACGAGCAGACTGTTTCCGACCGCCCGGATCAGGTTTCCGGGTCCCTCGATCAGGGTCCGGAAGTTGTCCCAGGTGAGCTGGAAGAACGTCCTTCCGTCCGGTGCCGCGACGATCACGTCGTTCGGCTGCACCGACCGGAAGAGTGCCCAGAGCAACGGTACGGCGAAGACCAGGAACGCCCCGCCGCCACCGATGACGTAAAACGTGTTCTTGAGTCGCATCGTCAGTCCTTCTCCCGGAGCAGCCGGAACTGGGCCGCGGTGACGAGCCCGACCACGATCACCAGCACGATCGACAGCGCGGTCGCGGCACCGAGCTGCAGCTGGACGAAGGCGCGGTTGTAGATGTACTGCACCACCGTCGTGGTGTCCGTCCCGGGACCTCCGCGGGTCAGGATGTAGAACTGCGAGAACGCCAGCAACGACCCGATCACCGAGATGATCACCGCCATCGCGATGGTCCGGCGCAGGATCGGAATCGTGATTTCCTGTTCCTGTTTCCACCAGCCGGCGCCGTCCAGTTCGGCGGACTCGTAGTACTCCCGCGGGATCGCCTGCATGCCGGCCATCAGCAACATCATCGTCAGCCCACTGACCGCCCAGATCACCAGCACGCAGATCAGTCCGGTCGCGAGTGGCCCATCCACCAGCCAGGCCGTCGTACCGTCGGTGATCCCGAGTTCGCGGAGCACGATGTTGATCACTCCGCTCTCCGGCTGGGCCTCCAGGACCGTGACGAAGCTGAGCGTCGACAAGCCGACGACGAACGGGAGGAAGAAGACCGTGCGCAGCAGCGTCGAGCCGCGGCGCTTCCGGCGTACCAGGACCGCGAGGGCGTACCCGAGCACGAGGATCGGTCCGGTCACGATGACCGTGTAGAGCAGCGTGTAGAGGACGGACTTGGCGAACGCGGCGTCGGAGACGATCGCCGTGTAGTTCTTCAGCCCGCTGAACTTGACGGAGCCGATCAGCGGCCAGTTGGTCAGCGAGATCACGAGGGCGAAGACGAGCGGGACAAGGACGAAGACGCCGACGAACAGTACGGCGGGACTCACCAGGAGCAGGCCGGTTCGCGACGGATGGGTCAGCGAGCCGCGACCCACTCGGCCGCGTGCCGAAGCGGCCCGGCGCAGACCCGGATCCAGGCGACGATTGCCGCGCACCGCGGTACTCATGCCTGCCCCTGACGGAGAATGCGGTCATAGTTCTGCTGGGCTTCTTTCATGGCGGCCTCCAGCTCGCCGTCGAACACGGCGCGGCGGAACATCTGCAGCCACGGCCCGTCCGGCTGGTTGTAGAGGAGGTTGTAGGAAAGCGTTGTCGGCGCGTACCCCTCCTTGATGCGTTCCAGCGGCAGCGTCGCCAACGGGTACTTCTTCGCGAACTCCGGCGTCCGCGCGTCCGACCGCACCGGCGTGTATCCGCCGGCCGGCAGGTCGATCTGCTGCGGCAGGTCCAGCGCGAACCGGACGAACTCCCACGCGCCGGACGCGTTCCGGGCGCCGCGCGGAATGCACATGTTGTCGCCGCCGTCGAAGAACGCCGCGCCGCCGTCCGGTCCGGACAACAGCCGCGGCGTGACCTTCTTCTGGAAAGCCGGGTCCGATCCGGACACCACCACGCTGTAGTTCGACGGAAAGATTCCGACCTTTCCGGCCCGGAAATCACTGCCCCATCGGGAAGCGTCGTCCGAGAAGTTCGCCCGCGGCACCAGACCGTCGACCCAGAGCTGGCGGTGCAGCTCGAGCATTTGCCGGACGGTGTCGTTCCCGATGATGTGCCCGGACTGACTTCCGATGGTGCCCTGGATGAGATCCGTGTCCGCGGCCCAGACCATCGGCTGGACGACGAACCCGAGCGCACCCGGGCTGTTCGCCGGGAAACTCCAGGCGTAGATGTCGTCGCCGAGTTTCCGCAACCGGCGGGCGGCGTCCAGCAGGTTTCCGAACGACTTCACGGCCTCGTCCGGATCGACGTCCGCCTTGTCGCAGAGCTCGGTGTTGAACCAGAACATCGAGTTGTCGGCGAGGTACGGAACGCCGTACACGCGCTCGTTCCTGGTCGCCAGCCGCAGGTGGCCCGGGCTCAGCTGGTCCCGAAAATCCAGCGCGGCGAGCGGTTCCGTGAGGTCCGTGAACGCGTCGCGGTAGATGAACAGCATTGAGTTGATGTCGTCGATGTCGACCAGGTCCGGCACCGTCCGGCCGCGGATCGCGGTCGCCAGCTTGGTCACGTACTGGGCGTCCAGAACCGGCGTCAGCTCGACGGTGAGCCGGTTCTGGGACGCGTTGAACTTCTTCACCAGGTCGGTCAGACCGCTCTGCGTCGCCGCCCGGCACCACACCTGCACGGTGCCGGTGGAGTCCTGCCCGAAACCCGTCGCCTGGACGTCGGGTTCGGGCAGGACCGAGCTGCAGCTGGACGCGAAGCCGGCCGTGGTCGCAGCGGCCGCCAGGCCGATGAACTTCCGCCGGGTGAGCATCGTCAGGCCCTGGGCAGCCAGACGCGCATCGCGCCGATGTCCCGGTTGGCCCATGCGTAGTACGGCACCGCGACCACCTCGACCTCGTCGCCGGTCGAGTCACCGGACTCCGGAGTGAACGGCCAGCCCTCCCGGTGCCCGGTTCCGGACTTTCCGCGGGCCTTGACCACGGTCACGCCGTCGAGCAGTTCCGCGGCCGCGGAAACCGGTGCCTCGGGCAACAGATGCAGGTCGTCGACGTTCGCCGTGTTGTCCACCTGCTCGACCGCGTACACCAACGGGCCGCGCTCCATCGCGACGCACCCACGCACGGCGTCGATCCGCGGATCAGCCCCGACGAACCGGGTGTCGAGCGGCAGTTGCAGGTCGAACTCCTGCCCCTCCGCGCGAGCGTATTCGCCGGCTGCGACCGGCTGCCCGTTGAGCGTGGCACCGTCGGCCCACGCCGGAATCCGCAGCTCGACGGCAGCCGGCGCGTCAGCGGTGATCCGGACGGCGCCTTCCCACGGATAGTTGGTCTCGACGCGCAGTTCGACGTCGCCGGCCTTGATCACGCCGGCGGCGTACTGGTGGATCTGCACCGCGTCGTCGGTGGTCGTCGCGAGGTAGCCGTCCAGGCTCGCCAGCGTGCGCATGATGTTCGGCGGGCAGCACGCGCAGTCGAACCACCCGCGCCGCCCGTGCGCCGGACTCCGCCCGGTGTCCGGGTACGCCGCCCCGCGCAGCTGCAGCGGATTGACGTAGAAGTATTCCGTTCCGGAAAGCGAGACACCGGCCAGGAAACCGTTGTAGAGCATCCGCTCGATCGCGTCGGCGTACGACGCCGTGCCCGTCGCGAGGAGCATCCGCCAGGCCCACTGGATTCCGCCGATCGCTGCACACGTTTCCGCGTACGCACGGTCCGGCGGCAACTCGTACTCGTCGCCGAACGCCTCGCCCTCCCAGCGCGCGCCGAGACCGCCGGTGACATAGGTCTTGGTCGACCACATGTGGTCGAACTGGACCTTCAAGGCGTCGAGCAGCTCCGTGTCGCCGGTCTCCAGCGCGACATCGGCCGCACCGGCAGCCAGGTACACCGCGCGGACCGAGTGCCCCTCGACCGACGTCGCCTCGCGGACCGGGACCCGGTCGGAGAAGTACGCCGGCGAGTGCCCGTGCCGCTCGATGATCCCGTGTCCGCGCGCTTCCACGAACCACCGCGCGAGCTCGAGGTACGCCGCCGTACCGGTTTCTCGATACAGCTCGACGAGCGCCATCTCGATCACCGGGTGGCCGTCGACGTCGACGGTCTTGTCGTCGCCGAAGGTCGCCCTCAGGTGGTCGGCGAGCTTGATCGCGACGTCGAGCAGGGCCCGGTCGCCGGTGCAGCGGACCTGCGCGACCGCGGCCTGGATCAGGTGGCCGGCGCAGTAGTGCTCGTGACTCCAGACGAGTTGCTGGTAGCGGCCCTTGTCGCCGTACCGGAGTTGGACCACCGAGTCGAGGTACCCGTCGTCGCGCTGCGCGGCCGCGACGACCGTGGTCAGGTCGCGGATGCGCTGCAGCAGTTCGTCGTCGGGATTCCGGCCGTACTCCCAGGCGGCTGCCTCGAGCCACTTGTAGACGTCGGAGTCGGCGAAGATCGGGCCGATCGCCTCGCCCTCGCCGATGCCCGCGGCGAGCCGTAGGTTGTGCAGGTTTCCGGCTTTCTCGAGCTGGTCCTGGCCGCTGGGGATCGCTTCGGCGCCGTTGCGGGCCTGCCGCGGCGCCCAGAACCCGCCGGTGATGGTGACCTCGCCGAGTCCGAGGGGACGCCGGCGGCCCCTCGTCGTGGCGGCGGGGGCGACAGAGGTTTCGGAGGATGCACTCATAGCGCGTGACTCCTGAGTTAGGAAAATCCGGAACACGTTTTCCTGCACGAAGGTAGAGAGCCGGGATCGCCAGGTCAACCCCTGGCTGTGGATAACTTCGGGAGCACCCGGGCGCGTTGGGGTACTGTGCCGGAAACTTCAGGAAAGGAGTTGCCATGGCCCCACGGACGGCCCGAACGGTCGGCATCAAGGACGTCGCGGCCTTGGCCGGCGTCGCGGCGAGCACGGCGTCGAAGGCGCTGAACAACACCGGCCAGCTCAAGGAGGCGACCCGGCTGCGGGTGCTGGAAGCGGCCGAGACGCTCGGCTTCACACCGGACAGCCGCGGTCGTGCGCTGGCGTCCGGGCGCAGCTTCACGGTGGGTCTGATCACCACCGACAGCTCGGGCCGGTTCAGTATCCCGATCATGCTCGGCGCCGAGGACGCGCTGAGCGCGGGTGAGATGGCGCTCGTGCTGTGCGACACCCGCGACGACCCGCTCCGCGAGCAGCATTACGTGAAGTCGCTGCTGGCCCGGCGGGTGGACGGCATCATCGTCACCGGCCGGCGGACCGAGCCACGGGCGCCGATCGACGTACCGATCCCCGTCATCTACGCGTTCAGTCCCTCGACCGATCCGGACGACACGTCGCTGATCGTCGACGACCACGGCGGTGCGGGCTCGACCGTGCGACACCTGTTGTCGCTCGGGCGCGAGCGGATCGCGCATGTCACCGGGCCGGACTCGCACCACAGCGCCCGGGTCCGCGCCGAGGCGACCGTGAGGGCGGCCGGCGACGCGCTCATCGGCGAGCCGCTGCACGGTGAGTGGAGCGAGCGATGGGGCCGGCACGCGGTCGACCTCCTGCTCCGCACGCAGCCCGACGTCGAAGCGATCACCTGCGGCAGCGATCAGATCGCCCGCGGCGTGTGTGATCGGCTCCGCGAGCTCGGCCGCTCGGTGCCGTACGACATCGCGGTCACCGGGTACGACAACTGGCCGGTGATGGCGCTGGCGAGCCGGCCGCCGCTCACCACGATCGACATGCGGCTCGAGGAGCTCGGCCGGCACACCGCCAACCTGCTGCTCGACGCCATCGGCGGCCGCACACACCCCGGACCGCAGGAGCTGCCCACTCGCCTGATCACCCGGGAGTCGACGCTCGGGACCTGAACTCCCCCGCCCACGCGATGTCCAGTCTCCGGATAGTCACCCGTTCGTCCGCCGCTGGTTGCCGAAGACCCTCTAGATTGATGCAGGTGCTGCGCAAGTTCGTGATCGGCGTGGCGGTGATCGCCACGATGGTGGCGGGGGTGGGCACCGCTCGTCTGGTTCTCCCGTGGACCGATCCCACCCGCGGCGTGGTGAAGCAGTTGACGTTCCTGCGTGCCGAGAT
Organism: Kribbella sp. NPDC043289; assembly: GCF_056436705.1. Lineage (NCBI taxonomy): Bacteria > Bacillati > Actinomycetota > Actinomycetes > Propionibacteriales > Kribbellaceae > Kribbella > Kribbella sp. NPDC043289. The sequence continues at coordinate 50,595 of NZ_JBWKCB010000006.1, forward strand.
CGAGAACGGGGCCGATCGGTCCGCGCAGAAACAGTTTCCGGAAGGCTACTTCTTCCTGAACGTGCTGTACGGACTCAGCTGGGTCCAGGTCGGCGTCGATGACCCGACCCGGTCGGCCGACGCGACTGCCGAGGTCCGCTGGGCACTCGACCGGATCACCGGCGCGGAAGGTACAGCGCCGTTCGACGAGTCCTTGCAGCCGGCGTACGGCGTCTTCTACGCCGGCTGGACGAACTGGCTGCGCGGCGGCCTGATCGCCCTCGGTCAGTCAACCGCCGCCGAGCGCGACGCGTTCACCAGTAAGTCGGTCGCGATCGCCACCGCTTTCCGGACCGCGAACACGCCGTTCCTCGCGGCGTACCCGGGGCAGGCCTGGCCGGTCGACTCGGTCGTCGCGATCGCGTCGCTCCGCCTGTACGACGCGTTGGTCGCGCCACGCTTCGGGCAGATCGCCAGGAACTGGGTGACCAACGCGAAGGCGAAACTGGATCCGGACACCGGGCTGCTGCCGCATCAGGTCGTTCCGCAGGTTTCCGGCGCGCGGGGTTCGTCGCAGGCGATGATCCAGCGGTTCCTGGTGGACATCGACCCGACGTTCGCGCAGGCGCAGTACGAGATCTTCAAGGACAAGTTCGTCACGGGCCTCGGGGTCCGGGAGTATCCGAAGGGCCACAGCGGTCCGGGCGACGTCGACTCCGGGCCGCTGGTGTTCGGGATGAGTCTGTCCGCGACCGTGGTCGCGATGGGCGCGGCGCGGGTGCACCAGGATCCGCTGGCGGATCGGCTGTCGCGGACGGGTGAGCTGGTCGGGTTGCCGTTCACCGGGCTGACGACGAAGCGGTACCTGTTCGGTGCACTGCCGATCGGCGACGCTTTCCTGGCGTGGTCGACCTCGGCGCGGCCGTTGGTCGCCACCGACCAGCCGGAGCTCGGCGGCTCCGGCTGGTGGCGGATTCCCTGGCTACTCGTGCTCTGGTTGCCGGTACTGATCCTGTGGAGCGTGCTCCGGTTCAGGCACCGGGGCCGAAGACGGAAGCGAGCGCACTGAGCTTGCGCGGCAGGTCGTACTCCGCGCCGCCTTCGTGCCCGTTGTAGGTGAACACCTCGAGCTGCGCCTCTCCGGCGTACCGGTGGTAGGCCGCGAAGACCGTGGACGGCGGGCAGATGTTGTCCATCAGCGCGACCGAGAACCACGCCGGACAGGTCGCGCGGGCGGCGAAGTTCACCGCGTCGAAGTAGGACAACGTTCCGATCGCGGTTTCCGTCTCGAACCGGTGACCCTTCAGCCAGCGCGCGATCTCGGCGTACGGGCCGTTGTCGGTGATCTGCGACGCGCGCCGGAAATGACACAGGAACGGTACGTCGGAAATCGCCGCGGACAGGTCGTCACGCAATCCGGCGACCGCGAGCGCGAGCCCGCCGCCCTGGCTGCCACCGATCACCGCAACCCGATCGCTGTCCACGTCCGGGCTGCTCTTCGCCGCGTCCACCGCGCGGACCGCGTCCGTGATCAGCCGGCGGTAGTAGTGCTTCGCCGGGTCTTCGATTCCGTGCGTCAGGAAACCCGGTGCCGACGATCCGTGTCCGTCCGGCGCAATGTCCGGAGTGTCCGCGACAGTCTTTCCGCCGCCACCCTGACCGCGGTTGTCCATGATCAGGTGCGCGTACCCCGCGGCGCTCCAGGTGAGCCACTCGTACGGGATTCCCCGGCCGCCGTTGTACCCGATGTATTGGACGACCGCGGGCAGCGGGCCACTGCGATGGCGTGGCAGGAGCAGCCACGCCTTCACCGGCTGACCTGCCCACCCGCTGAACGTGACGTCCTGGACCTCGACGGTCGCCAGACGCGCGTCGTACGGCGTGAACCGGGCGTCGATCGGATGACCGGCCGCGTCGTCGAGCGTCTGTTTCCAGAACGCGTCGAAGTCCGCGGGCTCCTCCGGCTCCGGCCGGTACTCCCGCAACCGGTCCAAGGGCATGTCGACCAGCATTCGGATTCCTCTCAGTAATTCCGGAAACTCCGGTGATTCAGCATTTCTCGGTCATTCCGCCGGGCCGCGGTGAGCCCAATGGCGCTCGGCGTCTCAGCGGAAGGTCGCGGTGGCGGTGGCCCCGCGGCGGATCGTGGTGTCGACGACGACGCGCCAACCGCTGCCTCGCCGGCTGACCGTGACGCCGTCGTCAGCGCTCACCAGGCGCAGACCGGGCTTGTCGAGATCGACGGTGACCGACGGACGCGTGTGCGTCGGATCCGAAATCGCGACCGTCCCACCTGCCACGACGACCGAGGCCGCGCCGTCGGCCGTCAGTTCGGCAACGGTGCCCGCCGACCAGAAGTTGGCTGCCAGGACGCTGTGCAGCCGAACCGCGTGCGCCGTGTTGTCGCTCCGCAGCTTGGACACGGGTAGCTTGCCGGCAAACGTCTTCGTCTGTTCGAGCGACGCGGTCGGCAGCTGCACGTAGTAATAGCCCTGCCCGGCCGGCGCCGTCCCGTGGGCGTACCACATGGTTTGGTAGGTCCGGGTGATCGAGTCGTCGGTCCCGTACTTCAGGTTGATCTCGCGCCACGTCGCGGTCCGGTCCTCGCGCAGCGTCTGGATCGGTGTGCGATCCGGGAAAACGTAGCCACCGGTTCCGTCGAGATGGCACCAGCCCGGCGCCGCGGTGAAGGTCTCGTCGCCGGTGCGCAGCTTGCGGTTCTCGATGATCGTCTCGACCGTTCCGGCACCGGTGATGTCCGAACCGAGGCAGACCATCACATCGTCGATCAGGAACCAGCTCTTCAAGGCGCGCAGGTCGGTTCCGTACCCGCGAAGGTCCATGCCGTAGGCACCGATCGTCCGTCCCGGAATCGCCGTTCCGCCGACCCAGTCGGCCTCGCTGGTACTGCGGAAACCGTAGGAATCCGCCAGCCGCCGGGTGTCGATCGTTGTCCCTGGCAACCGGTACGGGTCGACCGTCGGCCAGTAGTCGCCCGAGTAGTGACCGAGGTCGTCGTCGTACAGCAGGACCATGCCGTCGGACAGGTGCCAGCCGTGCAGGTTCTCGGTCTGGATCGATTCGTAGTTGTAGATCCGCGACGAGTACGCGCTCAACCCGATCGTGAAGGCCGGCCGGTGGTGCGCGACCTTGTCCATCAGCGGGTACTGCTTGTGCAGGACGAGCGGACCGCGAGCCGGCGCGGACGAGGTGAGGATCGTGCGTGCCGCGACCAGCGAGGCCGGATCTGTCACGGTCAGGAAATTCCGGAACGTGTCCTCGGAAATCCACTGTTTGACCAGTGCGGTGAGTTGCGTGGCATGTGCGGCGGGCGCCGCCGGAATCAGCCGCAGGGTGCCCTCGATGATGGTCTGCGTCGCCGCGTGGTTCTGCTTGCTCGGCCGGGCGATCTCGCGACCGCAGACCGAACCCATCATGTCGCCCCGCGCGATCAGCGGGTCGAACGCGTCGTTGACCCAGCCGTAGATGTTCTCGAGATCCGTATCGGTGACGGCCCAGTCGGTGCCGCCGAGCAGGTAGAGCAGCGACGACAGCGTGCCGAGCAGTTCCTTGCCGTACCCACCGTTGTAGGGGTGCTTGTAGTGCTGAAGGAACGAGCCGTCGCTGTAGAACCCCTCGCCGGTTCCGTCGACGCGGCCGGGGGCGTCGTTGAAGGCGAGCACGCTGTTCGCGCCGCCGCCCTCGACGTCGCTGATCGCGTCGCGGACGCGGACCAGCGCGGCGGTATCGCCGTCGAGGACCGCCCGGGTCGCCACTACGGTCGCGATCCAGACCCGGTTCGCGCCGGTCGCGATCTGCCGGTCGGCGCGCCAGAGGTTCGGGTCGGGCGTGTAGTAGTCGATCGCCTGCGTGTACGTCGTCCGCAGGTCGGCCGGAATCACGTCGTACAGCAGGACCAAGGTGTCGGCGAAGGCAGAAGCGCCACCGATCTCCCAGTCGTAGTCGTTGTCGTACCGCGGCAGCGTCGGGCTGTAGCGGTTGGTGTGCATCCAATCGAGCGCACCACGGATGTCGTCGGCAACGGAGCTGTTTCCTTGGTACGCCGACCCGTTCGTCGCCCACGCGACGGCGATCTGCTTGATGCGACGGAAATTCGAGGCAACGTGGTTGGAAAGCGTTGTACTCGCGAGGTCCGGCCAGAGGGTGGTGCGGTTCGCGGAGCGGTCGAGGGTGGCGAGGGCGGATGTGGCGAGGCGGTCGACGCGGGCGATCGCCACGGCCAGGTCCGGGTCGGTCGGGTCGACGGTGGGGCCGCCGGTGAGCAGGGTTTGCCAGCGCAAGCGGAGCTCGTCGATCGAGGTGACGGTGGTCGTATCGGTGGACCCGGTAGCCGCAGTGTCGGTGGATGCGTTGGCCCACGTCGGCGTCGGGAGGGCGAGCAGGGCGGTTCCGCCGATCACGCCGCCGAGGACGGTGCGCCTCTGGACGGGGCGCCGGTGGACGGGGAGGTCTGACATGGAGGTCCTCTCAGAGAGCGAGGGCGATGGCCTGCGCGCCGGCCGGATTCGGGTGCAGGCCGTCGCCGCTGTTGAACGCGGGCCGGAGCTGAGCCGGGTCGGCCGGGTCGCGGACCGCCGCGTCGACGTCGAGGAGACGGTCGAACGGGCGGCCTTGCCGGAGTACGGCGTTGACGTCGTTGCGCACGTGGTCGAGGGCTTCGGTGTAGCGGATCCAGCCCTTGAACGGGCCGATCGTCGCGCCGATCACGTCGAGTTCATGGTCGTGGGCGCGGCGGACGAGTTGCTCGAACCCCTGCAGAATCCGTGCCGGATCGAGCTGACTCGGTGGCTGCTGGATGTCGTTGATGCCAAGGAAAACGATCAGTGTCTGCAGGTTCGGCAGGCCGAGTACGTCGCGGTCGAAGCGTGACTGACCGCCCGGGCCGAAGCGGGCATCGTCCAGCAGCAGGCGGTTTCCGCTGATTCCGAGGTTCGCCACGGCCGGTCGCCGGGGGAAACGCGCGGCGTACTGATCGGGCCAGCGCAGGTTGGCATCATCGGGGGTCCCGACGCCTTCGGTGATCGAGTCGCCGAGGATCGCGAGCGTCGAGCGCCCGTTCGCCGGAACGTCGATTCCGTTGAGCAGGAACACCGACTTCGTCGGCCGGTCCCCGATCGCTCCGGTCGCATGCACGTTCCGGTGAAAGCTGACGGGGCCGGTGGGTCCTGGCAAGTACATGCTCACCGTGAGATCCCCGCCGTCGGGTACGACGACCGTGACCGGATCGCTCACGACAGTCGCCCCGGAGGCCAGTACGACCTGTTCTTCGCCGCCGAACAGCACCCGGCGCTCACCACCGGCCTGAGCCGAGGCCGCACTCACCGGACCGACAACGACGGGGGCCGTTCCGAAGGGATTCGCGAATCGCAGCCGGATCGGACCGCCACCCCCGGAAAGCCGTAAAGTGTTCCGGATCGTGGTGTCGGTGAATCCGTTGGTGGCGTCCGGGTCAGTGGGGGTCGGAGCGGTCTGTGCGGTCGCCCAGGTCGTGACCCACCGGCGCGGCGTCGCAGCTACGTTGCCGACTGCACCGTCGTCGGCGGCAAACGCCGGCGTTCCGGGGACAGCGCCGATGACGCTGCCGACAGCACCGGCCGCTGTGCCGCCGAGGATCGCGCGGCGGGACGGCGTACCCATCAGCAGGCTGCTGTCGGGGTGAAGTCGGCGCCGTACGTTCCGACCGAGTTTCCGCCGGTGTTGCCGGACATCGTGTTCCCGCAGACCTGGCCCTGCGGCGTGCGCATGAACTTGATACCGCCGGAGCCGTTGTTCGTGATGGTGTTTCCGTAGACGTTGTTGTCCACGCCATCGGTTTCCGTGTCGCCGCCGAGGCGGACACCGGCGCCGACGTTGTCGTGCAGGGTGTTGTACCGGAAAGTGTTTCCGTTGCCGCGGGCATCCAGGCCGCCCGAGCTCGAGTCCTGCTGCTGGCTGCAGTCGTTGTGCTCGACCGTGTTCGCGGTCGAGTTCTCCTTCACGTCCACGCACTCGTTGCCGTACGTCGCGATCGTGTTGTCGTGGATGTGGTTGTTCCGGCTGCGGTCCGGCTGTGCGTCCGGCGCGCCGTTCTGGCCCTGCTGTTCCGGCGCGGTGCCGAGGTAGATCCCCTCGCCGTTCTTCCCGCCGTCGTTGAACTTGAAGTCGTACACGCCGCACGGGCCGATCGTGTTGTCGTGTACGTCGGCGTTCGTGACCAGGTACCGGAGCCGCAGGCACTCGCCGCCGGCGTTCTTCAACCGCATGTTCCGGATCGTCAGTGTGCCCACGCCGTCACCAGGCGACGTGCTCATCACGTACACCAGCTTGTCCCGGTACCCGGACTTGCTGCTCGACGAGCCGAACAAGCCGTCGATCGTGAATCCGTCCAGCGTCACGCCGTCGTGCTGGACCTGGAAGATCCTTGAGTTCCCCGCACCTTTCACCACCGCGCTCGACGGTCCGGTGACCGTCACTCCCGATCGGATGGTCACCGCATCCTGCAGATAGGTGCCAGAGGCAAGATGTACGGTCGCCCCGCGCGGAGCGGTGTCGAGGGCTTTCTGGATGGTCGCGAACGGCGTACCGGACGACGTACCGGAGTTGCTGTCGCTGCCGGTGGTCGAGACGTAGTAGTCGGTCGCGGCGTGCGCCGGTACGGCGGGCAGCGCGAGCGCGGCGCCGAGCAGCAGAATCGGGACGGCTCTGAACATGATGGTCCTCCTGATAGGGCGGTCAGAAACGGACTGTGCACGGCCGGAACAGAGCATCCGGCCAGAACGGAACGTCCTGTCGGAAACGGAACGTCCGTTGTCGGAACGGAAAGTCTGCGGAGTGGGCTAGGCGCGGTCGGCGACGAGCAGACCGACCAGGACCGGGACGGTGGTGCCGAGAAGCAGCGGGCCTGCCGGAATCGGGAGTGAGAACACCGGCGCGGCGATCGCGGCGCCGAGGAGTGCGGTGCCTCGGGGGACGGAGGTGAAGGCGAGTTGGAAGGCGGTACGGCGCCACTCGGCGGCTGACCCGGACGGGTTCCGGCCGGCGGCGACAGCGAGGGCGATGTGGTATGTGACCGCGGCGGCGATCAGGCCGACGTGGATCATGAAGAGCGTCACGACGAGCGGCCCGGAACGACCGGACAGGAACGACAGGTTGCTGGCAGCAACCACTGCGGCAATGGTCATCAGGATCGAGTGCGGGAGCAGCGGGCGCCAGTACTTGCGCCATCCGGCGAACACCCCGGTGAAGCAGCGCGTGTCCCCGTCGGTCCGCCACCGGTTGAGGGCGAACCCGACCGCCGCCAGCGCCGGCAACCAGGTGACGATCCCCAGGCACAGCAGCACGAACGCCGCCCCGGAAAGCGCTGGACTGGCAATCCAGCCCAACCAGTCCAGCGCTTTCCTGGTCATACCGTGATCCTCCGGTCCGCGGTCTGGATCACGGCCTTCGCCTGCTCGTCCTCGATCATTCCGTCGTCGTCCGGCAACAGAACGGTTTCTCCGTCGAAGGCGATCCCGTGGCCGCGCGCGAGCGTGAGCCGGCGGACGGTCGGTGGTGACGGGTGCAGAGAAGAGGTCGGCTCGATCGTCGTGAGGAGCGTCGCGATCGAGGACTGCTCGGCGGTCGCGCGCAGGGTGTGCATCGTCCGAGTCAGGCGGAGGCTCGGCGTACTCGAGGTGGGGTTGGCCTCCACCTCGGTGACGGCGGACTCGACCGTCAGCGGGGTGTGCAGCCGGACCCAGGCCTGCGCGGAACCGGAACGGAGCGCGATTTCCTTGCCGTACTCGATCGGCCAGTCGGCGTGCAGCAGGAGGGTCCAGTCCCGTGGAGAGTCCGCAGCGCAGCGGTCGAGCAGGACGATGCGGCCGGCGGGGGTGAAGACCAGTGTCCGGTCGAGCCGCGTGATCCCGAGCTGGGCCGGGTACATCGCGGCGATCTGAGCCGTCGCGTGCGCCATCCCGTCGACCGCGTGGACGTCGACCATCCGCGCCTGCCGCTCGTACGGAATCTCCTTGTAGACGTGGTAGCGATCCTCGTCGGCGTAACCGAACCCGTCCACCAGGATCAGGTTGTGGTCGCCGGCGCGCTTGCGGTTGCTATATCCCTCGTCCACCGCCAGGAACGCGCCCCGCGACGTGAGCACGAACGATCCCGCGTCGGGGTGATGATGTCCGGCGCTCAGCGTGTCCCACCCGCGTTCGCGGTCCAACTGATGCGACGTCTCCCACGCCTGATGCCCACCACCCGGCGCGGCCTTGAACGACACCATGGTGGCCTCGTCGTCCCATCCGGTCCGCGCCGTGACCAGACCGAGGTCCGGAAAGTACGCCGACAGCGGAGCATTCTTCGCGGGATCGACCGGCGGCAGCGAGTCGTCGTACCAGAGCATCTCCAGGTACGCCTCCGGCATCACGCCGGGTTTGACGCCGCTCGCGTACGCCTCACGCCAGAAAAATCGTTCGGACACCAGGTCGGCGAGCCACTGTGCTTCGCCGATCCGGTACGCGGCGGCCAGTTTCCGGTACAGCGCGACGCTGTGACCACTCCGCCGATCGTGGCAGTCGCCGTGGTCGATGTTTTCCTCGAATCCTGGCGCGCATTGCTGCAGCCGGTAGGAAAACGTGTTCGCGAGGAACGCGCAGCGCTGCCACCAGTCGAGGCGTTCCTGATCCTGCAGCAGATCCAGGTACGTCGCGAGCCACGGAACGCCGTACCGCCAGTAGACGACGCCTTCCATGTCCGACCCGTCGGCCGGCAGCATTTCGATCACGGTCGCGAAGTTCGTCTTCGCCCGCTCGGTCCACTCGGTACGCCCGAGCGCGTACCCGGCGGCGGCGAGGCCGGTGTAGCAGATCCAGTTGTGGTTCTGCCAGTACGACGAACTCCACCACGAGCCCTCGGACTCGACGGCGAACTCGTACAACCGGGAACCTTGCAGCTCCAGCTTCGCCCGCAGCTCCTTCGCGAGCTCGAAGTCCTCGCCCAGCCAGGCCGACGCGAGCGACAGACCGTGCAGCAACCACCCGGCGTCGAGGTCGTGGTCGGGCATGTGCGCCTTGCCCCAGTGCGGGAACCCGATCGCGGCCGAGATCCACCGCGCCGCCTCGGCGCGGTAGCCCTCGTTGCCGGTCAGGCGGTAGGCGAGCGCGAGGTTCGCCGCCGCCGGACCGAAGAACGTGATGCTCGCCGACGGGTGCTCGGTGGGCGGGGTCTGCGTCCGGTACCAGTCGCACTGCTCGCGCAGCCGCCGCCACTGCGCCGCGTACCGCCCGTCGAGACCGGCACGGAGTACGTCGAGCCGCTCGTCATACATCGGAAATCACGTCCTCGAGGTTTCCGTCGATCGGCGTGGTCGAGTACACGGAACGGAAAGTCGCCGTCGTCCCGACCACCGTCCAGTCCACCCAGGTGCGGGTTCGCTGCGGGTCGTCGGCCGGGCCAGGCCCGGGTCGCGTCACCGGAACGCCGTCTCCACGGTGGTAGCCGTACAGCGTTTCGTCTCCGGCCCACGTCGTCCGGAACGCGTCCGGCCCGACCTGCACCGCGAGGTCGACATCCGGCCGGAACTGGAGCACGATCTCGCGCTCGCGATCCGCCGTCACCCGGACCACGTCGATCAGGAAACCGTTACCGGAAATCAGTTGCCGCGTTGCCCGCACGCCTTCGTACCAACCGTCGACCGTGGCCGTCACCGACGTTGCGTCCTGGGTGAGCACTCCGGTCGCCTCAGCGGGTTCGAGATCGTCGATGCGGATGGTCGGGTGGGAGGTGACGGACTTGTAGTGGCGGCGCCACTCGGCATGGCCGTACGGGACCTGTCCCGGATCCGGCTGCCACGGCGTGTCCACGCCGTACAGATAAAGCGCGAGCTTGTCGTCGTGACCGTGCGAACCGCCGTGCGGCCCGTGGTCGAGGACCGCGTGGATGCCACCGACCCGGACCACCGCGTACGACGAGCTCACGGGCTCAGGCGACAGCGCATCCGACCGTGGCTCCCCGGCGAACCAGCCGGTGAGCTTGTCCTCCAGGCCGTCGTACCCGTCCCCGACCTCCGCGAGGGCGCGTGCCGCGACAGCGTCGAGACCGTGTTCGGACGTGAACTGCCTGGCCAGCGCGGCGATCTCCAGCCACTCCAGCGCCAGCGGGATCCGCTGGTACGGACCGTCGTGGAGGGCCGGCAGGACGCCGCCGTCGGTGGCGAGCCCGGCCAGCGCGCCGATCATCCGGCCGAGCCGCTCGGGAGCGGCGGCGGGGTCGAAGCCGCGCAGGCTCAGCAGGTACGCCCGCAGGACGAAGCCGTGGTAGTACGTGCTGGCTTCCCATTCCAGGCCATCCTCGCCGGTCGCGACCTCGAGGTGCGCGAACTGCCCGTGCTCACCGGTCAACCACTCCTTCGCGCCGTCCCAGGTCTCGCCCCGAACGGCAGCGGCCGCCTGACTCGCCGTCGTACCCAGCGCGTTGAACCACGCCGTGTAGTTCGACGAGAACTTGTCCTGGGCAACCATCGCGTCCCGCGCTCGCCGGGCCCCGGCGACCATGTCGTCGAGCATCGGCAGCGTCTCGGCCAGCTCGGCCGACCCGGACCGCTCGGCAAGGTTCAGGATCGAGTGCGCGATCGGCACCCCCCACACGGCATCGGTGAGCGCCTGGTGGAACAGCCGGCCGCGCTGCATCCACCCCTGCGCCTGCTCGTGCTCCCCCGCCTTCGTGAGCTCCAGATACAGCCGCGCGTACGACGTGAGCAGGTCCGCCCCACCCCCGTCGTACGAGAGCAGCCGGATGCGCCGTGCCCAGAAATGATGGGCGAGCACAGTCCAGGCGCCCCGGACCGCGGGCGTGTCGATCCGGCACCCGTACGCGCACGGCACTCCGCCATCCGGAAACTTTCCGGAATCGAAGCCGACGTGCTCGAGTTCGACACCGTGTGCCGGACACACGTACTGGTGCCACCAGCCACCGCGTTCCGTCGGCGGTTTTCCGGTCAGCGGGGCCACGTGCCACCGTCGATGTCGATGGTGATCCCGGTCAGGTACCCCGAGGACGGCAGCGCGAGGAACCGGACCGCGTTCGCCACGTCCTCGACCTGTCCGGCGCGACCGATCGGCGTACCGGCGACCATGTTCGCCTGCGCCTCGGCGGTCGAGAACGTCTGGTGGAACGCCGTTTCCGCGATGTATCCCGGAGCGACCGAGTTGACCGTGATCCCGCGCGACCCGAGCTCCTTCGCCAGGCCCTTGGTGAAACCGCGGACCCCGGCCTTCGCAGCGGCGTAGACCACCGAGCCGGGGCCGCCGCCGTTGTGCGCGGCCAGCGACGCCATCGTGATGATCCGCGGGTTCGCCGACTGCGCGAGGTGCGGGATCGCGGCCCGCGTGGTCCGGAACGTCGCGCCGAGGTTCACGTCGACGACCTGCTGGAAGTGCTCGTCGGTCATCTCCTCGACCTTGACCCGGCCGATCAGGTGGCCGGCGTTGCACACCAGGACGTCGAGTCCGCCGAGGAAACCGGCCGTCTCGTCCAGCAGGCGGTTGACCTCCACCGTGCTCGTCACGTCGGCGCCGACCGCGATCGCTTTCCGGCCGAGTTCCTCGATGGCGGAAACAGTCTGCGCGGCCTCGGCGGCGGACTTTCCGTAGTGCACCACGACGTCGGCCCCGGCCGCGGCCAGCCCGAGCGCGATCCCGCGGCCGATACCGTGCCCGGCTCCGGTCACCAGCGCCCGCGTGCCCTGCAGTTCCCCGGTCATAAGAGGTGTCCTTTCGATGTATGTCATTTGATGCCCGCGTTCGCGAACCCTTGGACGAAGTACCGCTGCCCGATCAGGAACAGCACCACCATCGGAACGGTGGCCAGCGTGGTTCCGGCCATCAGGAACGCCCACTGCGTGTCGTTCTCGGTCCGGAACACCGACAACCCGACCTGGATCACGCGCAGGCTGTCGCTCTTGGTCACCAGCAGCGGCCAGAGGAAGTTGTTCCAGGAACCTTCGAAGGTGAGCAGCGCGACGGTGATGAACGCGGGCTTCACCAGCGGCGTCATGATCCGCGCGTAGATGCCCAGCTCACCGAGGCCGTCCAGCCGCGCGGCCTCCTCGAGTTCGACCGGCAGGTCCAGGTAGAACTGCCGGAACAGGAACACGGAAAACGGACTCACGGCGCCCGGGATGATCAGCGCCCACCAGGTGTCCAGCCACCCGGTGCCGCCCTGCCCGGTGATGTCGTTCCCGCCGAACAACGGCATGAACCGCACGATCAGGAACTCCGGCAGGATCTTCGTGTACGTCGGAATCATCAGCGCCCCGACGAACCCGAGGAAGATCAGCGAGCTGCCCCGGAACCGCAGCCGCGCCAGCGCGTACCCGGCCATCGACGCGATCACCACGTTCAGCAGCGTATGACTCGCGGCGATCACGAAACTGTTCCGCGCGTACGTCGCGAACGGCGCCGCGTGCAACGCGTCCACGTAGTTTCCGAACGCCCATTTCGTCGGAAATAGTTTCGGCGGTACGGCGGCGATGTCGCCCGGCGTCTTCAGCGAGGTGAGCAGCATCCAGACGAACGGCACGATCATCACCAGGGCGATCGCGGTCAGGGTCAGGTACAGCGCGATCCGGCCGGGACTGACGCGCCGTCGCGCACCGGGGCGGACCGGCGATTTCCGGCCCGTACGGACCCGAGGTTGTTGCTCGGTGAGAACCTCAGCGGGTGGCACGGTCACCTCCGGTGATCCGCCGGTTCAGCAGGGTCAGGACGAGGAGCAGCGCGAACAGCACCAGGCTCTGCGCGCAGGCGTACCCCATCCGGAACTCCCGGAACGCGGACTTGTAGATCTCGTACGTCATCATCGTCGTGCTGTTCGCCGGTCCGCCGTCGGTCAGGATGTACACCTGGTCGAACGACTGGAACGCGCCGATCACCGACGTCACGAAGACGAAGAACGTGGCCGGCCGCAGCAACGGCACGGTCAGGCTGAAGAACTGCCGGACCTTGGAGGCGCCGTCCACCGATGCCGCCTCGTACAGGTCGGTCGGCAGACTCTGCAGCGCGGCCAGATAGATCAGCATCTTCAGCCCGATGCCTTGCCAGATCCCGACCACGATCACCGCCGGCATCGCCCAGTCGGTGGACGACAGCCAGGCCGGCCCGTCCAGTCCGAGGAAGGACAGTATGGCGTTGGCCAGTCCACTGCGCGGGTCGTAGATCCACAGCCAGACCAGCGCGACCGCGATCGTCGCGGTCACCTGCGGGATGAAGATCGCGGTCCGGAAGATCGCCCGGCCCTTCAGCTTGGTGTTCAGCATCAGCGCGATCAGCAGTGCGATCGACATCGCCACCGGAACCGTGAAGAACGTGTAGATGCTGGTGTTCAGCACCGCCCGCCGGAAAACGTTGTCGGACAGCAGGTCGCGGAAATTCTCCAGCCCGACGAACCGCGGCGGCGTCAGCACGTCGTACGACGTGAAGCTCAGTACCACCGCGGCGACCAGCGGGATGCCGATCCAGATCAGTGCGTGCAGCACGGCGGGCGCGACCATCAGCAGGCCGGCCCGGCGCCGGTTGCGAAGCAACCGGCCGCTGGGTGGAGGGGAGGCCGGAGCAGGCGCGGTCTCGCGCACCTGCTCCGCCATGGTTGTCGCGCTCACAGCCTCGAGATCGCTTCCTTGCTCAGACCGGCGAGCTCGTCGATCGCCTCCTTGGCGCTCCGCTTACCGACCACCGCGGTCTCCAGCGTGGTCTTGATCTTCTCCCGGATCTCCATCCAGGCCGCCGTCCCGCCCTCGGACCGGGCTTTGCTCATGTTGTCCAGGGCAAGCTTCACGAAACCGTTGTCCTTGACGTACTCGGAGTCCCGCAGGTTCTGTACGCCGGGCACGGATCCGCGCTGCTGCGCCGTCGGCAGGATGGACTCCGGCGTACCCATGAACTCCACCAGGGCCTGGGCCGCGGCGGCGTGCTTGGACGATGCGGAGCGGGCCACCAGGGTTCCGCCCTGCAACATCGCCGGCACCTTGTTGGCCAGGATGAACGCGCCGACCTTGTCGTCCTTGAGCAGCTCCGGGTTCTGCTTCTGCAGCTGCGTCCAGAGCGAGTTGTTCGCCATCATCATCGCGGAACGACCCTGCTGCAGGGTGGTCGGCTGACCGGCAGAAGACTTGAACGAGTAGTCGGCGGACTTGTCCTTGATCACGTCGAGGAACAGCTGCAGCGCCTCGACACCGCGGTCGTCGTCGAACTTGACCTGCTGTCCGGAATCGTCGAACAGGTTTCCGTCGTTCGCGAACAGGAACGTCTCCCAGCACTGCCGCAGATCGATCGAGAACGGATCGAATCCGACCCGCGTCAGCTTTCCGGAACCGTCCCGGCGGGCGAGTTCCTTGGAGATCTCGCGCAGCTCGGCCCAGTCCTTCGGCGGCGCCTTGATCCCGGCCTCGGCGAACAGGTCCTTGCGGTAGGTGACGATCCGGGTGTCCAGGACCATCGGCAGCGCGTACAGCTTTCCGTCGAACCGGGACGGCTCGAGCACCCGGTCCTCGTACTCGTACCGCTTGGCCAGGTCGTCGGGCAGCGGCGCGAGCACCTTCTTGTGCGCGAACGGCGGGATCCAGCCGACACCGAGCATCACCACGTCCGGCATCAGGCCGCCGGCCAGGCTGGTGGTGATCTTCTCGTTCAGGGCGGCGTACGTCGTGTAGTCGACCTTGACCGCGACGTTCGGGTTCTTCTGCTTGAACGCCGGCAGCAGCTTGCCCTCGAGCAACTGCTTGCCGGTACTGCCCTCGAACAGCGGGGTGAGCAGCGAGATCTCACCTTCGACGGGTCCGTCGGCGGCCGCCTGGGTGTTGCCGCCCGACGCGGAGCACCCGGTGGCCGCGGCGACGGCGCCGAGCCCGAGGGCGGTCAGGACTGATCTACGGGTGTACTCCATGGCGCGCCTTTCGTGGTGCTGCGGAAGTGGAGTGGTGCATCGATGCACTGGCTGGAGCGGCGCAGATGTGCGAGGTCGGTGCAACGATGCACCGCATGTTAGGAACGGATTTCGCGGCCCGTCAAGAGGTTGACGCCTCTCGAGTTCTGCTGGACTTTCGGAAGATCCTGATGCATCGTTGCACTGCAGTCCAGATCGAACCACGGGGTGACAGAATGCGCGGGTGGCCGGTGAATTGAGGACGGGTGAGGTGACGATCCAGCAGGTTGCGACCGAGGCGGGCGTCTCGCCGAGCACGGTGTCGAACCTGCTCAACGGGCGCAGTCACCGGATGCTGCCCGAGACCCGGCAACGGATCGAGCGCGCGATCGACAAGCTCGGGTACCGGCCGAACCGGGCCGCCCGGCAACTGCGGACCGGCCGGAACACGACGATCGGACTCGTCGTTCCGTCGGTCGGAAACCCTTTCTGGGGCGCGCTCGCACGACACCTGGAGTCCGCCGCGCTGGCCGAGGGCTATCACGTTCTGCTCTGCAACTCCGAGCGCGATCCGCGCCGCGAGCGCGACTACATCGACGAACTGTGGGCCGACGGCGTGCACGGCGTCGTACTGTGCTCGTCGCTGCCGTCGCTCGAGCATGTGATGCCGCTGGTCGAGCGTGGACTCCAACTGGTCGCCTTCGACCGTACGTCGCAAGCCGGCGATCCGGCCTCACTGGTGAGCATCAGCGTCGACAACTCGATCGGCAGTCAGTTGGCCACGCAGCATCTGACCGAGCTCGGGCACCGTCGGCTGGCCTTCGTTTCCGGCGCGCTGGCGAGCGTGAACCGCAAGGAGCGGTACCGCGGTTTCGTGGCCGCGCTCGAACAAGCCGGAATCGATGCGGAAAGTTCTGTCCGGGCTCCGGTCAAGGGCGACGCGGACGACTTCGGTGACGTCGAGGCGTCCGAGCTGGGCCGCGCGGCCGCCGCCGAGTTGCTGGCCCTGGAGGAACCGCCGACCGGGATCGTCGCGATCAACGACATGTGCGCGCTCGGCGTCTGCCGTGGACTGCGGGACGGCGGGCTCGAAGTCGGCAAGGACGTCTCGGTGGTCGGCTTCGACGACATCGTGCTCGCGGACCTGTACGCGCCGACGCTGACCACGGTGCGGCAGCCGATGCGCGAGATGGCCGCGGCCGCGTTCACCCAGCTCAGGGCACGATTGGACGATTCCGGACCGACACAAGGACAGTCGCTGCTGTTCCGGCCCGAGCTGATCGTCCGCGAGTCGACTGCGCCGCCAACTCCCTAGGGCGCCTGCCCGTAGAGTGGTGGCTGTGCAACGGATCTCGTCGCGGAATGCCCGTTTCCAGGTCTGGCAGGCGTCGCTCACCAACCGGACCAAGCGGCAGCGGTCCGGCGAGTTCCTGGTCCAGGGCGTGCGGCCGATTTCGGTTGCCGTGGACAACGGCTGGGTGGTGCGGACAATCATCACCGACGCATCGCGGCCGCTTTCCGGATGGGCGTCCGAGCTGCTGCAACGACTTTCCGGCGTGGAACGGGTGTCGATGGCGCCGGAGTTGCTGGCCGAGCTCGGCGAGAAGCAGGAGCCCGAACTGGTCGCCGTACTCGAGTTGCCGGCCGACGACCTGGATCGGATTCCGGTCGGGCCGGACTTCCTCGGCGTGGTGTTCGACCGGCCGACCGGGCCGGGGAACATCGGATCGATCATCCGGTCCGCGGACGCGTTCGGCGCCGGCGGCGTGATCGTCACCGGGCACGCGGCCGACATCTACGACCCGAAGGCGGTCCGCGCGACGACGGGATCGCTGTTCGCGGTTCCCGCCGTCCGCGCACCGTCACACCGCGAGGTCCTCGACTGGGTACGGCGTTCCGCGGTCCCGATCGTCGTGGTCGGGACCGACGAGCACGGCACGACGGACGTCTACGACTTCGACTTCACGCAGCCGGTTCTGCTGCTGATCGGAAACGAGACCGCCGGCCTGAGCACGGCGTGGAAGGAGGCGGCCGACCACCTGGTCCGGATCCCGATCACCGGCTCGGCCAGCTCCCTCAACGCCGCCAACGCGGCGACCGCCGTGCTGTACGAGATCTCCCGCCAGCGATCACGCCACGCACAGTAGTTCGGCGTGCAGGACGGAAATCCAGCCATCCGGAGTTTCCGTCCACGTCCGCCACGCCCGCGAGATCGCTTCCAGCTCTTGCTCGGGTACGCCGTCCGCTCGGGCCTGATCCGCGAGAGCGGACTTCAGGATCCGGTCGGCCCACATCCCACCCCAGAACGCACGGCCCTCGGGATCGGTGAACGCCCAGGTCGACGTGGTCGCGTCGACCTTCTCGAAGCCGGCCGCGTGCGCCCACGACAGCAGACGCCGGCCTGCATCGGGCTCACCACCGTTGGCGCGGGCGAGGCGCTGATAGAGCGCCATCCACTCGTCCAACTCCGGCAACGCCGGGTACCAGACGAAGCCGTGGTAGTCGGAGTCGCGCACCGCGACGATCCCGCCGGGCTTGCAGACCCGCCGCATCTCCCGCAGTGCCTGCACCGGATCCGCGACATGCTGCAGCACCTGGTGCGCGTGCACGACGTCGTAGGTGTCGTCCGGAATATCCAGCGCGTGCACGTCACCGACAACGAATTCCACGTCGAGGTCCAGGTCCGCGAACGTCGCCTTGGTGATGTCGAGCGCCGAGTTGCTCGCCTCCAGCGCGGTCGTCCGGCCGGGCTCGACCAGTCGCGCAAGATCCGCGGTGATGGTGCCGGGACCGGCGCCGACGTCGAGCAGCGACATCCCGGGCCGTAGGTGCGGAATCAGGTAACCGGCAGAATTTTCCGCGGTCCGCCAACTGTGCGACCGCAGCACAGACTCGTGATGTCCGTGGGTGTACACGTTGTTCATCGCAGGCTCCTTTGCCCTCCGCCAACGTTTTCCACCGTAGTCCAGGATCTTGAAAAATGAGACATATCGTCTCTATATACGAGACGATCAGAGATGACCGAGATGACCGAATATGGCCAGACCCACCCCCGGCCGGCAGGCGAACCTTGAGGTACTTCGAACCGACCACAGGAGGAAATCCGATGCTGGCCAAGGTGTTTCCGATCAAACTCAAGGACGGCAACCAGGCCGCCGCCGAGGCGATCGTGCAGGAGTTCGCGCCGAAGGGGCCGGGAACCGAGGAAGGCACGTTGTCCTTCCGCGTCTACCGCGACCCGGCGAACCCGGACTACCTGCTGTTCGTCGAGCACTTCGCGGACCAGGCGGCGTACGACGCGCACACCGGCTCGGCGGCGTACAAGGAACTGATCGCGGGGCGGTTCGCCGGCCTGATCGTCGAATTCGTCGAGATCGACCACGAACTGCTGGTCAGCCTGTGAGCGCGCGGAACGAGCTGGCGCGGCGGCTGCGCGAACTGCACGGACAGCCGCCGCTCGTGCTGCCGAACGCGTGGGACGCCGGCTCGGCGCGGGCGATCGAAGCGGCCGGCGCGGCGGCGATCGCGACGACGAGTGCGGGCGTCGCGTGGGCCTACGGCGTCGAGGACGGCGGCCCGCTGGACCGGGCGTCCGCGATCGCGACGATCCGCGCGGTGTGCGCGGCGGTCGCGCTCCCGGTGACGGCGGACATCGAGGCCGGGTACGGCGATGTCGCGGGCACGGTCAGCGAAGTCATCGAGGCCGGCGCCGTCGGGATCAACCTCGAGGACAGTACGGCGCGAGTTCTCGACGACCCGTTGGTGCATGCCGAGCGGATCAAGGCGGCGCGCGCCGCAGCTGTTGCTGCCGGCATCGAACTGGTGATCAACGCACGGACCGACACCTACCTGTTCGGCGACCGGACCGGCACGATCGAGCGCGCGAAGATCTACGCCGACGCGGGCGCGGACGTGCTGTTCGTCCCGGGCGTGGTCGACGCCGAGGTCATCGCGGGGCTGGTGAAGGAGTCGCCGCTGCCGCTGAACGTGATGGTCGGTCCGGGCGCTCCCCCGGTCGCCGAACTCGCGGACCTCGGCGTGGCGCGGATCAGCGTCGGGCCGGCGATCACGAGCGCGGCGTACGCGCTGGCAACGGCCGCCGCGAAGGAGCTCCTGACCAGCGGCACCTACACCACCTTGACCAGCTGACCGGCCTAGGCAGCGTCGAGGAGTTGGTAGACGGCGGCGAGTGAGCGCCACGGGCGGAGGTGCTCGGACTCGCCGCCGAGCGGCCAGGCGTCGCGAGCGCCGAGTCGCAGCGCGATTTCCTGGGCGGCGCGGGTGCTCGTGACGGCCTCGAGCGACGGGATCAGCGCCTCCGAGTCCTCCAGCGTGATGTTGCCATCGGCAACCGCACGGGCGAACGAACCGACCAGCTCGGCTCCCGTCAGCGCCTCTGGGCCCGGGAACAAGTGCGTCAGACCATGCCCCAGCCCTGGAACCGCAACGCCGTACACCTCCACCAACTTGCGCAGCGCGTCGGTCGCATCCGCGTCGGGCAGCTGATCACGGACCACGGCTTGTACGGCGACCTCGAACGGGCCCCACGCGCCGGGCACCCGAACACCGGGCCGGGACGCGATGAGCGACCCCAGGCCGGCGTCCGCAGACAACTGCGTGCGGGCACGAATCGGCTCGCACTCGAGACCGGCCAGGCGAGCGGCGCGGTCCACGACATGAATCACGCCCTCCCAGAACGGCAGGTGCGCGCGCAGCAGCAGGTAGTCGTCGCCACCCGCGCTCAGCTCCAGCACGCCCGGCTCACCGTCCAGCGAGATCGTCCGCCGGTACACGCCGTCCACGACCGACTCGACGCCCGGGATTGCGCCCGCCCCGAGGTACGCGCACATCGCCTCCCAGTCGTACGGCGGGGTGAACGGCAACCGCAGTACCAGGCCGCCGTCGGCGACGAGGCGATCGCTGCGCCGCCGCCGGTCGCGCAGCTCGCGCGGCGATGCGCGGAAAATTTCCTGCATGGCCCGGTTGAACTGCCGCAAGCTGCCGAAACCGGATGCGAACGCGATTTCCGCGATGCCCAGATCCGTGTCGTCGATCAGTCGGCGCGCGAAGTGGGCCCGCCGCGACCGGGCGAACTGGTCGGGCGTGACGCCGAGGTGCTCGTGGAACATCCGCCGAAGGTGCCGCGCCGACACCCCGAGCCGCGCGCCGAGCGCCTCCTCGCCGGACTCGTCCAGCAGGCCGGAAATGATCAGCTGCACCGCCCGGCAGACCAGCTCGGGGGTTTCGTCGGCCACCGTCCCGGCCACCCGGTACGGCCGGCAGCGCAGGCACGCGCGGTACC
Source organism: Kribbella sp. NPDC043289 (assembly GCF_056436705.1). Classification (NCBI taxonomy): domain Bacteria; kingdom Bacillati; phylum Actinomycetota; class Actinomycetes; order Propionibacteriales; family Kribbellaceae; genus Kribbella; species Kribbella sp. NPDC043289. The sequence goes on from NZ_JBWKCB010000006.1 coordinate 70,777, forward strand.
CGGCGGCCTCGGCCGCGGCAGGCAGCTCGAACGTGCTCACGTTTTCCGCGAGCGGCTTGGCCCCACAGCCGGGCCGGCAGTAGATCCCCGTCGTACGGACCGCCGAGTACGTCGTCATGTCCCCCACCCCTGTCGTCCGGACCAACGGTAGGCACGGCCGCCGACAGTTCATGACACGCGTTTTACACCGAGCGCCGACCGTCACCGCTAAGGTACGGCGAGTGCAGTCGAAACCGATGCTTGTCGTGGTCAGTGGTCCGCCGGGGACCGGAAAAACGACGCTGGCGCACCGGATCGCCACCGCGATCGGCTGCCCGGCCATCTGCCGGGACGAGATCAAGGAAGGCATGGTGCACGCCACTCCGGGGTTCGTTCCGGGGCCCGGCGACCCGCTCCAGATGCGGACGCTGTCGACTTTCTTCGACGTCATCGGCCTGCTGATCGGCCGCGGTACGACGGTGGTCGCGGAGGCGGCGTTCCAGGACCGGCTCTGGACACCGGGACTGAGCCCGCTGCTCGGTCGCGCGGACATCCGGATCGTGCACTGCACGGTTCCGGCCGAGGTCGCCCTCGAGCGGATCACTGACCGGTCAGCCAACGATCCGCGGCGGGCCGCCCATGAGGACGCGCAGATCAGCCCGGAGGCCCGGCTGCGGACCCACAACTCCTTCCAGCCGGTCGATCTGCCAGTGCCGTCGATGACCCTGGACACCACCGCCGAGCCGGCGCTCGACGAGGTCGTCGCGTTCCTGTCGCACTGACCGGGATCCGCTGCGTCCGGGAGTTGGACAAGCGTGGTGGACTGTTTCCTGTCGGGATCCGGGTGTTGAGGGGGCTGGGATGTTGGAGCGGTTCGCGGAGCTGACCACCGCGCACGTCGCGGATGCGTGTCTTCGGGCCGGAGTACCGGTTCGGACGGTGTCGGTGTCGGCTGTTGCCGGGTCCAAGGTGGCGGGGCGGGTGCTGCCGGCTCAGCATGTCGGCAGTGTCGACGTTTTCCTGGAGGCGTTCGAGTCCGCTGCCGAGGGCGACGTACTCGTCGTGGACAACGGTGGCCGGCGGGACGAGGCGTGTGTCGGTGACCTGGTGGCGCTGGAGGCCGCGGCGGCCGGACTCGCCGGGATCGTGATCTGGGGCTTGCACCGGGACACGGTCGACATCGCCGCGATCGGGCTGCCGGTGTTCAGTCTCGGAGCGCTGCCGACCGGACCGTTGCGGCTCGATCCGCAGCCGGCCGACGCGTTGTCCACGGCAACGATCGGCGAGTGGCCGGTGACCCGCGAGGACACCGTTTTCGCTGACCAGGACGGGGCGATCTTCGTGCCGTCCGAACGGGTGGACGAGGTGCTCGGGCTGGCCGAGTCGATCCGGGACACGGAACGCCGGCAGGCGGAGGAAATCCGGAACGGAAATTCCTTGCGTGCCCAGGTGAGTTTCCGGACATTCCTCGAGAACCGTGCCGCGGATCCGTCGTTGACGTTCCGGCAGCACCTGCGGGCGGTCCGGGGAGCGATCGAAGAGTGAACGCGGCCGCGGCAGGGACCTGGAAACTCGGCGATGTCACCGTCAACCGCCTGGGCTTCGGCGCCATGCGGATCACCGCGAACCCGGACCGAGCGGTCGCGATCGCGGTACTGCGGCGCGCGGTCGAGCTCGGCGTGAATCACATCGACACGGCGGCGTTCTACGCGTCACCGGGCGGGACTTTGCGAGTCGGCGAGGGCGCGAAACGGTACGCGAACGAATTGATTCGGGAGGCGTTGGCGCCGTACCCCGGGGGTTTGACGATCACCACGAAGGTCGGGCCGGGAGAGGACGCGGCGCGCGGGTTCTACAACGCCACTACGGCCGCGGAACTGCGTGAGCAGGTGGAGACGAACCTGCGGCAACTCGGCGTCGACTGCCTGGACGTCGCGAACCTGCGGATCATGAACAAGCCCGGCGAGTCGATCGGCGAACGCTTCGGCTGGCTCACCGAGCTCCGCGACGAGGGCCTGATCCGGCAGCTCGGGATCTCGAACGTCCGCCTCGACCACCTCGAGGAAGCGCTCGCGATCGCGCCGGTGGTGTGCGTGCAGAACAGCTACGCCGTCGACCTGCGGCGGGACGAGGACGAGCTGATCCGGTACTGCGCCGCGCGTGACATCGCGTACGTCCCGTTCTTCGCGATCGCCGGCTCGGCCCGCGAGTCCGGACCGAGCACCGACCATTCGTCGGCCGTCGAGACGATCGCTGCCGCGCACGGCGTCACACCGCAGCAGGTCCGGCTGGCCTGGACGCTGCACCAGGCGCCCAACGTCCTGGCGATTCCGGGCACCGGCAACATCGCCCACCTCGAGGAGAACGTCGCGGCCGGCGCTCTGCAGCTCTCGGCGACGGAACTCGCCACGCTGGATTGATCGGCGCTGCGGTGAGACCGGCGCTGGATTGATCAGCTGATCGCGGTGCGGACCGCGGGAACGATTTCCTGGGACCAGCGGGTGAGCTGCACGTCGTACGGCTCGGAACGCCCCGGAAACAAGGTGAAGCCGGCGGCGTTGTGGTTGAGCACGGCGTCGGTGAGTTCCTCGATCCACTGCGCCGGGGAGCCGCCGATCCAGCGGCCGTCCTCGTCGCGGGTACTGCGCAGTGGCGCGGCGGTGATCGTTCCGGGCAGGTTGTAGATGGTCGCCACGTCCGACGGTTTCCGGCCGACGGCGAGCGCGGCCTCGTCGATCAGCGGGCGGGACCAGCGGTAGCGGTCACTCAGCCAGTCGGCGGCGCGGCCCGGGATCCAGCCGTCTGCCTGACGACCGGTCGCGGCAAGCGATTTCGGACCGTTCGATCCGGTCCAGATCAGTGGCGCAGGCACGGGCGCCGGGCGGAGCTCACCGATCGGGTAGTGCTTGGTCGGCGCCGGCTGGCCGCCCTCGGACATCCCGTGCACGAGTTGCATGGCTTCCTCGAAGGCCTCGACCGCGGCGGCCGGGCGCAGTTCGGGCACGCCCATCGTGGTGATCCGGTCCCAGGCGCCACCGGCACCGAGTCCGAGGATGAAGCGTCCGCCGGAAAGCGCCGACAGTGAGGTCGCCGTCCGGGCGAGCATCGGGGCCGGGCGGAGCGGGAGGTTGGTGACGTTGACGAACGCGGACAGGCGCTCGGTGCGGCCGAGCAGGAAAGCGATGGCGGCGTACCCGTCGAGCAGATTCGGGACGTACGGGTGATCCGAGAGGGTCAGATGGTCGAGACCGTCGCGATCCGCCTGCTGCGCGAACCGCACGATGTCCGCGACGTCCCGCACGCTGTCGGGTGATCCGTAGCCGAACCGCACGTTCATGACCGCTCCTTCAGATAGTTCGATGTCCTAACTAGTAGTAGCACAGAAACTTAGAACCACAAACTATTAGGCCAGCGGACTATCATGGACGAATGGTGACGACGACGGCCCGGGACCAGGACCTGGCGAGTGCGCTGGTGCAGACGATGCACCGGTTGCAGGACGTGCACGCCGAAAGCAGCCGACCGCTCGGCCTCACCCCGCAGCAGGCCCATCTCCTGTGCGTGCTGCTCACCGGCCCGCTCGGCATGACCGAACTCAGTCGCATCCTGAGCATCGAGCGGTCCAGCCTGACCAGCATGGTCGACCGGCTGGCGCGCCGGACGCTGGTCGCGCGGATCCCGAATCCCAGTGACCGACGGGCCTGTCACATCGAGCTCACCACCGCGGGCAAGGACCTCGCCCACGAGGCCCACGACGCGGTCGTCGCGCGCATCGAGACCTTGACCGCGGACCTTCCGCCGGCAACCCGCCGTACCCTCACCACCGCTTTGCAGTCCATCGCCGCCCGGTCCTGATGCACCCTGCGACGCGTCGGCGGGCGGCCGACGCGTCACTTCAGCGCGCTAGTCGCGGCGCGGGCGCTGGAGGGTGAAGGTCTCGAACTCGCGCAGGTCGCCGCCGGGGCCGAGGACGTCGTAGTACTTGACCTCGATCGTGGTCTGGCCGCCCGGGTGGCCGGGGTCGACGGTGAAGGCCGCGAACCCGTACGGGTGAGCGGCGTTGCGCGCGGCTGACCAGGGCGCGGGCTCCGTCACGTACACCGGCGGGCGCTTACCCGTCTTCGGGTCCGGGGCGCCGACCGACGTGATCACGCGGCAGGCCGGCGGGTTGAAGAGCACGCCGTTCGAGCCGACCGACGTACCGCCGCCGCCGATGACCATGTGGACGGTGCCCTTGGAGGTGTCCACGACGTCGGTGCGGGTGGTGGTGGGGATCGGGGTCAGCGTCGGGTTCGGCTGCTGACCGCGGATCGGGTGCGAGCGCTCGTAGTGGTGCTCGTGACCGCAGACGACCAGGTCGACGCCGTACTTGTCGAACAGCGGAACCCATTCCTGCCGGATTCCGAGGTCGGCGCCGTTCGCCTGGTCCGCGCTGCTCACCACGACCTGGTGCATGCAGACCACGATCCAGTCGATGTCCCGGTCCGCCCGCGTCGCCTTGAGTTCCTTCTCCAGCCAGGCCTTCTGCGCACCGGCGGAATATCCACGGACATAGCTGTTTCCGCCGTCCTGGTAGCAGACGTCGTCGTTCGCGAGGCTGATGACGCGCACCGAGCCGACCGTGAACGAGTACCAGAGACCACGCGTCACGTCCGTCTGACCGCTCTGCCGCGGCAAGGCGAAGTACGTCTGGTACGCCTCGTACCCGATCGGACCGTTTCCGAGTTCGTTCTCGTGGTTTCCGGCCGACGGCATCCACGGGCGGTTCCGTGCACTGCGGGAATTGTTTTCCCAGAAGTCGTTCCAGGTCCGGACGCGGTCCTCGGACAGGTTGGCGTAGCAGAGGTCCCCGTTGAACAGGTGAAACAGCGGACGGACCCGCTCCACCCCGGCGGTGACGTCACCCGCGGCCGGCGAACCGAGATTGTCGTTCACGTACGGCGGGTTCGGGATCGTCACGCCCGCCGGCGGAACGTAGCGTTTTCCGAGCGTCGGCGTCCCTTGGTCACCGAAGCTCGTGAAGGTGAACTTCGACCGCCCCTTCGGCGCGGTGCGGAACGTTCCGAATTCCGCCTCGGCCCCGTCGTGCACGGCGGCGTACACGTACTCGTCGGCCGGGCGCAGCCGGATGATCCGGGCGTGCTGGACGTACACGATCTGCCCGGACTTGGCGTCGGTGTAGTTCGTGCTGACCGCGGTCACGGTGCGCTCGAAGTCACCGTCCGGACCACCGAGCAGAACGCGCGGGCGACGGACCGGCTGGCGGGTGTGCCAGGAAACCGTTACCTCGGTCGCGGCGTCGACGCCGAACTGCAGGTGCAGCCCGCCGACCCGCGGCGTGGTCACCGGGTCGGCCGCAGGCGCCGTTTGCGGAACCGAACCGGCCGAGGCGGCCTGAGCGGGGGCCGCGGTCGTCAGCAGTGAACCACCGGTGACGACCGTGGCAGACGCGAGAAATCCACGCCGTGAGAAGTGCGACTCGAACAGCTCTTCGTCATCGATCACAGGTCCACGCTGGGCGCCGGAGGTGAATCCGAGCCGTCACCCAGGCGAGAACGTCGCCAACTCGCTACCGCCTGCCGCCGAACTCCCACGGGTGTACTTCGGCCTCGTCCGCCTCGATCAACCGCGCGGCGGCCGCCGCGTCCGGGGCTTCCACCAAGGCGGCCCTGCCCACGTGGCGATCGCCGTCGAGCAGGTCGCCGTACAGGATCAGTTGGTCCGAGGTGAGCGGCTTCGGGGCGTCCTTGGTGAGGACGAGGAAACGGCCGTAGCCCTCGACCGCGGTCGCGAACTCCCACATCGTGCGGCCGGTGTGGTCGGCGAAGCGGTAGACGTCGACCGTGTCGAACGCGCCGCCGAGGTAGTACGGCTCGTCGTAAACGAAGGTCTTCAGCGCCTCGCTGTCCGGGAGGTCGACGACGTGCAGGCTGCCCGTCGACTCCTCCCGGTCCTCAGTGAGGGTCGGGCCGCGGGCGATCAGCTCCGCGGCGTACCCGTCCATGAAGGCCCAGTGCTCCTCGGTCAACCGGGCCTTCACCTCGCCGGAACCGGAGCGGTCCCGGCCGTAGACGAAGTACCGCGTCACGCGCCGGCGGCCAGGTGCAGTCGGAGGATCGTGTCGTAGTCGACGACCTCGACGCCGTCCGTGGGCGGGACCGGCTCCTGGCTCGCGACGATCACGAGCTGCCGCGGGTCGGCCACGTCGACGTCGTACTTCGACTTCACCTGGGAACGGTGCTCCGGGTTCGCGAGGTACTCCGCGGCGCGCGCGAGCTCGGCCGCGCTGTCCTGGACCGGCGTACGGAAAACGCGGCGGCGCTTCTTTCCGTTGACCGTGTCGACGACCGGGAGCTCGAGCCGGCCGACGATGTGGCTGCCGTCCGGGCGCTCGAGGATGAAGTCAGGGTGTACGTCGTCGAGCGCCGGCTGCCGGACCAGCTTCGTGGCGCCGAGCGCGGACAACAGGATGCTCTCGTGCTGATCGAGGAAATCGTCGACAGTCGAGTCCTGCAGACCGTGCGCGAGGTACGTGCTCTCGAACGCGTCGGCCTTCAGCGTGTCCGCGTCGACCGGCAGGCTGATCGTGCCGGCCGGGTCGAGGTGCGGTTGGGAGCTGGTGTAGCTGCGCAGGAAATCGAGGTACTTGTCGGCCGGCTCCGAGCGGTGGATGGCCAGCGCGAAGAACACCCAGTGCGCCCGCAGCGAGTCACCGGCGGTGTGCACGAGCAGCGCCCGATCGAAGGTCGTGTAGTTTCCGGGCGCGAACCGCAGCAGCTCGTCCGCCGGGCCGACTACCTCGTTTCCGAGCATGTTCGCGGCGGTCGGAAACTGCTCGTCCAGCGCGTTCCGTCCGGCCTGGGTCGCGATCGTCGCGTCCTTGAACCAGTTCTCGCCCTCGAGATTCGCGACCACGGTGCCGCCGTCGCCCAGCCCGAAGTACTCCTCGACGCTTCCCAGCTTCTGCCGGCGTACTTCGAGGCTCCGGTACTCGCGGCTCAGCCCGACGAGCTCGAGGATGTTCCAGTCCGGCGTCTCGGTCAGCACCATCATCCGCGGGAACAGCATCGGCCCCGGCAGCTCGGTCCGGTGGCTCACCGGCAGATGCCCGGCCACACCCTTCAGGTGCTCGCCCCAGAACTGCCCGTTGACCTTCACGAACTCGGTGGGTTTCATCCTCCGGCCTTTCCTCAACACTCCGACGTAGCATCGCAACCCGCGACGGTCCCGCCCTTATTCCCCCGGGGTCAACCGTACGATGACCCGCACCATGACCACGCGACTCACCCTCGCCACCCTCAACACCCGCGGCCTCCCACTGCCCGGAACGCGGATCGCCGAGCGCCACACCGCGATCGCCACCGAGCTCGCCGACTCGACCATCGACGTGGCGTGCCTCCAGGAAGTCCTCACCTATCGCCAACTCGCGCGCCTGAGGAAAACGTTCCCGTACGCCGCCTACCGCCCGTCACTCATCGGCCCGGCAGGCGGCCTGGTCACGCTGTCCCGACTGCCGTTCACACGCGTCACCTACGCCCGCCTCCCGCAACCTTCTCGCCACGCGGGCATCCCCTGGCGTGCGCGTCTCAATGCGCTGCAGAGCGGCGTACTGGCAACCGAGTTGGCCGGCGGACTCCGCATCCTCAACGTCCACCCCGTCGCCAACACGGACGGCGACTGGTCGGCGGAAAACCGTTTCTTCGAGGTGCAGCGTGCGCAACTCGGGATGCTCGCGCGGTCGGCGACTCCGCCCGCGGTGGCCTGCGGCGATTTCAATATCTCCCGGGAGAGCCCGCTCTACGCCGAGTTCGGCCTGCGCGACGCCTTCGACGGCGACTGCCCGCCCACCTTCCACGCGGACTACCTCCCGCCGGGTAGCACGCCCCAGTGCATCGACTTCATCTTCGTCACGCCGACCATCAAGGTCGAACACACCGCCCTCGTCTTCACCGACAAGCACCGCCTACCCAGCGGTCCCGGACACGTCTCGGACCACATCGGCCTACTGGCCCAACTCCAGTCACCCGATCAGATCGGCTAGCGCCCCAGCCCGCGGCCATCCTGGGCACCGGTCCGATTCATCTGCCCCATCACTCGCTGCGCCGCGGGCGAAAGTCGCTGGCTCAACCTTCCTGCGGTCTTCGGAGGCAGAACGTCCAGAGCCCCTTCCCAGCCGGCCTTCGCCGCGATGAACGCCGGCGACTGCCGCTTGCGCGCCAGCATGAACCTGCCGAAGACCTCGCAGTCTCGCTCGGTCTGCCAACTGAGCGCCCTGCCACTCCCGATCGCCTCGGCCAGCCGGATCATCTTCGGCACATCCTTCTGCCGAACGACGCCACCGATTGTCCCGAACGTATGGAGCAAGGTCCGCGGATCGATGGTTTCAATCGGCCGATCGAGCAGGTTCGCCGTGCGTGACCGGAAGAGTCTGCTCGGGACTGGGAACATCATCTGACGGTGCGTCAGGTAGGACTTTCTCGGTCCGGGCGAAAGTCGACATAAACGTCCGCCGCGACAGTATCGACCTTGAACGGCGGTACGCCGTTCCTCGCCGTTGCAGCGTACGACTTGACGTCGGTGAGTCGATGACGCGGCACCAGTAGGTCCACATCCGGAATGCGCTGCGTCGGGTTGGCCGCGCCGCCGCGGTCGAAGTCCAGGGAGCGGCCCTCGTCGATGTGCGCGGCGACGGCGAGGCCACCGATGATGCGGTATTCAATACCTTCTGAACCCAGCCAGGTGCCCAACCGTGTCAGTGCGTCGAGAAACTCCTGCCGACGGAGTTCGACCGGGGTCACCTGTCGTCCTCGTTCAGAACCTCCCACCAGTGCTGTGGCGCATGGCCGAAGTCATCTGGTGGCGGACTGACCGGCAATGTCGTCGGTGGGACGTGCTGCCCATCAGCACACTGGGCGAAGGGACCGTCAGCACCGAACAGCACAGCAAGGTTGGGATCGAGGTGATCATGAATCCAGCCGGCTATGCCGTACACCGGATCCAGCGAGGCGGCCTCCCACGTGCGCCACAGCGCGCTCAGCCGGAGTACCGCCTCGGGGTGATCCCACCACATGGCACACCATCGCGCCTGCTCCGGACCCCGACCGAATGTGAGCACGAAGAACTCGTGCACCCAGGCCTCCAGGTCAGGGAAACTCGGCCGAACCCCAGTCGGGGCCGGACGTGCCGAAGTCTGACGCAGTCCGTCCATCGCGTGCTGAATCGCCGCGAGGTCGGACAGCGTCAGGTCCGACCGCCCTGATGGCCTGTCACCGTTGTCCGCCATCTACATCACATCCGTTCATCTGATCGTCGCCACGTGACAGTTCACACCACAAAACCGCCCTCGCTCGGGTTATCCACAGGGCTCCTTCGGCGCCTCCGGTCCCACTGTTCACACCAGTGGCCAGTTAAGTTAGGTTTGCCTAACTCAACGAGGGGACTGGTAGTGACAGCCGAGTGGTTGTGGCACCGGTCGGCGCGTTTCATTCCCGGATGGGTGATGGTGAGTGCCGAGTCGGGACGCTTGCTGGACGACCCCGAGCAACTGGCTGTCGATCTCGGCGACCTGCGGCACGACGGCAATGGCGTGTACACGATCACGACCGGCAGGGCTGAGACGTTTCGGTTGATCAAGCGGGTCGGTCCGCTCGCGCCGGGTGTGACCCTCGAGTACTCCGTGGACGACGAGAACGGCGTACCGACCGTCGACCTGAAACTCTCGGAACGTCTTCCGGAAAACGATGTCGCCCCAGCCCTCGCCCGCGCCCTGGCCGAAGCCTCAGCGGTCCTGCACAACGAGAGCGCAGACGGCGAGCGGGTGTTCGGGCCCGGCGGTACGCCTGACGTCGACGCCGTACAGCGGGCGGTTGATGCCGGGTATCGGGCTGAGCTTCGGCAGCGAGGAGCCCTGGCGGCGGAACGAACGCGGCGCGGGGCCGCGGAGCGTCAGAAGATCCGGGCGCTTGCGCTCACCACGGGGGTGGCCGACGGGCAGCCGAATGCTGAGTTGCTTCGGGCGCTGCTGCCCGAGACTGAGCGGGCCATTCTCGACCGCGCCGCGGATCCAGCCCGGCGGCCGCTTGAGGATCGGGTGGACCAGCGGGGGTACTTCGCGAAGGCGGTCGGGGGCTCGGGTGTTTCCGCCGTGGTGATCGGTACCGCGGCGGCGGCGTTCACCGGCGACCCGCTCGTGGGTCTCGGGATCGCGATTCCGACGATCGTGAACGCGACCGTCGGTTCGTTCGCCGAGCGGCGTCTGGACCAGCAGAAAATGACCGGACGGAAACCGGCGTACGCGGCGGAACGGAAACAACGCGAGTACGAGCATCCCGGACTGCTCGGTCTGATCGACGGTGCGGAAACTTTCCGGCCGCCGGAGCAGAAGATGCCGCGGGCAACGGCGTGGCGGAACTACCTCCGCCGGCACACGATGCCGACGCTCGCCACGGCCGCGGTCGCGGGCGCGCTCACGCCCTTCGGTGTACCGGCGCTGTCGACCGCCATGGTCATCGCGTCGTCCGCCCTCGCCAAGTCCCTCGCGGAACGCCTCGTCGACACGAAGAAACTCGATTTCCGCCTCCGCCGCATCGACGCCACGGAACGCCTCCGCCTCTCCGACCCCACCCTCTACGCCAACCAACTGACCACCGAAATCGCCGACCTCCAAACCCGCTTCCCCCGCGCCCTCACGGCCCTTGCCACACCAGACACTCCAACCCACGCCGCTCCCCAGAACGTCCCGACATCCGCAGCACCCCACGCACCGCCAGCCCAGCAACCGGGTGAGCCGGCAAGCCCGACAGTCGGTGACGCGACAGGCGCGGCGGTCGCTGGCGCGGAAGGCGGGACGGTCGGTGACGCGGCAGGCGCGGCAGGCACGGCAGTCTGTGGGACGTCAGGAGTTGTGCAGGTTCCGGGGTCTCCGCCGTTTACGGTCAGTCTGGCTGCTCAGTTGATCGAGAACGTGTCAGGTACTGCGCGACGGGCGTTGCTCGGAGGGCGGCGTACGAGCGGCGCGGAGCCGGCCGCGCTCGCCCGACACGTCAGCCCGGAACTGCAAAGCATGCTAGCCGCGGCCGGCCCGGGGCTGCTCGGCGCGCTGACCGGTGCGATGGGCGACAAGTACTTCCTCAACCGCGACGAACCTGCGCGCGACGCCTCGAAGCAGTGGTCACGCACCCACCAGGAGGCCGCTCAGGCAGCAGCCCTCGCTGGAACAGTGGAGCCGCGACTGCGCGCGTTCCGCGAGCTCGCCGACCAATTGGAGCAGCTGGCCGGTCTGCCGTCGGACCTGTCGACCAAGGCTGCAGCGCACGGCCTCCCAACAGTCACCACCCCACCGACCGGTCCCCGTCCGCCGGCGCGTGCACCGCTGTCGGCGTACGCCGTCCAGGCGGCCGCGGGTTCGCTCGGTGGGGTGACCGGTGCGGTCGGTCTCGACCTCGTCTTCGACCTGCCGGGCCTCGCGGTGGTCCTGACCGGCGCCGGCGCGGTGGGTTCGATGACCGCGACGCCAGCCGCCCGCTATCGGTTCCGCCGCCGCGAGCTAGGTGTCCACGAAGGCCTGGAATCCAACAAGGCAGTCCGCGCCGTCAACCAGACCGAACTCCTCGAACACCGGGCAATCACCCGCTACCTCATGACCCAACTGACCATGCAGGCCGAAACAGTCGCCACGCAGCCCAGAACCATCGACTCCCCAACCACAGACCACATCCGAGCCGCCGTACGCCGAGCCGAACTCGACAACGTCCCATCAGGCCAGCCGGAATCCCCCGCCGACCGAGCCGCCCGATCGCAACGAGTCCAAGCCCTCGAACAAATCGACAACCGCGCGTCCGACCTCGACTACCCCGACGCACCGCCAGACGCCCGCGACCAGCTGCGAATCGCCATCGAACGCTACGAATCCATTGCCAACAGCAACGGCCGCCGGCACCTCTTCCCGGATCCCACCACAGTCGACCCGGCCGACGGCGGGCGCGTCACCGGCGGCCTCACCGACCAGGCTCGAGCCGCCGCAACCCAAGCGGTACGCCGCCTCGCCGCAGAACCACCCGGCAAACCCCTCCTGGCCGAACGCCTCATCACTCTGGAACGCCTCGCCCACACCGCGGACGCCGTGGACCATCACGCACTCCACGGAACAGTCGACTCCCGCGCCTACGTGCAGACCGAGTTCGACCAGACCCTCGAGAAGGCACACCGACTCTGGCGCGAATCCGACGTACCAGAAGGTCTCGTCCTCCCGGCCCTGACCATCGCCGCATCACAAGAGCAGTCCCACGATGCCGACCTCGAAAGACTGCGCCGCCTGATCGACACCCCAATCACCGCCGTCCGGACGCCCGAGACATCACCACACACAGAAAGCGGCAGCCCTCGCCGAGTAGGGAACGCTCCCCGAGAGCGATAACCCCGCCGAGTTGAGCGAGCGCGGCTGGGGGCGGGTTCCAGGCCTTGATCGGCTGGCCGGCCAGGGTCAGACTGCCGAGATGCCTCAAGATCCCGTTGACGTCGCATGCCGGTGGGTTGACGCGTTGGAGCAGGCCGACGTTCCGGCAGCCAACGCGGTCAGCGACTTCGGCGGATGGGATCCGGGTCCGTGGATCGACGCGACGTGGCGCCCAAGGGTGGAGGAGTTTGCGGGTTCGGATCGGACGGTGAGCAGTGCGCGGCAGGTCAACGAACGTCTGGTCCGCGTTGTCCTCGACGGCGACCGTGGGCAGGCATTTGTCAGCGTGGTGCTCGACGAGGCCACCAAGGTGGTCGGTACGTCGGTCGACCCCGACGAACAGGACGGACGGTTCTGGGTCGTCGTCGGCTGTCCCGAGGAGCGGGAGGACGAGCTTCGCCGGTTCTACGCGATGCTCACCGACGGACGCGTCGGGCCTGGCGAGGGCGCGATGCGTCCGCCGCGCTGGCGCGATCCTGCGCGGCCGACGCAGATCCATCTCGACGTACAGGTCGCGGACCTGGATGCCGCCGGGCGGGCGGTACTGGAGTACGGGGCGACGAAGCTGGAGGAGTTCCCCGGCTGGCGCGTGTACGCCGACCCGGTGGGCCACCCCTTCTGCCTCTACCCCGGCCACACCGAACCCACGGACCGACTCGGCACGCTCATCCGCGTGGTGATCGACTGCGCGGAGCCGGTATCCCTGGCGCGCTTCTGGAGCGGCGTACTGGACATGCCCCGTACCGTTGAGAAGTCACCCGACCGCATCGTGATCGCCCGCGACGACGACCGGCTCCCGATGCTCGCGCTGCAGCGCGTCCCGACGTACCAACCACCGCGGTGGCCCGACCCCGCCTATCCGCCGCAGATGCATTTCGACATCGGCGTCGACAACCGCGCCGAGAAGGAACGCCTCGCCCTCGATCTCGGCGGGACCTTGCTACCACCGCAGGGCGGCAGCTGCCCCGTGTACGCCGACCCAGCCGGCCACCCGTTCTGCCTCTGCTACAAGGGCGAATAGACCAGGAACACCACCTGCTCTCGCTCGGGCGGGCTTCAGACCCGGTCGCGCCGGCCGACTCGGTCGTCCCGAGGAAATTGGATTGCCCGGGGTACGGCGCTCGCGTTGGCTGGCCGCATGGCTGAACTGCGAACCGATCGCCTCCTGCTCCGGCGATGGCAAGATTCCGACCTTGAACCGTGGGCGGCGATGAATGCTGATCCCGAGGTCCGGGAGCACCTGGGCGACCTGCTGACCCGCGAACAGAGCGATGCCTCCGTGGCGCAGTTCCAGGCCGACTTCGACCAGCGAGGCTTCGGATGGTGGGCGGTTGAGGTGCAAGCCACCGGCGAGTTCATCGGCTTCGCGGGCTTGGACCCGGTGGATGACGGCATGCCGTTCACGGGCGTGGAGATCGGTTGGCGGCTCGCACGCTCGGCCTGGGGCCACGGTTACGCCACCGAGGCCGCCTTGGCCGGCCTGGCCTTCGGCTTCGAGACGCTTGAACTCCCCGAGATCCTGGCAGTGACGACTGCCACCAACGTCCGTTCCCAAGCAGTAATGCGCCGGATCGGCATGACCCGAAACCCAGCCGACGACTTCGACGACCCCACCGAACCCGAAGGCCCGCTGCGCCCCAACGTCCTGTACCGAATCGAGCGCGGCACGAGAGCCTGATCGCGCCGTCGACCACCAGATACGAAAATGGCCCGTGAGCTGCGTTTTCGCAGGTCACGGGCCACTTTCTCGCACTCGTGGCGGGTGCAGGGTTCGAACCTGCGTAGGCATAAGCCGACAGATTTACAGTCTGCTCCCTTTGGCCGCTCGGGCAACCCGCCAGGGTGGCTGCCGGTTCGTGAACCGGCGTGGGAGACGATACAACAGGTAGTGGCCCTGACAGCAAATCGGAAAGGAAGTGCCATGGCTTCGGAGTCCTCCTTCGACATCGTGAACAAGGTGGATCACCAGGAGGTGGACAACGCCGTGAACCAGGCGGCGAAGGAGATCAGCCAGCGGTTCGACTTCAAGAACGTCGACGCCGGGATCAAGTGGTCCGGTGAGGCGATCGACATGCAGGCGAACACCGAGGAGCGGGTGAACGCCGTGCTGGACGTGTTCAAGGACAAGCTGGTGAAGCGGCAGATCTCGCTCAAGGGGCTGGAGGCCGACGAGCCGAAGCTGTCCGGGAAGATCTACAAGATCAACGCCACGATCGACGCCGGGATCACGCAGGAGAACGCGAAGAAGATCTCGAAGCTGATCCGTGACGAGGGCCCGAAGGGCGTCAAGGCGCAGATCCAGGGCGACGAGCTGCGGGTGTCCAGCAAGAGCCGTGACGACCTGCAGGCGGTCCAAGCGCTGGTCAAGGGCCAGGACTACGACTTCGCGGTCCAGTTCGTGAACTACCGCTGACCCACAGCACCACAGGCACCCACAGCGCCCACAGCAGGCCCGGTGATCGGCTCGGTAATCGGCTCGCCACCGGGCCGGTTGCCGGGCATGCTGGCGGGCGTGGGTGACACGTTGCTGCGGAAGTGGTTGCTGGCGGACTTCGGGCTCGAGGTGGTGGAGCTCACACCGGTCGCGGACGGGGCGGACGTCGCCGCGCAGGTCTGGAAGATGAGTACGGCGACCAACTCGTACGCCGTGAAGTGGAGCGGCGCCGGGACGAACACGGGTCATCAGGTCGCGGCGTTCCTCGCGGACAGCGGTCTGCCCGGCGTACCGGAGATGATCCGGACCACCGAGGGCGGCCTGTGGACGTTCCACGGGAACAAGAAGCGGCTGACGGTCACGCCGTGGATCGACGGCGTGCGAGCGGCCGACACCGGGCTGACGGACGAGCAGTGGGCGGAGTACGGCGTACTGCTGAGGCGGGTGCATGACTCGGAGCCGCCGATGCGGTTGCGGGACGCGTTGCCCAAGCACAGCCACATCGACGCGCGGACGCCTGCGCTGGCGGAGGAGGTCCGCAGGCGGCTCGAGACTCCCGAAGGGGAGGTCGAGGAGGAGTTGGCCGCGATATGGAAGCAGTACGACGGGGTCATCGCGGATCTGCTCACCAATCGTCCGCCGGCACCGAGTGGACCGCGGGTCGTGTGTCATGGGGATCCGCATATCGGCAACGTCCTGGTCGACGACGCGCTGCACCTGATCGACTGGGACGACGTGATCTACGCGCCGCGCGAGCAGGACCTGATGTTCATGCTCGGCGGCATGGGCGACGTGGGCCCGACGACCGCCGCCCAACGCGCCGCGTTCCTGACCGGATACGGCCCGCACGTGCTCGACGAGGACGCCGTTCACTACTACCGCCACGTCCGAGCCTTCGAAGACGTCATCGGCTGGTCCCACCAAGCCATCACCGGCCCCGACGAGCCCTACTGCCTCGAAGTAACCAAAGGCATCCTCACCACCGGTCTGGCCGCCCTGGCGGTCCGCTAGATGCTCACGGTCGAACAGATCCAGCAGCACTTCATCGAAGGGCTGAGCAACGCGATCCGTCGACCGGGAATGCACGGCGGTGAGCTCGGTCTGGACTACATGCTCGACCGGGTCGTGTACGTGACGGAGACCGGCGACCGTCGTACGTGGCGCGGGGCGCTGGAGGCCGCCGGTGCGTGGTCATCCATCGGCGTCACTGGAATGGTGCAGACGGTGCTGCCGGGAGACCGCACCGGCGCCGTTGCCTCGGTGTACGCCGACTACGCGCACCAGCACGGCTGGCTGTCGCTTGACCGGACGCTCAGCGAGGCCGAGTACGGCGACCTTCGCGGGCAACTGACGGAGTACTGCGCGAGCGATCGCTCGTGGACCGACGTCCTCGCTCAGCTCGGTGAGCCGAGTGTGCAGATCGGAGGTGTCGTCAAGGAGGCGATCGGCTACGGCCGGCCCGGAGAGGCGATCGTCTGGTTCCACGTCGCGAGCGATCAGGCTGTGTTGGCGGCCCGGTGTGGAGTGCCCCTCGTCGAGTCGATGCGGTTCACGCCTGAAGGTGCGCGCCGGAAGCCTGCGGACTAGGCGTGGCGGAGCCAGATGTTGGGTTCTTTGTAGGTGCCTGAGTTGGACTCGCGGTTGATTTCTAGGGTGGTTAGGCCGGCGGGGATGGTGTAGGTGCCGGTGGAGGGGAAGGGCATTTTGGTCCACTGTTCCCAGTCGGTGACGGTGCCGGTCATGGTTTGGGAGGCGGGGGCCGGGGCGAGGAGGGTGGCGCCGAGGCGGACGTGGGTGCGGAGCCAGGGGTCGAGTGGGAGGCCGTCGTCGCGGGTCCAGGTCATGAAGGTTTCGATGGGCGTCAGCGGGTAGCTCGACTTCAGCGTCGGGCGGACGGGGGCGATGACGTGCGCCAGACCGCCGGCGATGGCGCGGTCGCGGACGGCGGTGATGACGCGGCCGGCGTGGCCCTGCCCCTGCTCGTCGGAGCGGACGGCGGCCGCCATTAGCACGAAGGTGTTCGGTACGACGCCTGCCTCGTACGACGTCACCGCCCGCGCCAGCGAGTCGGTGAACCCACCGGGCAGGTCCGCCACCGTCCCGTCCCACGGGAGCGGCACGCCCCAGCACCCGGCGATCAGCCGCTCGTCCGACGACACCAGGTAGAACTCCCACTCGGGGAAGTACTCCAGCCGCCGGTCCCGCCAGCGCCCCACCTCGACGTCGTGGAAGATGAACTCCGGCCACTCCTCGCTGAAGCGCTGCTCAGCCTCTTCGTCGTACTGCGGACCGTCGGCGACCGGGATCAGTTCGTACACGTCCCGCACGCTAACCTCCCGTCCCGCTCCCGGCCATGGCATTACGCACCGAGCGCGGCGACGCCCCCAACTCCCGCCGGCACGTCTTGTTGAACGCCTGCAGATCGGGGACGCCCACCGAGGCCGCGATCGCCGGGATCGACAGCGTCGACGACACGAGCAGGTGCCGGGCGCGTGCCATCCGGCGGGTCCGGACGTAGGCGATCACGGTCTGCCCGGTCTCGGCCTGGAACAGGCGGGTCAGGTGGTTGTGCGAAACGCCGGCCAGCCGAGCCAGGTCGGGTACGGCGAGCGGCTGCGCGAGGTTGGCCTCGATGTGCGCGATCGCGGTGGACACGGCCGGGTGACCGGCCTCCGTGGTGGCCGGGGTCAGTTCGGCGATCCGCCAGAGCGCGGTCCAGACCTCCGCGGTGGTGCGGGCCGAACCGGACGGGGAGGACTCGATCGCGGAGCGCAGCAGTCGCGACAGCAGCGGCGCGGCATCGCCTGCGTCCTGGACCACCGGAACGTACGACGGCTCGCCGATCTCGACCGGCCGGAAATGCGCGTACAGATGTTCCGAACGGCCGCGGTAGTCGAACTGCACCTGCGTTCCGGCCGGCGTCAGTGAGACGTACCCGGGCGCGACGGAATACGTCGTACCGAACAGGGTCAGCTCGGCGGAGTAGTTGTACAGGTGCAGCTGCCAGAGGTCCGGGAGGCGGAAGAGGTCGCGCAGTTTCCGGACTCCGTGGATGCCCGCGCCGGCGTTCACGACCTCCGGCGGGGTCTGCAGGTGCAGTTCGATCATGGTGAAAAATTACCACTAGTAGTGATCACAGCCCACGCGCTCACACGTTCTTCCCACCTAGCCTGGAGGAGTAGTGACCACTACCGCGAACAGGGAGTCTCCATGCCCCATCCGCATCGCAAGCATCTGCTCACCTCCGTCCAGGTGGCGCATTTCGTCGCGACCGGCGCACTCCGGATGGACGCCGTCGTACCGGACGAGATGAACCAGCAGGCGATCGAGGTCCTGAAGAACGGCATTCCGGGGGTTCCGTACGGCACCCCGTTGTCGGAAGCGTTCGTGGACAGCGACTTCGTCCAGCGGCTGGTGCAACTGCCCGAGGTGGCAGGCGCGATCCACAGTCTGGTCGGTCCCGAGCCGACCGTGGACCACCACGCGGTCCACATCCGCAAGGCGCACGAGGGCGAGGCGCAGAACCTGCACGGTGACGCGATCATCGACGTCCGCACCGACGCCTTCGACGTACAACTCATGTACTACCCGCAGGACGTGACGCTCGAGATGGGCGGCACGCTCAGCGTTCCCGGCAGCCACCTGCGCCGGACCAACGAGTCCGACACCGGTCGCTACCAGAACCTGCTCGGCCAGACCCGGCTGGTCTGCCCGGCCGGCACCGTGCAGTTCCTGCACCACGGCATCTGGCACGGCGGCCGCAAGAACGACAGCGACCTCGACCGCTACATGTTCAAGATCCGGTTCAACCCGACCGTCCGTCAGGTCCGGCTCTGGAACACCGACGACCTGTACGACGACGCGGTCGCGGCCGAGCTCGAGCAGAACTTCCCCTGGTACGAGAACGCCACCGGCCGGCTCGAGCGGTACAACCGCATCCTGATGTGGCGCGCCCTCAGCGGCGACGACACCTACGACCCGAACTACTGGGTCACCCGCGTCTCGAACCGCCCGCAGCGGGTGGTCGCCGACCGCGCCAACAACCCGCACGCCGGCGGCAAGAAGGAGATGGCATGACCTCCACCGCGGAAACCCCAGTCCAGACCGGTCTTCGCCAGAAGGTGCTGGTGCTCTACCTGGCCTCCTCGGCGCTGGACGCGCGGACGGTCGGCTGGTCGGAGTACGACGGGACGGGCGCGACGCACCCCACCACGGGTGACAGCGACGAACCGCCGTACGCGACCGGGCTCGACGCGCTCAAGGACGGCTGGCGGCTGTTCCAGGCGTCGCAGCTGAACCCGCCGTACCCGGGGCACGAGTACGACGTGTCGTTCCTCAAGCACGAGTTCTTCTTCGAGAAGCTCGTCTAGATCGGCAGTACGCAGACCGGCTTCGGCCAGCTGACCGGCTCCCCGTGAGCGGCCAGCTGGCCGTTGTCGTCGATGGCGAAGGTCGCGATCTGGTCCGAGCGCTCGTTCGCGGCGTACAACGTTTTCCCGTCGTTTCCGAAAGCCAGGTGCCGTGGCCAGTCGCCGCCCGACGAGATGGTCTGCACCAGCTCGACGCTCTGTCCGTCGGCGGCGATCGCGAAGACCGCGATCGTGTTGTCGCCGCGGTTCGATCCGTACAGGAACCGGCCGTCGGCGGAGATCAGCAGCTCGGCCGGGAAGTTCTCGCCCGGCGAGTCGGCCGGCCGGGTCGAGGCGGTCTGCACGATCTGCAGCTTCCCGTCGGCGTAATTGCAGACGGTCAGCGTCGAGTCGAGCTCGTTGATCACGTACGCCGCGCCCGCGCTCGGGTGGAACACCAGGTGCCGCGGGCCCGCGCCCGGGTGGATGTGCAGCCGGTCGACCTCTTCGAGCTGACCGTCCGCGGTCAGCGTCGAGGAGTAGACCGTGTCGGACCCGAGGTCGACGTCGAACACGTAGGCACCGGCCGGGTCGAACGCGATCTGGTGCGCGTGCGGACCCTCCTGGCGTTCCTGGTTCGGCCCGGAGCCCTCCCGCTGCAGGTACTGCGTCGCGTCGCCGAGAGCACCGTTGTCGTTGATCGGGTGGATCGCGACCGACCCCGACGAGTAGTTCGCCGACAGCAGGTACCGGCCCGAGGGGTCGATGTCGAGGTGGCACGGGTGCATGCCGTTCGTGGGCTGCTGGTTGAGCAGCTCGAGCCCGTTGTCCGGCTGGACCGCGAACGCCGCGACCTGACCGCCCTCCTCCTCGTTCGTGGCGTAGAGGAACCGCCCGTCCGCGGACCTGACCAGGAACGACGGGTCGACGGTCGTCACCACCGGCTCGATCGCGTCCAGGGGCCCGAACGCGATCCCGTCCCCACCACCGGGCTGACTGGTGTAGCTCCCGACATAGATCCGCTCAGAGGTCATGGCCATACATTGCCAGCTCAGCGGCCGACCGGCACTGCCGTGTCCAGCCGACGACCCGATCTAGCCTGGGCCGCATGGATACGGCTGGGTTGTTGCGGCGGATCGGGGTCGAGCGGTACGACGGGCCGCCGCGGCTGGAGGCTTTGACCGCGTTGCACGAAGCGTTCGTCGATCAGGTGCCGTATGAGACGGTGCAGTACCAGCTCGTTCCGGGTGGACCGTTGGATCCGGCGGACGTGGCGAAGCGGATCGTCGCGCGGGAGGCCGGTGGGTACTGCTTCCAGCTGAACGGGACCTTCGCACGGCTGCTCACCGAGCTCGGGTATGACGTGCGGATGCACCGCGGCGGCGTACAGACCGCGAACCGGCCTGGCGGCGTTGACGGCAGTCATCTGGTGCTCACCGTCAGCGGACTGGCCGAGGATCCGGAGCGGGTCTGGCTCGTCGACGCCGGCCTGGGCGACGGGCTGCGGCAGCCGATGCCGCTCGAGCCCGGCGAGGCAGCGCAGTACCCGTTCACGCTGCGGCTTCGCCGGTCCGAGAAGACCGACGGGTGGCGTCTCGATCACGACCCGCGGGCGAACCTGATCGGGATGGACTTCGAGTCCGCCGCCGTCACGCTGGACGCGTTCGCCGACCAGCACGCCTATCTCTCGGCCGACCCCACGTCCCCGTTCGTCCGGGTCGCGTCGGCGTTCCGGCGTACGCCGGAGTCGGTCGTCGTACTGCGTTCTGTCGGACTGAGCGAGACGTTCGCGGACCGCGTCGACAACACGCTGCTCGAAGATCCCCGGAGCTACTTCACCGCACTGGCCGACGTGTTCCGGCTCCCGCTCCCCCATTACTCCCAGGCCGACCGCGACGCCTTGTGGCGGCGAGTATGGACGCAGTACGAGGACTTCCTGGCTAGGTCGCGAGGGTGAACAGAATGCTGGGGAGGACCGAGACGACAGCGGTGACCGCGGCGCACAAGGAGATCATCGCGACGGCCGGCGTCTCGATGTCGACCGAGAACGGGTCGTCGGCGGGCAGCCGGAAGAGCTCGGCGACCCAGCGGAGGTAGACGGCGAGCCCGATCATCACGTTGATCGCCATCACGATCGCGAGCCAGCCGAGGTGGGCGTCGATGACGGCCTGGAACGCGGCGAACTTGGTGAACAGGCCCGCGAGCCCCGGCGGGAGACCGGCCAGGACGACGAGGAAGAAGATCAGGGCAGCGGCCAGCCCGGGCTCGGAGCGGACCATGCCGCGGTAGTCGCTGAGCAGACCGCCGGGCCGGTGCCGTTGCACGACGGCGACCGCACCGAAGGCTCCCAGCGTGACCACGACGTACGCCGCGAGGTAGCCGACGACTGCCTGCGCGTCACCGACGGCCAGCGGCGCGAGCAGGAAACCGACCTGTCCGATCGAGGACCAGGCGAGCAGGCGGACCGCCTCGACCTGACGCAGCGCGGCCAGGTTGCCGACCGTCATCGTGACGGCGGCGAGGATCGCGACCGCCGTCCGCAGTTCTGACCCGGCCGGCGCGATCCCAGATGTCACAAGCACCAGAAGTCCCGCGACCCCGGCCGACTTCGACACCACCGCGAGGAACGTGGTGACCTCGACCGGCGCCCCGACGTACGTGTCCGGAAGCCAGGCGTGGAAGGGCACCGCGGCGATCTTGAACGCGAACCCGACGATCACGAACAGACCGGCCGCGAACGCGACGCGGCGCAGATCCGGGTCCAGTCCGACCAACCGGTTAGCCACCGTGTTGAGGTACAGCGAACCGGTCACGCCGTACAGGTAGGAGACGCCGAAGAGCATCACCGCGGTCGACAGCACCGAGACCAGGAACGCCTTCATCGCGCCCTCGGAGCCGCGCCGGTCCCGTCGGAGCGCGACCATCGCGAAGCTCGGCAGCGACACCACCTCGAGTGCGATCACCAGCGTCGCGAGATCCCGCGCGCCGGCCAGCACGGTGGCACCGGTCAACGCGCTCAGCAGCAGGAAGTGGTACTCCCCGATCGGTATGTCGGCGGCCAGCAACCGGTACGCCGACAGGCCGACCACTCCGAGCCCACCGACCAGAAGCACCGCCCACAACCCGGCCGTCAACGGCTCGAAGACCAGACTGCACCGCGCCGGCCCTTCGACCGCCGGCTGGCAGAACGCGGGCTTGAAGTCGCCCCGGTGTGCCCACACGAACACCAGCCCGAACAGGATCACCGCGCTGGTCAGCAAGGTGACCACGGTATGCCGGAGCTCGGCCGAGGCACTCTTCCAGAAACTGTCGATCAGCAGTACGGCGACAGCGCCGATCGCCAGCACCACGGGCACCGCGATCGCCTGCCAGTCGGTCCACGTCAGACTCACAACGCCCCCCATTGCTGCAGAAGAAGGCCGGGCCAGACGCCGAGCAGGACGGTCAGTGTGATCAGCGGAGTCCAGGTGATCAGCTCGATACCGCTGAGGTCGACCGCGAAGGCGGTCCGCGGGTACTCCGCCGGGTCACCCTGGCAGAGGTTGCGGATCAGCCGCAGGAAGTACGCCGCGGTCAGGACCGTGCCGACCCCGGCGACCACCATGAACACCAGGAAAGTTGTCCGCGGCAACCACGGCGCCGGGTCGTACGCCCCGAGCAGCACCAGCATCTCGCCCCAGAACCCGGCCAGCCCGGGCAGGCCGAGCGACGCCAGGCAGGCGAACGTCAGCAGGCCTGCGATCCGCGGCAACCGCGCGTACAGGGCCCGCCCGATCGCTCGCAGGTCGCTGGTGTCGTGCCGGTCCTTGATCGCTCCGGCGAGGAAGAACAGCAGGCCGGTGATCACGCCGTGCGCGATGTTCGCGAACAACGCCCCGCGCAGACCGGCCGGTGACATCGTCGCGATGCCGAGCACGATGAAGCCCATGTGCCCGACGCTCGAGTACGCGATCAGCCGCTTCACGTCGGTCTGAGCCAGACAGGCCAGCGACCCGGCGACGACCGCCACGGTCGCGAAGGCCCCCAGGTACGGCGCGATGGTCGCGGTCGCGTCCGGAAGGATCGGCACCAGGATCCGGATCAGACCGTACGTGCCCAGCTTCAGCAGGACGCCGGCGAGCAGCACCGATCCCACCGTCGGCGCCTTCGCGTGCGCGTCCGGCAGCCAGATGTGCAGCGGCCAGAGCGGCACCTTCACCGCCAGCCCGATCGCGATCAGCAGCGCCGCCGCCAACGGGACCCCGTGCCCGCCACGCACCGGCGCGGCGGTCAGCTGGACGATGTCGAACGTCCCGGCGACCCGCTGGACCAGCAGGAACCCGAGCAGCATCAACGCCGACCCGAGCACCGTCATCAGGATGAACGTGGTCGCGGCCCGCTTCCGTCCGGCCGGGTCGTGGTGGTCGCCCCAGATGTCGATCACCAGCCACATCGGGATCAGCACGATCTCGAAGCAGACGAAGAACAGCACCAGGTCGAGCGCCGAGAACGTCCCGATCACACCGGTCTCGATCACCAGCAGCAGCGCGATCAGCGAGCGGGTCCGGCCGATCCTCGGGGTGATCTTCAGCGAGTACAGGCAGCACAGGAAGGTCAGCAGCGCGGTCAGCACGATCAGCGGCGCCGAGATCGAGTCGACGCCGACGTGGAACCGGACGCCGAGCGACGGGATCCACGCGACGTTGATGTCGGTGGTCGGGCCGTTCCGTGGTACGTAGGCGAACCAACCACCACTCGTCCGCGGCCAGAGCAGCACCGACCCGACCAGCACCAGCCCCGAGATCACCGAGCCGTACTTCGCGGCCAGGCGGTCCCCGATCGTCGGCGGAATCGCCCACAACGCCATCGCAGCGAGGAGCGGAAGCGCCAGTACGGCGAGCAGGATCGCGTTCACGAGCCGATCACCCCCGCCAGCACGGCCAGCGCGACGACACCGATCACGGCCGCGGTCAGATAGGTCTGCACGTTGCCGGTCTGCAGCCGCCGGAACCCTTGCGACACCAGAGTCCCCGACCGACCGGCCGCCCGTACATAAGCACCGATGACGTCGCGATCGCCCGCGACCGTCAGTTTCGCCAACCACCGCACCGGCACGACGAACATCGCGTGGTACGCCGGGTCCACGCCGAACTCACGCTCCAGGAGAACCGGCCGCGGATCCGCACCGCGGCGCCACAACGAGTACGCCGGCAGCGCTCCGAGCACCACGAGCGCGGTGGACACCAGCCCGATCACCCAGTTGAGGTGCGCGCCATCGGCGTACCCGAGAGTGATGGCGCCGATGGCGAGCAGGACGAGTGGTGCGAGCATCACCCAGGGCGCGTCGCGCAGCTTCGAGGTGTCGGGATCGTCCAGCTCCCCGGACGCGTCACCTCCCTCGAAGGCCTCGGCGCCGGCGGCCAGCGCGGGCGTCCGGAAGAACACCCACAGCCACAGCCGCATGCAGTAGAACGCGGTGAACGCCGCCGTCACGCAGACCGAGACCAGTACGACCCACCCGACCACCGAACCGTCCCGCGCCTTCTCCCAGGCCGCGTCGATCACGGCGTCCTTGGAGAAGAACCCGGCGAACCCCGGTACGCCGGCCAGCGAGGCGAGCCCGATCGTCATCGTCACGAAAGTGACCCGCAGCGCTTTCCGCAACCGGCCGCGGCGGGTGTACCGACGAAGGACGACGATGGCCGCGCTGCCGACCTGGTGCAGGAGCACGCCGGCGCAGAGGAACAGCAGACCCTTGAACGCGGCGTGCGTGACGAGGTGGAAGAGCGCGGCGTGCCGGCCGTCCGCCGTACCGAGGGACAGCGCGGAGAACATGATCGCGAGCTGGCTGACCGTCGACCAGGCGAGCACCCGCTTCACCTCGACCGCCGCCATCGCACAGAGCGCGGAAAACAGCATCGTCACGCAGGCGACGATCGCGAGCACCGTGAGCGTCGTGTGCGCCGCGGAGAAAACGTTGTACATCCGGGCGATCAGGAAAACGCCGGCCGCGACCATCGTCGCCGCGTGGATCAGCGCACTGACCGGACTCGGACCGGGCATCGCGTCCGGGAGCCAGGTCTGCAGCGGAACCTGCGCGGATTTTCCGACCACGCCGACCAGCAGCAGCAACGTTCCGGTGGTCAGCACCGCGGGCGAGATCTTCGCCGGATCGAGGTCGGAAATCCGGAAAGTGTGCGCGCCGACACCGAGCACGAAGATTCCGAACAGGAAACCGACGTCCGCGAACCGCGTCATCAGGAACGCCTTCACCGCACCGGACCGGGCGTCCCGGCGTTCCCAGTAGTGACCGATCAGCAGGTACGAGCAGGCGCCCATCACCTCCCACCCGATCAGCAGGAGGAACAGGCTGTCCGAGACCACCACGAGAACCATCGCCGCGGTGAACAAGGTGACCAGCGCGTGGTACGACGCCGGGCGCTCCTGCAGGTATCCGAGGGAGTAGACCTGGACGCACGTCGCGATCACCCCGACGACTGTCAGGAGCAGAACCGTCAGGTCGTCGGTGCGCACGGCGAAGCCGATCGTGAGGTCGCCGACCTGCGAGTTCAGGAAGGCTGCCTGGTCCGGGCTGACGCCATGCAGCAGCACCGCGAACAACAGGATCAGCAGTGAGAACCCGACACCGACGACCCGCCAGACGGTCGCGATCATGACGGCTCCTCCTGCTCCACCAGGTCCCGGGCAGCGTCGGCGTCGACGTGGCCGTGACCGCGGAACAGCAGCAGGACGATCGCCAGCCCGAGACCGATCTCGGCCGCGGCCAGCGTGATCACGAAGACCGCGAGCGTCTGACCGGTGCCTTCGTCGACCCGCCACGCGTCGAAGGCGACCAGGTTCAGGTTCACCGCGTTCAGCATCAGCTCGAACGACATCAGCATCGTGATCAGGTTGCGGCGCGCGAGCACGCCGTACACACCGATGCAGAACAGGACGACGGCCAGCAGCAGTGGGAGGATCAGCGGCACGTCAGTCCTCCTTCTTCCGCTGGGACAGCGCGATCGCTCCGATCAGCGCCGCCAGCAGGAGAACCGAGAGGACTTCGAACGGGAGCACCCAGGTCTTGAACACCTGAGTACCGACAGCCTGCGCCGAACCGTCCGGCACCGGCTTGATCTTCTCGTTGCCAAAGGCAAGTACGACGCCGGAGCCGAGGACCAGCGCGAGGACCGCCGCGACGACGGCCGCGAAGGGGCTCCGGCCGGTGGTGAGGTCGGGCAACGGGTTCGTCGGCGCCTTCGTGAGCATCAGCGCGAACAGGACGAGGACGACGATCGCGCCGACGTACACGAGGATCTGGACCAGGGCGACGAACTCGGCGTGCAGCGCACCGAAGCAGCCGGCCACCGCGCCCAGCGCGACGACCAGCCAGAGCGCGGCGTGCACGATCCGGCGGGAGGTGACGACGAGCACGGCGGCGGCCACCGCCACCACGCCGGCGACGGAGAACAGGGCTGTGGTCACGCCTCGTCCTCGGGTGTCTGCTCCGGACTCTGCTCAGCAATCTGCTCGGGTGGTCCCGGGTCGATGGGCTGCGGCGCGGGGACCGTCCACATCCAGTCGCGGAGGCGGTCCTTCTCGTGCGTCAGGTTCCGGATGTCGGTCTCGGCGTACTCGAACTCCGGCGACCAGAACAGCGCGTCGAACGGGCAGGCCTCGATACAGATCCCGCAGTACATGCAGAGGCTGAAGTCGATCGCGAACCGGTCCAGCACGTTCCGGCTGCGTTCCCGCGCCTGCTCACCGACCGACGGCGCGGTCTCGGTGTGCGAGTCGATGTAGATGCACCAACTCGGGCACTCCCGGGCGCACAGCATGCAGGAGGTGCAGTTCTCCTCCATCAACGCGATGACGCCCCGGCTCCGCGGCGGCAACTCCGGCAGAACGTCCGGATACTGCTCGGTGACGGACCGACGGGCCAGCGTCCTCGCGGTGACCTTCAGCCCCTCGACCAGCCCCTTACCAGGCAGCCCCACGCTCCACCTCCCGTCTGTTGATCAGGACACTAGCGTCCCACGCCTCTTTCCGCCCGTGCTCACAACTCGCGCTCCAGGCGGGCCGCGACCTGGCGGTAGCGGCTGACCGGTACCAGGTGAACGCCGTCGAAGGCTCCCGAGTCACGGATCTTCAGGATCTGCTCGCAGGCATGGTCGACGCCGGCGTCACGATCGCTCTCGACCGCCTCGACCAGGCTCGCCGGGATCTTCAGCTGCGGCAGCGCCGCGAGGTTGTGGGCCATCTTCGCCGAGGCGAGCACCATCACGCCGGCGTACACCGGGATGTCGAGAGCGACCGACTCGCGCCAGCGAAGCAGCTCGTCGAGGTCGTAGCTGACCTGGACGTAGAGGAAGTCGGCCTCCGCCTTCCAGCGCGGGACCTTGGTGAGCCGGGTCGCGGCGCCGACCTTGAACGGCTCACACCCCGGGTACGTCGTCTCGCGGGTCTGCTCGATCATCTGGCGCACGGTCAGCTGACTGGTGCGCGCGCCCTCGGCCGGGTCGTCGCCATGCACGAACAGGAAGTGCTCGACGCCGTACGCCGCCGCGGTCAGCAGGTCCCGCCGGAACCCGAGGAGGTTGCGGTCCCGGGAGTTCAGGCAGGCGATGCCGCGGGCGCCCATCAACTGCACCTCGTTCGCCACCGCGACGCTGGAGACCGTCGCCCGGCCGATGTGGTTGTCGGGGATGAGGAAGCCGTCGGCGATCGGGCTCATCACCCCGATCTGGTGCCGGACCTTCTTCAGATCCGGCCGGGTCGGCGGCTCCACTTCACAGATCAACTCGAATCCCGGCACGACTGGACCCTACAGAATCCCCCGGCGGTGCGCGGGGGATTCCGTAGGGTCCGGCGTCAGCGGGCGGCCGGCTGCGGCTCCTCGACGACCGGTTCCGGGGCCGGTACGCGCAGGTTCTCGCCCTCCACGTCGATCCTGGGCAGCAGGCGGTCCAGCCACCTCGGCATCCACCACGCGCGTTCCCCGAGCACCGCCATGGTGGTCGGCATGATGATCATCCGCACCAGGAACGCGTCGAAGACGATCGCCGCCGCCATCGCGAAGCCCATCAGCTTCAGAAAGGTCTCCGAGGAAAGGGTGAATCCGGCGAAGACCGAGATCATGATCACTGCGGCTGCCGTGACCACCCGGGCGCCGGCCCGGTAGCCGGTCCGGATCGCCTCGATCGGCGCGGCCCCGTGGTGGTGCTCCTCGCGCATCCGGCTGACCAGGAAGACCTGGTAGTCCATCGCCAGGCCGAAGACGATGCCGATCAGGAAGATCGGCATGAAGACCAGGATCGGCCCGCGGTCCTCCGGCTTGATCCAGCCCAGCCAGCCGTCCTGGAAGACGCCGACGGTGGCCCCGAAGGTCGCCGCGATCGAGAGCAGGAAACCCAGCGACGCGATCAGCGGGATGATCACCGACCGGAACACGACCATCAGCAGCAGGAACGCGAGCCCGACGACGACGATCAGGTACAGCGGCAGCTTGCTGGTCAGCGCGTGCGAGAAGTCGGCCTGGATCGCCGCGACGCCACCGATGCCGACGAACGCTCCGGTCTCGGCGGCCACGCTGTCCGCCTTGTCCCTGACCTGGTCGAGGAGCTTGGTGGTCTCCGGACTGGACGGCCCCGAGTCGGAGACGATGATGAACTGCGCCGCGTTCCCCTTCGGGTTCGGGATCGGGCCTACGAAGCCGTCCTTGGCAACGTGATCGAGTTCCTTGACCTGCTCGGCGAACTTGACCGCGGCGGCCGTCGCGCCGGCTTTGTCGTCCGCCGAGATCACCGCGATCAGCGGCGAGGACTTGCCGGCGCCGAACGCGTCCTTCTCGATCTTGATCGCCGCCTTGTCCGACTGCGCCGCCGTGTCCAACCCGAGCTCCAGCTTGGACAGCGGCAGTGCCGACAGCACCAGGATCGCGATCGCGGCGATCAGGTACGGCCAGGGCCGGGTGGTCAGCTCGACCCCGATGCGGTCGCCCAGGGTGCGCCGCCCGGTCCGCTCAGGGGTCCAGAGCACGGGCAGCCGCGGCTTGAAGACGACCGACTTGAAGAGCCCCAGCAGGGCCGGCAGCACGGTCAGGGCGACCAGGACGGCGAGCACCACGGTGACCGCCGCGCCCAGACCCATCTGGCCGAGGAACGACAGACCGGTCAGGGTCAGACCGCACAGTGCGATGACGACCGTGAGACCTGCGAAGACGACCGCCGAACCGGCCGTTGCGACAGCGACACCGGCTGCGTGGGCACGATCCTTCGTCGTGGTCGTTTCCTGGCGGTAGCGCGAGATGACGAACAACGAGTAGTCGATCCCGACCGCCAGGCCGATCATCGTGGACAGGCCGGTGGTGGAGGTGCCGAGGGTGAGGAACGCCGTACCGATCGAGATGATCGAGGTGGACAACGCGATACCGATCATCGCGGCGGTCAGCGGCATCAGCGCCGAGAGCAGGGCCGCGAAGGTGATGATCAGAACGATGATCGCGACCACGATGCCGACCAGTTCCAGCGGCGGCTCGGCCGAGGGCTTGTTGGCCGCGCCCGCGGTCTCGACCGTGAGACCGGCCTTGGTGCCGATCTCCGTCGCCGCAGCTACCGTGTCGATGGTCTCCTGCGAGACGCCGAGGCTGGCTCCGCTCGGCTTCGCGTCCAACATCATCGTCAGGACGGCGACCGTACGGTCCTTGTTCATCGTCTCGGCAGTCGCCGGACCCTTGGTCGGGTTGACCACAGCGGCGCGCTGGGCGGCGGTCAACTGCGGGACCTCGCGCAACTTGGCGACCACGGCGTCGATCGCGGCCGCGTTCGCGCCCTGGTCGAGCGGCTGCCCGTTCTTGGACTGGAACACGACGGTCGCGGTGGGTGCCGCCGTGTCGGCGGTCTGCGGGAACTCGCGCTGGAGCACCTCCTGCGCCTTCACCGCCTGGCTGTTCGGCAGGTTGAAGTCGTCCTTGAACGGCTTCGACACCGCCGAGCCGATACCGCCGATCGCTACCGCGGCGACGATCCAGAGCGCGAGGACGACCCACCACCTGCGATAGGAAAAGGAGCCGATCTTGTACAGGAACGAGGCCACGGGAACTCTCTTCTCGCCGGTCGACCGAATCGGGCGGCCTCCAGCGGAGGCCCTGATCGCGAGTCTGGCGGGCCCGTTTCGGTCCTGGCAACGCACTACACACAACTGCAAACCTTGGTGCCGCAGACGTGGACGAAAGTCGACACTTCGGTGCTACCGGCAACCACATTGTGATGCCGATCGGCCCGCCGGACCGGTCCGATCGGCTACATTCGCTGTTCCGTCGGGTCCGATCGGCCGGCGGCGGGTACGGTGGCGCAATGGGCTCGATCGAGTCGGCACGGGGCCAGTTCCTCGTCTTCGCCGGACTGACGGCGTTCGCGCTCGGCCTGGGACTGGCGGGGCAGCACAGCCTGCTGCACGGCCTGGACGGCTATCCGGTGGCGCTGCGCGTGGCCGACGGAGTCTGTGGTGCTCTCGGCTTCGTGGCGTTGTGGTGGCGCCGTCGGTTCCCGGTGGTGTTCGCGATCTTCATCGCCGGAATCGCCACCTTCTCGACGCTTGCCGGCGGGCTGGCTGTGATCGCCGTGGTCACCGTGGCGGCCCACCGCAGCTGGCGCACCGCGCTGCTGATCGCAACCGTGATCGCTGCCACGACCTGGCCGTCGACACGGCTCTACCCGGCCGACGGCGCGGACTGGCAGCTGCTGTGGGCGTGCGTCTTCTACTACGGCGTCTCCGGGTGGGGCATGTTCATGCAGGCCCGTCGGCAACTGGTCGAGACGCTGCGCGAGCGCGCGGATCGGGCCGAGGCCAGCCGCGAGCAGCACGCCGGGCACGCCCGGATCGCCGAACGGCACCGCATCGCCCGCGAGATGCACGACGTACTCGCGCATCGACTGTCCCTGCTCAGCGTGCAGGCGGGCGCCTTCGAGGTCGCCGTCGGCAGCACGGACACGACCTCGGCCGAACTCGCCCAGGCAGCGCAGGCGATCCGCTCGACGACCCATCTGGCCCTGCACGAACTGCGCGGCGCCGTCCAGGTGCTGCGCACCGACACCGACGACAGCACCGCCGCGCCGCAGCCGGGCGCCGCGGACCTGCCCGCGCTGCTGGCGGAGGCGAGCGCGGCCACTGAGCTCCAGGTCGCGATCGACCTCGATCTGAGCGACCTGCCGGAAGATACTGGCCGGACCCTGTACCGGATCGTCCAGGAAGGCCTGACCAATGCCCGCAAGCACGCGCCGCTCAGCACCGTGAACGTCGAGCTGTCCGGGGATCCGGAGGCCGGTGTGCGGCTGCGGCTCACGTCGTGGCTGCCGACCGAACCCGCACCGTCGACGACGCCCGGCTCGGGCTCCGGGCTGATCGGTCTGCGCGAGCGGGCAGCTCTGGCCGGCGGCGATCTCGAGGTGACGGTCACGGCCGACGAGCGCTTCCAGCTCTCCGCCTGGTTGCCGTGGAGCCGTTGATGACGATCCGCGTGCTGCTCGTCGACGACGACACCCTGCTCCGCGCCGGGCTGCGGATGATGCTGCGGATCGATCCCGAGATCGAAGTGGTCGGCGAGGCCGCCGACGGAGCCGCCGCGATCGCCGCCGCGACCGAGCTCCGGCCGGACGTCATCCTGATGGACGTCCGGATGCCCGGCATGGACGGCGTCACCGCGACCCAGCAGATCACCGCGACGCCGGAGCTGCGCGCGTCCCGGATCGTCGTCCTCACCACCTTCGATGCCGATGACCTCGTTCGCAAGGCCATCGGCGCCGGGGCGGTCGGCTACCTGGTCAAGGACACACCGCCCGCCGAGATCGCCAGCGCCGTTCGTGCCGTTGCCGCCGGACACGCCGTACTCTCGCCGGCGGTCACCCGCCCGCTGCTCCAGGACATCCGAACGGCCGGTGAGCCCACGGACTCCCGGACGGACTCGCTGACCGAGCGGGAACGCGAGGTCGCGCTCGCCGTGGCCGGTGGCGCCTCGAACGCGGAGATCGCGGCACGCCTGTACGTCAGCCAGGCCACCGTCAAGGCCGCGATCTCCCGCATCCTCGCCAAACTCGACCTCACCAACCGGACCCAGATCGCTGTCATCATGCGCGGCGAGCGCTGAGCGGTGGGCTGTCAGGACCTGTTAGGACACGGTGGCGCGTCGGCGGGTGAGGTAGGTGCGTTCGGTGGTGTTGGCGCAGAGGTCGATGGCGGTGTCGTACGCCTCGCGTGCGTCGGCCGGGCGGTTCAGGCGGTTGAGGAGGTCGGCCCGGATGGCATGGAAGAGGTAGTAAGTCTCGAGCGGGAGGTCGTCGACGAGCTCGAGCGCCGCCGCCGGGCCGTCCACCTCCGCGACCGCGACGGCTCGGTTGAGGGCGATCACCGGCGAGGGGTCGAGGGTCAGCAGATGGTCGTAGAGCTGGATGATCTGTGCCCAGTCGGTGGCTGAGGCAGTCGGCGCGTCGGCGTGGACGGCGTTGATCGCGGCCTGCAGTTGGTACGGACCAGGCTGATTACGCCGCAGACATCGGCGTACGAGATCTTGTCCTTCGGTGACCAGCGCTCGGTCCCATGTCCCGCGGTCCTGATCGGGCAGGCGGATCAGCGAGCCGTCGGCAGCGACCCGCGCCGGGCGCCGGGACTGCTGGAGGAGCAGCAACGCGAGCAACCCCACCGCCTCGGGTTCGTCGGGCATCAGGTCGACGAGCAGACGGCCCAGGCGGATGGCTTCGAGGGCGAGCTCGTCGCGAACGAGCGAGTCGCCGGACGAAGCGGCGTACCCCTCGTTGAAGATCAGGTAGACGACGGCGAGGACGCCGCGGACGCGGTCGGGGAGATCGGCCTCGGCGGGGATCCGGTACGGGATGCCGGCCGCGCGGATCTTGGCCTTGGCGCGAACCAGTCGCTGCGCCATCGTCGGCTCCGGGACCAGGAACGAGTGCGCGATCTCGGCGGTGCTCAGGCCGCCGAGCATCCTGAGGGTGAGGGCCACGCGGACGTTCAGCGCGAGCGCCGGGTGGCAGCAGGTGAAGATCAGCCGGAGACGGTCGTCCTGCACCACGCCCACCTCCTCCGGCTCGTCCTGCGCATGCAGCAGCGCAGCCTCGGCTTGTTTGTCGGCGCGCGCGGACTCGCGGCGCAGGCGGTCGATCGCGCGGTTCCGCGCGGTGGTGATGATCCAGCCGGCCGGACTCGGCGGTACGCCGTTCGCGGGCCACTTCTCCAGCGCCGTGGCGAACGCGTCCTGGACCGCGTCCTCGGCGATCTCCAGGTCCCCGAACACCCGGGTCAGTACGGCGACTGCTCGCCCGTGCTCGGCCCGGAAGATCGCGGCGACGTCGGTCACGACTGGAACGGTCGCACTTCTACCGACAGGTTGCGGAGGACTTCGGCGAGGCGGCGGGCCCAGTGCAGGGCGGCGTCCAGGTCGTCCACCTCGATGACGGTGAAGCCGCCCAGATGTTCCTTGCCCTCGGTGAACGGGCCGTCGGTGATCAGGACCTCGTCACCCTTCGCCTTCAGAACCGTGGCGGTCTCCGGCGGGTGCAGGCCCGCGGCGAACACCCAGACGCCGGCGGACCGCATCTCCTCGTTGAGGGTCTGCAGGTCGCGCAGGATCGGTTCGAGGACCTCGGGTGCGGGCGGCGGGCCGTCGGGCTGGTAGATGCTGAGCAGGTACTGAGTCATGGTTGCCTCCTTCTCGTCATCTATACGAACCACGTCAGCCGGGATCGACAGGTAGCACCACGGTAATTTCCAAGCCTCCGCCCGGCCGCGGTACGGCGGTCACGTTTCCACCATGCGCCTCAGCGACCGAACGCACGATCGACAACCCCAGACCGGCGCCCTTTCCACCCACCAGCCGCTCGGCGCCGAGCCGGTAGAACGGCTTGAACAGACTCTCCACCTCGTACGGCGGGATCTCGGGTCCCGTGTTGGTCACCACCAGCTCGACCCGTTCCCCCGCTGTCCGGCTCAGCACCCGGACCCAACGCTCGGACACGTCGGCGTTGTGGCGGATGCCGTTCTCGACGAGGTTGTGGACGAGGCGTTCGAGGAGCAGCGCGTCGCCCCGGGTCGGTGCGTCGCCCGGGCCGCGGATCACCTCGACGCCGGCCTTTGTCGCCTCGCTCGAGAGTTGGCTGCTCACGTGGGTCACGACGTCGCTCAGGTTCACCGGGTACGACGTCGTCAGCTGCTTCTCCGAGTCGGCGAGGATCAGCAACCCCTCGATCAACTGCTCGTGGCGCGCATTGATCGTCAGGAGGCTCTCCCCCAGTTCCTTCACATCCGCGGACGCCGTACGCCGATGCATCGCGACCTCCACCAGCGCCCGCCCGAGCGTCAGCGGCGTCCGCAGTTCGTGCGACGCGTTGGCGACGAACCGGCGCTGACCGTCGAACGAATGGTCCAGCCGCTCGACCATCGTGTCGAACGCGTCCGCGAGGTTCTTCACCTCGTCGTCCGGCCCCCGCAGACCGATCCGCTCGTGCAACGAGGACGGCGACGCGGCGATCCGGCGCGCCGTGTCGGTGACCCGATGCAGCGGCGCCAGGACCCGCCCCGCTACCAACCACCCGAACCCGGCGGCCAGCGCGCCGACTGCGATCAGCGCGATGCTGCCCTGGGTCAACAACGACTTGATCGCGGCCTTCCGCACCAGCTCGCGTTGCTGTTTCATCACCCGCTCGGCGTCCGAACCGGTCAGGACGTCGCCGTCCTTGTTCAGGACGAAGACCTGGTTGGACCCGTTCGGCGACGGCGGCCGAGCCGACGGTATCGCGACGGTCGGGTTCCCGCCGGATGGCGGCGTCAGGTACGTGCCCTGCACGATCACGCGGTACTGCTGGCCCAGATTCGCGGAGAACAGCGCGTACGTGACGCCGAGCAGCACGACCCCGGCGACCATGAACAGGCCGCCGTACAACAACGTCAGCCGCCCTCGCAGCGAGAGCCGGCTCACGGGATGCGGTAGCCGACGCCGGTGATGGTCTCGACGAGTCCCGGTTCGCCCAGTTTCCGGCGTAGTTTCAGGATCGTCAGCCGGACCGCTCCGGTGAACGGGTCCACGTGCTCGTCCCATGCCTTCTCCAGCAGTTGTTCGGCCGACACGGTCGCGCCGTCGGCTCGCAACAGCTCCGCGAGTACGGCGAATTCCTTCTTCGACAACGGCACGTACCTGCCGTCGCGGAACACCTCGTGCCGGGCCGGATCCAGCGTCACGCCGGAACGCCGCAGTACCGGCGGATCGGCCGGCCGGCTGCGGCGCCCCAGCGCGAGCACCCGCGCCGCCAGCTCGGCGAACGCGAACGGCTTGGTCAGGTAGTCGTCCGCCCCCAGCCCGAGCCCTTCCACCCGATCCGTCACCGCGGCCGCCGCGGTCAGCATCAGCACCCGCGTGTCGGAACCGGAATCCACGAGTTTCCGGCACACGTCGTCGCCGTGCACGACCGGAATGTCGCGATCCAGCACGAGGACGTCGTACTCGTTCACCGCCAGGCGTTCCAGGGCCGCGCCGCCGTCACCAACCACATCGACGGCATGCGCCTCGTCCCGCAACCATTCCGCGATCGCTGCCGCCAGCAACGGTTCGTCCTCGACCACCAGTACCCGCACGCTCCCCATGATCCCCGACGGCGTTGTTTCCCCTGTGTTTCCGCACTCGGAAACGGCCCGGAAACGGCCGCTGCCGGAACGTTGCCGGAAACGAGAGGAGCACCAATGCTCAAGACCATCCCGGCCGCCACCGTGCTCGCGGCCGCGGTCCTGTTGACCGGTTGTGGCGCGGACAAGCCGGACGCTCAGGTCGCCTCCGGCTCCCAGGGCCAGTCCACGACGCCGGGCAGTACGGCCGGCAGCGCGCCGGCCAGTCTCAGTCAGGACGAGATGGCGGTGAAGTTCACCCAATGCCTGCGCGAGCAGGGCCTGAACGTCCCGGACCCGGAGCCTGGCAAGGGACCGATGCTGAAGTTCGACAAGAACTCCGGCGTCACCCAGGAGCAGGTCCAGAAAGCGATGGAAGCCTGCCGGCAGTACAACCCGCAGTCGGAGGGCGGAGCCAACCCGCAGCAGCAGGAAAACGGCCGCAAGTACGCCGAGTGCATGCGCAAGAACGGCGTCGAGAAGTTTCCGGACCCGAAGCCGGACCAGCGCGGAATCATGATCGGCCCGGGCGTCGCCGACGACCCGGACTTCCAGAAGGCCCAGGACGCCTGCCAGAGCATCTTGGCGGGCAACTGATGCGGAAGGCACTGACGGTTGTGGTCGTCCTGGCCGCCGGGGGCGCCGCAAGCGCGTTCCTGGTGAACCGGGGCGACACCGGCCAGGCAACGAATGCGACCGCGCCGGCCGTGCCGATCAACACCGCCAAGGTCACCCAGCAGACCCTGAAGGACACCGAGACCGAGGACGGCCGACTCGGCTTCGGTACGACGTCCGCCGCGGTCAGCCGGGCCGCCGGAACCGTCACCGCAGTACCCGACGGTGGGCAGGAGCTGCGCCGCGGAAACACCGTCTACAGCATCGACAACAAGCCGACCACGCTGCTGTACGGCGCGCTCCCGGCGTACCGGCGACTCGCGGTCGGGACCGAGGGCAACGACGTACTGCAGCTCGAGGAGAACCTGAAGGCGATGGGGTACTCCGGGTTCACCGTGGACGACGAGTACACCGATGCGACCGCCGCGGCCGTCGAGGAATGGCAGGACGACCTCAGTCTGGACGAGACGGGGGTGGTGGAGCTCGGTCAGGTGCTGTTCGCGCCGGGGCACATCCGCGTCGACAGCGTGCAGGCGCAGGAGGGTTCGCCACTCGCTCCGAACCAGCCGGTGCTCACCTACACCGGTACGACGCGCGCCGTCACGGTCGAGCTGGACGCGGCGGACCAGCGGTTGGCGACACCGAACGCGGCGGTCAGCGTCGCGCTTCCGGACGGAAAATCCGTTCCGGGAAAGATCCAGAAAGTGTCCACGGTGATCGTTCCGGCGGACAGCCCGGATCAGGATCCGGAAACAAAGGTCGAGGTGATCGTCGCGATCGCGGACCAGAAAACGGTGTCGGCCTGGTCGTCGGCGGCCACCGACGTCACCTTCACCGCCTCGGAACGGAAGAACGTGCTGACCGTTCCGGTCGCGGCCCTGGTCGCCCTCCGGGAAGGCGGTTTCGGCGTCGAGGTCACGGACGGCACGGCGACGCACTACGTGCCGGTGAAGACCGGCCTGTTCGCGAACGGTCAGGTCGAGATCAGCGGCGCCGGCATCAAGGCCGGCACCACGGTCGGGATGCCCAAATGATCGAGCTGACCGCGGTGACCAAGCGGTACCCGGGCGGCGTCGCCGCGCTGGACGGCGTGGACCTGCGGATCGATCGCGGCGAGCTGGTCGCGATCGTCGGTCCGTCCGGTTCCGGAAAGTCCACGATGCTGAATGTCCTCGGCACCCTCGACCGACCGACTTCCGGCACGGTCCGGATCGACCGGTACGACGTCGCCCGGCTGTCCGACGCCGGGCTGTCCGCACTGCGCGCGACGCGGATCGGGTTCGTGTTCCAGCAGTTCCACCTGGCGGCCGGCGTCCGCGCGATCGACAACGTCGCCGACGGCCTGCTGTACTCCGGTCTCCGGCGTTCGGTACGCCGCAAACGCGCCGCGGCCGCCCTGGAGCGGGTGGGTCTCGGGCACCGTCTGGACCACGAGCCGCACGAGTTGTCCGGCGGCGAACGCCAACGCGTCGCCGTCGCGCGGGCGGTCGCCGGCGAACCCGCCGTACTCCTGGCCGACGAGCCGACCGGCGCCCTCGACTCGGCCTCCGGAGCCGGCGTCATGCAACTTCTCCGCGACCTGCACGCCGCCGGCACCACCGTCGTCGTCATCACCCACGACCGAGACATCGCCGCCGCCCTCCCCCGCCAGATCCGCATGCGCGACGGCCGAATCATCGAGGAGACCCACACGTGAGCACCCCCGACAGCACCAGCCCCAGCCCCTCTCCGAGCCCGACCACCAACACCGACACCGACACCAACACCGAGAACGACCACGTGCCCAGCGGCGTGGATGGAGGCGGCCGGGGGCGGCGGGGTGGGGAGTTGCGGCCGGTGGGGTTGGGGGTGGGCGATGTTGTGCGGGTGGGGGCGGTGGGGTTGCGGACCCGGCCGGGGCGGGCGTTCTTGTCGGCGTTGGGGATCGCGATAGGGATCGCGGCGATGGTGGCGGTCGTGGGGATCTCGTCGTCGTCGCGGGCCGAGCTCGACGGGCAGCTCGACGCGCTGGGGACCAACCTGCTGACGGTCACCCCGGGCACCCGGCTGACCGGGGAGCAGGCGCAACTGCCGCTCGCAGCGGAGGCGATGGTCGCGCGGATCGCGCCGGTCCGGGCCGAGTCGGCGATCGGCAAGGTCGACGACGCTTCCGTCTACCGGACGAACAAGATCCCGGACGTCGAGACGAACGGCATCATCGCGTACGCCGCCCGGACGAACCTGCTCGCCACGATCGGCGCGACGGTCCGCAGCGGAAAGTGGATCGACGCGGCCACCGGAAAGTTTCCGGCAACCGTTCTCGGCGCCAGCGCCGCGGAACGGCTCGGAATCACCCAGGCCGGTCCGGAAACTCAAGTACTGATCGGAAACTCCTGGTTCACCGTGCTCGGCATTCTGGAGCCGGCCGCACTCGCCCCCGAGCTGGACAGCGCCGCGTTGATGGGCTGGCCGGCCGCCGGCAAGCTGTCCTTCGACGGCCACCCGACCACGATCTACACCCGCTCGGACGACGCCCAGGTGGCGGCAGTCCGATCGGTGCTCGGGGCAACGGCCAACCCGGAGGCACCGAACGAGGTCGAGGTCTCCCGCCCGTCCGACGCACTGGCCGCGAAGCAGGCTGCCGGCCAAGCGTTCACCGGACTGCTGCTCGGTCTGGGCGCCGTCGCGCTCCTGGTCGGCGGCGTCGGGGTCGCGAACATCATGGTGATCTCGGTCCTCGAACGCCGCGCCGAGATCGGGCTCCGCCGGTCGCTCGGCGCGACCCGCGGCCAGATCCGCACCCAGTTCCTGACCGAGTCGCTGCTGCTTTCCGCGCTCGGCGGCCTCGGCGGCGCGCTGATCGGATCCGCGGTCACCGCTGCGTATGCGTCGTACCAGAGCTGGTTGACGGTGATTCCCGTGTGGTCGCTGGTCGGTGGGGTTCTCGCGACGCTGCTGATCGGCGGTCTGGCAGGCCTCTACCCCGCGATCCGGGCGGCCCGGCTCTCGCCGACGGAAGCACTCAGAACAGCATGACGACCGACGCGCTCAGAACAACGTGACGCCGATGCCGGTGAGGGCGAGCTGGATCAGCGCCACCGGCACCAGGCCCTGCCACGCGAGCTTCTGCAACTGGTCGGCCCGCAGCCGCGGGAAGGACACCCGCACCCAGATCACCACGAGCGACACGAGCGCGACCTTCAGCAGCGTCCAGATCCAGCCGATCGATTCCGGCCCCGGACCACTCCAGCCGCCGAGGAACAGCACGGTCGTGAGCGCCGCGAGTACGACGATCCCGGCGTACTCGGCGAGCAGGAACATCGCGAACCGCAGACCGGTGTACTCCGTGTACGGGCCGAAGATCACCTCGGAGTCCGCGACCGGCATGTCGAACGGCGGCCGCTGCAACTCGGCCAGACCCGCGATGAAGAAGACGACCAGACCGGGCAGCTGCCAGAGCAGCCACCACGGGTTCCACGCGTGCGCGATGCCGGTCAGGCTCAGCGTGCCGGCGGCGACCGCGACGCTCGCCGCGGACAGCACGAACGGCAGCTCGTAGCTCATCAGCTGCGCCGCGACCCGGAGCCCGCCGAGCAGGCTGTACTTGTTGCCGCTGCCCCAACCGGCCATCAGCGAGCCCAGTACGCCGATGCTCATCACCGCGAGCACGAAGAACAACCCGGAGTCGAGGTCCGCGCCGACGATGCCCGGCGCCAGCGGGATCGCGGCCAGCGCGGCGAGGTACGGGAGGATCGCCACGATCGGCGCCCACTCGAAGACCCGCTTGTCGGCGGCGGCCGGCGTCACGCTCTCCTTCTGGACGAACTTCACGCCGTCCGCGACCAGCTGGGCCCAGCCGTGGAACGCACCGGCGTACATCGGGCCGAGCCGTGACTGCATGTGTGCCATCACCTTGTGCTCGGCCTGGCCGACCAGCAACGGCGCCACCAGGAAGGCGACCAGCACGCCCACCACCCGCACCACGAACTCCAGCATGCACAGCATGTTAGTGGGTTCGGCTTGACCTCAACCATGGTTCAGGTCAAAGGGTAGGGGCATGACCACTGTTCTTGTCACCGGAGCCACCGGCCGCGTCGGGCGGCATGTCGTCGACGGGCTGCGCGCCGCGGGCGTGACCGTCCGAGCCCTCGCCCGTACGCCGGACCTCGCCGGTTTCCCGCCGGACGTCGAGCTGATCCAGGGCGATCTCTACGACCCAGAGGCGGTCCGCCGAGCCGCGGCGGACGTCGACTCGGCCTTCCTGCTCTGGCCGTCGTTCAGCGCGGACGGAGCCGCGGACATCATCGGCGAACTCCCCCGGCGCGTCGTCTACCTGTCCTCGCTCAACGCGCCGTCGGGCGGCGTCTGGGCCGACGTCGAGAAACTGCTCGAGGACGCGGGAAAGGACTGGACGTTCGTGCGCCCGGGCGGGTTCGCGGTGAACGCGCAGAACTGGGCCGGCGACTTCCGCACCGGCGACATCGTCCGGGTCCCGTCGCCCGAGGCCGGCCGCTCGCTGATCCACGAACGGGACATCGCCGCGGTCGCCGTACTCGCGCTGCTCAACGACCGGCACATCGGGCAGATCTACAACCTGACCGGCCCTGAGGTACTCACCCAGGCCGAGCAGATCCAGACCATCGCCCGGGTGATCGGCAAGGAGATGCGCGTCGAGGCCGTGCCGGACGCGGCGGCGCGACAGGCGATGCTCGACCTCGGTCTCGACCCGATCCTCGCCGAGAGTTCGGTCGCGTACTGGGCCTCACTCGTCGACAACCCCGAACCCGTCACCAGCACCGTCAGCGAACTCACCGGCCGCCCCGCGCTCACCTTCGCCGAGTGGGCCCGCGAGCACGCCGCCGAGTTCCGCGTTCCGTCGACGGCCGAGGTCGCCCGCCGGTACGTCGACGCGCTGACTACCGGCCGCCTCGACCAGGCACTCGCCCTGTCCGCACCCGAGGTCGTCCGCATCGCCCCGCTCGAGACCGGCGGCGAGGAGATCGAGATGAAGGGCGCCGACGCGATCCTCGAGAACGCCCGCCGCCTGAACGCCGACATCGAGTACCTCGGCGTCGACGTCGTCGGCCCGCTGCTCCTCGACGACCGCTTCGCCGTCCGGTTCGCGTTCGATCAACTCAACGTCCGCACCGGCGCCCGTTCCCGCACCACAAAACTGTCCCTCTACACCCTCACCGCCGGCCAAATCACCCGCGAGGAGGTCTTCTACCACACACCCCCGAGCGCTTGATATCATGAGATATCAGACAGGAGGTGACGGCATGAGCGACGTTCTCATTCGCGATGTCCCGGACGAGGT
Source organism: Kribbella sp. NPDC043289 (assembly GCF_056436705.1). Taxonomy (NCBI): domain Bacteria; kingdom Bacillati; phylum Actinomycetota; class Actinomycetes; order Propionibacteriales; family Kribbellaceae; genus Kribbella; species Kribbella sp. NPDC043289. The sequence continues at coordinate 112,548 of NZ_JBWKCB010000006.1, forward strand.
GCTCGCGGTGATCGACCACCGGGCCGCCGGGCTGGGACTGTCCAGGAGCGAGTATCTGCGCCGGCAGCTCAGTCAGGAGGCCGGGCGTTCGGAGGTCGCCGTGACCGTTGCCGACCTGGAGCGCTTCTCGAACCTTGCCCGCGACCTCGACGACCCTGACGTCATGGACAAGGCCTGGTCGTGATGCCGACCGCCGACTCCCGGCGCTGGCTGATCGACAAGTCCGCCTTGGTGCGCCTGAGCACGGCGCCCGACCGAGAGGACTGGGCGAACCGCATCAATCGCGGGCTCGTACACATCGCCACAGTGACGTTGCTCGAGGTCGGCTTCTCAGCGCGATCCGCGGACGAACATCGCTCGTTCCTGCAGCAGCCGCCGATCGCGGCGATGCCGGTGGAGAACGCAACTCCTTCGATCGAGCGTCGCGCCGTTGTCGTGCAGTCCCAACTCGCGGCTTCCGGTCAGCATCGAGCGCCTTCGGTGCCTGATCTGCTGATCGCCGCCACGGCGGAGCAGACTGGTTTGATCGTCCTGCACGTGGACAAGGACTTCGAACTCATCGCCAACCTCACCGGGCAGCCGACGGAACGACTGGGTCAGGGCTGACCGAGCGGGAGTTGAAGCCAGCCGCCGATGTCTTGGCGGCCGGCGGTGAGGGCTGCGGTGCGGGCGCCGTGGTTGGCGGAGTGGATGGTGCCGATCAGGATGCGGGTCGGGTCCGGGAGGGCCTGGGCGAGCAGGGTGGTGAGGTGCCGGCCGTAGCCGCGGCCGCGGTACCGCTTCGCGAGGATGACCTCGCGGACGACGTACGCGGGCAGGCCGAGGGCGTCGTCGGGTTTGATCACCGCGGCGACGTACCCGGCCCACTCGCCGTTCACGGTGACGTCGAACAGCAGCCCGTCGTCCGCCGACTCCTGCAGATCGTCGCGGTCCTGGAGCGCCGCTTCCTCGGTGTGGTGCGGGTGGTCGGCGTCCACCGCGTCGTACGCGCGAGCCGCCTCCTCGTAGTGGTCGACGCTCCTCGTCCCCCGCAGCGCCAGACCAGGTGGTACGTCGTGTCGCCGCAACTCGCTGATCGGCGCGGCGAGGAACCGTCGGTCGGGCTCGGTGCCGGCGACGCTCGCGTCCGCGCTCCACAACCGGAGGTAGAGCGGGTGATGGATGCCGTAGTGCTCTTGCGCGGCGGTGGCGAGCGCGGGCAGGTCCGGCGGTTGGGGTGAGCGGGTCATCGGGGTCGCGTCGACGAACGGTCTCTCGAGGTTCATGTTCTCGAAGCGCATGCTGAACATCGCGGAGAGATCGTTGCTGATGGCAACCCATCGGTTGAGCATCGACTCTGCCGGTTTGCCCGGGGCGAGGCGCTTGGCGCGCTGCGCGGCGATGTCCAGGTCCTCGGCGAGCAGGATGTCGAGCGCCGCGTGCTCTTCGGTGAGCGTCGTGAGGCGGGTCCGGTCGTCCACCCAGGTGCGCGTGATGGGGTGCTGACGGGCCAACGTGTACCGAGCCAGCTCCTCCGCCGACGGAATCACGAGGTACCGGCCGGCGGCTGAGCGTCCGGCTTCTCGCCACCAGCATCACCCGCAGAAGGCGGCTCCGCAGGCGGGGCGGCGTGCTCTGCGCCGGGCGCCGGGGCTGCAGGCTCGGCGGGGGTGGCGGCCGGCGATGGGCTTTGGCGGCGGGTGCGGCGTTCGGCTCCGGCGGCGCCGCGGCGGGGGCGGGCGGGGGTGGCGGCGGCTTCGGCGGGGGCCAGGGGGTCGGGGTCGGGCGAGCCGGCCGGGCGCGGGCCCCAGGTCTCCGGATCGGGTACGCCGGGTGGCAGCGTCCGGCGGCGGCTCGGAGCGCCCGCCGGAGCGTGGTCGGACTCGCCGGGCTCCTTCGCCCCGGGCCACGGTTTCGCGACCCGCGACGCGAGCACGAACTCCTTGCGCAGCGGATGCCCCTCGAACTCGTCCGGGAGCAGCAACGTGGTCAGGTTCGGATGCCCGTCGAAGCCGATCCCGAACATCTCGTACGTCTCACGCTCGTGCCAGTTCGCCCCGGCGTACAGCTCGCTCAGCGTCGGGAGCACCGGGTTGTCGCGCGGCACGAGCGTGCGGACGAGCACGTGGTCGACATGCGATCCGCCCCAGAAGTCCGCAAGGTGCGTGACCACCCGGAAGCCGTCCTTGAGCTCGTCCGAGGCGCTAAGAAAGTCGAAGAACGTGAGCCCGACGGCATCCCGCAGTACCTCGTGGGCCGCGACCCAGGACTCCGCCGGTACGTCGATCGCGGTCGGGCCGAAGCTGTCAGACGACGTCGCAGCGATCCCGGCGCCAGTCAGCGCCTCAAGAGCGTCGCTGCTCACGGCTGCACCAGACCGCGCGTGAGGGCCGCCGCCGAGGGCTCGTCGTACCGGCTCGCGACGTGCTCGCCGGCGATCTTCTCCTGCAGTTTGAGGATGCCCTGCAGCAACGCCTCGGGCCGCGGCGGGCAGCCGGGGACGTACACGTCGACGGGGATGATCTGGTCGACGCCCTTCGTCACGCAGTACGAGTCCCAGTAGGGACCGCCGGAGTTCGAGCAGGAGCCGAACGAGATCACGTACTTCGGCTCCGGCATCTGGTCGTAGAGCCGCTTGATCGCCGGCGCCATCTTGTCGGTGACGGTGCCGGACACCACCATCAGGTCGGCCTGCCGCGGCCCGGGCGCGAACGGGATCACGCCGAGCCGGATGAAGTCGTGCCGCCCCATCGACGCCGCGATGAACTCGATCGCGCAGCACGCCAGCCCGAAGTTGAAGACCCAGAGCGAGTACTTCCGGCCCCAGTTCAGCAGGTACCGCACCGGTTCCGGCGCGAGCTTCGCCAACGCGCCCACGGCCGGCCGTACGGTCGGCATCCCCAGCTCGGTCTCGGCCATGTGGTCAGCCTAGGGCATGTCTGACGACCCAGCGCCGTAGCGAGCAGGTGCTCGGTGCGGTAGCTCGGTGCGCGGCCGAGTGCCGCGCAGTAGGTGCTGGGTCGTCAGACATGCCCTAAAGTCCGACTATCTCCTCGGCGAGGATCTCCGGGTATTCGAGTGGCGCGTAATGACCGACGCCGTCGACCGGGCGGACGCGGACATCGCTGAAGAAGTCGTCCACCCGATCGGACCACGCCCGCGGGAACAGCGGGTCGAACTCGGGCCACAGCACCACCGTCGGTACGGCGATCCGGTCGTACGACGGTGGCGCGGTCTCGGCCGCCGACACGGCCACCGCACCCGCGCCCGCGCGGTACCAGTTGAGCGACGCCGTGAACGCGCCCGGCGCGGAGTACACCTCGACCAGATGGTCGAGCTCCGGCTGGAAGCCTGGCCCGGACCAATGTGTCCAGAAATGGGTCAGGTACGCGCGGACCGCGTCGGGCTTCCCGTCGATCAGCTCCTCGATCACCGGCAGCCGATGGAACGCCTGGTACCAGAACTCCGCCTGCGCCTGCTCGGAGAACACCCGCTTCCCGATCCCTGGCAGCGGCGGTGCGATGACCAGTCCCTCCACCAGCTCGGGCGTGGTCCGCGCGATCCGCTGCGCGATCCGGCTGCCGATGTCGTACCCGGCGAGCACCGGTCGGTCGAGGCCGAGCTCTTCCATCAGCGCCACCACGCTCCGCGCCTGCGCGTCGGCGCCGTACTGCGCCGGGTCGGGGGCCGATCCGATCGAAGACCCGAGGCCGCGCAGGTCCGGCACCACCACGTCACATCCGCGCTCCACCAGCAGTGGCGCGAGCCGACGGTTGTCCGTGCGGTCTCCAGGCCAACCGTGCAACAGCACCACGGGCGGGCCTTCGCCGTCCCGGTCGTACGCCAGCCTGAATCCGTCGACCTCCGCGCTGAGCTCCATGCGGTTCATTGTTGACCACCCGACCGGCCGGACTTACCGTGATTGAACAGGACTGAACAGGTCCATTTCAGGGGTGGGAGTCAGCATGACGGACCAGCTCGACACGCAGCAGACCCGCGCGCTCTCGGTGGAGAGCAACGGCCTCAACGTGATCGCCGACGCGGATCGGAAGGGCCGCCCGAGCCAGCTGTTCTGGCCGTGGTTCGGCGCCAACGTCTCCGTCCTCGGACTGAGCTACGGCGCGTTCGCCCTCGGGTTCGGGATCTCGTTCTGGCAGGCGGTGATCGCCGGGCTGATCGGCGTGGTGTTCTCCTTCCTGCTGTGCGGGCTGATCGCGCTCGCCGGCAAGCGCGGGTCGGCGCCGACGATGGTGCTCAGCCGCGCCGCGTTCGGTGTCCGGGGCAACAAACTGCCGTCGCTGGTGTCGTGGCTGCTGACCGTCGGTTGGGAAACCGTGCTGACGATCCTGGCGACGCTCGCCACCGCGACCGTGTTCGAGCGACTCGGCTGGGGCGGCGGCACGCTGACCAAGGTGATCGCGCTGGTCGTGGTCGGCGCGCTGACCGTGGCCTGCGGGGTGCTCGGGTTCGACCTGATCATGCGGGCGCAGACAGTGATCACGGTGGTGACCGGCGTACTCACGGTCGTCTACATCATCCTGGTCGCCGACCAGATCCACTGGAGCACGGTGTCCGCGCTGCCGAGCGGGTCCACGCAGGCCGTGATCGGCGCACTGGTGTTCCTGATGACCGGGTTCGGGCTCGGCTGGGTGAACGCGGCCGCGGACTACTCGCGGTACCTCCCGCGGCGGGCGTCGAGTCGTGGCGTGGTCGGCTGGACGACGTTCGGTGGCTCGGTGGCTCCCGTCGTACTGCTGATTTTCGGTCTGCTGCTGGCCGGGTCGTCGGCGGACCTGAGCAAGGCGATCGCCGCGGACCCGATCGGTGCGCTCGCCGAGGCGTTGCCGACCTGGTTCCTGGTGCCGTTCGTGATCGTCGCGGTGCTCGGGCTCGTCGGCGGGGCGGTGCTCGACATCTACTCGTCCGGGCTGGCGCTGCTGTCGCTCGGCCTGCCGGTTCCGCGGTACGTCGCCGCGTTCATCGACGGTGTGGTGATGATCGGCGGGACCATCTACGTGGTGTTCTACGGCGGCGAGTTCCTCGGACAGTTCCAGGGTTTCCTGATCACCCTCGGCGTACCGATCGCGGCCTGGTGCGGGATTATGCTCGCCGACATCGCCTCGCGCCGGCGCGACTACGCGGAGGACGATCTCTACCGGCCGAGCGGGCGGTACGGCGACATCCGCTGGTTGCCCGTGGCGACGATGATTGTTGCTACCGGCATCGGTTGGGGGCTCGTCACGAACACGCTTGCGTCCTGGCTGACATGGCAGGGCTACTTGCTCGGGGCGTTCGGTCTCGGTGGCAAGGAAGGCGCGTGGGCGTTCGCGAACCTCGGCGTACTGGTCGCGCTGGTGCTCGGGTTCGCCGCGCAGTGGTTCGGCGGGCGGGCCGCCGTACGCCGCCAGGAGGCCTGATGGTGCTCGCACTCATCGACCTGCAGCGGATCTTCGCCGACCCGTCGTCGGGCTGGGCCACGCCAGGCTTCGAGCGCGTGATCGAGCCGGCGCGGGAACTGATCAAGTTGTTCACACCGGAAATCGTGTTCACTCGGTTCGTTGCGCCGGAGCGGCCGGATGGCGCGTGGATTCCTTACTACGAGGCGTTTCCGTTCGCGCTGCAGCCGCCGGATGCCGACGACTACCAGCTGGTGGACGAGTTCCGCGGGGAGCCGACGCTGGACAAGACGACGTTCAGTGCCTGGGGCCCCGAACTGGCGGCGCGGGTGGGGAGCGATGGTCGGCTCGTACTGGGCGGCGTGACGACGGACTGCTGCGTGATCAGTACAGCGCTTTCCGCGGTGGATGCGGGCGTCCACGTCCAGGTCGTCGAGGACGCGTGTGTCGGCTCGACCGAGGAGAGCCATCAGAAGGCGCTCCACATCCTGCGGCTGTACGCACCGATGATCGAGATCGTCCGGCTGGAGCAGCTGCGGTGATCTCGTTGAAGCACGAGCGGGTCGCCCGGGTCCTCGCCCGGGAGATCCGGTCCGGCGTCGTACGGCGAGGATCGCAACTGCCCGGTGAGGTGGAGTTGGCGAAACGTTTTTCGGTCAGCCGGAACACGGTTCGCGCCGCGCTCGCCGTACTCGCCGAGGACAACCTGATCGCGACACACACCGGCAAAGGCTCGTTCGTTCTCTTCGACGGGCGGCCGTTGGACGGGCGGCTGGGGTGGACGCACGCGCTGTCGGAAAACGGTGTCGAAACGCGGATGCGGACGGTACGGGTCGAGCGCGAGGAGGATCCCGCCCTGGCCGCACGACTGGGTCTCGAATCGCCCGAGGTCGTGGTCATCGAACGTGTCCGCCAACTCACCGACGGTACGGCGATCTCGCTCGAACGCAGCCGCATCCCCGCCCTCGAGCCGCTCCGCGACCTACCCGAACGCGGCCTCGACAACGGCTCGATCAGCGTCACCCTCAACCGCGCCGGCCTCTACCTCGACCACTGCGAACAACGCCTCCGCGGCCGCCCCCTCACCCCCACCGAAGCCGGCCACCTCGACCGCCCCCACGGCACCTGGTTCCTCCACACCACCCGCACCAGCTGGACCGCCACCAACCACTTCGCCGAACACGCCGACGAACTCCTAGACCCCAACCACTACGAACTAAACCTCACCTACCCCACCTAGCCCCACACCTGCTCGCCCCTCACCCAGCCGCAAACCAAGCCCCACGCCCACACGCGACCTCCCCGTCCATCACCCGCACCCCGCCGCTCGCCCCCCTCGCCTTCGCCACCACCCCTCGCCACCACCCCACGCCGTTCCGGCACACTCGCCCCTCGGCACTTCGCCACCACCCCACGTCATTTCGACCCCGTCACCCTCGGCACCGCCCCTCGGCACCGCCACACTCGCCACCATCCCGCGCCACCATCCCGCGCCACTGCCCCTCGCCGCCTCGCCACCATCCCGCGCCACCGCCCCTCGCCGCCCGCGCAACCGCCCGCGCCACCGCCCCGCCGCCACCCCGCCTCGCAACGGCGACCCTCGCCGCCGCCCCACCTCATCTCCACCCCGCCACCCTCGCTGCCACCTGTCGAGTCGTGGCGAATGGCTGGTGAACCGGTACGCGAGTCGTGGCTCGCGGTTGTATAAACCGCGCCGAACCTCACGACTCGACGGAAGAACGGGGTCAGACGGGCCGCCCGGGTGGGGATGGGGCGTTGCGGCGATTTGGCGGCTGTCGCCGGTACCCGCCGCCGCGCTCATCGTCTGACCCGCCGGGCGGCGTACTCACGGGGCGGCGTACCCACGGAGCGGCGTACTCACGCGGTGGCGTACTCGCGGAGCGGCGTACCCACGGAGCGGCGTACCCACACAGTGGCGTACCCACGGAGCGGCGTACCCACGCGGTGGCGAGCTCGCGGAGCGACGTGCTCGCGGCCGGCGTGCTCGGGGTGATCGGGTGGCGGGGCTGGGGGTTGCGCTGGCTCGGGGTGGGGCCTGCTCGCGGGGACTTGGCGAGTCGTGGCGGGGGTTGGTGGGGCGGTGTGCGAGTCGTGGGTCGGGGTTGGGTGAAGGGGGCCGGAATTCACGACTCGGCGGGGGGAATTCGGCATCTAAGGGGGTGGGGCGGGTGGGGATAGGGAGATGTGCGGATGTGGGGGTGGTCCTCAGGCGCGGAGAGTCGGGGCAACGACAGGAGGACGTCATGTTGTTCTACTCGACCGACGCGGTGCGGGCAGAGATGAAGTACCGGCAGGAGCGGATTCGGCGGGACTTCCAGCGGCCGTTCTGGTTCCAGCGGCCGGAGAAAACGGTACCGCCGCAGCAATGCGCGCCCGAGCTGCGTGCTCGTCCCGCGATGTGACGGCACGTTCACCGCCACCAGACCCCCTTCCCACCCGGCGCGGCCGGCTCCCCGGAGCCGACCGCGCCGCCGTCATTTCCGCCCCACCGTCTCCCGCTCCACCGGCTGCCACGGCCGCTTCGGGCCCGTCCCAGCCCGTCGTTCCCGCCCCTTCGGCCCGTCCCAGCCCGTCGTTCCCGCCGCTTCGGCCCGTCCCAGCCCGTCGTTCCCGCCGCTTCGGCCCGTTTCTTCCCCGCCATTTCCGGCGTTAGTTCCCGCCATGTCTCGGTCGTCGTTTCGGCGGTCGTTCAGCCGGTGGTTGGGGGGCCTTAGGTGGGTTCTAAGGCGGGGTCCGGATGCCTAAGGCCTCGGGGGCGGTGGGGATAGGGAGGAGTTCCGATGTGCGGGGGTACCTCAGGCGAGCAGATTTAGCGGTGTCGGCAGAGAGCCGGCATCGCACAACGGAGGAACACATGTTCACCAACGCATCGGTCAAGGCAGAGGTCGACTACCGCAGGGAGCGCCTCAGCCGCGACTTCCGGCCGCACCGGAGCACCCGGGGCCGCCGGAGCATCACCCACCTGTTCGGCCGGAAAGCCTGAGGGGAGGAAAACCATGTTCAACACTCCACTGAGCCAAGATCTCGTCAAGGCGGAGTCGGCCTACCGGCTGGAGCGGAACCGGCGTAGCTGGTCCGTACCGCGCCGGGAGCGCGCGGAGCGGGCCACGCAGCCCGAGTCGCGCCACGCGCGCCGGACCCTCCGACCCACCACGGCCGCATGACCGCCCGGCTCGCCGTCCCTGATTCCGCACTCGCGATCAGGGACGGCGTTCTACTTTCCGGCGGAAAGTCCACGGAAACCGCGGAAACGACGGAAACCGCAGACCGCACGGCCGACAGCACCGCGGACAGAACAACCAGCGGAACGGCGCGCGAAACAACCGGCGGCACAACCGGCGGCACAACCGGCGGAACGGCGCGCGAAACAACCGGCGGCACAACCGGCGGAACGGCGCGCGGAACAACCGGCGGCACAACCGGCGGAACGGCGCGCGGAACAACCGGCGGCACAACCGGCGGAACGGCGCGCGGAACAACCGGCGGAACGGCGCGCGGAACGACCGTTGGGAGGGCGGGAAACGCCGGCGAAAGAGCGGTAAGCGGTACCGCCGGCAGTGGGTCTTGCGGTCCGCGGACGGGATGCCGTCGATTTGTGTCGGCGCCAGGGGCGAAAATGGACGACGTGCCCTGGATCTCGACACCTCTCGTCGGCCGCTCGTCCGAGATGGCCGCCCTCCTCAGCGCGGTGGACGACGCCCGTACGCGTCGCGCCGGCGCCGTGGTGCTGTCCGGCGACGCCGGGGTCGGCAAGACCCGGTTGCTGGACGAGATCGCCACGGGAGCGCATGAGCGCGGTTTCGGCGTCCTGGTCGGGCACTGCACCGACTTCGGCGACGCCGGCCTGCCGTACCAGCCGTTCTCCGAGATCTTCGGCCGTCTAGCGGGCGACCGGCCGGATCTGGTCGAGAGCGTGCTGACCAACTTCCCCGCGATCGGCCGCCTGCTGCCGGCGCACCGGATGCTCAGCGCCCAGCCCGTTCCGCAGGAGGGGCAGCTCGACCGGGCCGCACTGTTCGATGCCGTGCTCGGCGCGTTCACCGCGCTGTCCACCAGCGAGCCGATCCTCGTGATCATTGAGGACGCCCACTGGGCCGACGACTCGACCCGGGACCTGATCGGTTTCCTGATCACCCGGCTGACCTCGCAGCGCCTCGCCCTCGTGGTCTCGTACCGCAGCGACGACCTGCACCGTCGGCATCCGCTCCGCCGCCCGATCGCCGAGTGGACCCGCAACCCTCGGGTACGCCGGGTCAACCTGCTCCCCCTCGACGCCGACGAGGCCCGCACGCTGCTGCATTCGCTGCTCAGCACGCCGCTTCCGGAGGCCGAGGAGCGCCGAATCCTGGAGCGCGCCGGCGGCAACGCCTTCTTCACCGAGGAGCTAGCGGCTGCGGCATCGCTGGGTGACGGCGACGTCGTCCCGCCGGATCTCGCCGACCTGCTGCTGGTCCGTCTCGACCCGCTGTCCGACGACGCCCGCCAGGTCGCACGGGTGATCGCGGTCGCCGGCCGCCGCGTCCCGCACACGTTGCTGACCGGAGTCGCCGGCCTTCCCGACCGTGAACTCGACGAGGCGCTCCGCGAGCTGATCGACGCCCACATCATCGACGTACCGACCAGTGATCGCTACTACTTCCGGCACGCCCTGCTGGCCGAGGCGGTGTACGACGATCTGCTCCCGGGCGAGCGCGTTCGCCTGCACGCGTCGTACGTCCAGGCCCTGAAGGACCAGACGGTTGCAGGTACGGCGGCTGAGCTCGCGGGGCACGCCACTCGGTCGCACAACCTGCCGGTCGCGTTCGAGGCGCGGGTCCGCGCGGGTGAGGAGGCCATCTCGGTCGCTGCTCCGCAGGACGCGCTGAAGCACTACGAGCTGGCGCTGGAGCTGCTCCCGAACCGCTCGGCCGACAGCCCGACCGGCAAGACCTGGCTGATCGTCCAGACGGCGACGGCCGCGACGCTGTCCTCGCAGCACCTGCGCGCGGTGAAGATTCTCCGCAAGGCGCTCGCCGACCTGCCGCCCGAGGCGCCGCAGCTGGAGCGGGCGCAGCTGCTGCTCCCACTCGCCGACATCGCGTTGGTCATCGATCAGGACCAGGAGGCCAACGAGGCGGTTTCGCAGGCGCTCAAGCTGGTCCAGGACGAGCCCGCCAGCGTCTTCAAGGCGCAGGTCGCGTCGCTGTACGCGCGGGTGTCCGACGCGCTCGGCCGGCCGATGGAGGCGGAGCGCTGGGCGCACAAGGCGCTCGAGATCGCCCGCGAGGCCGGTCAGGAGTCCGCGGCCAGCGACGCCGGGATCACGTTGGCTCAGCTGCGCCGCCGGGCCGGCGATCCGGAGACCGCCGCGAAACAGCTCGAGGAGGCGGCCGTCCGGGCGCAGCTGATCGGGGATCCGGCGTCCGAGGTGCGGAGCCGGTTCCTGCTCGGCTCGACGCACTACGAGCAGGGCGACCTGCTGAACGCGAAGGCGGCGCTGTCGTTCGCGACGAAGCGCGCCGGTGAGCTCGGGCGGCAGTGGGCGGCGTACGGGTTCGACGCGCGCCGGATGCTGGCGTTGACCCAGTTCATGCTCGGTGAGTGGGACGCGGCGGTCGCGACCGCACGCACCGACGCGATGACGCCCGCCGCGGCGGCTGCGGCGCTGCGGGCCGTCGAGTTCTCGGTCCGTGGCGGGCGTGGTGACACCGCGGTCGCCGAGGAGTTCGAGATGTCCCGCAAATGGTGGGACCTGGACGTGATGCTGCCGATCATCGGGCTGCAGCCGGCCGTCGACGCGTACCGCGAGCTCGACAAGCCGGCGGCGGCGGAGAAGCTGATCAGCGACGTCTCCACGCTGTGCGCCGACGTCTTCCAGACCGAGTGGTTCCTCGGCCGGATCCGGTTCGCCACGCTCGGGCTGCAGTTGCTGTGTCACCGCGCCGTAGGTGAGCCGTCGGCCGCCGCGGAGCTGGTCGAGCGCGGCGCCGAGCTGGTGTCACTCGGGCAGACGACCGCGGAGAAGGGACTGCCGCCGGGCCGGTTGATGGGCGTCGAAGGGCTCGCCTGGCTGGCGCGGCTGGAAGCGGAGTGGGATCGGCTGCGCTGGCTGACCGGGATCGACCCGCCGACGCCCGAAGACCACGTCGCCGCCTGGACGCGGACCGCGGAAGCCTTCGGGTACGGGTATGTCCTCGAGCAGGCGTGGTCGCGGGTCCGGCTGTCGGCCGCGCTCCGAGCCGCCGGCCGGGTGTCCGAGGCGAACGAGCAGACCGCGCTGGCCGCCGACGTCGGACGTGAGCTCGGCGCACAGCCGCTGCTGACGGAGACCGGCGGTGTCGACACCGGCGGCGCCAGTGCGCTGACGTCCCGAGAAACCGAGGTACTGCGGTTGCTCGCGGAAGGTCGCACGAACCGGCAGTTGGCGCGCGAGCTGTACATCAGCGAGAAGACGGTCAGCGTGCACGTGTCGAACATCCTGGCGAAGCTGGGTGTTCGCTCCCGCACCGAGGCCGCGGCCGTAGCCCGCCGGGACGGTCTGCTCGACTAGGCCGAGTCAGCTCCTGACTGTGCTTGTCAGCCGTGTCGGCGGTGGCGGCCGGGCTCGGGTTCGGCGGCGCGGGCTCGGGCCCGGGCGCGCGCCAACTCATCGGCCGCCACTGAGCCCGCCGAGTCGGCCGGGATGCGTTTCGTCGGGCGCTCCAGGTCGGTGATGTCGTCGAAAACCCTGCGGGCATGGCGCATCCGCGCCGCCGCCAGCAACAACACTCCGGCCGCAGCGAGTGCGATCAGCACCCACAGTTGCCACGACATAGCCTCACCGCCATGTACTCGCCCCGTTCCCCCGAGTAATCACCATAACTCTGAACGCAGCGCTTGGCGACCGTCTGTGCGCTTTCCGTCAACACACACACACACACACACTTCAAACCGTCGTTCGTTGCCGAATGCAATCACAAACGGTGATCAGGCAACGGCTGTGAGATCTCGCGACTGACGCTCAGTCACGACGCGGCGTGAGCCGGCCGCCGCGGAACAGGTACGCCGCGCGACCGTCCACCGGCTCCCGGAACGCCAGTACCTCGTACACCCCGCGCTCCGGCTCGGCCGCGATCAGCCGCGACTCGTCGAGCGGGACCAGCCGGGTCCGCCGCGGCTCCGGCATCAGCAGCCGCGCCTCGTCACTGACCGCCTCGTCGAGAACCCAGAACTCCCCGTTCTCGAAAGTGATCGTGGCCTGCATCAGTACGCCGGTGTACCGGCCCGTCACCAGCTCGGGCGCGATCCGGACCGCCTCGGTCGGCGGCTCCGGCCGGGTCGGCAGCTCGACGCCCGCAGTCTCGCGGAGCAGGTGGCCGACCAACTCGTCGTACAGCGCCGGGGTGTCGCCGCCGTTTGTGAGCAACGCGACCGCGACGCCCTTGTCCGGGACGAGGCGGAAGAACGCCGACTGGCCGACCGTCCCGCCGTCGTGACCGTAGAGCCGCCCGCCCTCGACGTCGAAGATCATCCAGCCGAGCCCCCAGTGCTGGGCGAACCCGCCGATCGCCGGTACGTCGACTTGCGGCTCCCACAACCGGTCGATCGTGGCCAGGTCGAACAACGTCGCGTCCAGGTACCCGCGGCCGAAGCCGATCAGGTCGCGCGCACTCATCGCCAGCAACGACCCGGCCGGCGCCATCGCATGCACCAGACTCCACACCGGCGCCGCCTGCAGCGGCGCCCCGGGCGTCGGCGACACGTGCCCGAGCGCAGCCCGATACAGCAACGCCTCGTCGGGAAGCGTCGCCACACGCTCCAACTCCAGCGGTACGACGATGCGCTCGCGCAGCAACTGGTGGTACGGCTTCCCGAGCAGCACCTCCGCGATCCGCCCGAGCACGACGAACCCGGCGTTGTTGTACGAGAACCCGGCACCCGGCCGAACCTCCTGCGCCAGCCCGGGGATCACGTCGCGGACGAACAACTCGACACCGTCATCACCGCGGGAGGTCGGCGTGAACGCGTCACCGGAGAATCCGCTGGAATGCGTGAGCAGGTGGCGCGGCGTGATCACCGCGGCCGCCTCCTCGTCGGCGAGCTTGAACTCGGGCAGGTAGTCCCGCACGGGACGGTCGAGGTCCACCGTCCCGTCGGCCACGAGCTGCATGATCAGCGTGGTCGTCCACAACTTGGTGATCGAACCGATCTGGAACACCGAGTCGACGGTCGCCTCGACGCCGGTGTTCAGGTTCAGTACGCCCGCGGCCGCCGTACTCACCTCGCCGTCGGCCAGGACGGCGACCGAGGCGGCGGGCACGCCGTGCTTGGTGATCAGATCCGCGAGGAAGGTGTCGAGCCAGCTCTGCACGTCGTCACTCCTTGGATGTCAGGACTCGGACCAGGTTCTCGCCGAGGACTTTCCGGATGGTTGCTTCGGGCAACCCTCGGCGCTGCAGTGCGTCGGTGACCAGGGGCAGGCCGGCCGGGCCTTCGAGGCCGGGGACGTACAGCTCGGCGTCCAGGCCCTGGATGACCACTGGCCGGTCGCAGGCCGGGATCTTCTCGCCGAACACCTCCGCGACGAAGTCGCTGCCGAGCCCGACGGCGTTCTCGCCGGCGACCTCGAGAATGTGCACGAGGTGGTCGGCCAGGTGGTCGACGGTCGGTTTCTCGGCGGTGGTCAGGAAACCGGCGAAGAAATTCACGCACACCACCCCACCTGTCGCGGCGATCGCGCGCAGCTGGTCGTCGGTCAGGTTGCGATGGTGCTCGCGCAGCGCGTACGCGCTCGAATGCGAAGCGACCACCGGCTTGGTGGCGAGCTCCAGGATGTGCTCGGTGCCGGCCCGACCGACGTGCGAGACGTCGATCAGTACGCCGAGCTCCTCGAGCAGGCCGACCGCTTCGACACCGGCGTGCGTCAGGCGGCTGCCGGTGGCGTCCTCGCCCGAGCCGTCGCCGAGTGCGCTGCGCCCGAAGTGCGTGAACGAGACCATCCGGACACCGAGCCGCTGCAGGGTCTGCAGGAGCTCGAGATCGGTGTCGATCTGCGGGCAGCCTTCGAGGGCGAGGACGAGCGCGATCTTGCCGGCCGCGGTCGCGACCTCGATGTCACCGGGCGCGGTGCACAGGGCGACCTGGTCGGCGTTCGCCTCGGCGACGCGGTGCGCGGCCTCGATCATCCGGAGCGTCTCGCGGAGCGCACCCTCGGGCAGGAACTCGGAGTCGATGAACACCGGCAGTACCTGGACGTCGATCCCACCGTCCCGCAGCTGCGGGATCCAGCGGTCCCGGAAGTACGCCGGCCACACCTGTTTCGGGCGCCGGGCCACCAGCATCAACAGGTCGTTGTGCGCGTCGGCCACGATCGCGTCCTGGTGCAGGTTCATTCGATCCCCCTGAAGGTCGGCGGAAACCAGAATATGCTCGGCGTGGTGAAGGTGCTCTCAGCGGAAAATGTCCGGCACGCCGTTCCGATGCCGGTCGCGGTCGACGCGGTCCGGAACGCGTTCCGCGAGCTGGCGGCCGGAAACTTCGTGCTGCCGCCGCGGCAGATTTTCGGAAACGGTGCGGTGCTGGTGATGTCGGCGTACCACTCGCCGAGCGGGACCGCGGTGGTGAAGAAGATCGGGATCGCGCTCGACCAGGCGCCGGCGATTCGCGCGACAGTGATCTGGACCGGCGACGGCGAGCAACTGGTGGCCGAAGGCAGTTCGATCACCACCTTGCGCACCGGTGCGGTCGTCGGCGTCGCGACCGACCTGCTCGCACCGGCCGACGCCACCCGGCTCACGGTGATCGGGACCGGCGCTCAGGCTCCGGACCAGGTCCGCGCGGTCCTCGCCGTACGCCCGATCGCGGATGTCGTCGTCACCGGGCGCTCGGCCGACCGCGCCGGGGCGCTCGCGCAGGATCTCGCCGCGGAGTTCGCCGACGTGAAGTTCACCGCGAGTACAAGCATCCAGGAAGCGGTCGCCGACGCGCACGTGGTGTGCTGCGCGACCTCCAGCAGTACGCCGCTGTTCACCGCCGACGACCTTCCGGCCGAGGTGCACGTCAACGCGATCGGCGCCTTCCGGCCGTCCATGCGCGAACTCCCCCGCGACCTCCTCGCCACGGCCGGCGTCGTCGTGGTCGACCAGGAGGAGGCGGCGATGGAGGAGTCCGGCGAGATCATCGACGCCGTCACGTCGGGCGCGCTGCAGCACTTGGTCGAGCTCGGTCCAGCGCTGTCCGACCCGCCCCGCCGTACCGGCCGGACCGTCTTCAAGTCCGTCGGCGTCGGACCGCAGGACTGGGCGATCGCCGCCGAACTGGCGAGGTCCTGATCCCCGCGCGGGGATCAGGACCCCGATTGTCAGTCGCTCACATCGTGTCGCACGGCAGGCCCCAGCTGTCGTAGCCGCCGCCCGGCTTGTGCCGCCACAGCTGCGCACACACGTTCGTCCCCGCCGCCGCCGGCCAGCTCACCGAGAAGTTCCGGATCGACCCGTTGTAGCTGTACGCCGGCCGGTTCTGGTGCCGCCCCGGGCTCCACACCTCGATGTGGTACGTCCCGCTCGGACCGCAGCCGTGGATGTGCTGGAGCTTCACGTACCCGTTCTGCGCCCAGATCCCGACGCACCGGCTGATCCCCGCCGACGCCGGCTCTGCCGCCACCAGGGCGCCACCCGCGAGCGCCCCCGTCGCGACCAGTGCTGCCCCGACCCGCCGGACCACCGTCGATCGTGCTGTCCCCATGGTTCCCTCCTGAGTGTGGACTGCGGGAGCGTCGAACCGCCCCCGTCGCCCACGACCGTAGGAAACCGGACTTTCAAAGGGCTTTCAGCGACTCAGGTCCAGCGGAGGACGCCCTTGCGGTAGGCGTAGAGGAGGCCTACCGCGACGAAGGCGAGGAAGACGAACATCTCGATCAGGGTCGCGAAGCCGAGCGTCGCGAAGATCGTGGCCCACGGGAAGAGGTAGATCGCGTCGACCGCGAAGATCACGTACAGGTACGCGAACAGGTAGTACCGGATGTGGACCTGCGCCCAGCCCTCGCCGACCGGGTCGACGCCGGACTCGTAGGTCTTGAGCTTGCCCTCGGTCGGATACGTGACCGTCAGCGCCTTGTTCAGCGCGAACGCGCCGATCAGCCCCACGAGGCCGAGCGCGACCACCGCGGCGACGACGCCATAGCTGTCCGACACGGGCAGCAGTCTAATTGGTGCAGAGCAGCAAAGAGTTGATCGAGACGTACGGGCCGTAGCCGGACTGGATGTCGGCGACCTGGAGCCGGAGCCGCGTCACGCCGGTGATGTCCTGGTTCAGCCAGGTCTCGGTCTCCTGCTTCATCCGGACCGACGTCAGCGCCGTCGTCCCGTTGTGCAGCGAGACCCGCACCGTGCCATCCGTCAGGTTGCCCAGCCAGTTCCGCGAGTAGCGGCAGCCGGTCGAGTCGACGTCGCCCCAGACGTACCCACCCTGGTTCGCCAGCAGGTCGGCCTCGGCCCGCCGCGGCCCTTCATTCGGCGGTACGACGGTGAACTGCGGCTGCCCCACGCCACCGCTCGCGAGCAGTCCCTTCTTGAAGATCCCGCGCCACACGTAGTGCTTGAAGCTGATCATCGGCGAGATCCCCGCGGTGTACGGCGCCTGCGCCGCGACCGCGATCCGGTACGTCCGGACCGACCCGGGCTGGACCGTGGTGATCGTCACGCTGCTGCCCGTCGAGTACCCGTGCGCGATCTCCTGCCAGCGCTTCTGCGACGGGATCCACTGGTGCAGCGGGATCCGGCTCCCGGCCGCGGGCGCCGGCGACAGCGTCCCGACCACCGTGATCACACCCTTGGTCGCGTCGGTCGTCCGGATGCTCGCGATCGTCGCGGTCCGGGTGGGAGTCGTCACCGACGCCGGCGCGGCGGCCGCCGTACTGCCGAGACTGAGGGCGCTGTTCGCCGGCGCCGCCGGGGCCGCGCACCCCACCATCGTCAACGTCAGCAGACCGACCAGTAAACGCACACGGCGCATGAAACAACTCCCTGAGGACCCCGAGTGTCACAGCTTGATGACGACACCCTGCCGGTTCTCCCTGCTGATCGCAAGCGAGCGCTTGCGCAGTGTGACACTGGGAGGTTTCGCCCTTACCGGAACAGATCGGCTTCTAACACCCCGTCCCAGGCTGTGGACCACCGGGGCTTCCGCATGGTTCCGTTCTAAGGGCGAACTAATATTGGGGTTATCACCCTGACGGGGGGATCGACCTGTTGCCCACGACGCGGCAGGGACGACCCAAGCTTCGACTTGGAGATGAACAGAACAGTGACCATCGAGGTCAAGCAGCTCGACCGCGTGGTGATCCGCTTCGCCGGCGACTCCGGCGACGGGATGCAACTCACGGGGGACAGGTTCACAGCGGAAACGGCATCGTTCGGCAACGACCTGTCGACGTTACCCAACTTCCCCGCAGAGATCCGGGCACCTGCCGGGACCCTGCCCGGGGTGTCGTCCTTCCAGCTCCACTTCGCCGATCACGACATCCTCACGCCGGGTGACGCGCCCGACGTGCTGATCGCGATGAACCCGGCGGCGCTGAAGGCGAACCTCAAGGACGTGCCGCGCGGCCGGACCCTGATCGTCGACACCGCCGACTTCACCGCGCGGAACCTGAAGCGGATCGGGTACGACGCGAACCCGCTGGAGACCGGCGAGCTGGACGCGTACCACGTCGTACCGCTGAACCTGACCGGCATGACGGTGGAGTCGGTCAAGGAGTTCGGACTCAGCCGCAAGGACGCGTCCCGGGCGAAGAACATGTACGCCCTCGGTCTGGTGTCCTGGCTGTTCCAGCGGCCGGTCGACTCGACGATCACGTTCCTGGAGACCAAGTTCGCGAGCAAGCCGGACATCCGGGACGCGAACATCGCGGCCTTCCGGGCGGGCTACAACTTCGGCGAGACCGCCGAGGAGTTCTCGGTCCGCTACGAGGTGAAGCCGGCCAGCATGGCCAGCGGTACGTACCGGAACATCTCGGGCAACCTCGCGCTGGCCTACGGCCTGGTCGCGGGCGCCCAGCGGGCCGGCCTGCCGCTGGTCCTCGGCGCGTACCCGATCACCCCGGCGTCCGACGTACTGCACGAGCTGTCCAAGCTCAAGCGGTTCAACGTCACCACGATCCAGGCCGAGGACGAGATCGCCGGTGTCGGCGCCGCGCTCGGTGCGTCGTTCGGCGGTGCGCTCGGGGTCACCACGTCGTCCGGCCCGGGCATCAGCCTGAAGTCCGAGACCATCGGCCTCGGCGTGATGCTCGAGCTGCCGCTGGTGGTCTGCGACATCCAGCGCGCCGGTCCGTCGACAGGTATGCCGACCAAGACCGAGCAGGCCGACCTGCTGCAGGTGATGTTCGGGCGCAACGGTGAGGCGCCGCTGCCGGTGCTCGCCGCCCAGTCCCCCGCGGACTGCTTCGCGATCGCGATCGAGGCGGCGCGGATCGCCATCACCTACCGCACGCCGGTGATCGTGCTGTCCGACGGCTACCTGGCGAACGGGTCCGAGCCGTGGCAGATCCCGGTCGTCGACGAACTGCCGACGATCGAGCCGAACTTCACCGTCGAGCCGAACGCGACCGACGACAACGGCGCCGCGAAGTACCTCCCGTACCTGCGTGACCCGGAGACCCTCGCCCGCGCCTGGGCGATCCCCGGTACGGCGGGCCTGGACCACCGGATCGGTGGCCTGGAGAAGGAGGACAAAACCGGCAACATCTCCTACGACCCGGCCAACCACGACCTGATGATCCGCACCCGCCAGGCCAAGGTGGACGCGGTCGCCCGGTCGATCCCGCCGGTCGAGGTCGACGACCCGGACGGTACGGCGAAGGTGCTGGTGCTCGGGTGGGGCTCGACGTACGGCCCGATCGGGGCCGGTGTCCGCCGGGTCCGCAAGGTCGGCGGCAAGGTCGCGCAGGCGCACCTGCGGCACCTGAACCCGTTCCCGTCGAACCTCGGGGACGTGCTTCGCAGCTACGACAAGGTCCTGGTCCCCGAGATGAACCTGGGCCAGCTGGCGATGCTGCTGCGCTCGAAGTACCTGGTCGACGTCGTCTCCTACGCGCAGGTCCGCGGGATGCCGCTGGGCGCCGCGGAGCTCGCCGAGGTGATCGGCAACCTGGTCGAGGAGACAGCCGGCATCGACGACGACGCCCGCCACCTCGGGACGGCCGCGGCCGCCCTGAAGCACGGCGAGGCACTGGCCGACCAGAACGGCCACCTGAAGGAGGGAGCACGATGAGCACCGTGGAGCTCGGCATGCCGAGCCTGCCCAACGGTCTGCAGGGCGTCCCGGCCGCGACCGAGCCGCAGAACCGCAAGGAGTACGTGTCGGACCAGGAGGTCCGCTGGTGCCCCGGCTGCGGTGACTACGCGGTACTCGCGGCCTTCCAGGGGTTCCTGCCCGACCTGGGGATCAAGCGCGAGAACGTGGCGATCGTCTCCGGCATCGGCTGCTCGTCCCGCTTCCCGTACTACCTGTCGACGTACGGCATGCACTCGATCCACGGCCGCGCGCCGGCGATCGCGACCGGTCTGGCGACCGCGCGGCCGGACCTGAGCGTCTGGGTGATCACCGGTGACGGCGACGCGCTGTCGATCGGCGGCAACCACCTGATCCACACGCTGCGGCGGAACGTGAACCTGAAGATCCTGCTGTTCAACAACCGGATCTACGGCCTCACCAAGGGTCAGTACTCGCCGACGTCGGAGCCGGGCAAGGTGACGAAGTCGACGCCGATGGGCTCGGTGGACAACCCGTTCAACCCGGTCTCGCTGGCGCTCGGCGCGGAGGCGACGTTCGTGGCCCGGACGGTCGACTCCGACCGCAAGCACCTGACCTCGGTACTGCGGGCCGCGGCCGAACACCGCGGTACGGCGTTCGTGGAGATCTACCAGAACTGCCCGATCTTCAACGACAACGCGTTCGAGGCGTTCAAGGACCCGGAGACCCGGGACGACGCGATCATCCCGCTCGTCCACGGCGAGCCGATCCGTTTCGGCACGGACGGCCGCCTCGGCGTCGTCCGGGACGGTTTCGCGTCGCTCGCCGTGCGCGAGATCGCGGACCTGCCGGGTGGCGAGGCGGACCTCGTGGTCCACGACGCCCACACCGAGGACCCGGCGTACGCGTTCGCGCTCTCCCGGCTCACCGACGGCGGCGTCCTGCACCGGGCTCCGGTCGGCGTCTTCCGGTCGGTCGAGCGCCCGGCGTATGACGACCTGGTGCGCCAGCAGATCACCACGGCGCAAGAGGCCCAGGGCACCGGCGACCTGCAGTCCCTGGTCACCGGCGCCGACACCTGGACGATCGACTAGAGCAGGTCCAAAAGGGTTTGGCCGGCCGCGCGGTCGAGATGACGCGCGGTCAGGCCGGCTGCTTGGGCTGCGATGACGTCCAGTTCGAGGTTGTCGCCGATCATCAGGGTCTCGGCCGGCTGGGCTCCGAGCGCTTCGCAGGTGCGCAGGTAGACCGACGGGTCCGGCTTGCTCGCGCCCAACTCCTCCGAGCAGCACACGGCGTCGACGAGATCGGCCAGTCCGATCGCCTGGAGCTTCAGGTTCTGCTGCCTGGTGCTGCCGTTGGTGAGGATTCCGATCCGCCAGCCGTTGCCCTTCGCAACTTCGAGCGCCGGCCGGGCGTCCGGGTAGGCGATCCAGTTGTTCAGGTAGTTCTTCAGATAGCCCTCGAAGATCTCGTCCAGCTCGGCGTCGGTCTCCGGAACCTCGCGCCCGAGTAGCGGGAGGAACGCCTGGAGCCGGCACCTGCGCTGCCCCTGGTGCGTGAGCTCCCCCGCCAGGAACCGGCCGAAGCAGTCCTCCTCGATCACAAACCACTCGGCGACCAACGCCTCCGTCGGCAGGACCCCGAGGTCCGTGAGCCAACTCCGGAGCCCGAGCTCCGCGGCGCCGCTGTGGTCGAACAACGTGTTGTCGAGGTCGAAAACAATGGCCTTCATGGGCGCCATCCTCTCCCGGCGTACCGAACAACGGGTAGTGGTCTGTCCATTGCCACCGCGGACAGCCGCAGTCCGCCTGCCGACGCAGCTGGCATGCCCACCACTACCCGTGCTTCGGTACAGCGATCAGCTCCGCACCACCGAGTCGCGATTGAGTTCGCGGTGGTTGGCGTACCCCGACAGCGCCAGCGTCAGGTCGAGTTCGGCGAGAAAGCAGCGCAGTACGTGCTCGACACCTGCCTGGCCGGCGAGTGCGAGGCCGTAGAGCAGCGGGCGGCCGAGCAGGACCGCCTTCGCGCCGAGCGACAGCGCCTTGGCTGCGTCGGATCCCGTGCGTACGCCGGAGTCGAACAGGACCGTCAGCTGTTCACCGACCGCGTCGGAGATCGCCGGGAGCGCGTCCAGCGCGGCGACGGCACCGTCGACCTGACGGCCGCCGTGGTTCGAGACCACGAGGCCGTCCACGCCGTGCTCGGCGGCGAGCTTGGCGTCCTCGACGTGCGTGATGCCCTTGAGCACGATCGGGCCGTCCCAGTTGTCGCGCAGGAACGAGAGGTCGTCCCACGACAGGCCGACGTTCGGGAACATCTGCGCCCAGTGCATGACCGCGGCGCCCGGGTCCTCGGCGATCGGCTTCGCGAGCTTCGCCTGGAACGCCGGGTCGCTGAAGTAGTTCGCGAGCCCTTCGCCCTTCAGGAACGGGAGGAACCCGCGGTCCAGGTCGGCCGGTCGCCAGCCGATCGTTCCCGTGTCGAGGGTGACGACGAGGACGGCGTACCCGGCGGCTTTGGCGCGCTGCAGGAAGCTCAGGCAGACGTCCTTGTCGGTCGGGTAGTACAGCTGGAACCACTTGCTGGTGGCCTCGATCTGCTCGATCGCGTGGCTCGCCTGGGTCGAGTGCGTGTAGGTCAGGCCGAGGGTGCTCGCGGCGCGGGCGGTGGCCAACTCGCCGTCCGGGTGCGCGAGGGTCTGGACACCGATCGGTGCGACCAGGACCGGGGCGGGCATCGCCGTACCGAGGATGGTGCAGGACAGGTCCCGGTCGGTGCTGCCACGCAGCATCCGCGGCACGAGGCGCCAGCGGTCGAACGCCGCCTGGTTGGCGCGCGCGGTCGCGCCGCCGCCGGCGCTCGGCACGATGTACCCCATCGCCTCGACCGGCAGCTTGCCGGCCGCCTGCGACTCCAGCCGCGCCAGGTCGGTGGTGATCTCCGGTGTCGTCCCCTGCAGCATGCCCTGCAGGTAGATCTGCAACTGGTAGTCCCCGAAGTTGGCCATGCCGGATGCTAACGGCAAGCCATGACATCCGTCAGCGTGCGGGCCCGACGTCCGTCAGCGTGCGGGCCCGACGTCCGTCAGCGTGCGGGCCCGACGTCCGTCAGCGCGGGAACCGGACGGATCGCATCCGTACGAGCGTCCGTTCGCGGCCAGAGTGATGGGCATGACGAACACGAACGTGGCGACCGCCCCCACGCAGTACGGCGTGCGGCGGAGCCTGCCCGCCCTCGGCCTGTTCTTCCTGTCCCCACTGGTCGGCGAGTTCCTGCTCGGGAACATCCCGATCAACGCGCTCTTCGCGCTCCTGACCCTGGCCCCGCTGTACGGCGGTGGCGCGGTCCTGATCCGCGAGATCGTCCGCCGGCAGGGCTGGGGCTACCCCAGCGTGCTGATCCTCGCCCTCGCGTACGGCGTGATCGAGGAAGGCATCACCACCCAGTCCCTGTTCAACCCGAACTACGCGCACCTGCGACTGCTCGATCCCGGCCACCTCTCGGCCCTCGGCATGGGCGCCCCGTGGACCCTGCTCGTCCTCAGCCTGCACACGGTCTGGAGCATCACCGTCCCGATCGTGCTGATGGAGTCGCTGTCCCGCCGCCCCCGCGAACCCTGGCTCGGCAAGATCGGCCTCAGTGTGTACGGCGCACTCTTCGTCGTCGGCGTCATCGCGACGACCGCGTTCGGCTACGGGCAGGACCCGTTCCGCGCGTCCGCCGGCCAGAACATCGGCGTCGGGGTCGCGATCGTCGTCCTTGTGGCGCTGGCCGTCCGGGTCGGCCGGAAATCTCTGCGGACGGCCGGAAACGCGCCGGCTGGAAATGTTCCGTCGGCGTGGATCGTCGGTGTGACCGCGCTGGTGCTGAGCTCGGCCTGGATGGTCGTCAACGACCAGATCAAGAACGGCTGGCTCGACGCCGTCGTCATGCTGGCACTCCAGATCCTCGCGGTCCTCGTCTTCGTGACCTGGTCCCGGCGGACCGGCTGGACCCGGCTGCACTCACTCGCGGCCGCGGGTGGCGCGCTGCTCACCTACGCGTGGCACGCCTTCCCGGAATCACCGGTCTTCGACACCTCCCGGACCGTCGATCTGATCGGGAACGCGGTGTTCGCCCTCGTCGCGGTGGCCGTCCTGATCTCTGCGACAATCAGGTGTGAAAAGTTCGGTGACTCCTGACACGACCGTGAGCGCGCGGCACGTCAACCTGGCGTTGTTCGCACTGGCGACCGGTGGTTTCGCGATCGGGACGACCGAGTTCGTCACGATGGGGCTGCTGCCGCAGATCGCGGACGGCGTCCGGATCTCGATCCCGACGGCCGGTCACGTCATCTCGGCGTACGCGCTGGGTGTCGTGGTCGGCGCTCCGGTGATCGCGGCGCTCGGCGCGCGGACCGGACGGAAACGGTTGCTGCTCGGGCTGATGGCCGTGTTCGTGGTCGGAAACGTGCTGTCGGCGATGGCCTCCAGTTACGAGTTCCTGATGGCCGCGCGGTTTCTGTCCGGCGTGCCGCACGGCGCGTTCTTCGGGATCGGCGCGGTCGTCGGTGCCTCGATGGTGCCGACCGGCCGGCGGGCGTGGGCGGTGTCGATGACGATGGTCGGGCTGCCGGTCGCGAACATCATCGGCGTACCGCTGACGACGCTGCTCGGGCAACGGCTCGGATGGCAGATCCCGTTCCTCGCGGTCGCCGTCCTCGGCCTGCTCACGCTGGTCGCGGTCTGGTTCTGGGTGCCGCCGCAGCCAGTCGGCAACGACGTGAACGTCCGGAGCGAGCTGAGCGCGCTGGCCCGGCCGCAGGTGTGGATGGCCCTGCTGGTCGGGATGGTCGGCTTCGGCGGCATGTTCGCGACCTACTCCTACATCACCCCGACGATGACTGAACTGGCCGGTTTCTCGGAATCCGCCGTCACGATCGTGCTCGCCGTGTACGGCGTGGGCATGACGGTCGGAACCGTTCTCGGCGGCCGGCTCGCCGACCGTGCATTGATGGGAAGCGTGTACGGCGGACTCGTCGCGGTGGCCGTCGTCCTCGGGACGTTCGGCTGGCTCGCGCAGACGCGGACCGGCGCGCTGATCGCGGTGTTCGCGATGGGCTGCTCCGCGAGCATCCTCGTACCGGCGCTGCAGACCCGCCTGATGGACGTCGCGCACGAGGGCCAGTCGCTGGCCGCGTCGCTGAACCACTCCACACTCAACATCGCCAACGCGCTCGGAGCCTGGCTCGGCGGCGTCGTCCTGGCCGCGGGGTACGGCTACGAGTGGCCGAGCCGCCTCGGCGCCGGGCTCGCCGTGGCCGGTCTGGTCCTGGCGGCGATTTCCGGTCTGATGGAACGCCGGGGGTCGACTCAGGTGCTTGCCTGAGGGTGTGATCACCGCCGACTTGGTTAGATCGGGGTATGGCGACCTTGACGTTGGGCGCGGCCGATCTGGTACGGCGGCGTGGGCTGCGGCGGATGCGGTCGGTGGCACTGGGCCTCCTGGTGCTCGCCGCCGTGATCTACGTGGCGACGCTGCACCGGGAGGGCGGCTGGGCGTACCTGAACGCGGCGGCCGAGGCAGCAATGGTGGGTGCGCTGGCGGACTGGTTCGCGGTCACCGCGCTGTTCCGGCACCCGCTCGGACTGCCGATTCCGCACACCGCGATCGTTCCGACCCGGAAAGACAGTCTGGCGGAAAGTCTCGAGCAGTTCGTCACCGAGAATTTCCTGTCCGAGGACGTGGTCGCGGAGAAGATGCACACCGCGCAGGTCAGCCGCCGGGTCGGTGAGTGGCTTGCCGACGGCAACCATGCCGAGCGGATCGTCGCGGAGGGCGCGCGCACCGTCGGGGCGGCGTTGCCGCGGCTCGGCGACGAGGACGTGGCGGCGTTCGTGCGCGGGTCGTTGCTGCCGCGGTTCGTGAAGGAACCGTTGAGCCCGATCGCCGGACACTTCGTCCAGTCGGTGGTCGAGGACGGCGCCCATCACGCGTTGTTCGACCTGCTGATGGTGGAGGCGTACGACTGGCTGGCGAACAACCGCGAACTGCTCGCGGACGTGGTCGGACCGCGGGCGCCGCGCTGGTCACCGCAGTGGGTGGACCGGTTGGTGATCGACCGGATCCACCGCGAGGCGCTGACCTGGCTGGGCGAGGTACGGGACAACCAGTCGCACCCGGCGCGGAAAGCGGTTGACCGGCTGCTGGCGCAGCTCGCGGACGATCTGCAGCACGACCCGGAAACGATGGAACGGTTCGAGGCGTGGAAGGCGCGGATGCTCACGCATCCGGACATGGGCAACAGCCTGACCGCGGTCTGGGACGCGATGCGGACGGCGCTCATCGACTCGATCAACGACCCGACCAGCACGCTGCGGGTCCGCGGCATCAAGTTCCTGCACGATCTCGGCCACCGTCTCCAGGACGACGAGGCGCTGCGCGACAAGGTCGACGCCCGCGCCGCCGAGGCCGTCGGGTACGTCGTGCGCACGTACGGAACCGAGATCGTTTCCGTCATTTCCGACACGATCGAACGCTGGGACGGCCACGAGGCCGCTGCCCGGATCGAGCTGCACGTCGGCCGCGACCTCCAGTTCATCCGCATCAACGGCACCGTCGTCGGCGCCCTCGTCGGTCTCGCGATCCACACCTTGAGCCAGCTCCTGTGACTCCGACGTACATCCGGAAACGGAAACGCCCGGCAGGCTGCGGCCTGTGGCCGTCGTACCTGATGGACACGGATGCCTTCGGCACCTGGTTCTACACACCCGCGCACTCGCTCGTCACCGAGGACGAGCGTGCGGCGGCTGTGGACGCGGCGGAAATGTTGGAACACGCGTTCCGGACCGGGGCCGAGCCGTTCGGCCGCGCCGGGTGGGAGCAGTTGGCCGCGGCGGTAGCGCTTGGGCTACCGCCGCTGACCGACTTCGCGGATCGTCCGCTGGGCTAAGACCTTGGGCTAGACGCCGCAGTTCGGGGCGCTCCACGTGTTGGAGGTGCGGATGTCCACGTGGGTGTGGTCGTTGTGGTCCGGGTACCCGGGCCCGAAGATGCCGCCGAAGCCGTGGTTGCGGGCTTCCTTGGCCATCGTGCAGAACGAGTGCACGCCGGTGAGGTCGGCCGAGCGGCCGTAGAGGTGCTCGCTGTTGCTGGCGCCACCGACCGCGCGGTTACACGGAATGCTGCGGAAACCGCTGGAAATACTGAGCGGCTGGTCACCGAGCGCGTGGCGCAGCGCCTCCAGCTGCCACATCGTCTGCAGCGCGTTCGCCTTGGTCGCGGCCGCTGACAACGGACCACCGTCGTACCCGGAACCGCCGCAGCCGTCGTCCAACTCGGCGTACGTGAAGTGGATCGGGGTGCAGTCGTCGTCCTGCAGGGCGTAGATCTTGCTGAACGTGGCCTGCCCGGCGATCCCGTCCGCCGCCAGTCCGTACGCCGACTGGAACCGCTGCACCGCGGCCTTGGTCGCCGGCCCGAACGCGCCGTCGGTCGCGAGATGAGCGCCGTACCCGGGGTACCCGGCGACGCGGATCTGGAGTTGCCGGACGTCCTCGCCGCTCGCGCCCTGGCTGAGCGTGCGGCCCCACGTGTAGCAACCGTCCGCATGCGCCACCGTCGTGGCGACGACCTGCGAAGCGGTCAGGGTTGCGGAGAACAACAGCAGTACGGCGAGCAGCCGCGGAAACGGTCGAGTGATGGACATCGGAACAACCTCCGGGGCGGTGAAGGGAACCTGTCCCGGCCCAGCATTCCGGGATATTCCGCCGCTTGGCCAGTACTCGGCGAAACTTTCCGACAACCCGCTGTTCATCTTCACGATCCCGCGGACCTGCATGATGTTGATCGGAACTGCCACCGACCACGGCTGCGGGGATGACGATGAAGGGCTTCGCGCGCCCGAACATGCTGGACGCGTTCGTGCGGGTCTGCACGCTGGCCGAGGGCCAGCACGGACTCGTGGCCATCGCCCAACTCCGCGGGGAGGTGACCGAGCAGATCCTCGCGCAGTGGGAGGAAGCCGACGTCGTCGAGCCGGTCATCGACGGCGTGATCCGGGTCCGCGCCGGCGCGAGCCACCCGCACCCGGCCCTCTACGCGACCTGGCTGCTCGCCGAACCCACGCCCGCGTGGGAACGGTCCCTGACCACCCTGGTGGTCTCCCACCAGTCCGCAGCCCTGCTGTACGGCGCCGGCACGGCGGCCCCCACCGGGATCGAGTTCTCCGGCCGGGCCCGGAACACCCTGCCCAGCGGGGTCACGGTGCATCCGCGCTCGGTCCCCGAAGCGGAGTGCAACGTCGTCGAGGGCATGCCGGTCACCGGTCCGGCGCGGACGCTGGCCGACCTCGCCGACGGCCAGGGCTTCGACCTGTCCGACCTCGGCCGGCTGGCCCGGTCGTTCATCGGCCAGGGCTGGGCGACCGACGAGAGCCTCGGCGCCGAGCTCACCGAGCAGTTCGCCGACCGCGATCCCGCACACGACGGGCCCGCCTGGCTCGAAGCCGCCCTCGACGCCGCCGCCAAGGGCTGACGGCATGAGGGCTGACGGCATGAGGGCTGACGGCATGAGGGCTGACGGCATGAGGGCTGACGGCATGAGGGCTGGCGGCATGAGCGGGTACGTCGGGCACCTCGACATCAGACTGTTCCGCGGTGCGTTCCGCCGGTGGCGTCACCTCACGGCCGAACTCGCGCGGATCAGCACGCCACGGTTTCCGGCCGACCGCGGCAGACGGCAGGTGGCCGCCGGTGACCTCCTCTGCCAGCTGAACCAGGGCGGCGACGCCTGGGAGCCAACAGGTTCGTTCCCGCTCCCTGGGTACGCCGAGGAATGGGCCGGTGCCGGCGAGTCCACGGGCGAGATCGACGCCGTGTACGAGCTGGCGCGCACGGCCAACGATCTCGACGTCTACAACAGCGCGTTCGGGCACCTGCCCGACGACGAGTACGTGGCCCGGGTGCGCGACGCCGTACTCGCGGTCGCTCCCGCCGGGCGCGACCCACTCGACGGTGGCGTGGGACTCGGCGGGCTGGTGCGGTACACGACCCGCTCGGTCGAGGTCGCGGGCAGCGGGCATCTTGTCTTCACCATCGACGTCCAACCGGTCGACGACAGCCGGGGGCCACTCGGCGTCCGGCCCGACGGCGACCGGTTCTCGATCGAGCTCGACGTGAAGATGCCGACGATGATCCAGCGAACCAGCGAGTCCCAGCGGGCCCGGCGATCGGTCGTCGGCGCCAAGCTCGCGGGCCTGCGGCCGATCACGCCGTTGCAGCGGCCGGTCGAGGACCTGGCGGCCGACAAGATGGCGGCCCTCGCCTGCAAGCCGGGCGTCGGCGACGGGATCGCCGCGCCGCGCTTCAAGGACATCGCGGATCTGTACTACATCGCGCGGACCTGCCCCATGGACGGCGACAAGCTGCGCAAGGCGCTCGCCGAGAACTGGCACTGGCGCGAGGCGGGCCGCAGCGGACCGCCGTACCCCTATCGGTTCTACGGGCAGGCGCCGGCGCGGGACGACGAGACCGAGATCCTCTGGGACCAAGGCTTCGCGCAGTTGCGGGAGCGGATCACGCAGCTCCAGGACTATCCGGAGTTCGCGGAGATGACGGCCACGATCAACACCTTCCTGGACGGTGCGGCCGATCGGTCGAACGGGGTGTGGGACCCGAGCCGTGGCCAGTGGGCGCCGTCGGTGCGCAGCGAGGTCGAGTCGGCGATCGGGCACGCGCTGGCACCGGCGAACCGCGAGGCCGACACCGCGCACGAGCCGATCGTGCCGATGCAGAAGCACCTGTTCGTGTTCGACGTCGATCAGACGATCAGCAAGCACGACACGCTGCACACGTTGGCCGAGCGGGCAGGGCGGCTGGCCGAGGTCGA
Source organism: Kribbella sp. NPDC043289 (assembly GCF_056436705.1). NCBI lineage: Bacteria > Bacillati > Actinomycetota > Actinomycetes > Propionibacteriales > Kribbellaceae > Kribbella > Kribbella sp. NPDC043289. Next base: position 142,028 of record NZ_JBWKCB010000006.1, read on the forward strand.
CGCGGCCCGGGATCCCGATTACGAGACGTCGATCCGGGCCAAGGTCGCCGCGCTCCGCGGGGTCGACGCGTCGCTGGTGCGCGACGTCGCGGACTCGATCCAGCTCAACGAGGGTGTCGAGGAGCTGATCCACGGCCTGAAGGCGGCCGGCCACGAGGTCGCGATCGCCAGCGGTGGCTTCGACGCGATCGTCGGACCGCTCGCGGAACGCCTCGGTGTCGAGCGGTACGCCGCTGGCACGCTCGGGATCGATCACGAACGCGGCGTACTGACCGGTGAAGTGAGCGGGCTCGTCGACGGGCCGGGCAAGGCGACCGCCATCCGCCGGTGGAACGAGGAGCTCGGGATCCCGCGCGAACGGACCATCGCGATCGGGGACGGCAGCAACGACGTGGACATGTTCAAGGCAGTCGGATTCGCGGCGGGCTTCCAGCCGGGCGCCGCGGCCGCAGCCGCGTCCCACACGCACATCCAGGACATGGGCCAGCTCAACCGCGTCGTCAACCTACCGCCACCCGACCGCCTCACCGGCCGCCGCAGCACCTCCGAACGCGCCACCTGACCCGCCACCTGCATCGGCCGCTGCCGTCAGCCGACACGCTCCGATCGCGGGGCGAGGCAACCATTCGCGGGACCCAGCCGGTCCTGCAGGATGTGAGCATCGACGACGGTGTGTTGACAGTGCGAGAGGTGGCGGCCGTGGCGACCGTGGACAGCTTCGACGCGTTCGTCGCCGCACGCTCCCCCGCCCTGCTCCGGACCGCGTACCTGCTGACCCAGGACCACGCGCTCGCCGAGGACCTGGTGCAGACCGCGCTGGCGAAGGCGTGGTTCCACTGGTCGCGGATCCGCGAGGACAACCCCGAGCCGTACGTCCGGCGGATCCTCGTCACGACGTACTCGTCCTGGTGGCGACGGAAGTGGAACCACGAGATCCCGACCGAGGACCTGCCCGAGGGGCCCGCCCCGGACGGCGCGGACCGCCTCGACCTGTGGGACGCGATCGGCCGGCTCCCCCGCCGGCAACGCTCGGTCGTCGTACTGCGCTTCTACGAGGACCTCAGCGAGTCCGAAACCGCCCGGCTGATGGGCAGCAGTGTCGGCACCGTGAAGAGCCAGACCGCCAAGGCCCTCGCGAAGCTCCGCGTCGACCCGTCCCTGACCCCGAGTACTCCGGCAGACCTGGAGACCCCGCGATGAACCTCCAAGACCTGCGCGACGAACTCAGCACCCGCGCCACCGATCAGCGCCCAGTCGACGTACTCCCGGGTGTCCAGCAGCGGATCCGCCGCACCAAGCAGCGCCGTACCGCTGGGGCTCTCGGCGTGGTCGCCGTACTCGCCGCCGTCGCCGTCGGCCTCGTGCCGACACTGCGCTCGACGCATCCGGCCCCCGCTGACGACTCGCCACAGGACTACACCCGCGACGGCCTCACGGTTCCCGGTACGGTCGGCAGCGACAAGTTGCTCAAGGCATGGATCGGCGACCGCGGCCAGGACAGCGCCGCATTCTCCTGGACACCGACCACGAACTCGATCACCGTGCACGCCAACTGCACAGCGGACGGTGGCGAGTACGCCATCCGCTTCAAGATCAACGGCTGGTACGTCGGCGACGCGAGCTGCCTCAGCGGGCCCGACTCCTGGGCGCTGGGGAGCAGCGTGTCGCTCGGTCCGGACTCGCCCTTCTGGCTGACCTCCCCGGTCGGAAAACCGGCTCAGGTGTCCGCCGACCTGATCGATCTGGCGACGCGCAAGGTGGTCACGCCGCACGCCCGGATCGCGTTCGGCCTCTACTCCACGCCGGCCATGGCGCCCGCGGCCAACGGCGCACCGACCCGCTGGCCGGTGGGCGGACCGGACGACTACACCAAGGACGGCGTCGTCTACCGGCACCAGATCGGCGGCGACACGCTGGCCGCCGCGACGGTCGCCGACCCCGGCCGGAACGAGGTCCGCTTCAGCTTCACCTCCACCGGCCGCCCACTCGTCCTGCATGACTTCTGTACGGCGAACGCGGGCTCCGACGGCCAGGACCAGCCGTACTCCGTGTCGATCCGCGTCGGCCCGGGGGCACCGCACCAGTCCACGTGCGAGGCGAACTCGACCGATGCAGGTGCCGGCAGCAGCCTGACGGTCGCCACTCCAGTGCCGGCCGGGCAGCAGGTCGACGTGGTCGCGCAGGTCGTGCAGGCCAAACCGAACGGACCCGCCGTCCCGCCCGATGTCCGACTAGGTCTCGGGGTCTACTTCCAGGGCGCTCAGCGGACAGTCGACGGCGTACAACTGCCGGAGCGGATCGAGCGCGGCGGGTACGACTACCGCCTCACCGACGTCCGAACGGCGGCCGGCCCGACCAAGCGACTGACCATGAACACGCCCGCCGGCACCCCGTACGTCGTCGCGTACAGCAGCTCGCCGCTCGGTGACTCCGGCGAGCTCATCGGCACCCTCCAGGTCGGCAGAACCGAGAGCGCGAGCGGCTCCGGATCTGACAGCGGCGGGAGCTTGGGGACCAGCTACGAAACACACGCCGCCGGCCCGGCCGACCACGCCACTCTGATCGTCACGACGGGAGAACCGACCAAGGGCCGGCTGATCCTGGCTGTTTACCTACCTGCTTAGACCCAGCTGTGCAGGTCGGCGGCGTCCTTGGTGAACTGTTCGGGTGAGTCGTCCGCGACGAACTCGAGCAGGGCGTTGATGTCGCGCGGCTCGGCGGCGAGGCGGTCGAGGACCGGGCGCCACAGCGACTCCCGGGCCGCGAGCGGCAGCCGGTTGTTCGACGGCCACCAGGAGAACACGTGCACCGTGCTCAGCCAGGGCATCAGTGACTCCAGTTGCTGCAGGCACTGCGCGTCGTCGAGGTCCACCGGCGGCTGCCAGTACGTCGTGAGGTTCGGCGCGCCCACGTCAAGCAGCAGAGTGATCGTCGAGTCGACCTCATCGGTGAGCGTGTTGCGGTGGAACTCCATCGCGATCTCGATCCCCGCACCGGCTGCCATGTCGGCCAGTTCGCTGAGCCCGCGGGTCACGGCCATCCGGTCGCCGACGCCCGCTTCCGCCGTACCGACGTTGCCGGCCCAGACGCGGATCCGGGGCGCACCGAGCGCCTGGGCGGTGGCGACCGCGGACCGCATCTCCTCGCGGTCGACGTTGCCGGCCCGCAGGTACGAGCCGTACGCCGCGACCTGGAGCCCGTGCACCTCGGTCAGGTTCCGGACGCGCTTCGCGTTCACCAGGTTGCCGAGCGGGACGTGGATGTCACCGCCCCACTCGATCGCCGAGAGCCCGGACTTCGCCGCTACCTCCACCACCTGGTCGACCGGCAACTGGCGGAACGTCACCGAGACCAGACCGGTCCTCACACCCACGCGGGCCTCCTCGTCTGCACCCCTCTATCCAACCGCATCGCACCAGCCATCCCACACCGGCGAGACATCGTGGGACAGCACTCAGCCAATGGCCGGTCCGCGCCGCGCCGGAGACGTCGACCCGGAGGCCGCAGCGACCACCGGTGCGGACGCCGGGCCAGCGGCCGCCGCGGGCGCCTGGGACGGGCCCCCCGGGCTCTTCCGCACCTGGGCCTCGGCCGCGACAGTCGCCGCATGCGCGATGTAGAACTCGGCCCGCCGTTTCAGCTCCGGGGCGTACCTGTTCATCGCGTCGTCTGAGGCGACGATCTCGGCAGCCATCCTGCGCGCCGCCGAGGTTTCGCCAGCCGGTCGGGCCTGGTCTTGTGCGTCCTGCTCCCGATAGGTGTTGTCCAGGTAGTCGACGAACCGGTCCGCAGCAGGCCCCTCAGGATGGTCGGACGCCAGCGCGGCCACATCTACGCGCGCCTGCCCCACCGCGTCCTTGATCGCCTTCTGCATCCGTTGCCCGGCAAGCGCCCGGTCCTCGGGCGTGAGACCGGCCGATCCGGCCGTCTCCCGGCTGATCTGCGCGACCAGCGTGTCGAGCAACTCGCGGCGGGACGCCGACGACTCCACCATCCAGCACCTCCTACAGGTTGCCGGACAGCGTAGCGACGGAGGAGGGCGCGGCAGGGTGTCTCACGTCATGAGCAAACCGTTTGGATGCGACTGTCGCGCAGGCTTACGCTGGCTGCCGTGCCAGAACAGCGAAAAGGATTCACCTACGGATTCGCCGCGTACCTGATCTGGGGTCTTTTCCCGCTGTACTGGAAGCTTCTCGACCACTCCGGCGCGATCGAGCTGCTGGCCCACCGAGTGCTCTGGTCACTCGTCACGATCGTGATCCTGGTCGCCGTACTGCGGAAGTTCGGGCGGGTGAAGGCGCTGCTCGCGGAGCCGCGGCGGCGCTGGCCGTTGATCGCGGCGGCGTTCCTGATCTCGGCGAACTGGGGCACCTACATCTGGGCCGTCGGTCACGGGCATGTCGTGGAGACCTCGCTCGGGTACTTCATCACGCCGCTGTTCACCGTCCTGCTCGGCGTGTTCGTCCTGAAGGAGCGCCTGCGCCCGGTCCAGTGGACCGCGTTGGCGATCGCGTTCGTCGCGGTCATCGGCCTGGCGATCGAGAACGGGAAGCCGCCGTGGGTCGCGATCATCCTGACGTTCTCGTTCGGGTTCTACGGGCTCACCAAGAAGCAGGCCGGCGCCGGCGCAATCGAGGGTATGGCGATCGAGTCCGGCACCGTCGCACCGCTGGCGCTCGCGGCGATCGTCATCCTCGGGATGCAGGGCGACGCCACGGTCACGCACCACGGCACGGCGTACCTCGTGCTGGTGCTGCTCACCGGTCCGATCACCGCCGTACCGCTGCTGCTGTTCGGGGCGGCGGCGACGCGGGTGTCGCTGACGACGCTCGGGCTGCTGAACTACATCGCGCCGATCATGCAGTTCATCTGTGGTCTGGTGATCTTCCACGAGCAGATGACGCCGATGCGCTGGGCGGGCTTCGGGCTGGTGTGGGTCGCGCTGGCGCTGTTGACCTTCGACGGCATGCACAACCGGCGCCGGACGATCGCCCTCGAGCGCGCCGCGGTCACCGCTTCGGCCGTCTGAGTCCACCTCGGCAGCGCACCACGATTCCTCTTGACGGCAGCTATTCAGGACATCTAGTATCCAGGTTATGAAGATGAACGAGGGGGTCGAGTGGGCACTGCACAGCTGCGTGAATCTCAGCTGGATGCCCGGTGCGGCGGTCACCGCCAAGCGCCTCGCCGCCTTCTACGACCTGCCGACGGCGTACCTGAACAAGCAGCTCCAGGCGCTCACCCGGGCCGGCATCCTCACGTCGGTCTCCGGGCCGAAGGGTGGCTTCCAGCTCGCTCGCGATCCGCGCAACATCTCGCTGCTGGACATCGTGGTCGCGATCGACGGGCCGGACGAGGCGTTCCGCTGCACGGAGATCCTCAAGGCCGGCCCCGGCGCTGACCAGAAGGCCGACTACACGAAGGCCTGCTTGATCTCCCAGGCGATGCGTACGGCGGAACTCGCGTACCGCCGCGAACTCGCCGGCCAGAGCATCGCGGACATCGCCGGACGGGTCCTGCGCCAGACACCGGAGGCGCCGGAAAACACCCGGAACCATTTCGCGAACCTGAAGACCTGACCGCCACCACCGTTTCCGAAACCGTTTTCCGACACCGTTTTCCTGCGGTGTTGATTCTGGACATTGAACGTCCACGACAAGGAGTTTCCGATGACTGTTCTGATCCGGGCCGCCGAGGCCGAGGTGCTGTCCGCGAGTGGCGTGACGTTGCTGGCCGACGTACCCGAGACCGGTGGGCACCTGACCAGCCACCGCTCGGTCTTCCAGGCCGGCAAGGAAGGTGCTCCCCCGCACCAGCACCGCGAGGCCGCCGAGCTGTTCTTCGTCTTCAAGGGCTCACTGCGCGTGCTCGTCAGCGAGGAGCTCGTCACCCTGCACCAGGGCGATTTCCTCCTCGTCCCGCCGAACACGCCGCACGCCTTCGAGGCAGCCGGTGACGAGCCCGCCGAGGTGCTCTTCGTCCTCACCCAGGCCAAGCCGCGCTTCGGTTACTACCGCCTGCTCGAAGGCGCGTACCGCGGCGAGACCGACTGGTCCGAGGTCGCCGCGACCAGCGATCTCTACGACAACCACTACGTCGAGAGCGAGGTCTGGCAGACGCGCGACTCATGACCTGACCGTTTTCTGGGCATCATGGACAGATGCAGCACGATTGGTTCCTCGGCCCGGGCGAAAGGGGCAACCCTTCGACCGGCATCGACTCCGACGGGCCCTGGTCCGAAGGAAACCTGGTCCGGCCGCTGGTGCACGGTGCGACGTACTTCCAGCGTTTGTACGACGAACTGTGCACCCTGCGGCCCGGAGATCGGGTCTACTTCACCGACTGGCGCGGTGACCCGGACGAGAAGCTGCGCGACGACGGCCCGGCGATCGGCGACGTACTGTGCGATCTCGCCCGGGCCGGCGTCGAGGTCCGGGCGCTGCTGTGGCGCTCGCACTCCGATTTTCTGAACTTCAACGCGAAGCAGAACCGGCATTTCGGCACCGAGCTGAACGAGGCCGGCGGCGAGGTCCTGCTGGATCAGCGGGTCCGTTTTATTGCGTCGCATCATCAGAAGCTGTTCGTGATCAGGCATCGCGACGACCCGGCCGCCGACGTCGCCTTCGCCGGCGGTATTGACCTGTGTCACGGCCGGCGCGACGACGTACGGCACCAGGGCGATCCGCAGACCGCGCCGATGGATTCGCGGTACGGGCCGCGGGCACCGTGGCACGACGTGATGCTCGAACTCCGTGGACCGGTCGTGGGCGACCTGCTGCGGACGTTCGTCGAACGCTGGGACGATCCGCATCCGCTGGACCGGCGGACGCCGTACCGGATGGTCCGGCAACGGCTGGCCCGGATGCCGCGGCACCCCGAGAAACTGCCGGAGGCGATGCCCGACCCACCACCCGCCGGGCCGCACGCGGTCCAGGTGTTGCGGACGTACGCCGCGAAGCACCCGGGGTTCCCGTTCGCGCCGCAGGGCGAACGCAGCGTGGCCCGCGGCTATCTGAAGGCGTTCGCGCGGGCGCAGTCGCTGATCTACGTGGAGGACCAGTACCTGTGGTCGGCCGCGGTGGTCAGGAGCCTGCGTGCGGCATTGGTCCGCTCACCCGAGCTGCGGATCGTCGCCGTCGTACCGCGGTACCCCGATCAGGACGGCCGACTCAGCGGACCGCCGGCTCGCTACGCCCAGCTCGAGGCTCTACGACTGCTGGACACGGACCGGGTGACCGTCTGCAACCTGGAGAACGAGGCCGGCGTACCGATCTACGTGCACGCGAAGATCTGCATCGTCGACGACACCTGGATGACCTGCGGATCCGACAACTTCAACCGCCGGTCCTGGACGAACGACAGCGAACTGACCTGCGCGATCGACTCCCCCGACCTGGCCCGGTCGTTGCGGGCCGAGCTCTGGTCGGAGCACCTCGGCCGTCCCGATCCCGACCTCGACGACATCGCCCAGTGGCGTACGACGGCCGCGGTCCTGGACGACTGGCACGCCAATGGTTGCCATGGGCCACGACCATCCGGCCGGATCCGTGCCCACCACCCGCAGCCCCTCACCCGGCTGGAGTCCCTCTGGGCAGGCCGACTGGCCAAGCACCTCTACGACCCCGACGCCCGCTCCCGCACAGCCCGCCGTCAGAACACTTTCTGATGGATCGACTCAGGACACTAGCGGTGCGGCTGCACGTTCTCGAGCTTGCTGGTCAGCTCATCGGCCACAGACTCGATGTCGCTGGTGGAGGGAGCGCCGCGAGACTCCGACTGGTCGAGCGCGACCTCCAGGACGATGTTCTCGATCCGGACGTACACGGATCGGCCGAGCGTGTCCTCGCTGTCGATCGAGCCGTCGTACGGCCGGCTGAAGGACTCGTCGCCGAGTGAGAGCTCGGCGACGGTCTTGCCGAGCTCAGCCGCCGTCTCCCGGCTTTGCTGCAGGGTGCGCTTCGCGGAGCTCACGTCCTCGTACTTCGTGAGCTCGACTTCGAGCTCCGCGGAGTCGTCGTCGCCGACCCGTTTCCAGTCGCAGTCGACCCAGCTGTCGGAGGCGTCGTTGTCCGCTTCCGGCGAGCCGCCTGTCAGTTCCCTGACCTGGTCCTCGGAGAGGGTGTCCCAGCCGCAGATGTCCGGCAGGGTGGTGAAGTCGTTCATCCGCGCGACGTAGCCGATGCCGAACACGATGGCGACGACGACCGGGATCACGAAGAGAACCGAGGTCAGGACACCTGGCGGTCGCGCGTCCTCCGCCGTCCGCGCAGAACGGATGGCGGAGATCGTCAGCAGGGCAGCTACGACGACGATCGCGCCACCGGCGGTGAGGATGACTTGGACGTAGTTGATGTCGTGGAGGCGGATGCGGTGGTCGTAGACGCCCCAGAAGAAGATGACCGCCAGCAGAGCGCCGAACAGGAAACCGGCGAAACCGATCAGCCGGAAGGTCATGGTCACACGTTTGAGCAGCTCCGGCGGGACCACCCGACCGCGCGCTGCTCGCGAGAGCCGCTGGCAGATCGCGAAGGTCAACAGCGCGAGGCCGACCAGGACGATCGTCGAGATCGGGAGTCGAGGATTCACCACCAGACCGGCCCCGGCGATCGCCTCGCCCGTCACCACTGCTGCTCCCGAGAGCGCGGCGGGCAGGCCGATCCACCGCACGAGTCGCGGAGCCAACCGTGCACCGAGCGCGGCGCCGGCAGCACAGACCACTGCCAGTGCGGCGAGGATCCAGAGCGGCATCCCGTAAATGACGGAGTTCCCCAGGAGCGCCAGGAACCCCCCGAGCGCAGCATTCGACGCGAACAGCAGCACGCCGAGCGCACGCAGTACCCGCCCGCCTCCGGCTGGGCCGTCCGCGTTCCCCCACCCGGCGTCGCCATGGACCGCGCCGGGAACCCCCGGGCCGGGTCCGCCGGCGGGCGGCATCAGCTTTGTGCCGTTGCGGAGCTTCTCGGTCTGGCGGTTGTGATCGGCAACGACGGTGGGGTTCTCGAAGGTGGGGTAGCCGCCGGCGACGGCGAGGAGTTGCTCGCGGGCGGTCCTCGCGTCGAGGCGGTGGGCCGGGTCGCGGTGCATCAAGCCGGCGATGATCGGGGCGAGCGGGCCGGCCAGGCGCACCGGGTCGGGGTCGCGGGTGAGGACCGCACCGATCATCGCGGGAAGGTCGTCGAAGTCGTACGCGTGCCGTCCTTCGACAGCGAAGTACAGCGTCGCGCCGAGGGCCCAGAGGTCAGCGGGTGCGCCGGGTTCGGCGCCGGACAGTCGCTCGGGGGCGACGTACCCGAGGGTGCCGGTCACGATGCCGGTACCGGTCAGGGTGCGCGTGGCGCCGGCGACCGAGGCGATCCCGAAGTCGGTCAGCATCCAGCGCTCGTCACCACCGAGCATCACGTTCTGCGGTTTCACGTCCCGATGGAGTACGCCGTTCGCGTGCGCCGCGGCCAGTCCCTCGAGCAACCGCACCCCGAGCTCCGCCGTACGGCGCGGGCTGAGCGGACCGTTCGCGCGCACGGCCTGGTCGAGCGTTCGGCCGGGCAGCAGCCGCATCACGATCCACGGCCGCTCGCCGTCGTCCACCACATCGTGGATCGTCACGATCGCCGGATGATCCAGGCCGGCCGCGGCCCGCGCCTCACGCAGCGCCCGCGACCGCAGCTTCGCGCGCTCGTCCGGGATCAGCCCGTCCGGGATCCGCAGCTCCTTCACGGCGACCTCACGCTGCAGGACCGTGTCGAACGCCTTCCAGACCGTCCCCATCCCGCCGACGCCGAGCGGTTGATCTCCCAGGACATACCTGCCGTTGGCGAGTGTGCGGTCGGTCACCAGAGGACCCTAGCCGCGCGCGGTACCACCGAACGCGGACCAGCAGCTTGCGGTCATCCGGATGTCACGATGAGGACGGCTACGGCTGCTGACTCTTGATCTCGCGGCTCAACTCGTCCGCCAGCGCCTCGACCTTGGCCGGGTCGGGAGAGTCGAGATCCTCGCCGTGTTCGAGCGTCACCTCGAGGACGACGTTCTCGATCCGAACCTCCACCGAGAGACCGGTCGAGTCGTGGGACGCGATGGAACCCGCGTAGCCCCGGCGGAAGGACTCGTCGCTGAGCTGCAGCTCGGCGAGGCTCTTTCCGTCCACTGTCGTCCGCGTCCGGTGCCGCTGCATCACCTGCTTGGCCTCCGCCACCCCGTCGTACCGGTCGACATCGACCTCGAGTTCGGTCGAGCTGTCACCGTCCAGGTTCTCCCAGCTGCAGCGGACGTAGTCGTCGCCGTCATACCCGTCTTCCCCGCCCGAGCCACCCAGCACTGCCTGGACGCGCTTGTCCGACAGGATCGCCGAGCCGCACGTGTCCGGCGTCGACGTGAAGTCGTTCAGGCGGGCGACGAACCCGATCCCCCAGACGATCGCCACGACGACCGGGATCACCACCGCGGCGGGGACGAGTACCGCGGGCGGAGGCCGCCGGTCGTTCGGGGTCTGCGCGCCGCGGATCGCCGGGATCGTCAGCAACGCCGTCAGGACGATGAGTACGCCGCCGGCGGCGAGGATGGCCTCGACGTAATTGAAGTCGTTGAACTTGTGGTTCTCCTCGATGAACCCGAGGAACCCGCCCGCCGCGAGCGCGCCGAACAGGAAAGCGGCGAAACCGAGCCACCGGACCTTCCTGGTCGCCCGTTTGAGCTCCTCGGCCGGGACCAGCCGACGGCGGGCCGCCTTGCAGAGCCGTTGGCAGATCGCGAAGGTCAACAAGGCGATGCCGAACAGGATGATCGTTGCGATCGGGAGCTGGGGAACCACCACCAGACCGCCGCCGGCCATCGCCTCGCCGGTCACGAGCGCAGTTCCCGACAAGGCGGTGGGTAGTCCGATCCAGCGGGCGAGACGGGGCGTCACTTGAGCGCCGAGTGCAGCGCCCGCGGCGCACACGAGGCCCAGAGCGGCCAAGATCCAGACCGGCATCCCGTCACTCAACGAGTAGACGAGAAGGGCCGTGAACGCTCCTACCGCAGCGTTCAACGCGAACAGCAGCGCACGGAGTGCTCGCAGTACCCGTACGCCCGAGTCGAGTTGGGGGAAGTCTTCCGGGACGACCCGCTCAGGAGGTTCGTTCATCAGCTTGGTGCCGCTGCGGACCTTGTCGGTGGGTTTGTTGTTGTCGGCAACGACCGTCGGGTTCTCGAACGTCGGGTAGCCGCCGGCGATCGCGAGTAGCTGTTCCCGGGCCGTGCGAGCGTCCAGGCGGCGGGCCGGGTCGCGTTGCATCAGGCCGACGATCACCGGTGCGAGCCGGCCGGCCAGGCGCATCGGTTCGGGGTCGCGGGTGAGGACCGCCCCGATCATCGCAGGCAGGTCGTCGAAGTCGTACGCGTGCCGTCCTTCGACAGCGAAGTACAACGTGGCCCCGAGTGCCCAGAGGTCAGCGGGTGCCCCGGGCTCGGCGCCGGACAGTCGCTCGGGGGCGACGTACCCCAGCGTCCCCGTGACGAGCCCGGTCCCGGTCAGTGTCCGAGTGGCGCCGGCGACCGAGGCGATCCCGAAGTCGGTCAGCATCCAGCGGTCGTCGCCGCCGAGCATCACGTTCTGCGGCTTCACATCCCGGTGCAGTACGCCGTTCGCGTGCGCGGCCGTCAGCGCCTCGATGAGCCGTACGCCGAGCTCGGCCGCCCGGCGTGGGTTGAGCGGACCGTTCGTTCGCACCGCCTGGTCGAGCGTCCGGCCCGGCAGCAGCCGCATCACGATCCACGGGCTACCCGCTTCGTCCACGACGTCGTGAATCGTCACGATCGCCGGATGGTCCAGCCCGGCCGCCGCCCGCGCCTCGCGTACGGCGCGCATCCGCAGCTTCTCCTGCTCCTCGGGGTTCAGCCCGTCCGGGATCCGGAGCTCCTTCACCGCGACCTCGCGGTGCAGGACCGTGTCGAACGCCTTCCACACCGTCCCCATCCCGCCGACACCGAGCGGTGGTTCGTTGAGGACGTATCGGCCGTTGGCGAGGGTGCGGTCGGTCACCGGATCGACCCTAGCCGTGACGGGGTGCCACGCAGGGCGGAGCAGCAGCTAACGGTCAGCGAATGTCACGATGAGGACGGTCGCGGCCAGGACGGTGTCCAGCACGCAGCAGAACTCCGACATCGACCGGACGACGACCCGGTCGACGCGATGGTGGTACACGTCCCACCCGGCGTGCACCAGTAGCCCACCGGCGACCAGCAGCCCCGCCACCGTCTGGTTCACCTCGAGCGCTACCAATGCAGCCGCGGCCAGAACGATCATGGCCACGGACTGCACTGGCAACCCCCAGGCCGGCCGCAGTGCCCCGCGAATCACCCCGTACGCCGCGAGGACAGCGGCCAGCGCCAGCATCAGCCAGCTCGCGTTGACGGTCTCGACCCGGGAGCCGATCCCCACCAGCACGAAGCTGACCGCGAACACCGGCCACGCCGCACCCCGCCTCCGCAGCGCCGCGGCCCCGAGGTACACGAATCCGGACGCCGTCACGACCGCGGCCACGTCGGCCCCACTCGCCAGCCCCACCGACGTGAAGGCAGCCATCGCCGCCCCGGCCCCCGCCGGCCACCGCCGCACGATCCACGGCCGCCGTACCCCTGCTGTGTTCATCGGAGCAGTAAACCGACGCGGACTTTCAGATCGCTTTCAGACCGGGGCGCCGTGGATCCGGCCGGTGGTGGTGGACAGCGGGCGGGCGGTGGCGGCGGCTCGGGTGGCGATGATCTCGGCGGCGATGGAGATCGCGGTTTCCTCCGGGGTGCGGGCACCGAGGTCGAGGCCGGTCGGGGACGACATCCGGGCGAGCTCGTCCTCGGTCAGGCCGGCGGCGCGCAGCCGGGACAGCCGGTCGTGGTGGGTGCGACGCGACCCCATCGCGCCGATGTACCCGGCGTCGGTCCGCAACGCCAACTCCAGCAGCGGTACGTCGAACTTCGGGTCATGCGTCAGCACACACAGCGCCGTACGGCGATCCACCGAGTCGAGCGCACCGGCGAGGAACCGGTGCGGCCAGTCGACGACGACCTCGTCGGCCTCGGGGAACCGCGCTCGGGTGGCGAACACGCCGCGCGCGTCGCACACCGTCACGTGGTACCCGAGGAACTTGCCGACCCGCGCCACGGCCGCCGCGAAGTCGATCGCCCCGAACACGAACATCCGTGGCGGTGGGGTGAACGACTGCACGAACACCGCGACCTCGGTACGCCGGCATTCGCCGTGCGCGCCGTACTCGCGGATCGCCGTGGTGCCGGTGTCGAGCAGGCCGACGACGTCCTCGGCCACGGCCGCGTCGAGCCCTGGATTCCCGAGACTCCCGGCGACTCCGTCCGGCCCGACCACGAGACGCCGACCCAGGCCGTCGTCCGCACGCACCACTGTCGCCACCGCCACCGGTCGCCCCGAGTCGACCGCGGCGGTCACCGCCTCGAAGTCCGCGAACGAAGCCCGGTCCACCGGCTCGACCAGCACCTCGATGATTCCGCCACAGGTCAGGCCGATCGCGAACATGTCCTCGTCCGAGACGCCGTACCTGCGGACCGCCGGTACGCCGGTCCGGATGACTTCCCGAGCGACCTCGTACACGTCCGCCTCGACGCAACCGCCGGACACGCTGCCGACCGCGACACCGGTACCGGACACCGCCATCGCGGCACCTGGTTGACGCGGCGCCGAGCGGAACGTGTCGATCACCGTGGCGATCGCGAACCGCGCGCCGTCGGCGTACCACTGGCGGACGTGCGGGAGAACGTCACGCACGCATGTTCTCCGCGCCGGCCTTGACGGCGTCACGAATCCGCGAGTACGTGCCGCAGCGGCAGATGTTGCGCAGCTCGTCGAGGTCCGCCTCGGTGATGTCGCGACCCTCCGCGCGGGCCTGCTTCACCTTCGCGACCGCCGCCATGATCTGGCCCGGCTGGCAGTACCCGCACTGCGCGACGTCGTACTCGAGCCACGCCTCCTGCATCGGGTGCAGGTCCTTGCCGACGGTGTCCGGCAGTCCTTCGATCGTGGTGATCTCGTCGGTCGCCGCGATGTCCTTCACCGGCACCGAGCACGGGTTGAACGCCTTGCCGTTGATGTGCGAAGTACAGGACTTGCAGACGTTCAGCGCGCAGCCGTACTTCGGCCCGGTGACGCCGAGCAGGTCGCGAAGAACCCACAGCAGCCGCACGGAGTCCTCGGCGTCGACACTGATCTGTTTGCCGTTGAGCTTGAAAGTGTGAGTGGGCATGGGTTCCTCAGAACGTGTGGTCGAGGCCGTCGGTCGGCGACTGCGGAGTGGACGGCTGCACCGGCAACGGCTCGAACCCGAGCTTGCCGTGGTTGATCGGGAAGTACGTCGGCATCGTGCCGGTCGCCCGCGCGTAGGCACACGCGACGGCGGCGAACGCCGGAGCCACCGAGAGCTCACCGGCACCGCCCGGGCTGTCGCTCGTGTTCGGCATGATCACCACCTCGACGTCCAGCGGAGAGTTCCATTCGCGGGTGTAGAAGTAGTTGTCCCAGCTGCCTTCGAGCGGGATGCCGTTCTTGATGTGCAGGCTCGACGTGAGCGCGAGGGCGATCGCGTCCTGCAGGCCGCCGAACATCTGCGCCTCCAGACCGCGCGGGTTGATGCAGAAGCCCGGGTCGACCACGATCACCGCCTTGGTCACCCGCGGTCCGGTCACCCCCTCGCCCTCGACCGGCCGGTTCACCGTCTCGGGCCGGCAGTCGATCTCGACCAGCGTCGCGACCGCGGCCCGGTACTCCGAGTGCACGCCGACACCCTGCGCCATCCCCTTCGGCATCGTCTTGCCCCAGTTGCCGACCTCGGCCGCCTTGTTCAGCACCGCGAGCAACCGCTTGTCCTTGAGGAAGTTGCGACGGAACCGCACCGGGTCCTGGCCGAGCTTCGCGGCCAACTGGTCGACCACCAACTCCTCGGCGCACACCACGTTCGGCGAGTAGATGTTGCGCATGCTGCCGGTGTTGAACTTCAGCGGCACCTCGTTGAGCAGCTGCGTCGTGACACCGAAGTTGTACGGCGACGACTGCGTCAGCTCGAAGATCGTCTCGGCGAACGACAGGTTGCCCCCGACCGGCAGGTCCGCGGCGAACGCCGTGATCATCTCGCCGAGACCGTGACCGAAGTCGGTCTGCACGCTCGTATGCCGCTGCTCGTAGGTGAGCACGTTGCCGGCCAGATAGTTCACCCGGACCCTGGACGTGCTCATCGGGTGCGTGCGGCCCTGGCGGAAGTTGTCGGTCCGGGACCAGGACAGCTTCACCGGCTTGCCCATCTTCTGCGAGATCTCCGCTGCCTCCGCCGCCACGTCGTGGAACAGGTGCCGGCCGAACGAACCGCCGCCCTGGACGACGTGCACCGTGACCGCGTCGATCGGCAGACCGAGCTGTTTCGCGATGTCCTCCTGGGCCACGATCGGGACCTTGAGGCTCGCCCAGATCTCGGCGCTGTCCGCGCGGACGTCCGCGATCGCGCAGTCCGGCTCCAGCGGGCTGTTGCTGGCGAAGGCGAAGACGAACTCGGCATCGATCGTCTTGGACAGCAACGGCGGCACGGCCATCGGCAGCTGGGCCGCGCGCAGCTTCGCCAGCACGGTCGCATCCGACTCGTCGTCCACGGTGCCCGGTCCCCAGGTCGCGTCGACCTTCTGGATCGCGTCGATGCACTGACCGAAGGTCTCGCCGCGGATCGCGACACCGTGCGCGATCGCGACCACGTCGGTGATGCCGGGCAGCGCCCGCAGCGCCGCAAGGTTGTTGACCGAACGCAGCGTGCCGTTGATCGTCGGCGGCCGGGCCACCATCGTCGGCTTCGCGTGCGGGACCTGCATGTCCATCGCGAACTGCTTGCGCCCGGTGACGATGTCGTGCGCGTCGACCCGGCTTCGTGGCTTCCCCAGAACGGTGAACTCGGAAGCGGACTTGAGCTCCGCGGAAACCGTGATCGTCGTGGCACTCGCGGCCGCCTTGGCCAATGATCCGTACGTCGCGGTTCGCCCGCCCGGGCCACTCAGTACGCCGTTGCGGGTGGTCACCTGAGCGGCCCCGACACCCCACCGCGCGGCGGCCGTGTCGACCAGGCGCTGCCGCGTGATCGCAGCCGCCGTACGCACCGGGAGGTACATGCTGCGCATCGAGTTGGAGCCGCCGGTCAGCTGGTTCATCAACAGTTCGGGCCGGGCGTCCGCGAGACCGATCTCGACCTTCTCGATCGGCAGGTCGAGCTCCTCGGAGACCATCATCGCGAACGCGGTCGTGATGCCCTGACCGACTTCGGCCCGGGGTACCGCGAAGTACGCCGTACCGTCGGTGCGCAGCTCGACCGTGATCAGGCCGGAGGTCGGTGCGGCCGCGAGGTTCTGCAGGTCACCGAGGTCGAAAGCGTCCACCGGCTGCGGAATCGAGGGCACCGCGGCGTCGGCCGGGCGCGGGTCGTGCGAATCGGCGAGCCAGCTCACGCCGACCGCGAGCGTCGGCGCGGCGATCAGGTAGCCGAGGACGCGCCGCCGGCCCAGCAAACCGCGTCTGTCGGCCGGCGTCTCGCTTGATGGGTGCGACCAACGACGATGTTCGGCCATGAAGGTTCCTCTGCTCGAGCAATGCTGGGAACGCAGTCTGGCAGCGCCGGCGCCGCGGCGGCATGGCCAAGATGCCCATGTTTTCTCCTGCTTCGCTGTGCACAACGCACAGGCTTCGGTCAGCCGAGCGGGAACAGCCGGACCGCGCGTAACGCCAGGCCGAGCTCCAGGTGGAAGCCGTCGTCGGTCAGGTCGCGTCCGGTGATCTGATGAATCCGGTGCAGCCGGTTCAGCACCGTGTTGCGGTGGCAGTGCGCGAGCTCCGCCGTACGACGGACGGATCCGGCCGCCGTCACCCACTTGTCCAGGGTGTCGAGCAGTAGCTCACGTTCGGCCGCGGCGATCGTTGTCAGCGGCACCAACCAGGTATGGACCAGTTGCTCGGCGAGTTCCGGTGCGCTGAGCAACAACGCCTCGGGCAGCCGCTCGGTCAAGGTCACCACGTCGACCTGACCGGCCGGCAGCGTCCGCCGCGCGAGCATCGCCTGCCGGTACCCGACTTCCACCTCGGCCAGGCCGGAGACGACACCGGACAGCCCCGCAGGCGCATGTACGGCGTCGCGCAGGTTCCGCAGTACCGTTTCCGCGGATTCCGTGCCCAGAGCAAGCAGACCGACGACTGTCTGCGGTCGCACCTGCCACGCCGAACCAACGCGGACTCCAGCGAGCCGGCGCTGCAGTGAAGCCGTCGTGCACTCGTCGTCGACCAGGTTGTCGATCGCAACCACCAGGTACGGACCGGCCACCGGTACGTCGAGCACCGTGGCCGCCTCCTGCACGAACGCGCGATCCTTCGCCCGCCCGTGCAGCAATCCCTCCCAGAGCGTCGACCGCCGCCGCTCGTCCGCACGCACCGCATGCCGTTCAGCAGCGTGATAGGCGGCCGCGACCTGCGACGACGTACGGTCGACGACCTCCCAGACCTTGCTCGCAACCTCGAGCAACGCCTCGGAATCGACCACACCCTGAGCGCGGGCCTCGTCGATCAACGCCTCCCACACCAACCGCCCACCGAGCCGGAACGACTTGAGTACGTCGTCCAACGGCATCCGCTGCTCGGCACGGCGCCGCCCAGTCGCGAGCGCGGCGTCGAACAGGTGCACGCTGGGGCGATCCCCCGCGGCAACCATCTGCACGACCCGGGCCACGTTGTCATGACACGACCGCCACAGATCCTGCTGCGGCACCGAATCCAGCTCGCGGTACGCCGGGTTCTGCTCGTAGATCGTCTCGACCAGCGCATCGGTCAGCGCGGGCAGGTGCAGCAGCACGCTCTCGGCCAGCGACTCCACCGTCAGTGACGTCACCGGCAGCGCGACGTCCTGACCCGCAGCCATACTCATAGTCGGCACAGCATCGCACACCGTTGCCGTGCCGGACAGACCTCGCGTCAGACGCTGCGGGCAGCCACCAGATCGCAGAGGGCGTCGAGGGCCTGGCGGCCGGGGCCGTCGGGCAGGCTGGCCAGGAGCTTGCGGGCGTCGGCCGCGCGGCGGCGTACGTCGTCCTCGGCCTGGCGGAACGCGGCGTGCGAGCGGAGCAGCTCCAGTGTCTCGGATAACCGGGCGTCGTCGGACAGATCGGAGTCCAGCAGCTCCAGCAGACGGGCGTCGGCGGGGTCCGCCGGGTCCGCCTGGGCGCGGAAGATCAGCACCGGAAGTGTCGGTACGCCCTCGCGGAGGTCGGTGCCCGGGGTCTTGCCGGACTGGTCGGACTCCGAGGCGATGTCGAGGATGTCGTCGGCGAGCTGGAAGGCCACGCCGATCTCCTCGGCGAACGTCCGCAGCGACTCCTGGATCTCCACCGAGGCACCGGCGAAGCGGGCGCCGAAGTGGACGGACGTCGCGAACAGCGAACCGGTCTTGTCGGCGATCACCGACAGGTAGTGCTCGAGCGGGTCCTGGCCTTCGCCGACGCCGAGGGTCTCGCGGATCTGACCCTCGACCAGCCGGCCGAACGTGCGGGCCTGGATCCGGACCGCCTCCGGGCCGAGATCGGCGACCAGGTCCGAGGCGCGGGCGAACAGCCAGTCGCCGGACAGGATCGCGATCGAGTTGTCCCAGCGGGCGTTCGCCGTCGCCGAGCCACGGCGCAGCGCCGCCTCGTCCATCACGTCGTCGTGGTGCAGCGTCGCGACGTGCGTCAGCTCGACGACCGCCGCGGCCGTCACGACCTCCGGAGAGGCCGGCTCCGGACCGAACTCGGCCGCCAGCATCACCAGCATCGGCCGGAACCGCTTGCCACCGACGAACATGACGTTCTGGGCGGCGGCCGTGACGAACGGCGCCTCGGACTGGGTGGAGTCACGCAGCGCCTGCTCGACGGCCTCCAGCCCAGCACGAACCCGGGACTCGAGCGCCGCATCGGCGAACTCGAATCCCAGGCTCTCGGCCGGCAGCGGGGTCGGACTCAACGGATGAACTCACCAGCTCGGGCCGCCAGGTCCAGCACCGGTCCGGGGACCAGACCGAGGACGACAGTGGCGGCGAGACCCAGCGCCACGGCGCTCGTGGTCTGCCATCCCGGCAGGGCCACGTCCGGCGAGTCGGCCGGCAGGTCGGAGAAGAACATCAGCACGATCACGCGGACGTAGAAGAACGCGGCGACCAGGCTGGACAGCACCGCGACCACGACCAGCGGCCACGCGCCACCCGACCAGGCCGCGCTGAAGACCGCCCACTTGCCGGTGAAGCCCGCGGTCAGCGGGATGCCGGCGAAGGACAGCAGGAAGAACGCGAAGATCCCCGCCAGCAGCGGCGACTTCTTGCCCAGACCCGCCCAGCGGGACAGGTGCGTCGCCTCGCCACCCGCGTCGCGGACCAGCGTCACGACCGCGAACGCGCCGATCGTCGGGAAGCCGTACGAGACCAGGTAGAACAGCACCGCCTGGGTCGAGGTGATCCCGTTGTGGTTGCCGCTGCTCACCTGCGACAGGCCGACGAACGCGGTCAGCAGGAAGCCCGCGTGCGCGATCGACGAGTAGGCCAGCATCCGCTTCACGTCCGACTGGGTGATCGCCACGATCGAACCGACCACCATGGTGAGGATCGCGACGATCCACATCATCGGCGCCCAGTCCCAGCGGGTGCCGCCGAGGGCGACGTAGAAGACCCGCATCAGACCGACGAACGCGGCGATCTTGGTGCAGGCCGCCATGAACCCGGTGACCGGCGTCGGCGCACCCTGGTACACGTCCGGCGTCCAGGAGTGGAACGGTACGGCGCCCACCTTGAACAGCAGGCCGACACCCAGCAGACCGGTTCCGGCCAGCAGGATCGTGTCGCCACCGGTCTGCGTGGCCAGCGCGTCCGAGATCCCGCCCAGCGACATCGTGCCGGAGTACCCGTAGAGCAGCGCGATGCCGAACAGCAGGAACGCCGAGGAGAAGGCGCCGAGCAGGAAGTACTTCATCGCGGCTTCCTGCGAGATCAGCCGGCGGCGGCGCGCCAGCCCGCAGAGCAGGTACAGCGGCAGCGAGAAGACCTCGAGCGCGACGAACAGCACCAGCAGGTCGTTCGACGCCGCGAACAGCATCATGCCGCCGACCGCGAACAGCGTCAGCGGGAAGATCTCGGTGTGCTCGATGCGCGCCGCCGTACCCTCGCGCTCGGCCTCGGAGCCCGGTACGGCGGCCGCCTGGCCGGCGAACGCCGACAGGCCACCGTCGACCGAACGCTCGGCGAACAGCAGCACGCTGATCAGCGTCAGCGCCAGCAGGATGATCCAGGTGAACAGCGCCGGTCCGTCGACCGCGATCGCACCCTGGGCGGCGATCAGTTCCTTCTTACCGTCGATCAGGATGCCGGTCAGGATGCCGGCCGCGACGATCGCGACCACGGCGATCGCCAGCTGCACCAGGTGCCGCAGCTGCCGCGGCAGGAACGCC
Source organism: Kribbella sp. NPDC043289 (assembly GCF_056436705.1). Taxonomy (NCBI): domain Bacteria; kingdom Bacillati; phylum Actinomycetota; class Actinomycetes; order Propionibacteriales; family Kribbellaceae; genus Kribbella; species Kribbella sp. NPDC043289. Next base: position 162,516 of record NZ_JBWKCB010000006.1, read on the forward strand.
TCGACCAGCACGCCGATACACGCCGCCGCGAAGAGCACGAGCAACGGCGACAGCTCGTTGTACTCGATCTTCGGCGCTGTGAAATCCGCCAACGGCAGCAACAACGCGCTCACTTCTGTCCCTCCGTCGCGGGGATCTCCGGGGCCGGGTCGGTGACGCCCACATGCTGCATGGTCGCGTCGACCGCCGGCTTGATGATGTCGACGATCGGCTTCGGGAAGATCCCGAGCCCGATGATCAGGACGACCAGCGGTGCGATCGCGAAGATCTCACGCTTGTTCAGGTCCTTGAGCTTCTCGATCCCGTCGCGGACCGGGCCGGTCATCGTGCGTTGGTACATCAGCAGGATGTACAGCGCGGCCAGCACGATACCGAGCACCGCGATCACCGCGATCACCCGGTGCTTGCTGAACGTCCCGGCCAGCACCATGAACTCGGAGATGAACGGCGACAGCCCCGGCAGCGCCAGGCTGGACAGGCCGGCGAACAGGAACGTCCCGGCGAGCACCGGTGCGACTTTCTCCACCCCGCCGTAGTCGGCGATCCGCGCGGACCCGCGCCGGGAGACCAGGTAGCCGGCCACCAGGAACAGTGCCGCGGTGGAGAGACCGTGGTTGAACATGTACAGCGTCGATCCGGTCAGGCCCTGCGACGTCAGCGCGAAGATACCCATCACGATGAAGCCGAAGTGCGAGATCGAGGTGTACGCGATCAACCGCTTGATGTCGGTCTGGCCGATCGCCAGCAGGGCGCCGTACAGGACCGAGACCAGCGCCAGCACCAGGACCACCGGGGTGGCCCACTGGGACGCGTTCGGGAACAGGCCCAGGCAGAACCGGATCATCCCGAAGGTGCCGATCTTGTCCAGGATGCCGACCAGCAGCACCGACGTCCCCGGCGTCGCCTCACCGGCCGCGTCCGGCAGCCAGGTGTGGAACGGCACCATCGGCGCCTTCACCGCGAACGCGAACATGAACCCGAGGAACAGCCAGCGCTCGGTGTTCTGGCTCATGTCCAGCTTCATCATGTCGCTCAGCAGGTACGACGGTGCGCCCTGCTTGGCCGAGACGACGTACAGGCCGACGACCGACGCCAGCATCAGCAGACCGCCGAGCAGCGAGTACAGCAGGAACTTCACCGCGGCGTACGAACGCTGCGGGCCGCCGAATCCACCGATCAGGAAGTACATCGGGATCAGCGTGGCCTCGAACAGCACGTAGAACAGGAACACGTCGGTCGCGGAGAACACGCCGATCGACAGCGCCTCGAGGCCGAGGATCCAGGCGAAGAAGGACTTCTCCGACCAGCGGCCGTGCTGCGCGTCGTTCCAGGACGCGATGATCACGATCGGCGACAGCAGCGCGGTGAGCACCACCAGGACCACACCGACACCGTCGAGGCCGAGCGCGTAGTGCGCGCCGAAGGCCTTGATCCAGGTGTGCGTCACCGAGTAGTCCTCGGGACCGTTGCGGTGGTAGCCGATCGCGATGATCGCGGCCAGCACCAGCGTCACGAGCGAGAACCCGAGCGCGACCTGCTTGGCCGTCAGCGCCTTCGCCTTCGGCACCAGCATCGTCGCGATGGCCCCGACGAACGGCAGGAGCAGTAACAGGGTCAGCCAACCGATGTTCACGACAACCTCACCGCGAGGAGGGCGACGACCACGAATGCGGCGCCGAAGACCATGCTGAGTGCGTACGAACGGACGAAGCCCGTCTGGACCCGGCGGAGCCGGCCGGACAGACCGCCGAACAGTGCGGCCAGCCCGTTGACCAGGCCGTCGATGCCCCGGTTGTCGAGCCAGACCAGCGTCCGGGTCAGGTACTGCCCCGGGCGCATGAAGACCGCCTCGTTCAGCGCGTCGCCGTACAGGTCACGACGCGCGAACTTGGTGATCGGCGAACCGGCCGGCGCCTCGCGCGGCACCTCCCGGCGGTACATCAGCACCGAGATCGCGATTCCGACGGCGACCACCGCGAGGGTGATGATCGTCATCACCACGGCGCTCACCGGCGCGTGCGCCTCTTCGTGGCCGACCACCGGCTCGAGCCAGTTCACGATCCAGTGCCCGGCGAAGTACAGCGCACCGCCGGCCAGCGACAGCGCGGCCAGGATGATCAGCGGCCAGGTCATCAGCTTCGGCGACTCGTGCGGGTGCACGTCCTCGGCCCAGCGCTTCTTGCCGAAGAACGTCATGATCATCACCCGCGTCATGTAGAACGCGGTGATACCGGCGCCGAGCAGCGCGCACAGACCGATCACCGTGTTGTCCGCGAACGCGGCCTCGATGATCTTGTCCTTGCTGAAGAAGCCGGCCCACGGCGGGATGCCGAGGATCGCCAGGTAACCGAACGCGAACGTGACGAAGGTGATCTTCATCGGCGTCCGCAGGGCACCGTAGTGGCGCATGTTCACGTCGTCGTTCGTGCCGTGCATCACCGAGCCGGCACCGAGGAACATGTTCGCCTTGAAGAAACCGTGCGTGAGCAGGTGGAAGATCGCGAACACGTACCCGGCCGGGCCGAGGCCCGCGGCGAGCATCATGTAGCCGATCTGGCTCATCGTCGAACCGGCCAGCGCCTTCTTGATGTCGTCCTTGGCGCAACCGATGATCGCACCGGCGAGCGCGGTGACCGTACCGACGATGACCACCGCGGTCGAGGCCGCTTCGGTCTGCTGGTAGATCGCGCCCGAGCGCACCACCAGGTAGACGCCGGCGGTGACCATGGTCGCCGCGTGGATCAGCGCCGACACCGGGGTCGGGCCTTCCATCGCGTCCAGCAGCCAGGACTGCAGCGGCACCTGCGCGGACTTACCGCAGGCCGCCAGCAGCAGCATCAGGCCGAGCAGCGTGGCCCAGGTCTTGGTCAGCTGGTCGGCACCCGCGAACACGGTGCTGAAGGCCGAGGAGCCGAAGACGACCCACATGCTCATCACCGCGAGCGAGAGGCCGATGTCACCGACCCGGTTCACCACGAACGCCTTCTTCGCGGCGACCGCGGCCGAGTTCTTGTGCTGCCAGAACCCGATCAGCAGGTACGACGCCAGACCGACGCCCTCCCAGCCGACGAACACCAGCAGGTAGTCGGCCGCGAGCACCAGCAGCAGCATCGCCGCGACGAACAGGTTCAGGTACCCGAAGAACCGCCGCCGCCGCGGGTCGTGCTCCATGTAGCCGATCGAGTAGATGTGGATCAGCGAACCCACACCGGTGATCAGCAGCACGAACAGGATCGACAGCGGGTCGATCAGCAGACTGAACTCGACCTTGATGTGGCCGACCGAGAACCACTCGAACAGGTTGACCGTCTCGGACCGCTCGTCACCGGACAGGCCGCGCATCTGGAAGAACAGCACGACGCCGCAGGCGAAGGAGATCAACGGCGCCAGGGTGCCCAGCAGGTGACCCCACGCGTTGGTGGCCTTGCCACCGAGCAGCAGGATCGCCGCGGACACCGCCGGTACCGCGACCAGCAGCCACGTCAGCTCATGACTCATCGGTGCTTACCTCAGTACTTGAGCAGGTTGGCGTCGTCGACCGAGGCCGAGCGACGGGTGCGGAAGATGGCCATGATGATCGCCAGCCCGATCACGACCTCGGCCGCGGCCACCACCATCACGAAGAAGGCGGCGATCTGGCCGTCGAGGTTGCCGTGCTGGCGGGCGAAGCTGACGAACGCGAGGTTGGTCGCGTTCAGCATCAACTCGACACACATGAAGACGACGATCGCGTTCCGGCGGACCAGCACGCCGAGCGCGCCGATACTGAACAGGATCGCCGAGAGCACGATGTACGGCTCGGTACTCACTTGTCGTCCTCCTCAACCGGGTACTCGCCGTCGTTGGTGAGCTCGCGCACCTCGTCGACGTCCGCACGCTCTTCGGCTTCGGGGAACACGGTGCCACGTGCCTGGAGCACGCGCGAAACCGAGGTCGGCGCGATCGACCCGTCCGGCAGCAGGGCCGGCGTGTCGACGGCGTTGTGCCGGGCCAGTACGCCGGGAGTCGGCAGCGGACCCGGGTGGATCCCCTGGTCGGCGTACTTGCGGATCCGCTCCTCGGCGTGGTCGCGCTGCGTCTTCTTCTTGGTCAGCCGCTCGCGGTGGGCCAGCATCATGGCGCCCATCGCCGCGGTGATCAGCAGCGCCGAGGTGACCTCGAACGCCCAGACGTACTTGCCGAACAGCAGTGCCGCGATCGCCTTCGGGTTGCCGTCCGGCTGCGCGTCGGTCAGCCCCAGCGGGTTGCCGTAGACCGCGCTGCCGACCGCGGCGACCAGCAGGATGCCGAAGCCCAGGAAGGCGATGCCGGCGAGCAGTCGCTGCCCGCGGATCGTCTCGACCAGCGAGTCGGACGCGTCGACGCCGACCAGCATCAGCACGAACAGGAACAGCATCAGGATCGCGCCGGTGTAGACGATGATCTGCACCGCGAACAGGAACGGTGCGTCCTGGGCGGCGTACTGCACCGCCAGGCAGATCATCACCGTCGCCAGCAGCAGTGCCGAGTGCACCGCCTTACGGACCAGCACCATGCCGATCGCGGCCAGGATCATGACCGGAGCCAGCATCCAGAACGCGACCTGCGGGCCGGTGACCAACGGCATCATTTGGCGTCACTCCCCTCGGCCGGTGCGGCCGCGCCGGTGAGACCGAGGTAGTAGTCCTTCTCGGTCGCGCCGAGCTGCATCTCGTGCGGCGGCTCCTGCATGCCCGGGAGCATCGGCGCCAGCAGGTCCTTCTTCTCGTAGATGAGGGACTCGCGGCTGGTGTCGGCCAGCTCGTACTCGTTGGTCATGGTGAGCGCCCGGGTCGGGCAGGCCTCGATGCACAGACCGCAGAGGATGCAGCGCAGGTAGTTGATCTGGTAGACCCGCCCGTACCGCTCGCCCGGCGAGAACCGGCCGCCCTCGGTGTTGTCCGCGCCCTCGACGTAGATCGCGTCCGCGGGGCAGGCCCACGCGCACAGCTCGCAGCCGACACACTTCTCGAGCCCGTCCGGCCAGCGGTTCAGCTGGTGCCGGCCGTGGAAGCGTGGGGCGGTCGGCTTCTTCTCGAACGGGTACTCCTCGGTGAACACCTTCCGGAACATCGTCCGGAAGGTGACCCCGAACCCGGCTACCGGGTCCCAGAGGGACTCTTTGACACTAGCCACGGCTGCCTTCCTTGCTCCGGCTGTCGGTCTCGCTTCGGCTCGGGACGTTCTCGAGCGGTGGGGGCACCGGGAAGCCGCCGGCGAAGGCGTCGAACTCCTCGCCGTCCGCGACCTCGGTGTTGTCTTCCTTCGGCTTCTGCGGGATGAACATCGTGACGATCGCGATCACCAGCACCACCGCGGCGGCGACCAGCAGCGTCGTCCGGCTGAAGTTCGTCTCCCGGCCGACCGCGCGCACGGTGGCGACCAGCAGGATCCAGGCCAGCGAGATCGGGATCAGGATCTTCCAGCCGAGCTTCATGAACTGGTCGTAGCGCAGTCGCGGCAGCGTTCCGCGCAGCCAGATGTAGAAGAAGATGAAGCACATCAGCTTGCCCATGAACCACAGCACCGGCCAGTAGCCCGAGTTCGCGCCGTCCCACAGGGAGATCGGCCACGGAGCCCGCCAGCCGCCCAGGAACAGCGTGGTGGCCAGGGCCGACACGGTCGCCATGTTGATGTACTCCGCCAGGAAGAACATCGCGTACTTGATCGAGGAGTACTCGGTCAGGAAGCCGGCCACCAGCTCGCCCTCGGCCTCGGGCAGGTCGAACGGCGCGCGGTTCGTCTCGCCGACCATCGAGACCACGTAGATCACGAACGACGGGAAGAGCAGGAACGCGTACCACCCGGGCAGCGGGATCGACGCCCCGAACCAGTGCACGGTCTGGTGCGACTGCGCCGCCACGATCTCCGAGGTGGACATCGAGCCGGCGAACAGGAACACGGTCACCAGGGCCAGGCCCATGGCGACCTCGTACGAGATCATCTGCGCGCTGGACCGCAGACCACCGAGCAGCGAGTACGTCGAGTTCGACGACCAGCCACCGAGGACGATGCCGTAGATACCGATCGAGGCGACCGCCATCACGTACAGCACCGAGACCGGCAGGTCGGTGAGCTGCAGCCGGGTGTAGGTGTCGGTGAACGGGATCCGCACCGTCGGGCCGAACGGGATCACCGCGAAGGTGAGGAAGGCCGGGATGGCGACGATCGCCGGCGCCAGGATGAAGACCAGCCGGTCGACACCCTTCGGCATCAGGTCTTCCTTCAGCATCAGCTTCACACCGTCGGCCAGCGACTGCAGCAGACCCTGCGGGCCGTGCACGTTCGGGCCGATCCGCTGCTGCATCCGCGCGACCACCCGGCGCTCCCACCAGATGTTGAACAGTGTCAGCACCACGAGGAAGACGAAGATGAAGAGGACCTTGATGAGGATCACCCACCAGGGGTCGTGACCGACCCCTGCGTCGGGTACCGCCAAAGCCATCATGCCCGTCCTCGCTTCGCTGCGGGCGCGCATGATGCGGGCATGCTGGCTTGGATGATGAACTCGCTACGCTCGTTCATGAGTTCCCTCCGGCGATCGTCACGATCGAGCCATGGTCTGCGTGCAGCGACCGGCGGACGTGGGAGTCGGCCGAGTTGGTCGGCAGCCAGACCACGTTGTCGGTCATCGGGGTGACCACCACCGGCAGCCGGATGCTCCCGGCGTCGGTGCTGACCACCAGCTCGTCCCCGTCGACGACACCGGCGCGGTGCGCGGTGGTGAGCGAGATCCGGGCGACCGGCTTGCGCGCGGTCGCGGTCAGGTGTGGCTCACCGTCGCAGGCGCGGCTGTCGTCGATCAGCATCCGCCAGGTCGCGAGCCGGGTCGAGTCGAACGCCCCGAGCGCCGGAGCAGCCTGGTACGTCGGCTCCTGCGCGCGGTCGCCGTCCCAGCGCCCGAGCTCGTCGAACTCCTGCTTCGCGCCGGCCGGCGTGCTGAAGCCGAGCGAGTGGCCCATCTCCTGCGCCAGCGCGGCCAGCGCACGGACGTCCGGCATCGCGGTCGGCACCTTGAGCACCACCGGGAACGGCCGCTCGCGGCCCTCCCAGTTCACGAAGGTGCCGGACTTCTCCACCGTCGGAACGACCGGGAAGACGACATCGGCGTACTCGGTCACCTGCGAGTTGCGGACCTCGAGGCTGACCACGAACGGTGCCGCCGCCAGTGCGGCCAGCGCCGCCGCCGGGTCCGGCAGGTCGTCGATCTCGACACCCGCGACGACCAGCGCACCCAGCGCACCGGCACCCGCCAGAATCTCGGTCAGGTCCTTGCCGTTCTCGCCCGGGAGGTTGTCGATACCCCACGCGGCCTGCAGGTCGACCCGCGCGTGCGCGTCGCTGACCAGCCGGCCACCGGGCAGCAGGCCCGGCAGGCAACCGGCCTCGAGCGCGGCCCGGTCACCCGCGCGCCGCGGGATCCAGGCCAGCTGAGAACCGGTGTCGAGCGCCAGCCGCAGCGCGGCCGAGTACCCACCCGGCACCGACGCGAGCCGCTCGCCGACGACGATCACCGAGTCCGCACCGAGCGCGGCCCGGGCAGCAGCCCCAGCCTCACCGGCGTTCCCCAGATCACCGAGTACGGCAGCCTCGGTGCCCGGCGAAGTGTGGACGACGACGCCGTCCAGCTTCTCCACACCGCGGGATGCGTACGCCGCGATCGTGAACACCTTGGTGCCGTGGTTCTTCACGCCCTTGCGGACCCGGAGGAACACCGACGGCGACTCCTCCTCGGGCTCGAACCCGGCGAACAGCACCGAGTCGGCCTTCTCGAGATCCGCGAACGTCGTACCCAGGCCGGCGCCGGCCACCGCGGCGGCGAGGAAGTCCGCCTCCTCCGCGGAGTGCGGGCGGGCCCGGAAGTCGATGTCGTTGCTGCCCAGGGCGACCCGGGCGAACTTCGAGTACGCGTAGGCGTCCTCGAGCGGCAGCCGGCCACCGGTCAGCACCGCAGCGTTGCCGCGGGCCGCGGTCAGCTTCTCCGCCGTGAAGGTCAGCGCCTCCGGCCAGGACGCCGGCCGCAGCTCGCCGTTCTCGCGGATCATCGGGTGCGTCAGCCGGTCACCGGTGGTCGCGTACTGGAACGCGAAGCGGTCCTTGTCGGAGATCCACTCCTCGTTGACCTGCGGGTCGTCACCGGACAGCCGGCGCATGACCTTGCCGCGCCGGTAGTCGACCCGGATCGCCGCACCGGACGAGTCGTGCTCGGCCACCGACGGCACCGACACCAGGTCGAACGGCCGCGAGCGGAAGCGGTACGCCGCACTCGTCAGCGCACCGACCGGGCAGATCTGGATGGTGTTGCCGGAGAAGTAGCTCTCGAAGGGCTCCTTCTCGTAGATGCCGACCTGCTGCAGCGCGCCCCGCTCGATCAGCGCGATGAACGGGTCACCGGCGATCTGCTCGGAGAAGCGGGTGCAGCGCGCGCAGAGGATGCAGCGCTCGCGGTCCAGCAGCACCTCGGCCGAGATGTTGATCGGCTTCGGGTAGGTCCGCTTGATGCCGTGCGACTCGTGGAACCGGGACTCGCCGCCGCCGTTGGTCATCGCCTGGTTCTGCAGCGGGCACTCGCCGCCCTTGTCGCAGACCGGGCAGTCCAGCGGGTGGTTGATCAGCAGGAATTCCATCTGCCCGCGCTGAGCCTTCTCGGCCACCGGCGAGCTCACCTGGGTCCGGACCACCATGCCGTCGGCGACGGTGATCGTGCAGGAGGCCTGCGGTTTCGGCATCCCGCGGCCGTTCCCGGCGTCGGTGATCTCGACCAGGCACTGCCGGCAGGCGCCGACCGGGTCGAGCAGCGGGTGGTCGCAGAACCGCGGGATCTGGGTCCCGATCTGCTCCGCGGCGCGGATCAGCAGGGTGCCCTTCGGAACCTTGACCTCGATGTCGTCGATGGTCACGGTCACCAGGTCGGTGCGCTCCACCTCCGTGGAGGCCGGCGGGTTCGCTTGGATCGTCATGCGCTAGCTCCAGCAGTCGCGAAGACAGTGCTTGCCATCGGGTCGAACGGGCAGCCGCCGTTCTCGAAGTGCGCCAGGTACTCGTCCTTGAAGTGCCGGATCGAGCTGCTGATCGGCGCGGTCGCACCGTCGGCCAGCGCGCAGAACGAGCGGCCGGTGATGTTCTCGCACAGGTCCAGCAGGGTGGCCAGGTCCTCTTCGGTGCCCTGACCGCGCTCGAGGCGCTCGAGGATCTGCACCAGCCACCAGGTGCCCTCACGGCACGGGGTGCACTTGCCGCAGGACTCGTGCTTGTAGAACTCGGTCCAGCGCAGCACCGAACGCACGACGCAGACCGTGTCGTCGAAGATCTGCAGCGCCTTCGTCCCGAGCATCGAACCGACCGAGCCGACACCCTCGTAGTCCAGCGGTACGTCGAGGTGCTCCGCGGTCAGCAGCGGCGTCGACGAACCACCAGGCGTCCAGAACTTCAGCTCGTGGCCCGCGCGGACACCGCCGGCCAGATCGATCAGCTCGCGCAGCGTGATACCCATCGGGGCCTCGTACTGCCCCGGGCGGGTGACGTGCCCGGACAGCGAGTACAGCGTCATGCCCTTGGACTTCTCGGTGCCCATCGAACCGAACCAGTCCGCACCGTTCTTGATGATCACGGGAACGGATGCGATCGACTCGACGTTGTTGATGACAGTGGGGCAGCCGTACAAGCCCGCGACCGCGGGGAACGGAGGACGCAGCCGAGGTTGACCGCGACGACCTTCCAGCGAGTCCAGCAGCGCCGTCTCCTCGCCGCAGATGTAGGCGCCGGCGCCGGCGTGCACGATCACGTCCAGGTCGTAGCCGCTGCCGAGGATGTTCTGGCCGATGTAGCCGGCGTCCTTGGCTTCCTGGACCGCCTGCTGCAGCCGGCGGATCACGTGCAGGACCTCACCGCGGACATAGATGAACGCCGCGGACGCGCGGATCGCGTAGGACGCGATGATGACGCCCTCGACCAGCGTGTGCGGCGAAGCCATCATCAGCGGGATGTCCTTGCAGGTACCCGGCTCGGACTCGTCCGCGTTCACGACCAGGTACTTCGGCTTCGGGTTGTCCTGCGGGATGAAGGACCACTTCATGCCGGTCGGGAAGCCCGCGCCGCCACGGCCGCGCAGTCCCGAGTCCTTGACCGTGGCAACGACATCGGCCGGCTGCATGGTGAGCGCCTTGCGCAGGGCGTCGTACCCGCCGGTGCGCTGGTACGAGGCCAGCTGCCAGGCGTTGATCTGGTCCCAGTTGTCGGACAGCACCGGGGTCAGCACGTCGGTCATGGTCAGCCCTCCTTCGGGGTCTCGGAGCCGTTCGGGGCCGACCAGTTGCGCTCGCGGGCCAGGCGGAGGCCGGCCAGCGAGGCCTTGCCACCGGTCGGGCCCTCGTCGGCGCGGCCGTCCGGGTATCCGGCGAGCACCCGCTCGGCCTCGCGCCAGGTGCAGATCGTCGCACCGCGCGGCGACTTCACCTCGGTGCCGTCCCGCAGGTCGTCGACCAGCTGGGTGGCGCTCTCCGGCGTCATGTCGTCGAAGAACTCCCAGTTCACCATCATCACCGGCGCGTAGTCGCAGGCGGCGTTGCACTCGAGGTGCTCGAGGGTGATCTTGCCGTCCTCGGTGGTCTCGTCGTTCCCGACGTCGAGGTGCTGCTTGAGCCGCTCGAAGATCAGGTCGCCACCCATCACCGCGCACAGCGTGTTGGTGCAGACGCCGACGTGGTAGTCACCGACCGGGCGGCGCTTGTACATCGTGTAGAAGGTGGCCACCGCCGACACCTCGGCGCCGGTCAGCCCGAGCACCTCGGCGCAGGCTTCGATGCCCTCCGGGGTGACCCGGCCCTCGACCGACTGCACCAGGTGCAGCATCGGCAGCAGCGCGGACCGGCCGACCGGGTACCGGGCGGCCAGCTCGCGCATCTCTGCGATCGTGGTCTCGGTGATCTTCGAGTCGCCGGTGCTGTAGGGCACCGTCTTGTCGGTAGAAGTCGTGTGGTTCTCGGCCATTTAGCGGTCCACTCCACCCATCACCGGGTCAAGGCTGGCGACGGCGACGATCACGTCGGCGACCTGGCCGCCCTCGCACATGATCGGCATCGCCTGCAGGTTTGCGAAGGACGGGTCACGGAAGTGCACCCGGAACGGCTTGGTGCCGCCGTCGGAGACGACGTGCGCACCGAGTTCGCCACGCGGCGACTCGATCGCCACGTAGGCCTGCCCGGCCGGCACCCGGAAGCCCTCCGTGACCAGCTTGAAGTGATGGATCAGCGCTTCCATCGACTCGCCCATGATGTGCTTGATGTGGTCGAGCGAGTTGCCCATCCCGTCGGCGCCGACGGCCAGCTGGCTCGGCCAGCCGATCTTCTTGTCGGCCACCATCACCGGCTGGCCTTCCATCTTCTCCAGCCGGCTGACGCACTGCTCGATGATCTTCAGCGACTCGTGCATCTCCTGCAGCCGGACCCGGAAGCGTCCGTACGAGTCCGAGCTGTCCCAGGTGGGGACGTCGAAGTCGTAGGTCTCGTAGCCGCAGTACGGCTGGGACTTGCGCAGGTCCAGCGCGTAGCCGGTCGAGCGCACCGTCGGGCCGGAGATCCCGAGCGCCATGCAGCCGGCCAGGTCGAGGTACCCGACGTTGCCGAGCCGGTGCTTGAAGATCGGGTTCGCGTTGCAGAGCTCGGCGTACTCCGGGAGGTGCTTGTTCATCCAGGTGATGTACTCGCGGATCGAGTCCAGCGCACCCGGCGGCAGGTCCTGCGCGACGCCGCCCGGCCGGATGAACGCGTGGTTCATCCGCAGCCCGGTGATCAGCTCGAACAGGTCCAGGGTCTTCTCACGCTCGCGGAAGCCGATCGTCATCACGGTCAGCGCGCCGATCTCCATACCGCCGGTGGCGATACAGACCAGGTGGCTGCTGATCCGGTTGAGCTCCATCAGGAGCACCCGCATGACGTTGGCCTTCTCCGGGATCTCGTCCTCGATCCCGAGCAGCCGCTCGACGGCCAGGCAGTACGCCGCCTCGTTGTAGAACGGCGACAGGTAGTCCATCCGGGTGACGAACGTGACGCCCTGCGTCCAGGAGCGGAACTCCATGTTCTTCTCGATACCGGTGTGCAGGTAACCGATGCCGCAGCGGGCCTCGGTGACCGTCTCACCGTCGAGCTCCAGGATCAGCCGGAGCACGCCGTGCGTGGACGGGTGCTGCGGGCCCATGTTGACGACGACGCGCTCTTCCGGCTCCTCGCCGAGGCCGGCCACGACCGAGTCCCAGTCCTGGCCGGTGACGGTGAAGACCTTGCCCTCGGTGGTGTCCCGAGTGGTCGCGTAAGGGTCTGTAGTGGTCATCAGTTGTACGACCTCCGCGTGTCGGGCGGTGGGATGACAGCGCCCTTGTACTCGACGTCGATACCGCCGAGCGGGTAGTCCTTGCGCTGCGGGTGACCCGGCCAGTCGTCGGGCATCTGGATCCGGGTCAGCGCCGGGTGTCCGTCGAAGATGATGCCGAAGAAGTCCCAGGTCTCGCGCTCGTGCCAGTCGTTGGCCGGGTAGACCGAGACGATCGACGGGATGTGCGGGTCGCCGTCGGGCGCCGACACCTCCAGCCGGATCCGGCGGTTGTGGGTGATCGACAGGAAGTGGTAGACGGCGTGCAGTTCGCGGCCGGTCTCGTGCGGGTAGTGCACCCCGCTGACGCCCGAGCAGAACTCGAACCGCAGCGCCTCGTCGTCGCGCAGGTGCTGGCAGACCTCGACCAGCTTCTCGCGCTGGATGTGCAGCGTCAGCTCGCCGCGGTCGACGACGACCTTCTCGATCGCGCCGTCACCGACGAGCCCCTCGAGGCGCTCGGTGGCGCCGTCGAACCAGCCGCCGTACGGCTTCGGGGTCGCGCCGGGCAGGACGACGTCGCGCTTCAGACCGCCGAACCCAGAGGTGTCGCCGGTGCCGCGGACACCGAACATGCCCTCGCGCTCCTCGATGACCTCCGGCCGCGAGACCTGCGCCTCGTCCGGGGTAACCGGAAGATTTTCGGAGTCGCTCACCGCAGCAGACCCTTCATCTCGATCGTCGGCGCGGCGGTCAGGGCCGCGGCCTCCTGCTCGGTCTGCAGCGCCTTCTTGTGCGCGCCGAGCTTCATGTGCTGGATCTGGTCGTGGATCTTCAGGAAGGCGTCCAGCAGCATCTCCGGCCGCGGCGGACAGCCGGGCAGGTACATGTCGACGGGTACGACGTGATCCACGCCCTGCACGACGGCGTAGTTGTTGAACATGCCGCCCGAGGACGCGCAGACGCCCATCGCCAGCACCCACTTCGGGCCGGGCATCTGGTCGTAGATCTGGCGCAGCACCGGAGCCATCTTCTGGCTCACCCGGCCGGCCACGATCATCAGGTCGGCCTGCCGCGGCGAAGCCCGGAAGACCTCCATGCCGAACCGCGCGGCGTCGTACCGCGGGGCGCCGGTGGTCATCATCTCGATGGCGCAGCAGGCCAGCCCGAAGGTTGCCGGCCACAACGAGGCCTTACGCATGTAGCCGAGCAGTCCTTCGACGGTGCTCAGCAGGACGCCGGCCGGAAGCTGTTCCTCAAGACCCATGTCAGTCCCACTCCAGTCCGCCGCGGCGCCACACGTAGGCGTACGCGACGAAGACGGTGACGATGAAGATGACCATCTCGACCAGCCCGAACAGGGCCATCTGGTCGAACGCGACCGCCCACGGGTAGAGGAAGATGATCTCGATGTCGAACACGATGAACAGCATCGCGGTGATGTAGTACTTCACCGGGAAGCGTCCACCGCCGACCGGCTGCGGAGTCGGCTCGATACCGCACTCGTACGAGTCCAGCCTGGCCCGGTTGTACCGCTTCGGGCCGACCAGTGCACTCACGGCGATGCTGCCCGCTACGAAGAGCGCCGCGAGCACTGCCAGAGCGAGAATCGGTGTGTAGGGGTGCATCGCTGCGTGCTCCCTCCTTCAGCCGGTGGTCTTGTGTGTCGTGTCTTTCAGGACAGTCCCGTTACCAGGACTGTGTTATCAGTACCGCTGTGGCTCAGCTCACTCGCCCCGCCGGTCAGGCCGCGGGGGCGAGCTTGGTGAGGCCGTTGATGATCTTGTCCATCACGTCCCCGTCGCGCGGGTCGGTGAGGTTCGCAAGCAACTTCAGGGTGAACTTCATCAGCGTGGTGCGCGGCAGACCGTACTTGGTGCACAGCCGCATCACCTCCGGATTTCCGATCAGCTTCACGAAGATCCGGCCGAGTGTGTAGTAGCCGCCGTACTCCTGCTTCAGCGCCTTCGGGTACGCCGACAGCGCGCGCTCCCGCTGGTTCGGCTGCCGACGCAGCGCCTGGGCGGCGACCTCGGCGGCGAACGCCCCGGACTCCATCGCGTACGGGATGCCCTCGCCGTTGAACGGGTTGACCATGCCGCCGGCGTCGCCGAGCAGCATCAGGCCGCGGGTGTAGTGCGGCTGCCGGTTGAAGCCCATCGGCAGCGCCGCCCCGCGGATCGGGATGGTCTGGAACTCGTCGCGGAACTGCCACTCCTCCGGCGTGTTCTTCAGCCACGCCTTCAGCAGGTCGGCGTAGTCGACCTTGCCGAACGCGTCAGAGGTGTTCAGGATGCCGAGGCCGACGTTGACCGTGCCGTCGCCCATCCCGAAGATCCAGCCGTACCCGGGGAGCAGGACCTGCTGGCCCGGCTCCTTGGGGTCGTCGGCCCACAGCTCCAGCCAGGACTCGAGGTAGTCGTCGTTGGTCCGCGGGCTGGTGAAGTACGTCCGGACGGCGACGCCCATCGGGCGGTCGTCACGCTTGTGCAGCCCCATGGCGATGCTCAGCCGGGACGAGTTGCCGTCGGCCGCCATCACCAGGGGCGCCCGGAACTCGACGTCGTCGCCGGCCCGCCGGCCGTTGTCGTCGACCGGCTTCGCGGTGACGCCGACGATGTGGCCGCGGTCGTCCAGGACCGGGCCGCTGACGTTGGTCCGCTCGCGCAGCCGCGCCCCGGCCTTCACGGCCTGCCGGGCGAGCATGTCGTCGAAGTCCATCCGGTTCCGGGTCAGGCCGTAGTTCGGGTGGCTGGACAGGTCCGGCCAGTCGAGCTGCAACTGGTGCCCGGCGCCCTGGATGCGGAGGCCGTAGTTGCGGATCCAGCCGGCGTCCTCGGAGATGTCGATGCCCATGTTGATGAGCTGCTTGGTGCCGCGCGGGGTGAGCCCGTCGCCGCAGACCTTCTCCCGCGGGAAGGCGGTCTTCTCCAGCAGCAGGACGTCGAGACCGGCGTTCGCCAGGTGGTACGCCGCGGCCGATCCGGCCGGTCCGGCGCCGACGACGATCACATCGGCGGTCTCCGCCTGCTGCCCGCTCGGCACGCTCTGGCTCATCTCTTTCCCGGCCTGGAAGTTGGGGGCGTGTGCGCTCGTGAAGTGATTCACGAAGCCTCTACACCCGACAGTCTAGGACTGCCTGACGTGGACACGAAACTCGCCCCAACGCCCTTGTTGGCAAGCGATTTACGCTTAAATTCCGTTGCGTAATTAACTGGGCCCGTTTTCCCTTAGCGCGGCTTCACGCCGCGGTGGATGGCCACCAGACCACCGGTCAGGTTCCGCCACTGCACCCGGTTCCAGCCGGCGTCCTCGAGCGCCCGGGCCAGCGGCTCCTGCGGCAGCCAGGCGCGGGTCGACTCCGCCAGGTACTCGTACGCCTCCGGGTTGGTCGACACCACCTTCGCCACCGCCGGCACCGCCCGCATCATGTACTCCAGGTACACCACCCGGAACGGCTTCCAGGTCGGGTGCGACTGCTCCAGTACGACGAGCCGCCCGCCGGGCCGCGTCACCCGGAGCATCTCCCGCAGCGCGAGCGGTACGTCGTTCACGTTCCGCAGCGCCCAGGAGATCGTCACCACGTCGAAGGTCTCGTCGGCGAACGGCAGCCGCAACGCGTCACCGGCGATCAGGTCGAGCTCGGGGTACCGCCGCTTGCCGACCGTGAGCATGCCGACCGAGAAGTCGCACGACACCACGTCGGCGCCGGCCTCCCGCAACTTGATGCTCGACGCCCCGGTCCCGGCCGCCAGGTCGAGGATCTTCAGACCCTTCCGGGGGGCGATCTCGGCCAGCGTCGCGGGCCGCCAGTAGAGCTTCTCCAGCCCCATGGTGGCGACCGCGTTGGTCCGGTCGTACCCCTCCGCCACGTTGTCGAACATGGCGGCTACCGCCTGCGGATCCTTGGTCAAGTCGGCACGGCTCACCTGTCTAGTTGATCACGGGCTGGAGTGGCACCGAAATTCGCTGGACATCCGGCAGGCATACCCTTGCCTTTCGTGAGTGCATCTCCACGGTGGGGGACGGCCGTCGCAACCCGGGGCCGCAGCGCGAGCGAGGAGTGGTGCCGTGAGTTTGTCTGAGCCGATCCGCAGCCAGGCTCCCCGCCTGGTGATCAGGAGCCAGCCGGTCGAGGGAGTCTCGGCGGACCTGCTGGATCATCTGCCGGCCGCCGGCGGTCTGGCCTGGGTCCGGCGCGCCGACGGGCACGTCGGCTGGGGCGTCGCCGCCCGCCTCGACGTTGCTGGGAGCAACCGGTTTCAGCAGGCCCAGGCCTGGTGGCAGGAGCTCACCGCCGCCGCCGTGGTCCGCGACGAGGTCGGCGTACCAGGCTCCGGACTGGTCTGTTTCGGATCCTTCGGGTTCACCGACCAGGACCCGGGTGAGCTGGTCGTTCCCGAGGTGATCGTCGGCCGTCGCGGTGACACCGCCTGGGTGACCACGGTCTCGCCGGCCAGTTCGCTGGCCGCGGCGCCGCACCTGATGGTGCACGAGCCGTCCCCGGTGCACGACGTCGCGTTCTCGGACGGCGCCCGGACCGGGACCGACTGGTCCGGCATCGTGGCCGACGCGGTCCGGCGGATCACCGCCGGCGAGCTCGACAAGGTGGTGCTGGCCCGCGACCTGATCGCGATCGCCGACCAGCCGATCGATCTGCGCTGGCCGCTGCACCGGCTCGCGACGGCGTACCCGAACTGCTGGACGTTCTCCGTCGACGGGCTGATCGGCGCCACACCCGAGCTGCTGGTCCGCCGGGAGAAGGGCCTGATCACGTCCCGCGTACTGGCCGGCACGATCCGGCGTACCGGCGACGACGCGCACGACCTCGCGCTGGCCGCGTCGCTGGCACGGTCCTCGAAGGATCTCGAGGAGCACGAGTTCGCGGTCCGCTCGGTCGCCGACGCGCTCGAGCCGCACTGTACGTCGATGAACGTCCCGGAGACCCCGTTCGTACTGCACCTGCCGAACGTGATGCACCTGGCCACCGACGTCGCCGGCGTCGCGAACAACGGCGCCTCGGCCCTCGGACTGGCCGCCGCCCTGCACCCGTCCGCGGCGGTCTGCGGTACGCCGACCCCGGTGGCCCGCGACCTGATCGGTGAGATCGAGGGTATGCAGCGCGGCCGGTTCAGCGGACCGGTCGGCTGGATGGACGCGGCGGGTGACGGCGAGTGGTGCATCGCGCTGCGCTGCGGCCAGGCCGACCCCGACGACCCGCGCCGGGTGCGGCTGTTCGCCGGCGCCGGCATCGTGGCGGGGTCGAACCCGGACGCCGAACTGGCCGAGACGAACGCCAAGCTGGTGCCGATGAGAGACGCGTTGGGAGACTGATGGTGAAGCTCACGAAGTTCGCGCATGCCTGTGTCCGGCTGGAGAAGGACGGGAAGACGCTGCTCGTCGACCCGGGAGCGTTCAGCGAGGACGCCGCCTTCGAGAAGGCCGACGCGATCCTGGTCACGCACGAACACCAGGACCACCTCGACGTCGACCGGGTCGCGGCCCTCGACGTGCCCGTCTACACGAACGCCGGCGTCGCCGCGCAGCTGACCGCCCTGGGCGATCGGGTGCACGTGGTCGAGGGCGGGCAGTCGTTCGAGGCGGCCGGCTTCTCGGTCAGTGCCTACGGCAAGGACCACGCGGTGATCCTGCCGGAGTGGGGCGTGCCGTGCGAGAACATCGGCTTCCTGATCGACGACGCCGTCTACCACCCGGGCGACTCGTTCACCCAGCCGGACCGTGCGGTGCACACCAACCTGGTGCCGATCTCGGGCCCGTGGTTCGCCCTGCCGCCGGCTGTCGACTACGCCCGGTCCGTCCGGGCGGAGCAGCTCGTCGGCATCCACGACGGCCTGCTCAGCCAGATCGGCCTGAGCATGTTCCCGCGGTTCTTCAACTCCGACGACCGACCGTACCTGGGTCTCACCCCGGGCGAATCCGTCGAGATCAGCTGAACTCGACGTCGACGAAGTCGGCCACCGGGCGGTAGCCCGCCTGGTGGTAGATCTTGTTGGACGTCGGGTTGGCCAGGTCCGTGTACAGGCAGGCCTGGTTGCTGTCGGCAAGGATCAGCGCGCTGACGTGGCTGGTGAGCGCACCGGCGTACCCGTGCCGCCGGTGCTCCGGGGGCGTGTAGACCGGGCCGACGCGGCAGACGCCGAAGAGGGCCGTGTGGTAGCCGGCCATACTGACCGGCTTGCCGCCGGCCTCCCAGATCCACATCGTTTCGCGCTCCAGTTGGCGCTCGGCCCATTCGCGGAAGCCGCTGGACAGTTCTTCGGCGAAGCCGTCCTTGCCCCAGGCGGCGACGATGTCGACCTCGTCGGCCCGCATCGGCCGCGGGCCTCCGGCGTCGGCCAGGAGTGGCGTGAGCTCGATCAGCTTGTGCAGCCGGGTACCGCGCGTCTCGGTCGCCTGGCCGCCACGGAGCTCACACCAACGGCGGGCGAATCGCAGCGCGGCCGGGCGGTCCCCCGCGACGGCTGGCAGCTCTCCGAGTACGTCGGCGTACGCGTCGGCGATCGGCTCCGCGAGGTCGGCCGGTAGCGCACCGAGGTACACCCCGCGTCCCGGCGTACGCATCGCGACACCGACCACGTCCGGGTCGTGCACGGAGACGAAGTACGACGGCTCGGACTCGGGCCGCGCGATTGCGTTCGCGCGCTCGTGGACGTTGCTCATGATGATCGTGTGCAGCACCGGATCCTTGTGCAGGAAAGGGAACACGGTTTCTTCGAATTTCCGCGGATCACTGGTCACCCGGACGTCCATGCCCGGAGAGTACGCCTGCACGGGGCGGACGGTCGTCCGGATTTACACTGCGACCATGTCCACCACGCGGTTGTTGCTGCTCGGCGTCGTGCGGATCTTCCAGCCGGCGTACGGGTACCAGCTGCGGCGGGAGCTGATGACCTGGAACGTGCAGGCGTGGGCGAACATCAACCCGGGCTCTATCTACACCGGGCTGCGCACGCTCGCCAAGCACGGCTATCTCCAGGAGCTCGAGCAGGACGGCGTGCACCGGCCCGGCCGGACGTCGTACAAGCTCACCACGGACGGCGAGACCGAGTACTTCTCGCTGCTCCGCGGCATGCTGTGGACCGTCGACGGCTTCCACCCGGACAAGATGCAGGCCGCGCTGAGCTTCCTGTGGTCGCTGCGCCGCGACGAGGTCGTCGCCGCGCTCGAGGCCCGGATCACCCAACTGGAGGCCTGGCTGAAGGCCGAACCGTTCTCCGAGCGCCAGATCCTCGAGGACCCCGGGACGCCGAACCACGTGGTCGAGATGTTCCGGATCACCACTGCCCGGGATACCGGTGAGCTGGGGTGGACCCGGGATTTCCTCGGCCGGATCCGGGACGGCGCGTACGCGTTCGCGGGCGAACCGGCCGACTGGAAGCCGTACCCCGGCATGGTCACGCACTGGGGCGAGATCCCCGATCCACCCACCACCTGAGTGCCTCCGGAGATGTCCCCAGGGTGATTAATCAAGATTGACTAGTCAAAGTTGATCACCCACACTGTCTCGCATGATGATCGAAGCTCGCGGGCTTGTCCGCACCTTCAAGACGAAACGCGGACCGGTGCAGGCCGTGCAGGGAGTTGACCTCGATGTCGCCGACGGGGAGATCGTCGGCTTTCTCGGCCCGAACGGGGCCGGCAAGACCACCACGATGCGCATGCTGGCCACGCTGATCACCCCGACCGCGGGGACCGCGACCGTCGTCGGCTGCGATCTCGCGAAGGACCCGGTCGGCGTCCGCCGCGGCATCGGGTACGTCCCGCAGAGCGGCTCCACCCTCCCCGAGGCGGTCGCCGGTGACGAGGTGGTCGACCACGCGCGGCTGTACGGCGTACCGAAGGCGAAGGCCGCGGCGGACGGGCAGCGCCTGTTCGAGGAACTGGACCTGCCCGGACTGTGGCGGCGCCAGTGCAAGACGCTGTCGGGCGGCCAGCGGCGCCGGCTGGACATCGTGATGGGCCTGATCCACAACCCGAAGCTGATCTTCCTGGACGAGCCGACCACGGGTCTCGACCCGCAGGCCCGGGCGAACCTGTGGGACCACATCCGCGGCCTCCGCGACCGCGGCGCGACGATCTTCCTCACCACCCATTACCTGGACGAGGCGGACGCGCTCTGCGACCGGATCCTGGTCATCGACCACGGCAAGATCGTCGCCTCCGGGACGCCGGACAACCTCAAGCAGCAGGTCTCCGGTGACGCCGTCAGGCTCAGCCTCGCCGACGCGACCCAGGCGCCGGAGGTGATGAAGATCGTCCAGGAGCTCGACGGCGCGGCCGAGATCGAGGCCGACGGCGATGGGGTCGGGTTCCGGATCCCGCGCGGCGGTTCGATCCTGCCCGCGCTGCTCCGCTCGATCGATGCCCAGGGCATCGAGCTGCACGGTGTCGAGGTACACCGTCCGACCCTGGACGACGTGTTCCTGACGATGACCGGCCGCTCGCTGCGCGACGAGGACACCCCCGCCCCCACCGAGACGAAGGAAGAGGTTGTCGCATGACCG
The DNA here is from genome assembly GCF_056436705.1 of Kribbella sp. NPDC043289. NCBI lineage: Bacteria > Bacillati > Actinomycetota > Actinomycetes > Propionibacteriales > Kribbellaceae > Kribbella > Kribbella sp. NPDC043289. The sequence continues at coordinate 183,365 of NZ_JBWKCB010000006.1, forward strand.
TCATGCGCGAGACCTGGATCGTGTTCCACCGCGCGATGCGGCTGTCGCTGCGGAACCCGATGTGGTCAATCCTGATGCTCAGCCAGCCGCTGATGTATCTGTTCCTCTTCGGCCCGCTGCTGAAGCCGATCACCGCCCAGATCAGCCAGGGCACGACCACGAACGCCTACCAGGTGTTCATTCCCGGTCTGATCGTCCAGCTCGGTATGTTCGGCGCGATGTTCGTCGGCTTCGGCCTGATCGCGGAGTACCGCGCGGGCGTCATCGAGGCCGACCGCGTGACGCCGGCATCCCGGATCGCTCTGATGGCCGGGCGGGTACTGCGCGACGTCGTCGTACTCGTGGTCCAGTCGGTGCTGCTGCTGGTCGCCGCGCTCCCGCTCGGTCTGCGGGCGCCGTGGGGCGGCGTACTGCTGTCGCTGGTGATCGTCGCGCTGCTCGGCGCCACGTTCGCCTCGCTGTCGTACTCGGTCGCGCTCATCACCAAGAGCGAGGACGCGCTGGCCCCGCTGCTGAACGGCATCGCGATGCCGCTGCTGCTGCTGTCCGGCATCCTGCTGCCGATGCAGATCGGTCCGACCTGGCTGCAGCGGCTGTCCGACATCAGCCCGCTGAAGCACGTGGTGAACGGCGTCCGGGCCCTGTTCCGCGGCGACATCGGCAGCGCGTCGTCGCTGTGGGGCCTGTTCTGGGTGGTGCTGCTGACGGTCGTCGGACTGGCTGTCGGCGCAAGGACCTTCCGCAAGGAATCTGCCTAGTGTTCATCGTCGTGTCGCATGGCCTCGCTACGGTGCGGCCATGCGATCGCCGATGGTCCGCGGGATCGTCGGGTCTGTCGTAGTCGCTCTGGCGAGCCTGGTGACGTCGGTGGTGCCGCCGTCCTCCTGGGTCGCCGCGCTGCCTGTCACCGGCGATCTGCGGCATTCTCTCCCCGGCCGGATGGTCGGACTGACGTTCATGGTCGCCGGGCTCGGGCTGATGGCCTGGGCCTGGCTGACCGTCGGGCGCCGGGTCATGGCCGGCGAGCGGTTCCCGCTGCTCCGCATGACGGCGTACTGGAGTGCACCGCTGCTGCTGGCTCCCCCGCTGTTCAGCCGGGACGCCTGGAGCTACGCGGCGCAGGGCGCACTCGTCGCCGAGGGCTACAACCCGTACGACGTCGGTCCGGGCGTCCTGTCCGGCCACATCATCGAGGCCGTCGACCCGATGTGGATGCAGACCCCCGCGCCGTACGGGCCGCTTCCCCTCGCGTACGGCGGTCTGGTCGCGCACCTCACCATGAACCCGTACCTGCTGATGCTGTCGCACCGTCTGCTCGCCGTACTGGGCATTGTGCTCATCGCCTGGGCCGTACCGCGCCTGGCGACCGCATGTCGGGTCGACTCGAACTTCGCGACCTGGCTGGTCGTGCTGAACCCGATGCTGATCACCCACGGCATCGGCGCGGCCCACAACGACGTACTGATGCTCGGACTGGCCTGCAGCGCGTTCGCACTCGCCCTCACCGGCCGATGGGGTACGGCGGCAGTCGTGGCCGGCGCAGCAGCCGCAGTGAAGCTCCCGGGTGGACTCGTGGCGATCGCCATCGCCGCCGTGATGAGCCCGCTGGCCGGACGGCTGCACCGGTTCGCCAGTCTGGCCATTGCCGGCGCCGTATCGGTGCTGACACTCGTCACCATCGGCGCACTCACCGGTGTGGGCTCTGGCTGGCTCGGAGCGCTCGACGTACCCGGTCTGGTCCGTTCACCGTTCTCGATCGCCAATCTGATCGGTATGGCGGCTTCCGGCGTACTGGGCTGGCTGGGTGAGGACACTGCGGCCACACAGGCACTGCAGATCGTCCGACTGGTCGGCATGCTCGCTGCGCTAGGTCTGATCGCGTGGCTGAGTCTCCGGTCGTCGATCCACTATGCCGCGCGGGCTGTCGGTGTCGCACTGCTTGCCGTGGTCGTGCTGGGGCCCAGCGCCCACGACTGGTACTTCCTGTGGTGTCTGCCGTTCCTGGCCGTCGCACGGCCCGGCCGGCGGCTGACGATGATCATCACCGCGGTCAGCCTCATCTTCACGATCGCCGCACCGCTCAACTCGTCGCTGCGCGGCGCGACGATTCCGATCCTCACGACGACCGCGCTGGTCATCGCGATGGTGGTGCCGCTGCTCAACCACCTCCGCACACTGCACCCGACCCGCAAGACCGAGCAGGCCGAGAAGGTGCCCGTTACAGCTGCTTGAGCGCGGCGACCATGGCCGCGCCGAGCGGGCGGTGGCCGTCGCGGGAGATCCGTACCTCGACCACGTCCAGTCCGGCGACGGTCAGCGCGAGCGCGGCCCGCAGTTCGTCCACGGTCTCCACCCGCGTGTACGGCGTACCGCTGGCGGCGCAGAGTGCGGCGAGATCCACGTTGTGCGGCGTACCGAAGACGCGCTCGAAGTGGGTCGCGTGGTTCGGATCGCCCTGCTCGAGCGTGGAGAAGATGCCGCCGCCGTTGTCGTTGACGACGACGATCCGCAGGTCGGGCCGCGCCTCGTCCGGGCCGATGACGAGCCCGTTGCTGTCGTGCAGGAACGCGAGATCACCGATCAGCGCGTACGTCGGTCCCGCGTTCGCCAGCGCCGCGCCGACGGCGGTGGAGATCGTGCCGTCGATACCGGCGAGGCCGCGGTTGGCGATGGTGCGGATCGGGACGACGGTCGCGAGGTCGAGGTCGCGGACCGGGTTCGAGGACGCGACGACCAGCATGCCGTCGGCGCCGACCGCTTCGCCGACGAGCGCCGCGACGCGCGGGCCGCTCAGGCCGTCCGCGAGCACCTTGTCGAGCTCGGGGCGGGCGAGCTGGTCGGCATGCTGCCAGCGCGCCAGCCAGTCGGTCGTGTCGGCCGCGGTGACCTCGAGCCCGGTCACCACCGACGCCGCGCGGCGGGCCGGGTCGGGCCACAGGCCGGTCGGCGACACGACGATCACCTCGACGTCCGAGCGGGCGAGCAGCTTGGAGATCGGCCGCGACAAGGTCGGATGCCCGAACACCAGCACCCGCTCGATCTCCCCCGCCAGATCGCTTGCCTGCAACAACAAGCGGTACGCCGAGATCACCGACGGACCGATCCGGGCCCGGCTGGACGGCTCTGCGAACAACGGCCAGTGCCCTGCCTCGGCAACCAGCCGGGCGGACTGCGACGCACCGTCGCCCGCTACGACCACCGTCTTCGGACCTGGCGACACTGCGGACGGTTGGCCGGCTGCGGCGCGGATAGCAGTCCAGGGCCCAGCGCTGCGACCCTGCAGCGGCTCCGGCCAGTCAGGTCCCTCTGTGGGGACAAGCGGCTCGTTGAGCGGGCAGTTGAGCTGCACCGGTCCTGGGTCGGCGGAGCGGGCACCAGTCGCGTTGGCCACGGCCCGCGCGACCTGTGAACGCCAGTAGGCGACCTGACCGATCTCACGGACCGGAGTGCCCATTTCGTGGAACAACCGGACCGCGGAGCCGAACACCTTCAGCTGGTCGGTCGTCTGGTTCGCACCGCTTCCCCTGAGCGCCGGCGGCCGGTCAGCGCTCAGCACGATCAGCGGCAGTCCACTGTGCGAGGCTTCGAGGACAGCGGGGTGCAGGTTGGCCACCGCAGTACCGGAGGTTGTCACGACCGGCACCGGCAACCCGCTGCCCCGCATCAGTCCGATGGCGAGGAATCCCGCCGTACGCTCGTCGATGCGGACGTGCAGCCGGAGTCGCCCGTCGCGGTCGGCGGCCGCGAAGGCGAGGGCCAGGGGTGCACTGCGCGAGCCTGGCGACACCACAGCCTCACGGACGCCGGACCGGATCAGTTCGTCAACGACCACCGTCGCAAACGCCGTGGACGGGTTCATCCGGCACTCCTTACTCGGGACAAGCGCTCTTCCCACACCTTGGTCCGGTCCGCATCCGCCCGCGCCGCCTCGAGCAGCTGGGGATCCGGTGCGAGCCGTTTGACCGGCAAGAAGCCGTTGACGGGCAGCAGCGGTTCAGCCACCACCTCTTGGGTGAACATCGACACTGTCGCGAGACCGCAGGCATACGGGAGCTCTGGAAGCGCTGCGGCGAGTGCAACGCCTCCAGCGATCCCTACCGAGGTCTCCAGCGCTGACGACACGACAACGGGCAGACCGATCTGCTCAGCGATCTCCAGACACGCGCGGACGCCACCAATAGGCTGCACCTTCAGTACGGCGATGTCCGCAGCGTCGAGCTTCTTGACCAGATATGGGTCCTCAGCTCGCCGGATGGACTCGTCTGCCGCGATTGGTACGTCGACGCGCCGCCTGACCTCGGCCAGCTCTTCCACGGTGGCTGTCGGCTGCTCGACGTACTCCAGGTCGAATCGCTGCAGCTGCCTGATGCTCTGCACCGCCTGGTCGACGGACCACGCGCCGTTCGCGTCGATGCGCACCCGCCCGCTGCCGATCGCGTCGCGCACTGCTTCGACGCGCTCCAGGTCGTCGGCCAACGTTTGACCCGGCTCAGCCACCTTCACCTTCGCCGTACCGCAGCCTGATGCTCTGACGATCTCTGCTGCCTTCTCGGGTCCGAGCGCCGGCACAGTGCAGTTGACGGGCACCCGGTCGCGCACCGGCGCCGGCCAGCCCTCATCGGCTGCCTCGCGAGCGGCCCGCAGCCAGGACACACAGGTCGCGTCGTCGTAGTCCAGGAACGGGCTCCACTCCGCCCACCCGGCCGGTCCCTCGAACAGCATGCCTTCGCGGACGGTGATGCCGCGGAACTTGTTCTTCAGGCCGAGCGAGTAGGTGATCACCGCACACCGTCCAGCAACGCCTGCCGGTCGACCTTGCCCGAGGCAAGCATCGGCAACGCCTGGAGCGCGACCACGTCACGCGGCGCCCAGGTCCGCGGCAGGGTCTGGCTGACCCAGGCACGCAGTTCGTCCCGGGCCGGCGAGCCTACGACGAACGCCACGACCCGGGTGCCCCATTCAGCGTCGGGAACGCCGAGCACCACGGCGTCCTGCACCTGCGGATGCTCCAGCAACCGCGCCTGCACAGTCGTCAGCGTGACGTTCACCCCACCTGTGATCACCACGTCGTCCACTCGACCTACTACTCGCAGGCGACCGTCCACGAACTCGCCACGGTCCTGCGTCCGGAACCACCCGTCCCGCAGTACCTCCGCGGTGAGCTCCGGCCGCAACCGGTACCCCGAGAACAGCGTGCTGCCCTTGATCCGGATCCGCCCGTCGTCCAGGTCGATCGACGTGCCGTCGAGCGGCACCCCGGCGTACACGCACCCACTCCCGGTCTCCGTCATCCCGTATGCCGGAATCGCGGTCACGCCGGCGTCCGCGGCGCGCGCCTTGAGCGGCTCGGGCGTCGAGGCGCCACCGATGATGATCGCGTCGAACGAGCGCAGCGCGTCCAGGTCTGTCTCGAGATAACGGGCCAGTTGGGTCGGCACCATCGCCGTGTACCGGCGTACCCCGGTCAGCTGAGCCGCCGCCGCGCTGAAGGTGTCTGTGAGGATGACCGGTGTAGTGCCGGCGACGAGAGAACGAGTGAGGATCTGCAGGCCGCCGACGAAGTACGGCTTCATCGGGAGCAGCCACTGACCCGGACCGCCCAGTCGATCGTGGGTGGCCACCGCGGACGCGATCAGCGCGTCCCGCGACAGCAGCACGCCCTTCGGCTCTCCGGAGGACCCGGACGTGGTCAGCACGACCGCGGTGCCGTCCTCGAGCGGCTCGTCCGGCGCCGCTGCCTGTTTCACGCGGACAGCCGCCGCCGCGTCGTCGGGCACCGGCGCGAACGGCGTGCCGGTCCCGTCGAGTACGCCGCTCAACGCGGACAGCACCGCATCCGCCGTACCGGGAACCAGCCGCAAGGTAGCCATGTCACTCTGAGCGTACGGCCCGGCCGCCGTTCCCAGACCGCATACCTGGCCGTCAGAGACCCACGCCACACCCAGCGGGTCGCAGCGCGGGCCGCTGGTGCCGGTCGCCCGTGTGACTGACAGAATCGACGCTCATGGCTACCCCTGCCCAGTGGATCGAAGGCGCCCGCCCCCGCACTCTGCCCGCCGCGATCTCCCCCGTCCTGGTCGGAACCGGTGCGGCGGCGTACCTGGACGGCTTCGTCTGGTGGAAGGCACTGCTCGCGCTCGGCGTCGCCCTGGCGCTGCAGATCGGCGTGAACTACGCCAACGACTACAGCGACGGCATCCGCGGTACGGACGAGAACCGGGTCGGCCCGCTCCGCCTGGTCGGCTCCAAGGTCGCCACGCCGCGGGCAGTCAAGACCGCCGCGTTCACCTGCTTCGGCATCGGCGCCGTCCTCGGCATCGTGCTCTGCGCCACCACGACCTGGTGGCTCCTCGTCGCCGGCGCCGCGTCCCTGCTCGGCGCCTGGTTCTACACCGGCGGCAAACGCCCGTACGGCTATCGCGCGCTCGGCGAGGTCAGCGTCTTCCTGTTCTTCGGCCTGGTCGCCGTCCTCGGTACGACGTACGTCCAGGCGGAGACCCTGAGCTGGACCGCCGTGGCCGGCGCCGTCTCGATCGGCTCCATCGCCTGCGCGCTGCTGGTCGCCAACAACCTCCGCGACATCCCGACGGACTCCGTCACCGGCAAACGCACCCTGGCCGTCGTCCTCGGCGCCGCGAACTCCCGCCGCCTGTACGCCGCCCTGACCGGCCTGGCGTTTCTCCTCGCGGCCGTCTCCGCGATCGCCACCCCCTGGACCCTCCTGGCCTTCATCGCCATCCCCCTGGCCATCAAGTCCGTCCGGATCATCCTCAGCGACGCAGTAGGCCCCGCCCTCATCCCGGTCCTCAAGTTCACCGGCCTCACCGAACTCCTGTACGCCATCGGCCTCGGCATCGGACTGGCACTGGGTAGCTGAAGGGAGTACGGGCGGAGTACGGGCAGCGGCGCGTAGCGACTGCGGCCTAGCGTGCTGCCGAAGCCCCCCGACTCTCCGAAAAGGAAAACAGATGCGTCGCGTCGTACGCCCCATCGTCCTTGCTGCGCTCGCCTTGGCGGCTGCCATCCCCGCCGCCGGCATCACCGCCCCGGCAGCTTCGGCCGCGTCCAACGCGGCCTACCTCAAGCTCGTCTTCAACTGCGCGAAGTTCGGCTCCCCCACGGTGACCGTCGACGGCCCCGGCGCCAAGACCAGCGTCCGCGATGACACCGGCACCTACTATTTCAAGGGCCGAGGCGGTATCTGGACCGTGAAGCGTCTCGCCAACGGCGTGATTGCCCCCAAGACCGCGTACCTCAACATCCCCGCCAACACCACGCGCACCGTCATCGTCTGCAACAAGAACTGGTAACCGCGCTAGGCGACGTTTTCCGTCAGGGAATCCCAGGCGGCCATTGCGCAGGTGATGACGGTCTCCAGGTCGGCGCGGGTGGCGCCGTCGCGGGCCTGGACTGACAGGCCCTGGACAACGGTCGTGTAGTAGCGGGCGATCGCGTCGAGTCGTGCATGCGGTACGTCGGCGGCCAGCCGTTCCCGGATCTCCTCGTACATGCCGTGCCGCCCGTCGGCGAGGAACTGGCGTACGGCGTGGTTCTCGACGGCGCCGGTCGGGGCGGCGAGGATCAGCATGCAGTAGTGCGGGTGCTCGGGATGCGTGATCTGGTCCGCGGTCGCGCGAAGCATCGCGTGGATCGCCTCGCGGGCGGTCGGGCCGTCCCGGAGAGCGCGGCGGGGCGGTTCGCCGGCGGTGGCGCCGTACAGGGTCATGACGTGGCGGAACAGGTCTTCCTTGCTGCCGAAGTACGCGTAGATGCTGGCCGACCGGATGCCCATCGCCGCGGCCAGGTCGCTCAGCGAGGTGCCTTCGTAGCCGCGTTCCCAGAACACGTCCAGGGCCTGGCGCAGCGCGACGTCAGGGTCGAACGTACGCGGTCTGCCGCGGGTGGCCATCGGCTCCTCCGAGGTTTGTTGGTCGATCGACCAAGTTTATCTTGACGCCCCTCACTTCGCGGTGACACGCTTTATTGGTCGATCGACCAACAAAGAGGTGTGTGGGGATGCAAACACTGGTGCAGACGTCGTCGTCCGGGCCGCAGGATCTGAAGCTGACCGACGCCCCGGTCCCCCGTCCCGGTCCGGGAGAAGTGCTCGTCCGGGTGACCGCCGCCGGGGTGAACTTCGTTGACATCTCGCAGGCGCTTGGCACCTTCGCGGGCGGCCCGCAGCCGCCGTACATCGCAGGCATCGAGGCGGCCGGCGAAGTGGTTGCCGTCGGCGACGGCGTCGACCTCACACCCGGCGTGCATGTCGTCGGCGTCTGCATCGGCGGCGGCGCGTTCGCGGAGTACGCCGTACTGCCCGCCGTCGCGACGCTCCCCGTGCCGACCGGGTGGGACGACGACCAAGCGCTGGGCCTGCTCGTCAACTGGCCCACAGCACTGGCAGCCCTCCGCCCGCTCGGGCGCCTGACGGCCGGCGAAACCGTCCTGATCCACGCCGCGGCCGGCGCCACCGGCCAAGCCGCCGTCCGCATGGCCAAGCACTACGGCGCCACGGTGATTGCCACTGCCGGGCCAGGCAAGCACGACGTCGTACGGGCGCTTGGCGCCGACCATGTCCTCGACTCGCACAGTCCTGGCCTCGCTACCGAGGTACTGCGGTTGACCGGTGGAGTCGACCTGGTGCTGGAGTCCGTCGGCGGCCCAACGCTAGAGGCGAGCCTCGCTGTCACCAAGCGGGTCACCGGGCGGGTGGTCGTCTTCGGCCTGGTCGGCGGGGAGGCCGCGATCAGCAACTGGGACCTGGTCTACAAACACCAGGTTCAGCTGATCGGGCTGAACATCGGGATTCTGATCCAGTCCGCGCCGCAACTGTTCGGCGAGGTGATGGGCGAACTGTTCGGCCTGCTCGCGGCCGGAGTCCTGGGTCCCGGGGCGCCGACGACGTACGAGCTGACCGAGGGGCCGAAAGCGCTCGCCGAACTCGAGGCCCGCGCCACGACAGGCAAGCTCGCGCTCTTGCCGTGACCTAGGACGGTTCTTTCCAGAGGCCGGTGGTGGCGAAGGTTTCGAGGGTGGTCGTGTACGGCGTGATGTCGATGCTGCTCGTCCGCAGCCAGTCGTCGTCGTAGTAGGTGTTGCCGTAGCGCTCGCCGCTGTCGCAGAGGAGCGTGACGATGCTGCCGCGGACGCCCGTACGGCGCATCTCGGCGGCCAGGCGGAGTGCGCCCCAGAGGTTGGTGCCGGTGGAGCCGCCGACCAGCCGGCCGGTGACGCGGGAGCAGAAGCGCATCGCGGCGATCGAGGCGGCGTCGGGGACGGCGATCATCCGGTCGACGACGCCGAGCACGAACGAGGGTTCGACGCGCGGGCGGCCGATCCCCTCGATCCGCGACGGACGGCCGGTGGAGAACTCGTGGTCGCCGGCTTCGAACGCCGGGTAGAACGCCGAGTTCTCCGGGTCGACGACCGCGACCGACGTGTCGAACCGCTGGTAGCGGACGTAGCGGCCGAGCGTGGCCGACGTACCGCCGGTGCCGGCGCCGACGACGATCCAGGTCGGGATCGGGTGCTGCTCCAGCGACAGCTGCCCGAAGATCGACTCGGCGATGTTGTTGTTGCCCCGCCAGTCGGTCGCGCGCTCGGCGTACGTGAACTGGTCCATGTAGTGGCCGCCGGTCTCCTCGGCCAGCCGCTTCGCCTCGCCGTAGATCTGCCCGGAGCGTTCGACGAAGTGGCAACTGCCGCCGTAGAACTCGATCAGCTCGACCTTCTCGGGGCTGGTCGAGCGCGGCATCACGGCGACGAACGGGAGGCCGAGCAGCCGGGCGAAGTACGCCTCGCTGACCGCCGTCGAACCACTCGACGCCTCGATCACCGTGGTGCCCTCGTGGATCCAGCCGTTGCAGAGCGCGTAGAGAAACAGTGACCGGGCGAGCCGGTGCTTGAGCGAGCCGGTGGGGTGCACGGACTCGTCCTTGAGATACAGGTCCACGCCGGTACCGTCCGGCATCGGGAACACGTGCAGGTGCGTGTCCGCGCTCCGGTTCGCGTCGGCGTCGACGATCCGGATCGCCTCGGACACCCAGGCCCGCGCCTTCTCGTCACGCCGATCGACCTCGCGGCACACCCCGTCAACCTCACTCATGCGGGCCAGGCTAAGACGTGGCGACCGATTTGAGTATTCCTACGCTCTGCAACCACCACCTCGTACGCCGAGGATCGGTCTCATGATCCCGCTCGGAGCCGTGGAGTTCTCGCCCGGCGACATCGCCCTGATCTTCGCCGTACTCACCCTCGGGGCGACCGCGCTCGCGCTGCCCGCCACCCTCCTGCTCGCCTGGGTCGGCCACCGCCGCGCGAGCCGCCGTCCGGGCCACCACCCGGGCTGGAACGCCACCTGGTACTGGTTCGCCGGTACGGCGCTCTGCCTAGCCACCACCGCCTTCGCCGCGAACAAGGGCCTGGGCTGGTGGTCCGTCCCCCTCGGCTGGACCCCCGCGCTGGCGCTGGCGGCAGCGCTCCGACCCCGATCGGACCCGACCGCGAGCTAGGTTGGGAACCCATGACGACTGGGCAGCAGGGGGATCGATGAGCGAGAACAGTGACCGGCCGACGCGGCAGCGGGTGACGTTGACCGACGTCAGTTCGCGGGCGTGGGAGCACCCGGCGGACCGGGGCGCGCTGGTCGCGCTGCGGCAGCTGAAGGGCTTCGACTACGTCCTGCGGAAGATGTCCGGGATGATCAACGAGCGCGCGTTCCGGCTCCAGTTCCTCGGCGGGGCGATCCGGGTCGACGACCGCCAGTTCCCGAACGTGCACCGGCTCTACACCGAGGCGGCCTCCACGCTCGACGTACGGCAGCTCCCGGAGTTGTTCGTCACCAACAGCCCGATCTGGAACGCGGTCACGATCGGCATGGACCGGCCGTTCATCGTGGTGAACAGCTCCCTGATCAAGGGCCTGGACGAGGAGGAACTGCGGTTCATCCTCGGCCACGAGCTCGGCCACGCCCAGAGCGGCCACGCCCTGTACCAGTCGCTGCTGCTCTGGCTGATGCGTCTCACCGGCGCGATCAACTGGATGCCGATCGGAGCGCTGGGCATCCGGGCCATCATCGCCGCGCTGCACGAGTGGTCCCGCAAGGCGGAGCTGTCCGGCGACCGGGCGGGTCTGCTCGCGGTGCAGGACCCGGCGGTCGCGCTGCGGGTCCAGATGAAGCTCGCCAGCGGCGGTCAGCTCAACGAGCTCGACACCACCGCGTTCCTCGCCCAGGGCACGGAGTACGAGAGCGCCGGCGACCTGCGGGACAGCGTGCTGAAGCTGCTGCTGCTCGAGGCGCAGACGCACCCGATGGCCGTCATCCGGGCCCACGAGCTGCGCCGCTGGGTCGACGAGGGCGAGTACACGACGATCGTCTCCGGCGACTACCCGAAGCGGCAGGACGACGCGAACGCCTCGATCTCCCAGGAGGCGAAGAACGCGGCCAAGTCGTACACCGAGGCGTTCAACCGCTCGCAGGACCCGCTGGCCAAGTTCCTCCGCGACCTCGGCGACGGCCTCGGCGGCGTCCGCGACTGGGTGTCCTCGAAGTTCCCGCCCCGCCCCTGACGAAAACTGAGTGGTCTCCGGTCCGGCCCGAGTGCCATCCTGTGCGCGTGATCGACGTACAAGCAATCGGGCCGGACGACTGGAAGGCCTGGCGGGAGCTGCGGCTCGCGGCGTTGAGCGAGGCGCCGTACGCCTTCGGCTCGCAGCTGGCGGACTGGATCGACGCGCCGGAGGAACGCTGGCGGGAGCGGTTGAGTGTGCCCGGCTGCTACCAGGTGATCGCGTCGCTGGACGGCGTACCCGCGGGGATGGCCGGCGGTTTCCCCGAGGAAGACCCGCGTACGGCGGAGCTGGTATCGATGTGGGTCGCGCCCGTCGGCCGCGGCAAGGGCGTCGGCAACGCACTGATGGCCGCCATCGAGGACTGGGCCCGCGGCATCGGCGCCGCCACCCTGAAACTCTCGGTTGTCCCCGGCAACGACCCCGCCCACAACCTCTACCTGCGCAGCGGTTTCACCGACACCGACGAACCGGGCGACCTGATGCTCAACGGGGTAAGCCGCGAACTCGTGATGCGCAAGCAACTCTGACCGATCAGCGCCCCAGGTCGCCGCGCCGTCCACGCGGCCCTTCGGGACGTCGCCCGGGCGCCTGTCCGTCGCCTTGCACACCGAGCGACCCCTGGTCGAGCGTCTGAGGGCCGGGAGCTTCCGGTTCGGTGGCAGGCGTCACCAGCGCGGCCGCCCGGTCACCGAGCCGGTTCTGCATCCCGGTGACGAAGTACCGGCTCGGCGCGGTCTCCCAGGTTCCCCGAGCGCGTTCGATGTCGTTGATCCGCTCGTGCAGCACCGGTTCCTGACCGCGCTGCGTGGTCTGATCGCAGAACCAGTACCGGGTCGCCTCCCGGGCGGTGTAGTCGTACCCCTTGGCCGCGACGTCGACGACCTCGATCCCCCCGTCCGGCGTCTCGTCGAAGGTGATGTACGCCGGTCCGTGCTCGTCGGACTGCGCCGCGACCGTCACCCGGTTCCCGTTCACCGGCGGGACCGGGATTTCGGACTGCTTGACCTTGTTGTCGCTCTGCACGTCCCGGACGATCTCCGCGGCCAGCTCCCGGTCCGCGTCGACCGCGTGGTCCAGCCGTCGTACGGACCCGTTGGCCTCCCGGAAGTCCGTGAGCAGTTGGGAGACCTGGTCGAGCCCACGCGCGGTCGGCCAGCCTGACTTCGCCTCCGCGGACACGATCGCGACCCGGGTGGCGTCCGGGAGGAAGACCTTTACGCGGGTCTCGTCGTCGAGCGGCCGGACGTCGGTCACCTGCAGACCGAGCGCCGGCAGCTGCTCCGACGCGGCCTCGGCGTCGGTCAGGAACATGGCGACCGGCGTCTGCCGGTACGACCGCTCGTACACGCCGTCGACGACCGCGGCGGTCAAGGCGTCGTCGGCACCCGGCACGGCACCGAACGTCCCGAGCTCCCAGCGCGGGCCGACGTTCCGGACGCTCGCCGCGGCCACGGGCGCCCCGTCGAGTACGGCGACCGCCACAAGCTGGTCGCTCTCCTCGGAGTTCAACGCGCGCCACATGCCGTCGACGCCGGGCTGCACCGATCCGTCCGCGTCTCCCGCCGCCGCCCACACTTCGTCGGACGCCCGCTCCTGCAGGTCGGCCAGCTTCGGATCGGACGACCCGAGCAGCAGCACGTCGCCGCCGGCCTCCCGGAACCGTTGCACGCCGGCCGCCAGCGCGGCCGGGTCGGCGGACGGGATGGTGGGGGTGTCCAGGACCTTCAGCACCTCCGCCAGGCGTGCCGCCGAATCCTTGTCGAGATGCCGGAGGTTGCTTTCCATCCGGGCGGTGATGGACTTGGCGTCGGCAGAGCTGACCGAGTACTCACGATTCCCCATGTACTCGATCGCACCGGCCTCGGAGAACGAGACCGCGCCGCCGCGCAGGCCGGCGCTCTCCAGCATCGCGAACTCGATCGCCCGCTTCGCGCCGACGTCGGCGGTCCCGAGGAAACGCAGTACGTGCACGTCACCGGTGGCCTTCTGCCCGGTCGTGATCAGGCCTCGTGGCCGGCCGTCCGCCATCGCGACCAGCGTCCGCACACCGGGCTTGTCCGGGAGCGGGTTCTGGGCGAGCAGGTGCGACCCGGGGACGAGCTCGAGCATGGCGAGACCGGCCGCGTCCCGATCCACCGGGTCGGCGTGGTCGTACACCTCGAGCGTGCCGCCCCGGTCGAGCCAGCCCTTCAGCTCGGTGGCCCAGCGCCGTGGCCCTTGTCCACCGGCGACCGCCGACTGCACCTGCGGGAATGGGTCCCGGCCGTCGGCCTGGCGGAGCGCCACCTGCTCGGCGATGTGCCGTACGTCGTCTGCCGTCCAGGTCTGCGCGGCCGACTTCGTGCTGCGCGCCTGCCCGTTGGACCAGATCATCCGCCGGGCCTCGAGCGCCCGCGGCCCGTGCCAGGTATCCGGCGACACCTGATGCGAGAGGTTCAGCGTCTCGCGCGCGGCGATCGATGCGAGCGCGTACTGCGTGGCGTACCCGGCCTGTTCGCCGCTCGGTAGCGAGACGTCCTCGAGCACCGCCGCCGGCGCCGACGGGAACGTCGTACCACCGCCGACCACTACCAGGTCGTCGTTGTCCCGCCGGAAGGTCACGACGGTCATCGGTCCGTCGTCGCCGACCTCGGCCACCAGCGCGTACTCCGCGTCCTGATGCGCGAGGGCGTCGACCGCGGCCCGCTGGGACCGCCAGCCGGGGCCGCGGTCGATACCGGGCAGTCCGCGGCGCAGCGTCTCGGTCAGGTGCTCGGTCTCGGCGAAGGTGTTCCCGACGCGGCGGCTGTAGCGCTGCCAGTCGGCCGCGGAGCGCTTCGCGATCACCCGCACCGTCGCGCCCGGCCGGCTCACGAACCCGCTCACTCCGGCAGCGATCGATGCCACGGTCCCCTGCTGGTGCTGATTCGGTTCGTCGGCCACCCTGTCACTCTAGGTGCGCTCGGGAGCAGACGAAGGGCCCGCTTCCCCCCTCCCGGGAAGCGGGCCCTTCGCGTTTCAGTAGGCCGGTCAGCCGATGTGGACGGGGCCACTCTCGCTGTCGGTGGCCAGGTCCTTGTGCTTGATCGACAGGCCGATCAGCGTGACCAGCCCGGCGCCGACCGCCAGGAACGCGGACCACAGGAACGCGCGGGTGAAGCCGTGCGTGGTGGCGAGCGCGGTGAACTGACCCTGCAGCTGCTTGATCTGCTCCGGCGACTGACCGGACTCGGCCGCCTTCTGCAGGCCCGGGGCCAGCTCGGCGAACTTGTCCTTGATCGCGCTGGTGGAAATCGTGCCCAGCAGCGCCAGGCCGACCGCACCACCGATCTGCTGCACCGTGTTCAGTACGGCGGAACCGACACCGGAGTCCTCGTTCGCGACGCCACTGACCGCGGTCAGCGTGAGCGGGACGAAGATCAGGCCCATACCGAACGACAGCACCAGGATGTACGGCAACAGGTGCGTCAGGTACGTCGAGTCCACCTGCAACCGGCTGAACCCGAACATGCCCGCGCCGACCAGCACGCCACCGGCACCGGCGATCCAGCGCGGGTCCATCCGCGCCACCAGCGCCGACGCGACCTGCGCCGCGACCACGATGCCGACGCTGAACGGCAGGAACGAGACACCGGTCTTCAGCGCGCTGTAGCCCATGATGCTCTGCACGAAGATGCCCAGGAAGTAGAACATCGAGAACATCGCCGCACCGACGATCAGCATCACGAAGAAGCTCACGCCGCGAGTCCGGTTCGCGAGGATCCGGAACGGCATCAGCGCGTGCCGCGAGCGCGCCTCGATGGCGAGGAAGGCGCCGATCAGCGCCAGGCCGCCGAGGATGAAGATCAGCGTCCAGGTGTCACCCCAGCCGTTCGTGGCGGCGTGCGTCAGACCGTAGACCAGCGAGGTCAGACCGACGGTGCCGGTGACCGCACCGGGGATGTCGAACTTGCCGGTCTGCCGGGCCGACTCGCCCAGGAACCGGAACGCCAGCACCGCCACGATCAGGCCGATCGGCGTGTTGATGAAGAACGTCCAGCGCCAGGACGCCTCGGTCAGCGCGCCACCCAGGATCAGGCCGACGGCCGCGCCGGCACCCGACATCGCGGCGTACACGGCCATCGCGCGGTTGCGCTCCTTGCCGGCCGGGAAGGTGGTGGTGATCAGCGCCAGCGCGTTCGGGGACGCCGCGGCGGCCGCGACACCCTGCAGGATCCGGCTGGCGAGCAGTACGCCCTCGCTCTGGGCGATACCGCCGACGAACGACGCCAGGCCGAACAGCACGACACCGACGATGAAGACCTTGCGGCGGCCGAGGATGTCCCCGATCCGGCCGCCGAGCAGCAGCAGACCACCGAACGCCAGCGCGTAGGCGTTGACCACCCACGGCAGCGAGGCGTCGGTGAAGCCGAGCGCGTCCTTGATGTGCGGCAGGGCGATGTTGACGATGGTGCCGTCCAGCACCACCATCAGCTGCGCCATGCAGATCAGCGCCAGCGCGATCCCCAGATTGCGATGACCGTGCGCATTCGGCTCGGTGGTCACCGCGTCGACCTTCCGGCCTTCCGGCGGATCGGCGTTGATGACTTCTTCGGACATGACTATTTCCCCTCTTGGGCAGACTTGCCTGGTTGAATCGCGGACCGGCCCCACACCGGTCAGCTCACCTGCGACCCCCGCGCCGCAGGCAGGATCACGTTGTCGATCACTCGGAGGATCAGGTCGTCGGTCGGCTCGACGCCGAGGATGTAGGCGTGGTGGATGATCACCGCGGGCAGCGTCACCGACAGCAGGTCGACGTCGACATCCGGCGCGATCTCGCCACGCTGGACGGCGCGCTCGTACACCTTGTTGGTGACGTCCTGCCGAGGCGCCAGGAAGCGCTCGCGGAACGCCTTCTGCAGGTCGTCGTCGCGGTGCAGGGCGGTGAGCAGGCCGGCGATCACCGACATCGGCAGCTCGTCGGTGAACCCACCGTCGCCGCAGGCCATCGAGATCAGGTCGCCGCGCAGGCTGCCGGTGTCGACGTCCTCCGGCATCGGGCAGCCCTTGGCCCGGCTGACCGCGTCCACGACCAGCTCGGCCTTGGTGGACCAGCGCCGGTACAGCGTGGCCTTGCTGGCCTTCGCCGCCGTCGCGACCGCGTCCATCGTCAGCCGGTCGTAGCCGAGCTCGGCCACCACCGCGACGGTCGCGTCGAGGATCTCCTCCTCACGCCCGCCTTCGACCCGCGGTCGCACCCGCACGCCTGCTGTATCCACCTTCATCACCCTGCGTAAGCA
Organism: Kribbella sp. NPDC043289; assembly: GCF_056436705.1. Classification (NCBI taxonomy): domain Bacteria; kingdom Bacillati; phylum Actinomycetota; class Actinomycetes; order Propionibacteriales; family Kribbellaceae; genus Kribbella; species Kribbella sp. NPDC043289. The sequence goes on from NZ_JBWKCB010000006.1 coordinate 200,197, forward strand.
CTAGAGCACTGATAGAACGAAACGGTTTCGTTTCATCAGTCACGGTACGACTCATGTGAAGGAATGCACAAACGATTTTGGGAGAAATTCACCAGTGGCGTAGGTCACTCTCCGTACCAGTCATCCACTGGTACGGCGTGACTCCGGCGTGTCAGGGTGACGTCAGACCGGTGTCAGGCGCGAGCGGGATGGTCTACCCATGACCAACACCAGCACCTCCCAGATCACCCTGACCGACCAGGACAAGCTCACCCTCGCCGTCGCCGCGCACGGCGCGATCGCGCTGATCACCGCCGCCGGCGTGAAGTCGGCGGGAAAGATCGCCGTCGCCGGTGCGCTCGCGCTGTCGTCCGCGACCGGCCCGGTGGGGCACGCGCTCACCGAGAAGCAGAAGAGCGTGAAGCTCAAGGGCAAGTCGACGGCCGAGCTCGCCGACACCGCGCTGCCGGCACTGACCGCCTCGATGGGCCTGCTCGGACAGCAGGACGCCGCCGAGGCCGGGAACTTCCGCAGTACCGTCCTGACCGCCGTCGAGGCCGGCGCCCGGGCCGAGCGCGGCGGTACCGGACCCGCCATGGTGGAGATGATCCGGAAGATCACCGAAGCCCTCGACGCCGCGTGACGGCGCATCCGACTGGCGCCGGCGGCGCGAACCGCTGCCGGCCCGGTCGATGCCGGTCAAACCAGGGGTCAGTCGTCGTCTTCGGCGCTGCGGGCCTGCTCGAGGCGCTCGGACATCTTCGTAGCGCGGGTCTCGATCTTGCCGGCCAGCCGGTCGCGGGCGGCGCGGAGCACGAAGATCGACAGGATCGAGGAGACGATCAGCGCCAGCAGCGCGATCGGCCAGACCGACAGCCAGGTGCGCAGCGCGAAGTACAGCACCGCCAGGCAGGCGGCGAACAGCACCGCCCGCAGGCCGGTGTAGATGCCGAACTCTTTCATCTCACACCCCAGCGTAGGAGTGCATGCCGGACACCAACAGGTTCACGCCGACGAAGTTGAAGATGAAGACGAACCAGCCGACGATCGCGATGATCGCGGCCCGGCGGCCCCGCCAGCCCGCGGTCGCGCGGGCGTGCAGGTAGGCGGCGTACACCACCCAGGTCACCAGCGACCAGACCTCCTTGGGGTCCCAGCCCCAGTACCGGCCCCAGGCGTGCTCGGCCCAGATCGGCCCGGCCACCAGTACGCCGAACGTCCAGAGCGGGAACGCGAACGCCAGCACCTTGTACGCCGTACCGTCCATCACTTCCGCGCTCGGCAGCCGCCGCAGCGAGGCCGACATCGTGCCACCGGCCAGCACCTTGCGCTCCGCCCGCGCCTTCAGCAGGTACAGCACCGAGACCAGCCCGCCGACCGTGAACGCGCCACCGGAGATCGCGGCCGCGGACACGTGGATGACCAGCCAGTACGAGTGCAGCGCCGGGACCAGCGGACCGGCCGGTGTGTACAGCGCGAGCGTCGCCAGACCGAGGACGGCGGCGATCACGAACGTCACGCCGAGCCCGAGGTACTGCAGTTTGTAGCGCTGCACGAAGATCAGGTACACGATCGCGACCGCGAGCGACGCGGTGATGGAGAACTCGTACATGTTCCCCCACGGCACCCGACCCGCCGCGAGACCACGCGTCACCACACCACCCAGGTGCAGCACGAACGCCAGCCAGGTCAGCAGCAGCCCGATCCGGCTCGCGGCATCCATCCGCTCGGTCGACGCCGGCTCCTGCACCGTGGGCACATCGGCCTTGGGTACGTCGGTGGCGCCGCCGGTGACCGTCTCGCCGTCGGAGGCGACCAGCACCTCCTGCTTCTTGGCCTTCGCCTTCGCCGGCTGCGCGACCGCCGCGCGGCCACCCGCCCACTCCATCGCGTGCGAGACCATCGCCAAGGCATAGATCACCGTGGCGGTCGGGATCAGCAAGTTGGAGACCTGTGCGTAGCTCTCCGGGGTCATGGCTGCTCCTGGTTACTCGAGCCGGCGGGTTTCAAACGCTCTGTGACGGCCTGGATCTCGTCGCCGAGGCCGCGCTCGGGGCCGCGGTCCAGACCGGCGACCTCGACAACGGTACGCCCGTCCTGCTCGCGGACCCGCACCCAGGTACGGCGGGGATGCACGAACAGCGAGCCCATCAGGCCGAGGATCGCCAGCAGGATGCCGGCCAGCGCGAGGTCGGTGCCCGGGGTGTGGCTGACCTGCAGCTTGACCCACCGGCTGTAGCCGTCGAAGGTGATCGACCCGGCCTTGTCCGGCAGCGCCACGCTCTGCCCGGGGGCCAGCTGGAACCGCCACTTGTCGCCGTTCTGCTCGAACTGCGTCAGCTTCGACTTGTCCAGCTGGTACACCGACTCCGGCTTCCCGCTCTCCGGCTGCGGGCGGCCGTAGTACCCGGTCATCACCAGCACCGGGTTGAGGTCGTCGGGGAACACCGAGACCGGACCGGTGGCCTTGTCGATCACCGCGGTCGGCAGGAAGAACCCTTCGAACCCGAGCGTCTTCGGCCTGGCGTCCGGAGCCTTGATCACGCCGAACGACGAGAAGTTCGAGTCCTGCGGCAGGAACGGCGCCGGCCCGGAGAACGCGACATTGCCCTGACCGTCGCGCACCGTCACCCGCGGCGCGTACCCGTGGCCGAGCAGGTACACGCTGCTGCCGTCCAGCTTCAGCGGGTGGTTGACCTGCAGCTCGTACGACTTCTCCGCCGCGTCCGGGGTCTCCTGGTACGTCAGCTGCGCCTTGAACTCGCGCGCCGCGCCCTTCTGCGGCCCGTCCTGCTGGAACTTCACCTGGAAGTCCTTCACCGTCAGCGAGAACGGCGGCAGGTCGTCGTCGCCGCCGAACGCGCGGCCCGGCGTGAAGTCGTCGTACTGCGCCACGGAGTTGGAGAATCCGTTGCCCACGACAACCAGCGCGGTCCCGCGGTAGCCGAACAGCGAACCCCAGGCGACGCCGACCAGCGCCAGGATCAGCGAGAAGTGGAAGAGCAGGTTGCCTGCCTCGCGCAGATAACCACGCTCGGCCGAGACCGCACCGTCGTACGTCTCGACGCGGAAACGCCGCCGCTTCAGCTCCTTGGTCGCGACCTCGAGCACGTCACCGGGCTCGTCGAGCTCGAAGCGCTGGTACCCGGGCAGGCGGTTCAGGTTCCGCGGCGGCTTCGGCGGGCGCGCCCGCAAGGCCCTGAAGTACACCGCGAGGCGGGGTACGACGCAGCCGATCAGCGAGATGAACAGCAGCAGGTAGATCGCCGAGAACCACGCGGACTTGTAGACGTCGAAGAGCCCGAGCTTGTCGTAGAGCGGGCCGAGCGTCGTGTGCGCGGTGAGGAAGTCGGACACCTTGATCGGGTCGATCGGCGTCTGCGGGATCAGCGAGCCGGGCACCGCGCCGAGCGCGAGCAGGAACAGCAGCACCAGCGCGGTCTTCATCGAGGTGAGCTGCCGCCAGGTCCAGCGCAGCCACCCGACCAGACCCATCGCCGGCGGGCCGGACGGCTCGTCCGGACCGGATGCCGCGGCGATGCGATCTTTGACTTCCGTCATCTCAGACCGCCGATCCGAAGTTGGCGACCCACTGCCGCAGGTCCGCGGTCATCGCATCCCACACTCCCGTCAGCAGCAGGAGTCCCACCGCGATCATCAGTACGCCGCCGATCCGGATCACCAGCAGCTGGTGTTTGCGGACCCAGGTCACCGCGGCCAGCATCCGCCGGAACGCCAGCGCCGCCACGATGAACGGGATCCCGAGTCCGAGGCTGAACACCAGCGCCAGCGTCGCGCCGCGCCCGGCGCTGCCCTGGGTCGTGGCCAGCGTCATCACGGTCCCGAGCGTCGGCCCGATACACGGCGTCCAGCCGAATCCGAACAGTACGCCGAGCAGCGGCGCCGCCGCGATCCCGACCGCCGGCACCCGGTGCACCCGCAGGTCCCGCTGCATGAACCCGAAGCCACCGAGGAACACCACGCCGAGGACGACGGTCAGCCCGCCGAGCACCCGGGTGATCGCCGTCTGGTGCTCGATGAGTACGTCGCCGACCGTGCCGAACACCACACCGGTGAGGATGAAGACCGCCGAGAAGCCGGCCACGAACAACGCCGTACCGGCGAGCATCCGGCCGCGCTTCTCGGAGCCGAGCTCGGCCGCGGACAGGCCGGTGACATAGGAGAGGTAGCCGGGCAGCAGCGGTACGACGCACGGCGAGAAGAACGAGATCGCGCCGGCCAGCACCGCGATCGGCAGCGCGACCAGCATCGAGCCCGTCATCGACTCGGCGAACCACTGTCCCATCAGTCTGCGCCAAACCTCATTTAGCGTCCGCCACCATGCCCAGAAGGGTTTGCTTCGTGACCTCACCGACCACGCGACCGGCGACCTTGCCGGACTTGTCGATCACCAGGGTGGTCGGGATCGCCTTGGGCGAGATCTGGCCGCGGAAACGCAGCAGTGCCTTGCCGTTCGGGTCGTAGATGCTCGGGTACGGCACCCCGAACTCCTGGACGTACTTCTTCGCCTGCGCCGGGTCGAGGTCACGGGTGTTCAGCCCGATGAACTCCACCGACGCGCCGAGCTCCTTGGCCGCGGCAACCATGTCCGGCGCTTCCTTCCGGCACGGCGGGCACCACGAACCCCACACGTTCAGTACGACGACCTTGCCGACGTGGTCGGACAACGTCCAGGTCTTGTCGTCCAGCGTTTTCCCGGTCAGCACCGGCGCCGGCTTGCGATCCGCCACCGCGAACATCGACACGTTGCCGTTCCCGCTGACGAAGCCGGCCTGGCCCTGCCGGTTCTGCGACGCCTGCTGGCCGGACGAGCAAGCGGTCACCGCAAGCATCAGTCCGGCCGCGAGAGCCATCGCGCGACGCATCAGGCCCCTCCGACGAATTTCTTGGCGTTCTTGACCGGCAACAGATCCTTCGCGGGTTCGGAGTACCCGACCGAAACGATCTGGTCGCCGTGGAAGGTGAAGGAGGTCAGACTCGCGAGGCTGCACTGCCGCTTGCGCGGGTCGTGCGCCAACCGGCGGCCCTCGATCGCGGACCGGACGATCCAGATCGGCAGCTGGTGCGACACGATCAGCGCCTCGTGCCCGGCGCCCTTCTGCCGGGCGGTCTCGATCGCGTCCCGCATCCGGCGGACGAGCTGCTGGTACGGCTCGCCCCAGGACGGCTTCAGCGGGTTCCGCAGCAGCCACCAGGCGCTCGGGTTCCGCAACGCGCCGTCACCGACGCCGAACTTCTTGCCCTCGAACAGGTTCGCCGCCTCGATCACCCGCTCGTCGATGTCCGGGGTGATCCCGAACGTCTTGGCGATCGGCTCCATCGTCTCCTGCGCCCGCTCCAGCGGGGAGCTGACCAGGTGCACGATGTCGCGTCCGGCGACGTGCTCCGCGACCCGGTCGGCCATCTGCCGGCCGAGCTCGGACAGGTGGAAGTCGGGGATCCGGCCGTAGAGCACACCGGTCGGGTTGTACACCTCGCCGTGACGCATCAGGTGCACGACCGTCGTTTCGGTCACCGCTGTCCCTTCAGTTCTGTACGGCTGCTGCCGCACGGGCCGCCGGCGCCAGCGCCGACTCCAGCTCGGCCAGCGCGTCGTCGTCGATCGCCGCACTGACGAACCAGGCTTCGAACGCGCTCGGTGGCAGGTAGACACCGGCGTCCAGCATGGCATGGAAGAACGCCGTGAACCGGGGCAGCACCTGGGCGTTCGCCCCGGCGAAGTCCCGAATCTCGGCAGGTCCCTCCGATGACTCCACGAAGAAGACGCTGAAGAGGTTCCCGGCCGCGGAGATGACGTGCGGCACACCTTCCTTGTCCAGCGCGGTCGACACCAGCCGCTGGATGGTGAGCGAGGTCTCGTCGATCTTCGCGTAGACCTCGTCGGTGGCCAGCCGCAGCGTGGTCAGGCCGGCGGTGGTGGCGATCGGGTTCCCGGACAGCGTGCCGGCCTGGTAGACCGAGCCCTCCGGTGCCAGGTGCGCCATCACGTCGGCGCGACCGCCGAACGCTGCGGCCGGAAAACCGCCGCCCATCACCTTTCCGAACGTCATCAGGTCCGGCCGTACGCCGTCCACGCCGTACCAACCGGAACGGGTGATCCGGAAGCCGGTCATCACCTCGTCGGAAATGAAAAGTGCACCGTTTTCCGTGCAGGTCCGGGCGAGGAACGCGTTGAAGTTGTCGCGTGGCGGAACGACACCCATGTTGCCGGGCGACGCCTCGGTGATCACGGCCGCGATCTGGTCGCCGTACTCGGCGAAGGCCGCGGTGACGGCCGCCTGGTCGTTGTACGGCAGCACGATCGTGTCCGCGGTGGTGGCCTCGGTGACTCCCGGCGTCCCCGGGATCCCCAGCGTGAGAACGCCGGAACCGGCCTGGGCGAGCAGTGCGTCCACATGTCCGTGGTAGCAGCCGGCGAACTTCACGATCTTGGCGCGCCCGGTGAACCCGCGGGCCAGCCGCAGCGCGGACATCGTCGCTTCGGTCCCGGAGGACACCAGCCGGACCTTGTCCACCGGCGTCCGGGCGACGATCTCCTCACCGAGCAGGACCTCGTTCTCGGTCGGCGTCCCGTACGACGTACCGCGGGCGACGGCGGCCTGGACGGCGGCGATCACCTCGGGGTGGGCGTGGCCGAGCAGCAGCGGGCCCCACGACGACACCAGGTCGAGGTAGCGGTTGCCGTCGACATCGGTCATGTGACATCCGTCACCGGATGCCATGAATCGCGGGACGCCGCCGACGGCGCGGAACGCCCGGACGGGAGAGTTGACCCCGCCCGGGGTGACGGTGGAGGCCCTGTCGAAGAGCGCGGCGGACTTGTCTGTGTGTGCGGGCACGACCGTCATTGTCCCTTGCCGGTGCTCCGGACCGAGCGGCAGGGGCGGCCGGATTTCGGACCCCGATCGTTCCCAGGGGGTTCACAGGGGCTTTGTTACGCGCCAGTATGGGTACCCGGTCACCGCACGTAGACGGTCTGGTCCGGCGCGTAACCCACGCAACGGGGCGGACGTTAGACCAGATACGACGGCAACCGGCAGTGATTACAAGACGTAGGACACAAAGACTGTCCGCAGCGTGGGGCCGGGCGAGTCGATGAGTCACGGAGGGGAATCATCGATGGCGAAGGGCAAGCGCCGCGCCACGGGTAGCGGGTGGCGTCAGGTGGCGCCGCTGATCCCGGTGGCGTTGTTCGCGAGCGCGTTCACCGTCAGCGCCACGGACGATCCGGCGATCGCGACCGCGTCGCTGGAAAATGGTCTGTCCGGGGGCAACACCCCGGTCGTCGTTCCGAAGTCGCCGATCCCCGAGCCGGCCAACGTGCCGGTGCAGGGTGTGGTCGGGCACGGAGTCGACCCGGGCGAGCAGCCGACCCAGGTGGTCTCTGGCCTGTCCCGCAACGGCATCCCGAACGCCGCCCTGAAGGCCTACTCCCGCGCGCAGCAGGTGCTGGCCCAGGCGGATCCGTCGTGTCACCTGCCATGGACGCTGGTGGCGGCGATCGGCCGGGTTGAGTCGAACCACGGCCGCTTCGGCGGAAACTCGCTGAACAGCAAGGGCGTCGCCGTCCCGGGGATCTTCGGCCCGCGGCTGGACGGCTCGTCCGGCACGGCCCGGATCTCCGACAGCGACGCCGGCGGGTTCGACGGTGACGGCGCGTTCGACCGCGCGGTCGGGCCGATGCAGTTCATCCCCGGCACCTGGCGGGCGATGGGCGTGGACGGCGACGGCGACGGCGTGCGGAACCCGCAGGACATCGACGACGCGGCGATGTCGACCGCGGTGTACCTGTGCTCCGGCAAGACCGACCTGTCCAAGGCCAGCGACCTGAACGCGGCCGTCCTGCGCTACAACCACTCCCAGCAGTACGTCGACCTCGTGGTCAGCATCGCCAAGGCCTACGCCGGTGGCAGCTGGATCGCGGTAGGCAACGGGACGTCGGGCGACGACGTGGACGAGGCCGGCGACCAGATCGACGACCCGGGGATCGACGCGCCGGCGGACGAGAACCTGCCGAAGGCGATCGACATCACCACGCCGCCGCCGAGCGTGAAGCCGACACCGACCGAGGAGCGGGACGACACCCGTCCGACGACGGTCCGGCCGACGGACCGCCCGACCTCGAAGCCGACGCCCACCAAGCCGACGCCGACGAAACCGACTCCGACCAAGCCCACGCCGACCAAGCCGACCCCGACGAAGCCGACCACCCCGGCGACCCCGCCCGCGGTGGCGACGCTGAAGACGGCCGCCGGACTGATCGTCGGCACCGTCGGCAGCACGCTGACCGAGCTGAAGACGGCCACCACGTACTGCCAGTCCGAGATGGCGAAGGTGACGATCACCAAGCCGACCCAGGCGCAGCTGCAGAAGTGCGTCTCCGCCTACCAGACCGGCGGCACGAAGGCGGTCGACCAGGTCATCCGCAACCTGCTGTCCCTGCTCGGACTGCTCGGCGTGCTGGGCGGAGGAATCCTCGGGAGCTGATCCCACCGAACCGGCGCGCCAGCCCCCACCCCTCCCTTGGCGCGCCCCTGGCGACGCCACGGAGCACCTCCCCCCGGCTTCGTGGCGTCGCCCTCTTGACGTTCAGGTGCGGCTCAGCTCCAGGCGCGATCGATCGTCTGGGTGATGCTGTTCCCGATCAGGTCGGTCGCGGTCACCCGGATGCTCGGGTAGGAACCCGCCGGAACCTGCGCCCGGAAAGTCCCGATTCCGCGCAGCGCCAGTTTCTGCCAGGTCTTTCCGTCGAAGGAGATTTCCGCCGTCGTACGGAAAAGTTCCGCACCACGGACGCCCGGCTGGTAGTGCGGCGTCAGCTCGAGCACGCCGTTCGTGTGCTTGTAGTCGACCTGCACGAGCGGCAGCACCGCCCGGCTCTTGGACGGAACGGACAGGAAATGCCATTGCGTGTGCGTCGAGGTGGACGTCTTCGCCCAGCTCGCCGGCCCGCGCTTCTGGTCCAGCGTCAGGTCGTACCACGCGGCCCGCGCCGGCACCACGAACTGTGCGACCGACCAATTCTTGCTGCCCAGCTCCACACCGTTGCTGCTCAGCTTCATGCTCGTCACGTCCCCGCGGTCACCCCAGCCGAAGACGCTCCGGTCCCCGCTGACGTACTGCGGGATCGCGATCCGCAGCGTGTTCTCGAACCGCGCCGGCGGCCACCCCTGCGCCTCGTCCCCGGCCGCGGCCGACAACCCCGGTACGGCGGGACGCGTCAACGACTCCCACCAGCCCCGCGAGACCTGCTCGCCCGGTCGGTAGGCCCGCGGGATGGTGGACTCGAACCCACTCTCGTTCCACTCCCCCGCAACCAGACTCTCGTCCCAGGTCACGCCCTTCACATCGGTGACCAGATAATCGGTTCGGGTGACCGGCCCGGTCACCTCGCGCGAGGCACCCAGTCCAGTTGCGACCCCGGGCAGGTGGGCGATCCGCTGTTCGCGGTGCAGGAACCACGTGTCGTTGCGGTGGTACGTCATCGTTACTTCGGCCGGGTGCAGCTTCGCGACGTCGTACGTCAACGGCCCATGAACCGTGGAAGGCGCCACCACCAGGTCGTACCGGTAGGTGCTGTCCAGCAGGCCGTTCAGCTTCAGAGTCACCGGGCCTTTGGCGAGCAGGTCGAGCAGTTGCTTACCCTGCGGCGCTCTCACCAAGTAGAAGGGAATGCCCTCCCAGGCGAGAGTCGACCAGAACCCGGGTTCCTCGTTGTACATCAGGACCGCCTTGGCTCCGGCGTCCTTCGCCGCCAGGACCTGCTCGGCGGTCAAGTCCTGCGCCCGGAACCGGATCAGCGCCACCTTGCCCTTGGCCCCGGTCAGCTCGGCCGCCGTGCCGTCGCCGCCGTCCACGAGCTGCAGTTGTTCGGACCCGACGTACACGGTCCGTTGGTCGCCCTCGCGCAGCGTCGGCAGCCGGAAGCTGCTGCCGGTGCCGTTGACGTCGACGGTCAGCTTCGGCTGGGCGAGGTCCCACCGCTGCACGACCTGGAAGGTGCCTTTGGCAACCTTTTCGAAGCTCTGTGCGTAGACACCGCCGGCCACCCCGCCGTCGAACGCCCAGCCGGACACCGCATCCCGGCTGCCGACCTTGCGGTGCCAGGCGATCTTGACGCTCTCCGGGTCAGCCCGCTGCGGTGTCGTGACCGTGACCTTGTGTGCCTTGCGGGCGTCGAAGACAAACGTCCGGTCACCGTCGATCCAGGCGTCCGGTTCGCCGAGCAAGGTGATCGAGTTCGTCCAGTCTGCTTCGTCGCCGCCCATCGCGAACGCCATCACGCTGTAACGCCCGGTCGGCACGTCGAGGGTCCGGCTGCCGGTGTCGTCGAAGGCGATCGCCTTGACGTCGCCGGTGTCCTGGTTCCACAACTGCACACCGCTCGAGCCGGTCTTGACGGTCGCCGGCTTGCCGTCGCGGCCGATTGCCTTCACGGTCACCTGGTTCAGTCGCCCACCGGCCGCGAACCCGAGGCCGGTCCGGTACGACGTGTTGCCGGTGCGTGCGGTCAGTACGCCGGCGTACTTGGCAGGCTCGGTCTTCGCGAGATCCACGGTCACGGTCGCGGAAGCCGTACCGCCGGCCGGAATGGTGAGACGGGCCGGGCTGACCGTGACACCGGCCTGCACCTTCGCCGGGGACTGCGCGTCGACGGAGAGGTTCAGCGTCACCGGACGGGTCGAGTTATTGCGGTAGGCAACCGTACGGGTGACCGGCGCGGGGGTGGTCGGCCCGGTCCAGGAGAGGTCGCCGAGGAACAGGTTGGCGGTGTCGGGGAGAACCTTGGGGTCGAGCGCGTTCGGGATGTCGATCCGGCCGAGGCCCTGCTGGTCGGTGCGGGCGCCCGCGGACGGGACGGCCGTCGAGGCCAGCGCAGCCTTGAGCTGCGGGCCGGTCCAGTCGGGGTGGCGCTGGGCGAGGATCGCGGCGGCGCCGGCCACATGCGGCGTGGCCATCGAGGTGCCGCTCAGCTGCGTGTAGTACTGACCGAGGATGTGGCCCTGCTCGGTGCCGGCGGCCCGGGCGGCGGCGATCTCCACGCCGGGCGCGGTCACCTCGGGCTTCAGCGCGCCGTCGCCCAGACGCGGACCGCGGCTGGAGAAGTTCGCCAGGCTGTCGTCCCGGTCGACGGCGCCGACGGTCAGTGCCTCGGACGCCGCGCCCGGAGCACCGACGGTCTCCTCGGCGCCGGAGTTGCCGGCCGCGATCACGAAGAGGGCGCCGCTCGACTTCGACAGCCGGTCGACGGCCTCGCTCATCGGGTCGGTGCCGTCGGACGGCAGACCGCCGAGGCTCATGCTGACGACCTTCGCGCCTTGCTGGACCGCCCACTCCATGCCGGCGATCGCCTCGGAGTCGTACCCGCCGCCGCTGTTGTCGAGCACCTTGCCGATCAGCAGTTCGGCGCCCGGCGCCACACCCTTGCGCTTGCCGGCTGACGCCGTACCGAGGCCGGCGACGATCGAGGCGGTGTGGGTGCCGTGGCCGTGCAGGTCCTGTACCGCCTGGTCGGGGACGAAGCTCTGCGCCGCGACGACCTGCTTGGCGAGGTCCGGGTGACCGGCGTCGTACCCGGTGTCCAGGACGGCCACCTTGACGCCGTGCCCGTCGTACCCGGCCTTCCAGGCGGTCGGGGCGCCGATCTGCTGCGTCGAGCGGTCGAGGGTGGCGTGCGTGCGGCCGTCGAGCCAGATCTTGCCGACCTGGCTGGACTTGAACGTGGTCGGTCCGCTGATTCCGTTCCAGAAAGTTTCCGCATCGGATTTCCGGACGCTGACCGCCGTGCTGCCGACGCTCGGCAGGGTACGCCGGAAACTCGCGGCGGCCGGCGTACTCGGTGTACTCCGGATTCCGCGGGCAGTTTCCGGCGCGGTGACCAGCAGCGGCAGTTGGTCGCTGCTCGCGTCGTCGTACCCCTGGGCCGCGAGCTCGGTCAGGTTGAAGAGCCGCTTGTCGAGGCGCCCCGCGGACAGCAGCGGGTACGCGTCGGCCGGGACCAGGGTGAGGTCGCCGTCGAAGGTGCCGAAGTAGTACGGCTCGTCGTCGAGCAGGCGGGCCGAGACCTGGCCGTTGGAGCTGGTGGTCAGCTCGGCGACGTCGCCGGTGACGAGCGTGATCCGCTTGCTGCTCGCACCGGGCGTCGGATTCGGTATCGCTGCGGTCGGACCGGCCGGCCCGTCAGGTGGACCGGCCGAGGCCGTAGTGGTCGCCAGCAGCAGGGGACCGGCGACCACCGCGGCCAGCAGGCCGGCCGCGGTCCGGGTCGTTCGGGACAACACAGGTGGACACCTCCCGACGCCCCGACCCATGCGAGGCCGTCGCCGGGAGCCTGACAGTTGCCGTCAGCCCGGGTCCACCGATCGAGCTGACGTACACCCGCCATGACCGGTAATGGTCAGGTCCGGCCGCCGGTCACCCAGCGGCCGGAGAGGCGGTCAGGCGAAGCGCTTGGTGACCCGCTCGACACGCTCCAGCAGGTCGAGGTCGTAGGCGACACCCGGCACGTAGAAGATCACGTAGTCGGCGCCGGCCTCGAGGACCGCCTCGACCTTGTCCGCGATCTCGTCCTCGGTGCCGATCAGGTTGTCCCGGTCGAACCGCTCGCGGTTCATCGGGCCGAGCGCCTTCTCGGTCGCCTTGGTCGGGTCGTCACCCTTGTCGATCGGGAACACGTTGAAGTTCGTCGACTTGATGATCTCGTCGTAGTCCCGGCCGACCTTCTGGCAGTGACCGCGGAGGATGTCCGCCTTCTCCTTGAAGGTCTCCGGGCTGCCGCCGCCGATGTTCGCCGCGTCGGCGTACTGCGCGACCAGCTTCAGCGTGACCTTCGGGCCGCCACCGCCGATCCAGAAGCTCGGGTGCGGCTTGCGGACACCCTTCGGCTCGTTGATCGGGGCGTCGATCGAGTAGTACTTGCCGTTGTAGACCGGCTTGTCCTCGGTCCACATCTTGTAGATGATCTCGGTCGCTTCCCGGAACGCCGCCATCCGCTGCGGGATGTCGGTCCACTCGTAGCCGTACGCCTTCCACTCGTGCTCGTACCAGCCCGCGCCGATCCCGGCGTACAGGCGGCCGTGGCTGGCGACGTCGACGGTGGACGCGATCTTGGCGTACAGAGAGGGGTTGCGGTACCCGTTGCAGCCGACCATCTGGCCGATGTTCACCCGCTGGGTGTCGCGGGCGAGCGCCGCGGTCGCGCTCCAGCACTCGAAGGTGGTGTTGTCACTCGGCTCCGGCACGGTGTGGAAGTGGTCGAAGAGCCAGATCGAGTCCCAGGACTGCTCGTCGGCCCGCTTGGCGACATCCGTCATCGCCTCCCACTGCTCGATCGGATCGGCGATCTGCGCCAGATCCATCTTCCAGCCCTGCGGTACGAAGACGCCGAATCGTGTAGTCATGCCCCCATCCTTTCCGGCCGGGACGGCCAGGGTCCATGACTACGAGTACTGAATTCGTTCTCAATCGGACCACTACTGCTTCTGAATCACCGCGTTCAGGACCTCCAACCAAGTGACCGGAGTTCGCGTCGTACCTGCCAAGGAGGCAGGATCATCGACTCGACGAAGTTCGACCAACTGTTCAGCACCGCCGTACCGCGGATCACCGCCGGAACCCACGCTCGCGACGAGCTTCCGCGCGACGGTGGGCGCTGGCCGGTGAGCGTCGTACTGCGGCCCTCGTCCGGGACCGAGCTGGCGCGCACTCTCGACGCCGTCACGCGGGAGGCGGCCGAGTTGGCGGGTCCGGGCCACTGGGAGACCGGGCAGCTCGGTTCGGCGCACCTGACCGTCCGCGCTCTGGAGCCCCGGCGTGACGTCATCCCGCCGAGCGATCCGACGATCGCCCGCTACCACGCTGCCCTCGACCGCGCGGCCGCCGGAAGCAGCTGGCCGGTCGGGTTTCGCGTCACCGGGCTCACGCTCACGCCGGGCACGGTGATGGCCTGCGCCGAGTCGCTCGACGGCAGCGCCGACCGCTTCAGCGATCTGCTGACCGCCGAGCTCGGGCCGGACGCGTGGTGGGAAACCGAGCGGCGCGACATCTGGTACCTCAACCTGCTGCATTTCACCGGCGACATCCCGGCGCCTGCCGCCTTGATCGAGTGGGTGGCGGCTCATCGGAACACCTCGCTGGGGGAGGTCGCGATCGACGCTCCGGAGCTGGTCCGGTCCGAGTACAGGGCCGGGCCGCGGCCGTACATGGGGCCGGTGGTGATGGACGGCTCCGTGAGAGCGCTCTAGTTCCGGAACCGGCGAGCTCTTGACCCGGGTCTGAGGAGGACTGAGAGTCAGGCGCAACACGGGCCGTCCCCCGTGTTGTGTCCCGTGAGGAGTCGCCCATGCTCAGGTGGACCGGTTCTGCGCTGCGGAAGCGTCGGAGGGGTACGGCTGCCGCGGTCGCGGTGACCGCCCTGTTGGCGGGGTTGCTCGCGGAAGTGCCCGCGGCGGCCGACGATCCGGCGCCGATCACGCTCGCGGCGTTCGAAGGTGGGGAGCCGTTCGCGGCGCCGCCGAACCCGGGGATCTTCACCTGGGGCAGCGACGCCGACGACCCGCCGACTCTGGAGCTGCAGACCCGCGCCGACGCTCCGGCCGGCGACAAGGTGCTGCACGGGACGTACGACATCAGCGGCTGGGGCGGTTTCAGTCACGACATCACGTACGACGTGAACCCCGGCGACTGGTCGGCGTACAGGGGGATCCGGTTCTGGTGGTACGGGCAGAACACCGCGCCGTTGCCGCCCGGGTCGGGGAAGCGGATCTTCTTCGAGATCAAGGACGGCGGCGCGAACGCCGAGGCCTCCGAGTTGTGGAACGCCAGCTTCACCGACGACTGGCAGGGCTGGCATCTGGTCGAGATCCCGTTCAGCCAGCTCGTGTACCGCGGCGACTACCAGCCGGTGGGCGGGATCGACCAGGTGCTGAACCTGACGCACATGTGGGGGTACGCGTTCACGATGCCGGTCGGGTCGCCGGGTGAGTTCGCGATCGACCAGGTCGAGGTCTACGGCAAGGCCGACCCGGCGCTGAAGGCGAGCGTGCTGACCGACGCCGGCGTGTATCCGGTCCCGGAGGGCGGAACGGCGCAGGTGAAGGTTTCCGTGGCGACCACCGACGGCGCGCCGCTCGAGGCGCCGGTGACCGTCGACTACCGGACCGGGAACGGAACGGCCGGCGCCGACGACTACACGCCCGTTTCCGGAACACTGACGTTCCCGGCCGGAACAGTTTCCGGAACCGCGCAGAGAGTTTCCGTCACGACCCGGAAAGACCGTTCCGCGGAAACTGCGGAAACCATTCCGCTGGAGCTCACCGTCACCGGCGCGAAGCCGCCGCAGACCCAGCCCGTCGTGGTCATCGACGCCCACGCCCTGCCGTACCTGAACCCGAAACTGCCGCTCCGGAAACGCGTCGACGACCTGCTCGCCCGGATGAACCTGGCGGAAAAGGTCGGCCAGATGACGCAGGCGGAACGGAACGCGCTGCGCTCCCGTTCCGACATCGCGTCGTACGCGCTCGGCTCGTTGCTGTCCGGCGGCGGGTCGGTGCCGACGCCGAACACCCCAGCGGCGTGGGCGGCGATGATCGACGGCTTCCAGCTCAACGCGCAGGCGACCCGGCTGCAGATCCCGTTGATCTACGGCGTCGACGCGGTGCACGGCCACAACAACGTGGTCGGCGCGACGATCCTGCCGCACAACATCGCGATCGGCGCCACCCGCGATCCGGACCTGGCCCGGCGGACCGGTGAAGTGACCGCGACCGAGGTGCGCGCGACCGGCATCCCGTGGGACTTCGCGCCGTGCGCGTGCGTGGTCCGCGACGACCGCTGGGGACGCGCCTACGAGGGGTACGGCGAGGATCCGGCGCTCGTGCAGTCGATGGCGACCGTGATCACCGGACTGCAAGGCAAGGCGGACGGCAGCCAGCTCGCAAGCAACAACCACGTGCTGGCGACCGCGAAACACTTCGTCGGCGACGGCGGTACGACGTACGGAACCTCGACGACCGGTTCGTACAAGATCGATCAGGGCATCACCCAGGTCACCCGGGAGCAGCTGGAAACCCTGCACCTGGCGCCGTTCCAGACCGCCGTTGACCTCGGGATCGGCACCGTGATGCCGTCGTACTCCAGTGTGGCGATCGACGGCGCGGCGCCGGTGAAGATGCACGGCAACGGCGAGTTGATCAACGGTGTGCTGAAGCAGCGGATGGGCTTCGACGGGTTCGTGATCAGCGACTGGCAGGCGATCGACCAGCTGCCCGGTGACTACGCGAGCGACATCCGGACCTCGGTCAACGCCGGGCTGGACATGATCATGGTGCCGACGAACTACCAGGGCTTCACCCAGGGCCTGACCGACGAGGTCACCGCGGGCCGGATCCCGATGACCAGGATCGACGACGCCGTCCGGCGGATCCTGACCGAGAAGTTCAAGCTCGGCCTGTTCGAGCACCCGTATGCCGACACCACCAACATCCCGACGATCGGGTCGGCCGCGCACCGGGCCGTCGGACGGGAGGCTGCCGCGAAGTCCCAGGTCCTGCTGAAGAACGACGGCAACCTGTTGCCCCTGGCATCGACCGCGAAGGTGTACGTCGCCGGTAGCAACGCGAACGACCTGGGCAACCAGATGGGTGGCTGGAGCATCAGCTGGCAGGGCGGTTCGGGTGCGACCACAACCGGGACGACGATCCTCGACGGCATCAAGCAGGTCGTCCCCTCTGCGACGTTCAGCGCCGATGCGTCCGCTCCGCTGGCAGGGCACGATGTCGGCGTCGTCGTGGTCGGCGAACGCCCGTACGCCGAAGGAATCGGTGACGTCGGCAACGGTCACGACCTGCGACTGTCCGACGCCGACCAGCCTGCGGTGGACAAGGTCTGCGGCGCGATGAAGTGCGTCGTCCTCATCATCTCCGGACGCCCGCAGGTGATCGCGGACCAGCTCGGCGAGATCAACGCGCTGGTGGCGTCGTGGTTGCCCGGCACCGAGGGCGCCGGCGTCGCCGACGTACTGTTCGGCAAGCGGCCCTTCTCCGGCCGGCTCCCGGTCAGCTGGCCGGGAGCGGAGGACCAGCAGCCGCTGAACGTTGGTGACGCCAACTACAACCCGCAGTACCCGTTCGGTTGGGGTCTCAGCACGCAAGCAGCCGCCCGGCAGGCGCTGATGGCGGCGCGCGACACCCTGCTGCGCAAGCACGATCCGTACGCCGTGGCCGCCGGGGTCGCGGCGAGTGCCGCACTGCAGGTTCGCGACTGGTCGGGTCCGCAGGCACCGATCGCCCTCGCCGCGGCGGCCCAGTCGGCCAAGCTCCTCGAGCGCACGAAGGCCGATACGTTCGGCGAGGACGATGCGGTCGTCGGGGTCGCTCGCTGGATCGCGCAGAACCACATCGGGCAGAACCTCACCGAGCCGGCGTCCAAGCTGATCTCGGACGCTGATCATGCCCTCCTCAGCGGACAGCCGAGCGCCGCGATCACCAAACTGACCGCGGCGTCGAAGCTGCCCTGACATGCGAAACGAACGGTGGCGGCCGGAGCCCCGGCTGTCACCTCCCGCTCAGCGGCTGACCTTGGCCGCTGCCTGCCGCGCGAGCTTGTCGAAGTTCGGCGCGGGCACGCCCGGCCCCATCTCGCTGAACGCCAGCACCGAGACGTTCCGGCCCTTCAGCGTGACGGCGTACGGGAAGCCGCCGGCCTCGCTGCCCGGGTCATTGGGCTTCGGGTAGTCGTACCAGCGGATCACCTGGGTGCGGTCGCCGGAGGCACCCTTCACCATCCGGTTCTCGGTGATCTTGCGGGCATGCGTCGGCGCCGGCTTGCTGTACGTGCAGCTCTTCAGCGTCGCGATGACCGAGTTGTACGCCGCCCGCGCGGTGGCCGCGTTCGCGTACTGGCTGACGTACTGCGCGCCGTACGCGTCCATCTCGTCGGTGAACCCGCGCGCCATCCGCGCCGACACGTGCTTGCCCTCGGTAGACGCCGGACCGCAGTACGTCCTGGGCAGGATTCCCCTGTCAACCTGCCGGAACCAGTTCCGTCGCGCGTCCGCCTTCTTCACCTCGCCGACCGTCAGCAGCTGCGTCCGGCTCAGCGAGGTCACCGCCGCGCTGCTCGACGTCGCGGCATCCGCTCCTTGCATCCCCACCACGCCGACCCCCGCGGCAGCCGCTCCAACGGCCACCCCGGCCGCGACCAGCGCCCGCAACTTGCCCCCAGCAACCTTCATCGTGCGTCCCCCTCGTTCGTGGTTGTGCACGAGTAGACGCGGGGTTCTCGAAAAAAGTTCGTACTGGTCTAGACAGTTGGGCGGGAGCGCAGCCTGCGGAGCATCCGGGCGTCTTCGAAGCCCACCCTGCGCGCGGCCGACTCGACCGTCGCGCCATGCCCGATCAGGTGTTCGGCGCGTTCGAGGCGAAGGACCTGTTGGTAGCGCAACGGCGTGAGACCCGTCGCGGTGCTGAAGACGCGGGTCAGGGTGCGCTCGCTGACGCCGACCTGACCGGCCAGATCGGCGAGTGGCAGCTTGTCGGCGTACCGGGAATCGATGACGTCCTGGACGCGGTGCACCACGTCGCTCAGATGGCCGCGATGCCGCAGCATCGCGGAGTCCTGGAGTTCGTCGCCGTTGCGGCGGGCGTAGACGACCATTTCGCGGGCGACTCGGGCGGCGGCCTCGGCGCCGCGGGCGATGGCGACGAGGTGGAGTGCGAGATCGATCCCGCTGGCGATCCCGGCGGACGTGATGATCCGGTCGTCCTCGACGTACAGGACGTCGCGCACGATGTTCGCTCGCGGGTACCGGGCAGCCAGTTCCTCGGTCAGATCGTGGTGGGTGGTGAAGCGCCGGCCGTCGAGCAGACCCGCCCAGCCGAGCGCGTCCGCCCCGGAACAAACGCTCGCTACCGACCCACCGCCGGCGTGATGTGCCCGCAGGCGCTGCCGCAGCCCAGGTCCGATCGGCGGCACCGGCGACAACCGTGGGGACCGCCAGCCCGGGACCAGGATCAGGTCCTCCGGACCGACCTCGGGCCACTCGATCTGGGTCCGCAACGGCACCCCCTGAGCCGTCATGACCTCCTCGGATTCGGCCACATAACTGACGGAATACGCATACCCCAGGTCATTCGCCGTGGTGAACACCTGGGCGGGCCCGGCCAAATCCAGCAAATGCACCTTCGGCACCAGTACGAAGACCACACGAGTAGGGCGCATCCGGTCAGGATGACACGGGTACGCCGGTCAGCTCGTCCAGGGTCCGGATCGTGGCGAACCGACCCGCCAGCACGTACTCCGTCCGCTCGGCGACCTGCTCCGCCGTGAGGGTCCGCGGGTCGGCCAGGATCTCCTCGACGCTCGCCTCCTCGCGGATCGTCCAGTGTGCGAGCGCCATCGTCGCGGTCGCCTCGGTGACGAACACGACGTCGTACCCGAGGTCGGAGCCGACCCGGGCCGTGGTCTCGCAGCACTGCTCGGTACGGATGCCGCAGACAACGATCTGGTCGACGCCCTGCTGCGTCAGCAACTGGTGCAGATTCGTTGTGGTGAAGGCGTTGTGCGACGTCTTGGTGAGGATCGGCTCGCCGGCCAACGGCTCCAGTCCGTCGATCAGTCGGACGTGACCCTCGGCCGGATCGAAGGCGCCATCTGTCCCCGGCTCGGTGTGCAGCACCCAGAACACGAGGTCGCCGTTCGCGCGCGTCGCACGCACCAGGCGGTCGACCCGCTCGGCGATGTCGGGGTGGTTCACCAGCTGCCAGTTCGGGCGGACCCGGAACGATTCCTGGACGTCGATCACGATCAGTGCGGTTCGGCTCATGACCTCATCGTGCCTCGCAAACGGCGTACCACTGAAGACTCGATCGGGGCGTAGAGCGGACCGATCTGGTCACCATCTAGAAGACCCTGTGTGAACCCCGGAGAGATCGGACGAATTCACACCGTTCCGAACTGTTCCAAACACTGGTCTGGCGCGCTTATCGTGCGAAGGTCCGTCTCTACAACGATTGAGGGGATTGCGATGCCCGATCATCTGCCCCGCCGTCAGGTCCTCCGGACCGCCGGCGCATTGGGCCTCGGTGCCGCCGCCGCGGGCGCTCTCAGCAGCACCGCCGACGCCAGTACCCAAACCAGTTCCGGCGCTGGTACGCCGGATAAGTTGACCGGCATGGGTGCACACCACGGCAAGCTGGAGATCCACAAGGACAAGTTCGGCACCACGCCCGACGGTCAGCAGGTGGACGTCTACACGTTCACCAACGGCGCGGTGACGATCTCGATGCTGACCTGGGGGGCCACCATCCAGCGGGTCGAGGCCCCGGACCGGCGCGGTCACACCGAGAACATCAGCCTCGGCTTCGACAACCTGCCGGACTACGCGGCGCTCAGCCCGTACTTCGGCGCCACCATCGGCCGCTACGGCAACCGGATCGCCAAGGGCAAGTTCACGCTGGACGGGACGGCGTACCAGATCCCGGTCAACAACGGCGAGAACGCGTTGCACGGCGGGACCATCGGCTTCGACAAGAAGGTCTGGAAGGCGAAGGTCGTGCAGACCGACCAGGCGGTCGGCGTCGCGTTCACCTACGTCAGCCCGGACGGCGAGATGGGCTTTCCCGGTGAGCTCACCAGCACCGTCACCTACACGCTCGACAAGCGCGACAACCTGCGGATCGACTACCACGCGACCGTGGCGGGCAAGGCGACCATCGTCAACCTGACCAACCACGTGTACTTCAACCTGCTCGGCGAGGGCAACGGCACCATCTACGATCACGTGCTCGAGCTGAACGCGCCGAAGTACACGCCGGTCGACGCGACGCTGATCCCGACCGGCGAGATCGCCCCGGTGGCCGGTACGCCGTTCGACTTCGGTAAGCCGACCGCGATCGGCAAGCGGCTGCGCGGCGACCACCAGCAGCTGATCTACGGCCGTGGGTACGACCACAACTTCGTGATCGGTGGCCAGCCGGACCACGACGGTCTCCGGCTGGCGGGCCGCTTCTGGGAGCCCGACCACGGCCGCACCATCGAGGTGCGCACCGACCAGCCGGGGGTCCAGTTCTACAGCGGCAACTTCCTCGACGGCACCTTCCTCGGCATCGGGAACAAGGCCTACCGGCAGGGCGACGCGTTCGCCTTCGAGACCCAGCACTTCCCCGACTCGCCCAACCACGCCAACTTCCCGTCGACGGTGCTGCGCCCCGGCGAGACCTACAAGTCGACCACCATCTACAGCTTCGGCACCAAGTAGCAGCCGCGCGGGCCGCCGTACCCAGGCTTCAGCCGGTACGGCGGCACGTCGCCGCGAGCCACTCCAGCGCCGGCTCGGCGTGCTCGACGATCGTGAAGTGGGACGCGCCCGCAGACTCCTGCAGCGTCGCGGTCGGGCAGTTCTCCGCGAGCCATCGCCCGTGGCTCACCGGGATGATGCGGTCCGCGGTGCCGTGCAGCAGCAGGACCGGCGCGGTGATCGCTCCCGGATCGCAACCCCACGGCCGGGTGTACGCCGCGTCGTCGTCGATCTGCCCGTACGGGCCGGCGTCGAGGCCAGGTCCCGCGACCTTGCCGAGCCAGCCCCACGGCCCGCCGAACATCGCCAGGTCGTCGTCGGTGAATCCCGCGTCGTAGTCGAAGCCGGAGTTGTGCAGCACCTCGCGGACCTCGGGCCCGGCGGCCGCGCTCGCGAGTGCGGCGATCGACGACGGCACCATCCCGTCGAACCAACTCAGCCCCTCGGCGCCGTACGGCGCGATCGCGGCCAGCGTGAGCGCTGCGCTGACCCGGTCGCCCAGGACAGCCGCCGTGCCGAGGGCGAAGGTTCCGCCGCCGGAGTACCCGGCGACCGCGAACCGGTCGATCCCGAGCGAGTCCGCGACCGCGGCCGCGTCGGTGGCGACCGAGGCGACCGTGCGTCCGCGGTGCATCGTGGAGCCGCCGTACCCAGGACGATCGAACGAGACCCAGCGCAGCCCCAGCCGGTCGGCCGCGGCGAAGAGCGGCTCGGGTGGCGCGCCGACGTTCGGGGTCCCGTGGTTCCACAGGACCGGGAAACCGTCGCCGCCGGTGTCGTAGGTGTGCAGGGTTCGCCCATCGGGCATCGGCACGTCTGTTTCCACAGTCACGTGACGAGCCTAGGCAACGCCAGCGTAAAAGTGGTGCTGCCCGGCGCGGAGAGGACCGTCAGGGTGCCGTCGTGGGCGTGGGCGACCGACTGGGCGAGGGACAGACCGAGGCCGGTTCCCGCGTTGGTTCTGGTACGGGCGGTGTCCGCGCGGGTGAAGCGGCGGAACACGTCGGGCTGGAGTTCGGCGGGGATCCCGGGTCCGTCGTCGTGAATGGTGAGGACCGCGAACCGGTCGGCGATGCGAGCGGCCACCGTCACGGTGGTGCCGGGTGGCGTGTGGCGGCGGGCGTTGGTGAGCAGGTTGGTGAGGACCTGGTGCAGCCGTTGCTCGTCGCCGATCACCACGATCGGCTCGGTCGGCAGCTCCAGCTCCCAATGGTGGCTGGCGGCAACGATCTCGGCATCGGCAACCGAGTCGCGGGCGAGCCGGGACAGGTCGACCGGGCGGCTGTCCAGCGGGCGGCCCGCGTCCAGCCGGGCGAGCAGCAGCAGGTCCTCGACCAGCGAGGCCATCCGCGTCGCCTCGATCATCACCTTGCCCATCGCGTGCGTGTACAGCTCGGGATCGCGCTGGTGCAGACTCAGCTGCGCGTAGCCGTGGATCGTGGTGAGCGGCGTCCGGAGTTCGTGCGACGCGTCGGCGACGAACTGCCGGACCTGCTGCTCGCTGCGGTGCCGCGCGTCGAGCGCATCCTCCATGTGTCCCAGCAGCGTGTTCAGCGCGACGGCGACCTGACCGACCTCGGTACGTTCGTCGGTCAGCTGCTCGGGCACCCGGGCCGTCACCCCGATCTCGCCGGTGTCGAGCGGCAGACCGGCCACCTCACGGGCGGTCTGCGCGACCCGCCGCAGTGGCCGCAGCTGACGCCGTACGACGAACACCGCGACACCGCCGGCAGTCAGTACGCCGATCCCGCCGAACAACGCTTCCCAGCCGATCAGACTGTTCACCGTGTTCTGGATGTCCTTCGTCGGCAGACCCGCGACGACGGCGATCTGGCCGATGTTCGTCGCACGCACGCGATACTTCCCGAGCCCGGGCAGCGTGACGGTCCTGTTCGCACCGGTCGGCAGGTCGTCGAGCACACCGATCGCCGCGTCGGAGAGATCGGCGAGCTTCCCGTCGTTAGTGATCACCTTGCCGACCGCGGTCGACGACCCCGCATAGACCGTCACCGTGCCGGCGTCCTGCCCGTGCGGCGAGTCCGGCGGCGGCCCGCCGTTCTGCAGCGCGCCGATCGCCCGGCCCTGCGCCGCGGTCACCTTGCCGTCGAGCTGGCTGGTCAGGTACGAGCTGATCGCGGCGGTCGTCAGCCCACCGATCACGACACTCACCACCGCGACCAGCACCACCATCGCCGCCGCGACCCGCACACTCAGAGACCGCGCCGCAACCTTCACACCCTCAGGATGCGCAGCCTGCCCGCGAGCTCGCTCCACGTTCCCTGGGACCTTGCTGTGAACCCCAGAGGAACCTCAGAGCAGTACGGCGGCTGCCGCGCGCAACCCGTCGTACTCCCCGGCCGCCCAGCCCTCGTCCCGTGACTCGTCCCCGCGGAACAGCGGCTTGTCGACGAGATGGAACCGCAGGTTGAACATCCGCCCGACAACCTGCAGGTACGGGATCATCGCCTCGTCCTCGGCGTCGATCGGCCGACGGGTGCGATACCCCGCCTTGAACGCGTCCCAGTGCGGGGTCGTCGCGACGCCGCAGAAATCCGCCGCCGGTGGACCGACCGCGGCGAGATCGAAATCAAGGAGCAGAAGTCCCTGTTCCGTCAACAAAACATTGTCCATCGAGGCATCACCATGGCAGGTTCCTGCCTTCGAGTACTGCGCGACGTTGTTCCGTACTGCGTCGGCGAGTGACCGGAGCAGGTTTTCCTCCGCGCCGTCGACGGCGAGAATGTCCGCGAGCGCTTCGTCGAGCCGTTGCGCGGCCTCGACCGGTCGGCGAAAGTACGTCGAAGTGTAGTTGTCGGCAGCATCGTGAAAAGCAGCGAGCTGGGCCCCGAAGGCGACGTACAACTCGTCGGTGAAAGGTGGGTAGAGCTTGGTGCCCTCGACGTACTCGGACAGCGTGAACGGCCGGGGCCCCTCGGGTGTCTCGAGCAGTCCGACGGTGTCACCGTCCGGCAACGACCGGAGCCGCGGGACGAGGACGCCGGCGGCGAGCAGATGCGCCGAAATCCCTGTCTCCCAACGGATCTCGTCCGGATCACGCCAGTCGCGGCGGTACAGCTTGAGGACGTAGCGAGCGTCATCGGTGGCCAGCACGTAGACGTCGTTGACCAGCGACCGGAGCAACGAGCAACCGGTGAAGCGCAGGCCGTACGCCGACCCGAGGTGGGCGGCCAGCGCGGACGGGTCGGGTAACGATCGCAGCGTCGGGATCATGCCTCGACACTATTGGTCGTTTGAAATTCGGGTGTGTGAACCCCGATGGTAGTGGGGAGGTTCGAGACGTTTCCGGATTCGCCTCCCCTTATGGGGCCGGAAACCGGTAGCCTCGTGCAGCGCGCTATGGGGGCCGCCGTACACCCACCCGACGAAACTGCCGGAGAGCCCAAACCGGTCAGGAGAGCACGTCTTGCAGGAGAACACCAGCACAACCAGTACTGGCGAACTGGTCAACGTACCCCTCACCGGTGCGGACAAAGTCGCCTACGCTTTCTACGCGACCGCGGCTGCCGCGGCTCTGGTCGGCCAGGTCTGGGCCGGCGTGACCCATATCCCCTGGCCGGACAGCGGGTTCTCGACGCTGCTCAAGATCGTCCTCGTCACCCCCGCGGTCGCGGTGCTCGAGCTCGGTGGTGTCGCCACCGCGGCGCTCGCCGACCTGCGCCGGCGCAAGGGCGAGCAGGCCTACGCCTATCGCGCGATGTCGTTCTTCGCGGCACTCGTCGCCGTCGTCTTCAACGTGGTCGGCCACTGGCGGCCGGAAGAGCGGTTCCTCGCCTTCGGCTTCGGCGGTCTGTCCGCGTTCGCCTACGTGCTCTGGCTGATCCACAGCTCGGCCCGTCGGCGCGACGCACTCCGCAAGGCCGGCCAGATGCGCGACACCGGCCCGGTGTACGGCATCGTCCAGTGGGCCCGGGAGCCGCGCGTCACCTGGCTCGCGCGCTCGCTGGCGATCGAGCACGGCTACACCTTGTACGAAAGCCTCCGGGCGGCGCACCACCAGATCCGCAACCGGAGCCGCCGCGAGGCGATCGCCGGCACCGTCGCGGAGTACATCCGCTCCGAGCACCAGGACGAGCGGCTGGCGAAGATCGCCGAGACGACGTACGACCCGGACCGATTGGCCGGGATGCTCGAGGAACGGATCAACTACGAGGTCATCACCAACAAGCTGACCAAGGCGATCTCGCCGCCGCCGGAGCAGCCCGAGGGCGGCCCCGCCGTACCGGCCGCCGTGTGGGTGCTGGAAGGCGGGCAGCCGCGGCGTGCGGACGGCGGGATGTCGCTGCGCGACGAGGACGCCTGGACCGGCGAGCTGATGGCGATCGTCGACCCGGACCCGACCGACAGCGGCAACGTGTCCGAGGCGGTCGTCGTCGAGGACGAGAGCGAGCCGCAGCACGTCGTCAACGGTTCGCTGAAGCCGTTCGCCCCGCAGCCGAAGGCCGAACCGCTGGTGGAGAAGCCGAAGCCGCCGTCGCCGTTCGCCGGCCCGACGGACCCGCAGCCGCCCGCGCTGATCACCACGCCGAAGGTCGAGCCGGTCCTGCCCGACCCGGAGTCCGTGGTCGAGGAGTCGACGACCACGGACGAGGAAGAACTGAGTCCTCTGGAAAAGAAGCGCCAACGTGCCTGGGCGCTGCTGTCCGACTGGTCGCCGGAGCGTGGTGAGCTCACCCCGAAGAAGATCGCCGACGCGATCGCGTGCAGCGAGCCGATGGCGAGCAGGTACATCGAGCAGTACCAGTCCGAGCACGGCGTCGTGCTCGTCTCGCAGACCTGATCTACCGGCTGCCGGTGGACCTCAGAGGTTGAGGTTCACCGGCAGTTCCGCGAGACCGCTGACCAGGACGCGCCGCCACTCGAGCTCTTCGGCCGGCTTCGCGAGACTCATCCGCGGGAAGCGACGTACCAACGCCAGCAGGGACTCCTGCAGCTCGATCCGCGCGAGCTGCGCGCCGAGACAGAAGTGCGGTCCGAAGCCGAAGGACATGTGCTTGTTGTCCTTCCGATCGATCCGCAGCTCGTCCGGGGCGTCGTACGCGCGCGGGTCCCGGTTGGCCGAGTTGAGAGCCGCCATCACGCCTTCACCGGCCTTGATCTGTACGCCGTGCAACTCGATGTCCTCGAGCGCGACGCGCAACTGACCGACCTCGCTGAACCGGTTGAAGCGCAGCAGCTCCTCGATCGCCGACGGGATCAAGCTGTTGTCGTCCACGAGCCGCGTCCAGTTCTCCGGCCAGCGCAGCAACGTCGCGACACAGCTCGAGATCTGGTTCGCCGAGGTCTCGTGACCGGCGACGAGCAGGTTCACCCCGAACGCGATCAGCTCCTCCTGACTGAGCCGATCCCCTTCCTCCCGAGCGCGGACGAGTTCGTCGAGCAGGTCTTCCGCCGGCGCCGAGGTGTTCGCCAGCTTCTTCGTAACCAGGTCCTCGATGTACGCCGTCAGGTTGGTCATCGCGTCCTCGACCAGGTCCTTCTCGGCCATCTTCATGCTGTACCCGAGCTCGGTCCACTCGCGGAACTGGGCGCGGTCCGCGTACGGGACGCCGAGCAGTTGGCAGATCACCTGGATCGGCAACGGCAACGCGACCAGCTGCCGGATGTCGGCGCCGTCACCGGCCCGCGCGACGTCCTCGGCGAGCTGCGCGGACAACTCGGCGACCCATGGCCGGGTCCGCTCGATCTTGCGGTGCGCGAACGTTGGCACCACCAACCTTCGGAGGCGGGTGTGCTCGGGCGGGTCGGTGGTGGTCAGGCTGTTCGGCATCGGCTTCGCGAGCGCGACCCGCGGCGCTCCCTGCTTCACCAGGGCGGCCCGCGAGAACCTGGGATCGGCGAGCACCAGTTTCACGTCGTCGTACCGCGTCACCAGCCAGACCTCGGCGCCGGCCAGCGTCCGCACCCGCGCCACCGGCCGCCCCTCCCGGAGCTCCGCGAAGGTCGGCGACGGATCGAACCGGAACGCATCGTCGAACGGGATCTGCAGCACGGGCTCGCTCATGCCCTCAACCCTAGGTTAGGTAACCCTTGGTTGCTGCGTCAGCGCGTGGCGGCGGACCCCCAGGCCATCACAATCACCGCTTGCGGCGCCCGCCAGGTGGGGCCGGGCGTCGGCGGGTGGATTGTGATGGCGTGGGGGTCCGGGGTTCAGCTCGCGAGGGCCTTCGTGGCCTGGGCGGCGAGGGTGGCGGCTCGGTCGTCGTCGGACAGGCCGTCGGCGATCAGGACGGCGTACCGCAGGCGCAGGGTCGCGCCGGCTTCCACCGGGAGTTCCTCGGAGAACCACGGGGCCGGGCAGACGGCGGCGAAGTTCGAGGAGCGGACGAACCACTCCGGTGGGTGCCGGACGTTGTCGGTCGCGTCGGCGATGATCAGGGTGGAGGCCGTGTCGGTCTCGTCCTGACGGGCGGTGAAGCCCATCCACGGCGCGCGCTGCCCCATCAGCTCGTCACGGCCCTTGCCTTGCGGGGCGAGGATCGTGCCGTTCGTGAAGCACCGCGGTCCGCGCCAGAACAGACCGCCGTACCCCGCGTTCGGCCGGCCGGCCGTGGTCGGGCTGCCGATCTGGACGGTGGCTCCCGAGACGTTCGTCATCGCGGTCTCGTAGACGAGCACCCATCCGTCGTCGGTCAGTCGTGTCGTGATCGTCCGCGACTCGTCCACCACATGCTTGCCGCCCTGGGTGTGCCAGGACAAGTGGTGTGCGAACCGGACCTCGTCGTCCGACACGTCGAGCGCGTCGACGCGGTCGTGGTCCTGCGAGCCGTTGTTGTCGCGCGGCTGGTAGCCGTCCTCCCTCGCGTACGTCGGCCCGCCCCAGAAGTTGTCCGCGCCGAAGTGCGGCAATGACCAGGCGAGACCCTTGTGCCACAAGTGATCCCACGGCCGGTACACGCTGACCAGATCGCCGGTCAGCGTCCGGATCGGGTGGAAGTAGGGTCGCGGCGACTCGTACTGCGGGTCGTCCGCGTTGTAGACATAGGTGAACAACTCGCCGTCACCCGCCGTGACCTGGATCGACCGGCCGACAGCATGGTTACAGCCGAGGTTCTGCGTCATCAGCTCTCCAGTGTTGTTTGCGTACTCCAGGGCGCCCCGATCTCGCTGAACAAGGCCAGCTCGTCCGAGGCCCGGTCGATCCACTTCTCCACGTCGAGAAGAATCGGCCGGCGTTCTAGCCCCTCCCCTTCCCAGCGCACCAGCTCCCCCGGGATCGGCAGCGGGTCGGCCGCCGTCCGCACCGCCTCGACGACCCGGGTGAACCCACCGGTCGCCTGCAACGGCACATACAGCGGTACGGCGGGATCCGCGCGATGCGCGAGCAGGTTCTCCAGCAGATCCGCCCGCCCGTACTTCGTGTCGCCGATCAGATCCGACTGGTACGTCAGTACCGCCCGCCCCTCGGACCCGTGCACGATCACCGACGCCTCGAGGTGTTCCGTCGCGCACAACGTGACCGCAATCAAGATCGGCGTACCGCGGCTGGTGGTGATCCGGACCGAGGAGGTGTCGTCGGACTCGATCGGGTTCGCGCGGTACAGCTCGGTCTCGATCGACCGGATGTCGAGGACGCCGGTCGACCCGTCCAGCAGCAGGGCCGCCGCGGTCGCGTGCGCGAGCGGGTTCGTGACGGCGCCGTCGACCACGTCGATTCCGTCGAGCCGCCGCCGGCCGGACCACCGGGCGCGCTGGAAGTACTGTGCTTTCCGCACCCATTTCCCGGTCGCGCTGATCCCACGGATCTCACCGAGCTGGCCGTCGGCGATCATCGAGGCCAGCGTCAGCGTGGCCTCCGACGCCTGCGCCTGGAAGCCGACCTGGCACGCCCGCCCGGTCTCCGCCACCACGGCCGACAGCTGCTCGAACTCGGCCAGCGACGCGGTCGGCGGCTTCTCCAGCAGTACGTCGGCTCCCGCGCGCATCGCCAGTTCGGCCAGTGGGACGTGGGTCTGGATCGGCGTACAGATCACCACCACGTCGACCGCGGTAGCAGCCAGCAGTTCGTCCAGGCC
Organism: Kribbella sp. NPDC043289; assembly: GCF_056436705.1. Lineage (NCBI taxonomy): Bacteria > Bacillati > Actinomycetota > Actinomycetes > Propionibacteriales > Kribbellaceae > Kribbella > Kribbella sp. NPDC043289. Next base: position 229,525 of record NZ_JBWKCB010000006.1, read on the forward strand.
ATCGAAGACCTGGACGTCCGCGGGCAGGTCGGCGGCGCCGCGCGGGTCGGCGACCGCCACCAGTTCGGCCCGGCCGGCCTCGGCCAGCCGGGCGACGTTGCGAACATGGGAGGCTCCGTGGCCGTGGATTCCCACCACGGCCACGCGGCCCCCCGTCATCGACAATCAGTTGCCATCAGCAACACTATTTGAGCTCCCCGTTGACCTCGTCCAGGAATGCCTTGGCCGCCGCGTCCGGCGCCTGCCGGCCGAACAGTACCTCGGTCGTGTACCGCTGGATGATTTTCTCCACCTGACCGCCACCGACCGGCGGCGCCGGCGACGGGTCGCCGAGGTCCGGCTTGATGTCCTGGATGAACTTCGCGGTCGCGGCGTCCACCGGCTGCAGCTTCGGCGTCACCTCGGCGCGGACCTCGGTGTTCGGCGGAACGCCCCGCTCGGCGAGCAGTACGTTACCGGCGGCGGTGTTGTTCGACAGGTAGTTCACGAACTCCGCGGCCTCCTTCTGGTGCTTCGACCGCGACGAGATCGACCAGAACATCGAGCCCTTGTAGTAGGAGCCGTTGTCGGCGGCCTTGCCGTCCGGGCTCGGGATCCGCAGCAGCTTCAGCTGCTGACCGGACGCCTTGCTGAACGCCACCAGCTGGTTGCTCCAGATGAAGCTCATCGCCAGCTTGCCGGTCGCCATCGCGGACTGGTCGAGCGAGGCGTTCATGTCCTGCGAGATCGCCTCGGCGGAAGGGATCGCCTTCTGGTCGCGCAGCTTCAGGATGTACTTGAAGAAGTCGGTGGTCTTCTCCGGCGAGACGCCGAGCTTGCCGTCCTTCGTCCAGAGCGACTCGCCGTTCTGCCGGGCCCACAGGTTCAGGCCGGCCTCGTTGGCGCCCAGCGTGCCGGTACCGGTGATCTTGCCGCCGGTCTTGGTGGTGATCTCCGCGGCGGTCTTCGCGAAGTCGTCCCAGGTCCAGGAGGTGTCGTCCGGGATCGCCACCCCGGCGGTCTTGAACGCGGCCGGGTTCACGACGATCGCGAACGAGTTGATCCCGGCGTTCAGGCCGTACAGCCCGCCGTCGAACTCACCGGCGCTCAGGGTGTCGGACTCGAACTTGCCCGTGTCCAGGCCCTGGGCCTTCTTCAGGTCGAGCAGGGCGCCGCGATCGGCGTACTCGCGCAGGTACTTCTCGTCCATCTGGATGATGTCCGGGGCGTCGTTCGCCGCGACGGTGGTGGCGAGCTTGTCCCAGTACCCCGACCAGTCGCCGAACTCACCCTTGATGGTGACGTTCGGATGGTCCTTCTGGTACGCGTCGATCACCTGCTGGGTGAGCTTGGTCCGGGTGTCCGAGCCCCACCAGGTGAATCGGAGCGTGACCTTGCCGCCGTCCGACGACGACGCCGCGCCACCGGAGTCGCCGCCGCAGGCGGCCGCCGCGAGCAGGCCGGTGGCGATCGCCGCCGCGGCGAGTGCGCGCAGGCCTCGGCCCGCGACGCGTGGGATGTGCCTCATGAGGTGCACCTTTCAGGGGAGTTACTTGATGCCGGTGGTGGCGATGCCCTTGATCAGGAACCGCTGGCCGAGCAGGAAGGCGAGGAAGACCGGGACGAGCGAGACGACCGACATCGCGAACATCGATCCCCACGACGAGCTGGAGGTCGAGTCGACGAACGACCGCAGCGCGATCGGGACGGTGTACATATGCGGGTCGGTCAGGTAGATCAACTGGCTGAAGAAGTCGTTCCAGGTCCAGATGAACGTGAAGATCGTTGTGGTGGCCAACGCCGGGACCATCAGCGGGAGGATGATCCGCAGGAAGATCGAAGCCTTCCCACAGCCGTCGATCCGGGCGGCCTCGTCCAGTTCGCGCGGGATCCCGCGGATGAACTGCACCATCAGGAAGACGAAGAACGCGTCGGTGGCGAGCAGCTTCGGCACGATCAGCGGGAGGACCGTGTTGATCCAGCCCAGCTTCGAGAACAGGATGTACTGCGGCACGATCACCACGTGGATCGGCAGCATGATGCTCAGCAGCATGATCGCGAACCAGAACTTCTTGGCCGTGAACTCCAGCCGGGCGAAGGCGTAGGCCGCCATCGAGCAGGACACCAGGTTGCCGAGGATCGAGCCGAGCACCACCACGGCGGAGTTCAGCAGGTAGCGGGTGAACGGCTCGGTCAGGGCGTGCCAGCCCACCCGGTAGTTCTCGATCCGCAGGTCCTTGATCAGGATCCCGGGGTCGCGGAAGATCTCGTTGCCCGGTCGCAGTGAGCTGACCACCATCCAGATCACCGGATAGAGCATCACCAGCGCGGAGCCGGCCAGCAGGACGTGGATCACCAGCGGCCGGATCCGGGCCCAGCTCACGGGAGCGGTCCGGCGGGCGGTGACGGCGCGGTGCAGGGTCTCAGTCGTCATAGAACACCCAGTACTTCGAGGCGAAGAAGTTCGCGGCGGTGAAGACTCCGATGATCACGAGCAGGAACCACGCCATCGCGGAGGCGTAGCCCATGTCGAAGTTCCCGAAGCCCCGGTCGTAGAGGTACAGCGTGAAGAACATCGTCGAGTCGGACGGTCCGCCGCTGCCCCCGGAGACGACGAACGCCTGGGTGAACGACTGGAACGCGTGGATGATCTGCAGCACCAGGTTGAAGAAGACGATCGGCGTCAGCAGCGGCAGCGTGATGCTGACGAACCGCCGCAGTGGGCCGGCTCCGTCGACCGCTGCCGCCTCGTAGTACATGGTGGGGATCTGCCGTAGCCCGGCCAGGAAGATCACCATCGGCGACCCGAAGGTCCAGACGTTCAGCACGACCAGCGTGCCGAGCGCCGTACTCGGGTCGGAGATCCAGCCTTTTCCGTGGATCCCGACCACGTCCAGCACCTGGTTCAGCAGGCCGGTGGTGCCGAACACCTGCCGCCAGAGGATCGCGATCGCGACACTCGAGCCGAGCAGCGACGGCAGGTAGAACACCGACCGGTAGAACGCCATCCCCCGGACGCCCCGGTCCAGTACGACGGCCAGCAGCAAGGCGATCGCCAGTTGCAGCGGCACCGAGACGAACACGTAGGTGAACGTCACCTTGAGCGAGTTGTGCAGCCGTTGGTCGGACAGCATCCGGGTGAAGTTCTCCAGGCCGATCCACTTCGGGGCCTGGATCAGGTTGTAGTCCGTGAAGGACAGGTAGAGCGAGGCCAGCATCGGCCCGATCGTGATCAGGAACAGCCCGAGCAGCCACGGGGAGAGGAAGAGGTAGCCGGCCAGATTGTCCTTTTTCTGACCTGCGGTTTTCTTCCCCCGGAGGCTGCCGAGCTCACCCAGCGCACTCATGTTCTTTCGTACCTCCGGAACGCTAAGGGCAGCCCGGAAAGCGCTTGCCTTGGCCGGTCAAACTAGTACGAGAAACCGGTTTATGCAAGGGCTCGCCAGCGTGCCGAATGTCCGGATGCGGTCGGGTTGCGCGGTCTTGACAGGACAAAGTCCGGAGGCGACAGTTCCAGGCATTTGGCAACCGCTTACCGACGGGAGAACCCGATGCTGCGACGCACGTTTCTGACTGGTTCGCTGACCACGGTCGCGCTCGGCGCCCTGCATCCGGCCGCCGCTCGTGCTGAGGTTGCGGCTGTGGACGAGGACTTCCTGACCCTGCTGACCGGCGCGAACCAGCAACAGATTCCGCTGGTGCTCGGCAACTACCAGAACCTTTCCGACAGTGTCCGGACCGTGGCGCGGAAAGCCCGCCGGCTGGTTTCCGGGTACGTCTGGGGCCGGTCGTCGTACCACCACGACCCGGCGCTGCTCGGGCCGCTGGGCTGGCTGGTCGACCAACTCGCGACGCGGCAGCACGAGGACGGTCTGTACGACGTCGGGAACCTGCACTCCCCGCCGGACAGCGCTTTCGCGATCCAGGACGTCTGCATGCTGTACGCGTTGCTCGACGCGGACGGTCAGGCGGAAACGGCGGGATTCCGCGCCACCCTCGCGTCGGTGATCAAGAAGGCCGGACCGGCGCTGGCGAATGGCGGCGTACACACCCCGAACCACCGGTGGGAGGTTTCCGCGGCGTTGTCGCGTGCGCATCACCTGTTTCCGAACCGGCGGTACGCGGCGCGGATCGACGACTGGCTGGACGAGGGCATCGACGCGACACCGGACGGGATCTACAGCGAGCGGAGTTCGACGTACGCGGCCGAGGTGACGAACCCGTGCCTGCTGACGATCGCCTGGCTGCGCGACAAGCCGGCCCTGGTGGAGTACGTCCGACGCAACCTCGACGTGACGCTGTACCTGCTCGAGCCGAACGGCGAGGTGGACACGACCGCGTCCCGTCGGCAGGACCAGAAGGGTGTGCGCGAGGTCTGGTGGTACCTCGCCCAGTTCCGCGAGCTGGCGCTGCACACCGGCGACGGACGGTTCACGACCGTGGCCAAGAGCATCGAGGCCCGCGGAACGGGTGAGCTCGGCGATTTCCTGGCAGACGTCCTCGAACGACCGGAACTTTCCGCCACCCTTCCGGCCGCCCAGCCGGCGCCGACCGACTTCGTGCAGCACTACCCGTCCCAGGCGTCGGTCCGGGTACGCCGCGACACCCGGACGGCAACCGTTTTCGGTGGCACGGACTTCGCCGACATCCCGGTGATCTCCTCGGGGCTGTCGACCAATCCGACGTTCTTCAAGCTCCGGAACGGTGCGGCGATCCTCGACTCGGTCCGGCTGTCACCGCAGTTCTTCAGCACCGGTCATTTCCGCAGCGACGGACTGCGCCGGCTCGGCCCGAACAGTTTCCGGCTCACGCAGGAAGTGCAGGTTCCGTACCACCTACCGCTACCCAAGCGTTTCCGGCGCGCGGACGGGCAGTACGCGCTCGCCCCGGACGGCCGGTTCTACGCGTCGATGGACTTCGGGCACCGACCGAAGCAGTACCGGACGTTGCGGACCGAGATCACCGTGGCCGAGGTACCGTCCGGCTTCGACCTGACGTTCGACTTCGCCGGCGACGCGACGGCGTACGCGATCGAGCTGTGCTTCCGGAACGGCGGAACATTGTCCGGGGTCGACACACTGGATGCCTCCGGCAACTATCAGCTCACGTCGGGGACCGGCAGCTACACGGTCGGCACCGACCGAATCGAGTTCGGGCCCGGAAACGGCGCCGCCCGGGTCGCGATGGACCCGGGCGAACGCTATACCTACCTCGGCGGCAGCCTCACCCCGGACGGCCTGCGCGTATACCTCACCGGCCGCACCCCCGGCCGCCAGATGCTGCGCCTGCGCACCCGTTGAGCGGGCTGTTGGGTCGGAGGTGGTCAGCCGGCGGTTCGTACGACGGTTTCCAGTGAGCCGTCGTGCGGGATGCGGAGGACGTGGATGCGGCGGCGGGCGTCGCGGAGGTACGTGCGGGACGACGTGCTGACGGTCGCCGTACGGCGGCTCGACCAGGTGATCGTGATCGTGGCCTTGCCGCGACGGATCACCAGGCCGTCCGCCGTCGCGGTCCGGCTCTGGTTGTAGGGGACTGCGGTTCCGTCGGAGAAGACGACCTCGTCGTCGGGCTGCAGTACCAGCGGGATCTGCTCGGTCGCCGCGCTGGTCGCGGTGACCCGGCGGCCGACGGACTGCGGGCCCACCAGCAGCTCGGTCGCGACCGAGCCGTCGGGGGTGTGGTAGCGGACCAGGTCTTTGGACGGGTACGAGGCGACAAGGTTGCTCTCGGCATCGGCTTTGCCGCCGAGGACCGTGCCCCAGGATCCGGTGGCCGTTTGCTGCGCGTGGATCACCGTGCCCGCCACCGGGTGCCAGAGGAATCCGGTCCCGGCCTTCACGCCGCTCCCCTGCCGGTTCCCGAAGAACGCGCCGAGGTACAGGCCGGGACGGCGTACGTAGAGGTAGTCCTGGTTGCCGTAGTCGTCGTGCCGCCGCTCGGTGAAGTTGTCGCTGCGCAGGTACGGGAGTCGCGCGATCGCGGCCTGCTTCGCGGCACGGGTCGGCATCGTCTCGCCGTACGGCGCATGCGCGACGATCCGCGGCGAGGTGTCCTGCTTGGCGAGCGCGGGCACCGGCGCCGGGTCCGCAGCCCATGCCTGCCGGGACGCCGTCTGATCCTCACGGGAGGTGAAGAACGCACCGAGGTCCGGCGCGACCGGGACGAAGTGCGAGCCGAGGATGGTGCGGTCCGGGTCCGGGATCACGTCGTCGTAGAACGCTGCCGCGGTCCGGTCCGAGACGGCGTAGTACGTCAGCCAGCCGGAGTCGTCGGGCTCCCGGAGCAGGTTGTACCCGAACCAGTCGGCGAACCGGCGCGCCATGCTCGCGAGCTGCGGGTTCCTGGTGAGCAGGTACAGCTCGGCCATCTCCGGGAGCATGACCTCGAAGTTGTAGTTGATGTCCATCCCGCGCGGGTCGTAGAAGAACCCGGCCGGGCTCTGCGCCCACTTCGCGATGAACCGGATCCGGTCCTGCAGCTTGAGCGACCGGTCGTGGTCGGGGATCAGCTTCAGCGTGAGCGCCGAGCCGGCGGCGCCCGCCGTTGCCTGGTTGGTGTACTCGAACGGGTTGTCCCAGACGACCGAGTTGTCCGGATTCAGGTACCAGTCGACTCCCTTGCGCAGGGCAACTTCCAGCTGCGCCTGCCGGCTCGGCAGCGCGTTCGTCTGCCGCAGATTGGCGAGCGTCTTCGCCAAATACCCGATTCCGAAGCCGCTTGACGCCTTTCCTTGTTCGCCGGGGTGGTACTCCGGCCAGGAGCCGTCCGGGTTCTGCAACCCGATGTAGTGCTGCAACGCGGCGTCGAGCCGGCCGAGCAGCGCGTTGTCGCGGTAGTACGGGTTCCAGGCACGCTTGTTCGCGACGAACCAGCTCAGCGTGAAAACGTGTTCCTGGACCCGCGAGTTGTACGGCTGAGCCGGCGTCCGCCACCAGCCGCCACCCATGAACCCGTACGGATCAGTGTCGACGACGTCGTTCACCATCGGCGCCAGGATCACCAGGTACGGCGCGAACCGCTGCTCCCCCGGCGCGAACAACTGTCGCTCCGGCGCCCCGGCCGGCAACCCGGCCAGCAACGGCAACCCCGCGGCGCCGGCTGACATGGACATCGACGTCATCGTAGACGCGAGCCCAGCACCAGCGGCGCCGAGCAGGACAGTACGACGTTTCAGAGACATAGCGGATCTCCTCGCTGCGATCGGACTGCGGCGAGTTTTCAGCGCGTCACCGTGACGGGTCAAGACCTTGAGCTGTGATAATTCGAATTACTGGAGGAACTGACCTCTTGACGGACGTCGGCGGACTGTTCTACGGTTCCCGGCAATCCGTATTACCGCGAAGGATCGATGATGGCAGACAAGGCGACCCGGCTCACCCAGCGCGACATCGCGCGGCTGGCCAAGGTCAGTCAGACGACGGTGTCGCTGGTGCTGAACAACCGCAGCGACGCCACCGCGCGGATCCCGGCCGAGACCCGGGACCGGGTACTCAAGGTGATCCGCGAGACCGGGTACCAGGCCGATCCGCTGGCGCGCCGGATGACGCAGCAGCGCAATCAGATCCTCGGCGTGTTCACGTACGAGTCGGTGTTCCCGAGTGCGAGCGGCGACTTCTACCACCCGTTCATGGCCGGGATCGAGGACTGCGCCGAGCGGCTCGGCTGGGACCTGCTGCTGTTCACCAGCGCGCCGGTCGCCGAAGGGCGGCGGCGGATCTTCCACGAGAACAACCGGCTCCGGATCGCGGACGGTTGCCTGCTGCTCGGTCGTGAGATCCCGAGCGAGGAGCTGGCCCGGTTGATCGCCGAGGAGTACCCGTTCGTCTCGGTCGGCCGCCGCGACGACGCCGACGGCCCGGTGCCGTACGTCGGCGCCGACTACACCAGCGCCACGCGCACCGTCGTCGAGCAGGCCCAGGCGCTCGGTCATCGGCGAATCGCGTACGTCGGACTCGGCAGCGGCGCGGAGTCGTCGGCCGACCGCATGCGCGGCTTCCGCGACGCGGCCGGTGCGCGCGCACCGCACGTACCGACGACCGACCGCTCGCCGGGTGACGTGCTCGACGACCTGCTCGAGCGCCACATCACCGCGGCCTTCGTCGAGGAGCGCGCGGACGCGATCGCGCTGTACACCGCGGCCGCCGAGCGCGGTGTCGACGTACCCGGGGACCTGTCCGTGGTCACGCTCGGCGATGCCACCCGGCCCGCGGCCAGCGACCTGGACTTCTCCGGTTTCCACGTTCCGCGGCGGGCGATGGGGCTGCGTGCGGTCGAGCTGCTCGAAGCGATCCTCAGCGGGACCGCAGACGAGCAGCAACTGCTCCTTCCCTGCGACCTGACCGACGGAATCACTCTCACGCCCAGCAAAGGTGCCTAGTGCTCCATCTCATGTGTCAGTCGAGCGATTGCGGTGTCCAGGTGCGTGCATCGAGGTGCTTGAGAGGCGTCCTCGATGCGGAGCATCGTGGACGCCTCTCAAGTGGCTCGAGGTGCGTGCATGGGCGCCGCAAGCGCCGACTGACACATGAGATGGAGCACTAAATGCAGACAGATGTTCTCGTGGTCGGCGGTGGGCTCGGCGGGGTCGCCGCGGCTCTGGCCGCGCTCCGGACCGGTCGCTCGGTGATCCTGACCGAGGAGTTCGACTGGCTCGGCGGTCAGCTGACCAGCCAGGCCGTCCCACCGGACGAGCACTCGTGGGTCGAGCAGTTCGGCGTCACCGCGTCGTACCGCGCGCTGCGCGACGGGATCCGCGAGTACTACCGCCGGCACTACCCGCTGACCGTCGCGTCCCGGGCGGACGCGCACCTCAACCCGGGCGCCGGGTACGTGTCGAAGCTCTGCCACGAGCCGCGCGTCGCAGTCGCCGTACTGGAGGAGATGCTCGCGCCGTACCGCGCCAGTCGCCGGCTCCAGGTTCTGCAGCCGTACCATCCGGTGGCCGCGGACACCGACGGCGACCGGGTCACCGCGGTGACCGTGGAGCACCGGGACACCGAGGAGCGGTTGACGCTCACGGCGCCGTACATCCTCGACGCGACCGAGACCGGCGAGCTGCTGCCGCTGACCGGGACGGAGTACGTCACCGGGTTCGAGGCGCAGAGCGAGACCGCGGAGCCGAGCGCCCCGGCTCAGGCGCAGCCGCTGAACATGCAGGCGGTGTCGTACTGCTTCGCGGTCGACCACGTCGACGGCGACCAGGTCGGTGACAAACCGGCGAACTACGCCTTCTGGCGGAACTATCAGCCCTCGTTCTGGGGCGACCGGCTGCTGTCCTGGACGGCGCCGAACCCGCGCACCCTGGAGAGCTCGGTCCGGTCGTTCACCCCGAACCCGGACGACGACCCGCTCGCCGTGGTCGCGGACCAGCGGCGCGGCGGCGGCGACACGAACCTGTGGACCTTCCGCCGGATCGCGGCCCGCCGGCACTTCGTCCCGGGGGCGTACGAGAGCGACATCTGCCTCGTGAACTGGCCGATGATCGACTACTTCGAGGGCCCGGTGATCGACGTACCGGACGCGGCGAAGCATCTCGCCGCGGCCAAGGAGCTGTCCCAGGCGGTGTTCTACTGGCTGCAGACCGAGGCGCCCCGTCCGGACGGCGGCACCGGTTTCCCGGGGCTGCGGTTGCGTGGCGACCTGGTCGGATCGGCCGACGGACTCGCGCAGGCGCCGTACATCCGCGAGTCGCGGCGGATCAAGGCGGCGTACACGATCGTCGAGCAGGACCTGTCGGTCGCGGTCCGCGGGACCCGCGGAGCGGCGGAGTACGCCGACAGCGTCGGGATCGGGATGTACCGGATCGACCTGCACCCGTCCACCGGCGGCGACAACTACATCGACGTGGCGAGCAGCCCGTTCCGGATCCCGCTCGGGGCGCTGGTCCCGCAGCGGGTGGAGAACCTGCTGCCCGCGAGCAAGAACCTCGGCAGCACGCACATCACCAACGGCTGTTACCGGCTGCACCCGGTCGAGTGGAACATCGGCGAGGCCGCGGGCCTGCTGGCCGGCTTCTGCCTGGATCGCGGTGTCAGTCCGCGCGCGGTCCACGCCACCCCTGCCCTGCTCGGCGAGTTCCAGGACCGCCTGGTTGCCCAGGGCATCGAACTCGCCTGGCCGGACATCACGGGTTATTGAGTTCCGGCTACTGATGGAGGTCCCCTGAGATGAAGAGACTGACAGCGGCGTTGTCCGCCGCGGCACTGCTGGCCGCTGCCGGATGTGGCGGCGGCTCCGGCTCCGGAGCGAGCGCCGGCGGGCCGGTCGACCTGCGGATGACGATCTGGAGCGCGAACGCCAAGCATCTGGCGTTGTTCGACCAGATCGCCGCCGACTACAAGAAGGACCACCCGGAGATCGGCAAGATCACCTTCGAGTCGATCCCGTTCGACAGCTACACGACCACGCTCACCACCCAGATCGGCGGCGGCAACGTCCCGGACCTGGCGTGGATCTTCGAGACCAGCGCACCGGACTTCGTCAGCTCCGGCGCGCTGGAGCCGATCGACAAGGACGCGGACCTGGTGCCGGGTACGACGGCCAACTGGGAGAAGGACGGCAAGCTGTATGCCTACCCACTGTCCACCTCGCCGCTGGGTGTCTTCGTCAACACCGACCTGGTGAAGGCGGCGGGGCGGCCGGCGCCCGCGCAGCAGATCGCGTCCGGGACCTGGACCTGGGACGAGGCCGCGAAGACCGCTGCCGCCGTACAGGCCAAGACCGGTAAGGGCGGTCTGGTGGTCGGCGACTTCGACTACAAGGGCTGGGACACGCTGAACGCGGTCTGGTCCGGGTGGGGTGCGCGGCCGTGGAGCGAGGACGGCAAGAGTTGCCAGTTCGACCAGCCGCAGATGGTGGACGCGATGACGTTCGTCCACAAGATGATCTTCACCGACAAGGGCATGCCGGGCCCGGGCGTCACGAAGGACTTCTTCGCCGGCGACTCGTCGATGGTGCTGACCCAGATCAGCCGGGCGGCGCTGCTCGAGAAGGCCAAGTTCCATTGGGACCTGGTGCCGCTGCCGAAGGGTCCGGCCGGTGACTACTCGGTCGTCGGGCAGGCGGGGATCGGCGTGTTCAAGCGGGGCAAGCACGCGGACGCGGCGAAGCAGTTCCTGGCGTACTTCAGCAACGCGCAGAACTCGGCGAAGCTGGCGGAGTACTTCCCACCGCCGCGGAAGTCCGAGCTGAACGCCGCCACCCTGGCGAAGGCCAACCCGCTGCTCAAGCCCGCACAGCTCGACAGCGTTGTTGTCAAGGGCATCGAAAGCGGCAAGATCAAGCCCAGCCACACCGGGTACGCCGAGCTGCAGCAGACGGTGCGCGCCGCCCTGGACCCGTTGTGGAAGCCGGACGCGGACGTGAAGACGGTACTGTCCGGCGTCTGCTCGAAGATCAACCCCCTGCTGGCGAAATGACCTTGACGCTGGAGAAGCCCGCACGGCCTGGGCGGTCGGACACCCCGGCCGCGCGGGCGCCGTACTGGACGATGCGGCGGCGCGACACCTTGGCCGGCTGGCTGATGGTCGCGCCGCAACTGGCCGGCATAGTCACGTTCGTGCTGGTGCCGCTCGGGCTCGTGGTCTGGTACAGCGTGCACGAGTGGAACGTGCTGGCCGGCACGTTCGAGTTCGTCGGCGCAGACAACTATCAGGCGCTGGCCGACGACCAGCGGCTCGGTCCGGTGCTACGGGCAACGGGTCTGTTCTCGGTCGGGCTGGTGGTGCTGAACCTCAGCCTCGCGCTGTTCCTCGCCGTACTGCTGAACCAGAAACTTCGCGGCACCGTGGTCTTCCGGACGTTGTTCTTCTCGCCGGTCGTGGTGACGCTCGTCGCATGGACGATCGTCTGGGGCTTCCTGCTACAGGACAACGGCGGCGTCAACGCGTTCCTGCACGTCTTCGGCATCACCGGCCCGAACTGGCTGCGCTCCGGCGGTACGGCGATGGTGTCGGTGATCGTCGTACAGCTGTTCAAGAACGTCGGGCTGAACATGGTGCTGTTCCTCGCGGCGTTGCAGGGCGTACCGGCGGAACTGTACGAGGCGGCCCGGATCGACGGGGCGTCGGCGTGGGCGCGGTTCCGGCGGGTGACCGTACCGTTGATCAGTCCAACGATCCTGTTGACGATGATCCTGACAATCGTCGGGTCACTGCAGGTGTTCGCGCAGATCGCCGTACTGACGCAAGGCGGTCCGGGCACGTCGACGACCGTGCTCGTGTACTACCTGTATCAGCAGGCGTTCCAGTTCCACCACTTCGGGTACGGCGCCACGCTGTCGCTGGTGCTGTTCTTGATCGTGCTGGTGCTGACGGTGATCCAGTGGCAGATGCGTAAGAAGTGGGCCTTCTATGAGAATTGACAGAGCCATGAGGCTTAAGCTGCTGGTGTACGGCGTACTGCTGGTGTGTTGTGTGCCGTTCGTGTTCCCGATCTGGTGGATGGCGACGACGTCGCTCAAGCCGGTGTCCGAGATCTTCTCGTTCCCGCCGTCGTTGCTGCCGGCGTCGCCGACCCTGGACGCGTACCGGCAGGTGTTCGCGCTGCAGCCGTTCGGGCAGCAGTACCTGAACAGTCTCTACATCGCGCTGGTGGTGACGATGGGCACGCTGGCGGTGTCGTCTCTCGCCGGGTACGCGTTCGCGCGGGTCCGGTTCCGCGGCTCCGGGGTGGTGTTCCTGATCGTGCTGAGCGGACTGCTGGTGCCGAACGAGGTGACGATCATCCCGCTGTACAAGATGTTCGACGCGTTCAGCCTGGTGGACACGCACTGGCCGCTCATCCTGATCCCGATGCTGGGCGCACCGAGCGTGCTGGCCACCTTCATCATGCGCCAGTTCTTCATCACGCTACCGGTCGAACTCGAAGAAGCCGGCCGGGTCGACGGCCTCGGCCGCTTCGGGCTCTTCTGGCGCGTCTGCCTACCGTTGGCACGACCAGCAATCGGCGCGGTCTCCATCTTCACCTTCCTGCACAGCTGGAACCTCTACCTGGAGCCGATCGTCTTCCTCTCCTCCAAACAGAAGTTCACCATCCCGCAAGCCCTCACCCAGTACGTCGACGCCTACGGCGGCCCCATGTGGAACACCCAACTCGCCGCCGCCACCCTCTCCGCCCTCCCCGTCCTCATCATCTTCGTCCTGGCCCAACGCCAATTCGTAGAAGGCCTGGCCCAAACAGGCCTCAAAGGCTGACACCGATCCAACCGGTCCGGTTGGCCGGGACGTTGATAGCGGGTTGTGTCAGCGGTTACTGGAGCTGGTCGAGTGCGAGTGGCCACCAGTTGTCCTGGGCGGCGTAGGCGTTCGGGTCGCGAGCGCCGAGGTACGCGACCAGGAGATCCTTGTAGTCGGCCTGCAGGTTCTCGTTGGCGTCGCGGCGGAACGCCTTGTAGCGACCGATCCGATAGAGGTAGTCGAGGAAGGAACCGAGGGAGGAGTTCACGGTCTCGAGCCTGGGCTGGTGACCGGCCAGGTCGGCCAGCAGGACGTGACCGTCGCGTGGGTCGAGGAAGTACCGCAGCGCCGACTCGGGATGCGGGGCGCCGAGCGTGACGAGCGTGACGAGCGTGACCTCTTGGCCGTCGACATTCACCCGGACGCCGTCGAAGGCTTCGGGTTCGGCGACCGGCTCGAGGACGAACACACCCGACAAGCGGTCCGGCAGGCCGACGTCGAACAGTTCGTCCGCGACAATGCCGGCCGACGCGAACAGCTCCCGGTCCTCGGCGTCGAGGCAGGTGATGTTGTCTGCCCCGAACAGGTCGACAAGCTGCTGCTGGTTCGCCATCGGTCCCTTCCCGCTGCGCTCGAACCACCATCCTGTCGCCCCGGAAGGTCACGCTCCGGGGAGCCGCCGAACGACTGGGTGCCCATGGGAAACTGTGGGATGTGAGCTTTCATGCGGCCGCTTTCATCGCCACCAGCCTGGACGGGTACATCGCGCGTCCGGACGGATCTATCGACTGGCTGACCACCCGCGCCGAACAGGCCGGCAGCACGGGGTACGACGAGTTCCTGGCCTCGGTCGACACCGTCGTCCTGGGGCGGAACACGTACGAGCTGGCGCGCACGTTCGCCGAGTGGCCGTACGAGTCGAAGCAGGTCGAAGTACTCAGCACCACACTCGACCCGGACGCCGACGACCGGATCCTCGTGCACCGCACGCTGAACGCGCTCGTCGAAACCCTGAACGACCGCGGCGCGCACCGCATCTACGCCGACGGCGCCGCCACCATCCAGACCTTCCTACGCGCCGGCCTGCTCAACGAGCTCACCATCACCACGGCCCCGGTCCTCCTGGGCGCGGGCATCCCGCTCTTCGGCGACCTCCCCGACGAGGTCCCCCTCACCCACAACGCCACCCGCACCCTGAACGCCGGCTTCACCCAATCCGACTACACCATCAAGCGCTAGTCACAATCTTCTCGCGCGAGGCTGATGTGGTGCGTCAGTAGTCGCGGAACGGGGAGGTGCGTTCCTGGCCGCCGAGGCGTAGGTGGAGGCGGTCCTGGGCGCCCTGGTCGGAGGACGCGGCGGGCTTGACCTGGGCCGACTTCGCGGTGGGGTTGAGGCCGGCTCGGACGGCCCGGTCGAGCTCGTCCGCTCCCCGAGCCGCCGACACGGCCTCCTCGGCGCCGAGCCGATAAGTGGCTTCGCCGGCCCTGATCTGGTTGCTCATGTGATGGGTCGCACGCCAGGGCGCGTGGCCGGCGTCCTCGATCAGTTGCGCCGACTCCTCGGGATCCCTGACCTGATAGCTCACGCTTTCCAGGTTCGTCAGGCCCTCGCGGCTCTGCTCGATCTGATGGGCGACATCTTCGGCGGACTCGGTCGCGGCCGTGAGGCTCTCCTCGAACAGCTCGATCCGCTGCCGCAGATCACTGAGCGTCGGCACGTCCTCCGGCCACGCCGGCGCCACACCCGTCTGCGCCACACCCGTCTGCGCCACACCCGTCTGCGCCACACCCGTCTGCACCGCGCCCGTCTGCACCGCGCCGGCCGGTGCCGCGCCGGTTTGTTCCGTGGCGGCGGCCGCGGTCTCCAGCTCCGCGAGCGACCTCTTGGCGGCCGTGATCGCCTTGATGCCTTCGCCCAGGCGGTCGCCGGCTTCCTCGGTCTTGTTCCGCGCCAGCTCCATCTTGAGATCGATGTCGTGGCCGTAGGACTGGGCCCGCGTCATGTAGACGTCCGGAGCGTCACCCTCCCTGACCAGGCGTGCCTGGTTGACCATGTTCGGGATGTCTTCCTGGGCGCGGGCGAGCGCATCGAGCGCCTCGCCCATGTCGTCCTCAGCGAATCCCATCCGGACCCGGGCGTACTGTGTAGCTTGCGCGATCAGGTCGGTGTGCCTGCGGATGTCTTCCTCGTTCATCGCGCGGCACCGCCCTCGGTGCGCTGCTGTCCGGTCAGGGCGTCGTCGGCCGCCAGCGCGTCACGCAGGGCTGCACGGGCCGCCTGGAGTTGGTTGCGTGCGGCACCGAGTTGCGTCATCAGCTCCGCCGCCTGCACGGCGGTCTCCTCGTTCGACGGCTGATCCGCCACCCCACGACTCCTTCTCAAACGATTGATCCGACCCACAGTAGACCTCTGACGGTCGAGCCGGCAGCGAGGTTCCTGAAGGTCAGGCGTGGTTGAGGAGGTGGACGGCCTCGGCGGCCCAGTAGGTGAGGATGGTGTCGGCGCCGGCCCGGCGGATCGACGTCAGGGTTTCCAGGATCGCCTTGTCACGGTCGATCCAGCCGTTCGCCGCGGCGGCCTCGACCATCGCGTACTCACCGGAGATGTTGTACGCCGCAACGGGCACGTTCACGTGGTCGCGGACCTGCCGGATGATGTCGAGATAGGCCAGCGCCGGCTTCACCATCACGATGTCCGCGCCCTCGGCGATGTCCAGATCGACCTCGCGGATCGCGTCGCGGGAGTTCGCGTTGTCCTGCTGGTACGTCTTCCGGTCGCCGGTCAGCGACGAGTCGACCGCCTCCCGGAACGGTCCGAAGAACGCCGACGCGTACTTCACGGCGTACGCCAGGATCACGGTGTCGATGAACCCGGCCGCGTCGAGCGCCGACCTGACCACGCCGACCTGGCCGTCCATCATCCCGGACGGGCCGACGACGTGCGCGCCGGCGGTCGCCTGCGCGACGCCCATCTCGGCGTAGATCTTCAGGGTCGCGTCGTTGTCGACCCGGCCCTCGGAGTCCAGGACCCCGCAGTGCCCGTGCGAGGTGAACTCGTCCAGGCAGAGGTCCGACATCACCAGCAGCGCGTCGCCGGCCTCCGAGACCGCGTCCCGGATCGCGACGTTCAGGATCCCGTCCGGGTCCAGCGCGCCGGAGCCGACCTCGTCCTTCTCGGCGGGTACACCGAACAGCATCACGCCGCCGAGCCCGAGCTGCGCCGCCTCGGCGATCGCCTTCCGCGCGGTGTCGCGGGTGTGCTGCACGACGCCCGGCATCGAACTGATCGCGATCGGTTCCCGCGCGCCTTCCCGGACGAACATCGGCAGGATCAGCTGCCGCGGCTCGATCGTGGTCTCCGCGACCAGCCTGCGCACCGCCGCCGACGACCGAAGCCGCCGCGGCCTGACCTCCGGGAATCCGGGCACGAGAATCAGCTCTCCATCAGCTCTTACGGCGGGAGCCCGAGCGACGCTCGGACGGACGGGTGACCGGCTCGCCGGCCTCCACCATGGTGTCACGCCGGTCCGCACCGAACCGGGCGAGAGCGTCGGCCAGCTCCTCGACGGACGGCGACTCGGCCATCGCGTCGACCCGCAGGCCGTGCTCCTCCGCGGTCTTCAGCGTGGCCGGACCGATCACGCCGATGACGGTCGACGCGTGCGGCTTGCCGGCGATGCCGACCAGGTTCCGCACCGTCGAGGACGAGGTGAACACGACCGCGTCGAACTTGCCGGACTTGATCGCCTCACGCGTCGGCGCGGGCGGCGGAGCGGCGCGGACGGTCCGGTACGCCGTGACGTCGTCGACCTCCCACCCGAGATCGGTGAGTCCGGCAACCAACGTCTCGGTGGCGATGTCGGCGCGCGGCAGGAACACCCGGTTGATCGGGTCCAGCAGCTCGTCGTACGGCGGCCAGTCCTCGACCAGCCCGGCGGCCGACTGCTCGCCGGACGGCACCAGATCCGGACGGATGCCCCAGGCACCGATCGCCTCGGCGGTCTTGTCGCCGACCGCCGCGATCTTCAGCCCGGAGAACGCCCGCGCGTCCAGCCCGTACTCGTCGAACTTCTCGCGGACCGCCTTCACCGCGTTGACCGAGGTGAACGCGACCCATTCGTAGCGGCCCTCGACCAGACCACGGATCGCCTTGTCCATCTGCTGCGGGTTGCGCGGCGGCTCGACCGAGATCGTCGGGACCTCTTCCGGCATCGCGCCGTACCGACGCAGGCGGTCCATCAGCGGGCCGGCCTGGTCCTTGGTCCGCGGGACCAGGATCCGCCAGCCGAACAGCGGCTTGGTCTCGAACCAGGACAGCGCCTCGCGCTGCTCGACGACCGCACCGACCACGACCACGGCCTCGCCGGTCACCTTGGACGCGCGCAGGTCCGCGACGATCGTCTCCAGCGTCCCGACCACACTCGTCTGCGCGGTCGTCGTACCGCCGACGGTGAGCGCGACCGGCGTACCGGCGTCGAAACCGCCCTCGACCAGGGCCGCCGCGGTCTCCTTCAGGGTCTCCACCGCGTTCAGCAGTACCAGCGTCTGCTTCGGCTGCAGGCGGGTCAGGTCGAGCTTGTTCTCGGCCAGGTCGACGACAGTGACCTCGCGGTCGCCCTTCATCGTCAGCGGGATCCCGGCGTACGTCGGGACCGCGCTCACCTCGCTGACACCCGGGACGACGTTGAACCCGATCCCCGCCTTCCGGCACGCGGCCGCTTCCTCGGCGCCGCTGGAGAAGGTGAACGGGTCGCCGGTCAGAAGCCGGACGACGTTCGCCGCGGACTTGGCGGTCTTCACCACCAGCCGCGCGCGGGCGGCCACCCGCAGCGCCCGGCTGCCCTCGGCGCCGGAACCGTCCACGACCTCGACGTCCGGCTTGCAGTAGGTCAGGAACGCGTCGTGTTCGGGGCCCTCGACAACGACCGCGTCGGCGCCCGCGAGGACGTCGCGGCCGGCCAGCGTCAGCAGCGCCGGGTCACCAGGACCGACGCCGACGAACGTGACATGGCCGAGCGGTTTGGTCTGCTTGACGGTACTGGTGGCGGCCTTCTGCGGTGCCGCGGTAGCGGCTGTCTTCGCGCTCACGTCTGCCTTCGCCCTCGTCGTTTTACTGCTCGTCTTGTGGGCCGTCTTCTTGGCCGTCGTCGTGCTCTGTGCCGGTGTCATGTTCGCTCCAGCAACTCGTTCGCCAGCGCCTTGCCGAGAGACACCGGATCGTCCACGGGCCCGTTCGCGGACAGCCGCCGTACGCCGTCCTCCTGGCCGAGCGCGCCCCGCAGCCACAGCTCCGGGCCGTCCTCGCCCTCGACCACCTCGGCGAGCGCGCCGACCGGAGCCGTGCACCCTGCCTCGAGCGTGGCCAGCAACTGCCGTTCGGCCGTGACCGCTGCCCGGGTGGCCGGGTCCTCCAGCGGAGCCAGCGCGGCGAGTACGTCGGCGTCGTCCGCGCGGCACTCGACGGCCAGCGCGGCCTGTCCCGGCGACGGCAGCATCTGGATCGGGTCCAGCGTCTCGGTCACCTCGTCGAGCCGTCCCAGCCGGGCCAGCCCCGCCCGGGCCAGCACCACGGCGTCGACCTTGCCGTCGGTGACCAGGCCGATCCGGGTGTCCACGTTGCCGCGGATCCCGGTGCACTCGATACCCAGGCCGAGCGCGTCGATCTGCGCGGACCGGCGCGGCGCACCGGTACCGATCACCGCGCCGCGCGGCAGCTCGCCCAGCGTCAGCCCGTCGCGCGCGACGAGGACGTCGCGCGGGTCCTCACGGACCGGGATCGCGCCGATCACGAGACCGTCGACCGGCGCCGTCGGGAGGTCCTTGAGCGAGTGCACCGCGATGTCGATCTCACCGGCCACCAGCGCGTCCCGGAGCGCGCTGACGTAGACGCCGGTGCCGCCGATCTGCTCGACCGGAGACACCTTGTCGACGTCGCCGGTGGTGGAGATCGGGACCAGCTCGACCTCGTGACCGAGATTCCGGAGCGCGCCCGCGACCAGAGTGGACTGTGCGATCGCCAGCTTCGAGCGGCGGGTTCCGAGCCGGATCATGCCTGCTCACTCCCCTTCGGCGTGGTGACCGCGTCGACGGTCGCCTGGTCGAGAGCGAACAGCTGCCGCAGCGCGTCGGCGTACGTCGGTCCGCCGGGATCACCGCCGAGCTCCTTCACCCGCACGGTCGGGTTGTGCAGCACCTTGTCGACGACGCGGCGGATGGTCCGCTCGACCTCGTGCCGCTCGTGGTCGCCGAGGTCCGGCAGCCGGCGCTCCAGGCGGGCCAGCTCGGTGTTCACGAGCTCGCTGGCCATCGCCCGCAGCGCGACCACGGTCGGCGCGACCGACGCGGCCCGCCGAGTGGCCTCGAACGCACCGGTCTCTTCACCGACGATCCGCCGTACCTCGTCGATGTCGGACTCGCTGCCACCCGCCGTCCCGGCCAGGTCGGCGAGCGTCACCAGCGTGACACCGGCGATCCGCACCGCTTCAGGGGCGACGTCGCGGGGCAGTGCGACATCCAGTACGCCGATCGGGCGACCGTCGGCCGCGTTCCGGACCATTTCCTCGGTGATCACGACACCGCGGGCACCGGTGCACGACACCAGCAGATCGGCCTCGGTCATCGCCGCGGGCACGTCCGCGAGCTTGATCGCCGTACCGCCGATCCGCTCCGCCAGCGCGGCCGCGCGGTCGTAGTTGCGGTTGGCAACGGTCACGCTTCGCGCACCGCCGTTCGCCAAAGTCTGTGCGGCCAGCGAGGCCATCGAGCCGGCGCCGACGATCAGCGCGCGACGGCCTTCGTACCCGCCGAGGGCGTCGAGTCCGGCCGACACGACCGAGCGGCCGGCGGCGTCGATCCCGGTCTCGGCGTGCGCCCGCTTGCCGACCCGCAACGCGTGCTGGAACAGGGCGTTCAGGTCGGTACCGACGGTTTCCAGGTCCTGGCCGACGCGCAGCGTCTCCTTCACCTGGCCGAGGATCTGGCTCTCACCGACGACCATCGAGTCCAGCCCGACCGCGACCTGGAACAGATGCGCGACGGCACCTTCCTCGAAGTGCACGTACAGGTGCTCGGCCAGGTCCAGCAGCGGTACGCCGGTGACGTCCGAGAGGATCGCGGTGACCTCGTCCATGCCGGCGTGGAACCGGTCGACGGTCGCGTACACCTCGGTGCGGTTGCAGGTCGCCAGGACGGCGGACTCCGCGACGGCTGCCGAGTTCCGCACGGCCAGCGCCAGCTTGGTCGCCGCGTCCGCGTCGAGCGCGACCCGCTCGAGCACGTCGATGGCAGCGGAACGATGACTGATACCGACCACCAGATAACTCACAGGCCGACACCTCCCCCGACGCTCGGGAGATCCGTCAGACCGTTCATCGCTGGTAGCTCGGGCACCTGGGGGAGCGCCGCCTCTCCGGACTTTCGTTGTTCGTGGTACGCCAGGATCTGAAGCTCGATCGAGAGGTCCACCTTGCGGATGTCCACGCCGTCGGGCACGGACAGCACGACGGGCGCGAAGTTCAGGATGCTGGTCACGCCGGCCGCGACCAGCCGGTCGCAGACCTGCTGCGCGGGACCCGCGGGGGTGGTGATCACGCCGATCGAGACCCGGTCGGCCTTCACGATGTCCTCGAGCTCGGCGAAGTCCCGGACCTCCATGTCGCCGATCCGCTCGCCGATCAGGTTCTCGTCGGCGTCCAGCAGCGCCACGATCCGGAAGCCGCGGGTGCCGAACCCGGAGTAGTTCGCCAGCGCGTGACCCAGGTTTCCGATCCCGACGATGACCACGGCCCAGTCCTGGGTGACGCCGATCTCGCGGGCGATCTGGTAGCGCAGGTACTCCACGTCGTACCCGACGCCGCGGGTGCCGTACGACCCCAGGTAGGACAGGTCCTTGCGGAGCTTGGCCGAGTTCACGCCGGCGGCGGTCGCCAGGTCCTCGCTCGACGCGGTCGCGATGCCGCTGTCCGAGAGCGCGGTCAGGGCCCGCAGGTAGACCGGCAAGCGCGCGACAGTCGCCTCGGGGATGCCGCGTTCGGTTCTCGTCGGCGGGCCGGGGCGACGGCTGCTGGCACGCGTCACAATTCTCCTGGGAGCGGTTGGTTCACCGCGGTCTGACGGCCGGCGGCTCTCTTACTCTAGGAGCTTGTGAACGTGAGAACAAAATCGGCGGGAGTGACCTAGGAGACAGGCACTACCTCATCAGTGCTTTTCGGAGGCGAGCGGGGTCCACTCTCCAGAAGTCGTGCTGCTTCCCGTCGACGAACGTGACCGGGATCTGCTCGCCGTACTGCGTGAACAACCGGACGTCCTGCGTGATGTCCACCTCGGTCCAGTCCACTCCGAGCTCGGCGCAGACCGCCTCGATCACCGCGCGGGCGTCGTCGCACAGATGACACCCGGGCTTGCCGTACATGGTGACTCTGCTCACCGGTCCCCCTCCCGCAGCCGCCCCTTCGCGACCTTCCCGGTCACCGAGTGCGGCAGGTGCTCCACCACGTCGATCTCCACCGGGCACTTGAACCGCGCCAGGCGGGTCCCGGCGTACTCCTGGACCGTTGCCACGTCGACCGATGTGTCCGGCAACGGTACGACGAACGCCTTGACCGCCTCGCCGGTCTCCTCGGACGGTACGCCGATCACCGCCGCCTCGCGGACGCCGGGAGCACCGACCAGCACGTCTTCCACCTCGCTCGGGAACACGTTGAACCCGGACACGATGATCAGCTCACGCAACCGGTCGACCAGGAACAGGTCACCGTCCGCGTCCAGGAACCCGACATCGCCGGTCCGGTACCAGCCCTCCGCGTCGGGGCCGTCCACGCCGTCCGGCCAGTAGCCGGAGAACAGGTTGCCGCCGCGGATCAGGATCTCGCCGGGGTCGTCCCCCTCGACGTCCTCCCCCTGCTCGTCGGCGATCCGGACCTCGACGTTCGGCAGCGGGCGGCCGACCGAGCCGGGCTTCGGCTCAGCCTCGCCGAGGGTGGTGGTGACCCCGGGGGACGCCTCGGTCAGGCCGTAGCCCTGGTGAACATGCAGGCCGGTCGCCTGCTCGAAACGGTCCGCGAGCCCACGATCGAGCGTGGACGCGCCGGTCAGCACGACCTTCACCGTCTTCAGTGCCGCCCGGAGGTCCGGCCGGGTGAGCAGCGCGTGCAGTGCCGGCGGAGCGAGCGGCAACCGCGTCACGCCGTACCTGCCGATCAGGCCGAGGGTCTGCTCGGGATCGAAGCGTTGCTCGACGATCAGTGCCGCGCCGGTCGCGACGGCCCAGCCGAGGACCGCGTTCAGCCCGAACGCGTGGAACATCGGGAGCACCCCGAGCACCACGTCCTCGGGGCCCATCCGGTCCTCACCGAGCTCGCCGAGGTTGCGGACGTTCGCCGCGAGTGCCCGATGGGTGAGCATCGCGGCCCGCGGATCTCCACTGGTTCCCGATGTGTACAGGAGCACCGCGAGCGTCTCGGGATCGATCAGCGGAAGTAACGGAGTGTCACCTTCGAGCTCGTCGGGCGCCACCGTCCGGACGCCCTCGAACCGGTCCGCGAGCCCCGGTCCGGCGACCGCCAGGCGGGCCCCGGAATGCTCCAGGACAGCCGCGATCTCGGGCTTGGTGAGCCCGGTATTGAGCGGCACGGCAACCAATCCGGCCCGGAGTATGCCCAGGTAGGACGTGACGAACTCGATGCTGTTGGCAACCAGCAGCACGACCCGGTACCCCGGCACCAGGCCGGCCGCTGCGAACCCCCGCGCGGCCCGGTCGACGGCCTGGTCCAGCTCGCTCCAGGTCAGCCGCCGGTCCCCGTCGACCAGCGCGGGACGGGCGGGGTGACGTTGCGCTGTGTCACGAAGGATGTCCGCGAAATTCACGTTCACCAGGCGAGTCTGTCACGGCCCGGAGTCGCTCCGGGAAGAACCGGCGCGCTCAGAACGGTTGCAGCAGAGCGTGACGGCCGATATACAGGTGAACTCGTGGGCGCGCTTCTGTTGAACCTCACACTGCAGAAACCCGTCCGCGCGGGGACCTCATGCGCGATGCACCACCCCCGACAGCCGGCTGCTCCGAACTCCGGAGGCAGTCCGCTGGCGCATTCGTGACCATTCGAGCGAACGGAAGGCGGCACGCCTCAGGCTGTTGACAGCATGCGTTCAACCAGTAACGCTCTGTGCTGCCTCAGCCACTGTGGCCATTCGCGGATGTGTCAGACGACGTGTCAGTTGAACGGGGAGAAATCTTGACCACGCCGGAGCCAAGCCCGGACGGGATGAGACGTGCAGAGCTCGTCGATCGCGCCCAGGCCGGGGACGTCGGTGCCTTCGGAGAGCTGTACGACGAGTACTCGCTCACCGTCTATCGCTACATCTACGCCCGAGTGTCCTCGTCGGCACTCGCCGAGGACCTGACCAGCGAGACGTTCGTCCGGGCGCTGCGCGCGCTCGACTCGTTCCGCTGGCAGGGCCGGGACTTCGGAGCCTGGCTGGTGACGATCGCCCGGAACCTGATCACCGACCACTACAAGTCCGGCCGGGTCCGGCTCGAGGTGGTCACCGACGAGATCGAGACCCACGACCGGCAGACCGAGGGTCCGGAGATCGACGTGCTGGCCGCGGCCACCGCCGAGGTACTCCGGGACGCGGTGGCCGGCCTGCCCGACGAGCAACGCGACTGTCTGACGATGCGGTTCTTCGCCGGCCTGTCGATCGCCGAGACGGCCAAGGCGCTGGAGAAGTCCGAAGGCGCCGTCAAGCAACTCCAACTGAGAGCCGTACGGCACTTGGCGAAGGTTATCCCCAAGGACTTGAGATGAGGCGGATGACAACGAACGTCTTTCGTAACCCGTCAGGGAGTTACTTCGTTTGCCTGGTGAGGACCTGTCGGTGACCCCGACTGGCCATTGAGGAGAACGAGAACTCATGAGTGACCTACACAGGGCTCGAGCGCGCGCGGAGTCATTCGCGCACGCCGTCGATCACGGGCCCCGTCACTCCACGCGACTGGGCGATGACCCCGAGTTACTGGAAGCTGTGGAACTGGTCGGACGGCTGAGGACCGCCGGCGCAGTTGCACCGCGACCGGAGTTCAGTGCCGAGCTGCGGCACCGCCTGATGGAGCAGGCGGCGGCGCGTTCGGCGACCACTGCGACTCCGCTGATGGTGCGCAGCGCACCAGATGACTCGGACGACCCGCCGGGTAGCGAGGACGTTGGCGCGTCCGTGACAGCTATTCGCCGTCGCCAGGGCCGGAGGATCCGGCTCGTGGCCTCAACTGCCGCGTTGGTCCTGCTCGGAGGTGGCATCGGTTCCGCTGCCGCTGCTCAGCAGGCGATGCCCGGCGACACTTTGTACGGAATGAAGCGCAGCATCGAGAACGTCTCGACCAACGTGAGCGTCGGTGACGACTCACGGGGCCGGCGCGATCTCGAGCACGCCATGACCCGACTGTCCGAAGTCCAGGAGCTGGCCGGTAACGGTGGCTCGGTGGGCACGATCAACGCCACGCTGGACGACTTCTCGGCGCAGTCCCGCAAGGGTGTGTCCCGATTGGTCGCGTCGTACCAGCAGGACGGCGACGAGACGTCGATCACCGCGATCACGGCCTTCATCACCAGCGCCCGCCAGGCTCTTGTGGGGCTCGCGCCGAAACTGCCGCCGGAGTCGCTGAAGTCCGGAGTGGAGGCGCTGGCAACGATCGAGCAGCTGGCGCAGCACACCTCGGCAGCCTGCCCGAAGTGCGCCGCGCCGAAGCCTGGCGCGACCACCCCGAGCACCGGTCACCAGCCGAACCGCACCACCCCCGGCACCGGCACGGAGCCGAGCGATCCGATCCAGGCGTCGACCAGCCAGAAGGCCTCGACGACGGTTCCGACGCCCGGCGCCTCGACCACCGCGGTCGAGCCGAGCACGTCGCCGACCAAACTGCCGAACACCACGATCGTGGAGGAGTCCAACACTCCCCCGCCGACGATCCTGAAGACACCACCCCGGCCGTCGCCGTCAAACTCGCCGACTACGACGCCCACCGTGCTGCCTTCCCTGACCCCGACCACACCGTCGTGGCCGTGGCCGTTCCCCACCACACCGCTGATCAACCTGCCTGGCATCATCCAAACACTCTTCCCACCCTGGAAGTAGCGAGCAGGCAACCAGAGCCCCCGGCGCACGAACCACGCGCCGGGGGCTCTGCGTTCGCCCGCCACCCTTTCGGTCCGCCGCCTTGGAGGGGTTATCCCTTGGTGTTGGGGGTTCTGCGTCGGTGTACCGGCAGAGGACCCCCAAGACGAACGGATAACCCCTCGTATGGCGAGCCACGCCAGCGCCACTCCGCGCCGCGCGCCGCGCCTGGGACCGGTGTTCCGTCACCGCGGCCGCCCGCTCGGGTTACCGCCGCGCGTTCGGGGTGCCGCCGCCCATCCGCCCACAACACCGCGCGTTCGGGGTGCCGCCGACCGGTCGGGTTCGGCGCGTTGGAGGGGTTATCCCTTGGTGTTGGGGGTTCTGGGCTGGTGTGCGGGCGGAGAACCCCCACGAGGAGCGGATAACCCCTGGTGTGGGGTGGTCCTCGTCGGCGAGTGGGAGCTGCCAACCACGTGCCCTGGTGTGGGGTGGGGTCAGAAGAAGACGCTGCGGCGTTGCATGAGGAGGGTGTAGAGGGTCTGCTGGATGGTTTCGCGGACCTGGTCGGTGACGTTGAAGACCAGCATCGGGTCGTCGGCGGCGCCGTCCGGGAACTCGTCGGTGCGGATCGGTTCGCCGAACTCGATCAGCCACTTGGACGGGAGCGGGATCAGGCCGAGGGGGCCGAGCAGCGGGAAGAACGGCGTGATCGGGATGTACGGGACGCCGAGCAGCCGGGCCAGCGACGCGATGTTGCCGACCAGTGGGTAGATCTCCTCGGCGCCGACGATCGAGCAGGGAACGATGGGTACGCCGGTCCGCATCGCGGCGCTGACGAACCCGCCACGCCCGAACCGCTGCAGCTTGTACCGCTCGGCGAACGGCTTGCCGATCCCCTTGAAGCCCTCCGGCCACACCCCGACGAGGTCGCCGCGGGCGAGCAGCCGTTCGGCGTCGTCGTTGTTGGCGAGCGTCGCCCCGCCCTTGCGGGACAGCTCACCGACGAACGGGGTCTGGAACACCAGGTCGGCCGCGAGCGTGCGCAGCGGACGGTGTGCGTGGTCGGCGACGATCAGCTGGGTGACCAGGCCGTCCAGCGGCATCGTCCCGGAGTGGTTGGCGACGATCAGCGCGCCGCCGTCGGCCGGGATGTTCTCCACCCCGCGCACCTCGACCCGGAACCACTTCTCCGCCAGCGGCCGCAGCATCGGCAGCAGCACCTGGTCGGTCAGATCGGCGTCGTACCCGAACTCGTCGATCCCGTAGTCGCCGGTCACGCGCCGGCGCATGAACGCCAGCCACTGCGCGACCCGCCGCTCGCCGTCCTCCCCGAACAGCTGCCGCACGACCCGCTCGAGTCCCGCGAAGTCCAGCTTCGGCAGCTCGGTCAGCGGTACGTCGACCTCGGGCACCGTGGCGACCGAGTCGGCCGTCGGCTCCGCCGGGGTCTCGGTACGCCGGGACTTCTTCTTGGAGCGTGCCCCGTCACCGGCAAGCGCACGGGCCGCGGCCGAGGGCGTCGTACGGCGACCGCTCCCGCGGCCAGGCCTGCCGCCGGAACCGATCGGGATGACGTCCGCGTCAGCCACGGAACGCTCCCAGCCCGGCGGACAGCAGCCCGGACATCCGGGTCACGGCGCCCGTCCCGAGCGAGGCGCGGAAGTCGTCGAACGCCGCTGCGGTGGTGTACTTCGGCTCGAATCCGAACTCGGTCCGCATCCGCGTGGTGTCCACGCCGCGGCCGAAGGTCAGGAAGGTGATCTGGTCCGGCGAGAAGTCCGCCAGCCGGGCGCGCCGGACGGCCGCCGCGGTGCTGGAGGCGGTGAACGACGGCAGCCGCAGCGTCGGCCGGCCGAGCCGGCGGATCGCCTGGGACAGCGTGAGAATGCCGTCACCGGCCAGGTTGAAGGTCCCGGCGAGGTCGTTCACGGTCGCGTGCCGGATCGCCTCGACCCCGTCGTCCTCGTGCAGGAACTGCAGGCGCGCGTCGAACCCGAAGACTGTCGGTACGACGGGAAGCCCGAAGTACCGCGTCATCGGGGAGTCGGTCTTGGGGCCGATCCAGTTCGCCATCCGGAGCGTGCTGACGCAGACGTCGGGGCGGCGCCGCGCGAAGCCGCGCACGTACCCCTCGACCTCGACCGCGTCCTTGCTCAGCCCGTGGTGATGGGTCGCCCGCGGCGCCATCTCCTCGGTGAACATCGCCGGATCACGCGGACCCGCGCCGTACACCGTGGTCGACGACTTGACCACGAGCTTGGCCACGCCGGGCGCCTTCTGGCATGCGGCGAGCAGCTGCATGGTGCCGATGACGTTGATCTCTTTCATCGACGACCGACCGCCGGCGCTGCCTGGAGTGGCCACGACGCCGGTGTGCACGACCGTGTCAACATCCTCCGCGGCGATCACCTTGGCGATCACCGGGTTGCGGATGTCCGCCCGGACGAACCGGACCCGGCCGAGCTCCGCGCGCGGCGGGACCACGTCGACACCGAGCACGGTGCCGATCGACGGGTCCTCGGCCAAGGCCCGGGCACAGCGAGCACCGGCGTCTCGCGAGACGCCGGTCACCATCACTACCTGTGCCACGAGAAACCCCCCAGCCGGACCGGGCGCGGCGAAAACTGCTTACTTGCCGAGCTTGCGGCGCTGGACCCGCGTCTTCTTCAGCAGCTTGCGGTGCTTCTTCTTCGCCATACGCTTACGGCGCTTCTTGATTACGGAACCCACGTCTGACCACCCAAACTCAAAGAGAACGTCGGCAAAGCTTACCCGTAGGTCGCTTCCCCGACCTAAAGCAGGCTCCACCACTAGAGTAGGAGCCGACCTGGGGAGGCGCCATGAGAGCTCGCTACGACGGTCTGGCGGAGTGGTACGACGAGCGGTTCGTGGCCGATGCACCGCCTCATCAGCCCGGTCTGCTGGAACTGCTCGGTCCGGGTTCCGGCCCCTGTCTGGACATCGGCTGCGGCACCGGGCGGAACTTCGCAACCATCCGCGC
Organism: Kribbella sp. NPDC043289; assembly: GCF_056436705.1. Lineage (NCBI taxonomy): Bacteria > Bacillati > Actinomycetota > Actinomycetes > Propionibacteriales > Kribbellaceae > Kribbella > Kribbella sp. NPDC043289. The sequence continues at coordinate 257,790 of NZ_JBWKCB010000006.1, forward strand.
CAGCGGCCGCTCCGTGGTCGGACTGGACTTCTCGATCGACCAGCTCCGCCGCGCCCGGACGCGCACCACCGGTCCGCTGCTGCACGGTGACGCGGCAGCCCTTCCGTTCGCCGACGCCTCGTTCGACACCGCCGTCTCCCTGTGGATCTCCACGGACGTGGACGACTTCGGCGCGGTCCTCCGCGAGGCATCCCGGGTACTCCGTCCCGGCGGAGTGTTCGTCACGTACGGCGTTCATCCCTGCTTCAACGGACCGCATGTCGTCTACGAGGAGGACGGGCGCCGGACCGTGCATCCGACGTACCGCCAGACGGGGTGGCACACCGAGATGCCGTGGTGGGGCGAGGACGGGATCCGCCGACGGATCGGGATGTCCCACCTGACGCTGGCCGGATTCCTGAACGCCGTCGTCACGTCCGGCCTGACGGTGGAGCACTTCGAGGAGCCCACCGGCCCGGACATCCCGCACGCGCTGGCCCTGCGCGCCCGGCGGGCTGCCTGACCGCCTGATTGCCCTGACACTGTCGGTGGCGGCTGGTCTACTGGCTGCATGGTGACGCTGGATTCGTGGAGTGAGCAGGATTTCGAGCTGCTCGAGCGGTGCAACACGGCGGAGATGACGGCGTACCTCGGTGGTCCGGAGACGCCGGAGAAGCTGCGGGACCGGCACCAGAAGTACGTGCAGAACGAGTTCGTCGGGCAGATGTTCGTGATCGTCACCGAGGACGGTGAGCGGGCCGGGTCGATCGGCTACTGGGAGCACGAGGAGGGTGACGAGACCGTCTGGGAGACGGGCTGGGCGATCCTGCCGGAGTTCCAGGGGCGCGGGCTCGCGTCCGGCGCCGTGCGGGCGGTCGCGAAGGTCGCGGGGGCGGCCGGATCGCATCGGACGCTGCACGCCTACCCGGGCGTGGCCAATGCGGCGTCCAATGCGTTGTGCCGGCGAGTCGGGTTCACCTTGCTCCGCGAGCGCGATTTCGAATACCCGAAAGGGCACTGGATGCGCTGCAACGACTGGAGCCTGGATCTCTAGGCGGCCTTGCGGACGGCGACGGGGGCGACTGGCTTGGTGAGGACGGCGAGGTGTGGGGTCGCCGTCTGCTTGCTGGTGCTCGCGTAGGCGGCGGGGGTGAAGGCGACGGCCGCCAGGCCCAGGGTCGCGATGGTGCCTACGGCAACGGTCTTGACGATTCGGATCGGCATCGGGAGCCTCCTTCGGGTTGGTGTTTCCATCCTGAGCGCGCGGACTGCGACCGGCCTGGAAGAAACCTGGGAGCACGCTGGGAACGTGCGGGTACGGTGATGGCGTGGCCTACCTGGTGTTTCTCGGCGGACTCGCGGTGGTGCTCGCGGGGCTGACCTGGTTCGCGTCGTGGGCCAAGCGGCGTGGGCGCGGATCCGGGGTGGCCGGGGCGCTCGCGGCATACGAAGAGGCGTACCGAACGACGGCGCACCAGTCGCATCACGAGCTGCGCCAAGCGGCCGACCGCAAATCCGAGACCGGCTCACCGGACGACAACTAGCCCTGACAGCCGCTACCCCTCACGATCCTTCGCCCCGAGCGACAGTTAGCTCAGGTAGTCGGCGATCGGGCCGAGGGTGAGGAGGCCGCTGCCGGCCGCGTGTTCGTCTGCGGCAGGTGCCAGCGCTTCCTGCGCTTTCTTCAACAGCTCACGATCACCCGATCGGCGGGCCGCGTGCGCGGTCAGCGCCCAGTGCGCCTCGAGCAGCAGACCGGGCGGCGGATCCGGCGAACCCTGCACCCAGGGCGCATGCGGGCCGTAGTCGGCCGCGGGGATCGGCTGGTTGTGCCGTACGGCGTGCGCGGCCAGCGCGAGCGGGAGGAGACCGGCGCTCAGACCGGGCATTCCCGCGCCGTCGAGCGTCGCCGCCGCCGCGCGGTAGGAATCCGGAGTGTCTTCGCGCAGAGCGGCGTACCAGCGGGTGAAGACCGCGACGAGTGGGAGTTCGTGTCGCGCCGCGAGTGCGTCGGCGGCCGCGGCGTGCTCGTCGGCGGCCGCGTGATCGGCGTGTGCACAGGCGGACTGCAGCCGGATCAGATGGCCCAGAACCTCGTAGGTGAAGAGGTTGTGGCGCTGCGAGAGGGTGACGAGCTCGGCGCCGATGGCGTCGCGTTCAGAGGCGAGGCCGGCGCGGTGACAGGTCTGCAGGAAGACGCCGTTCAGCGTGAACGCCAGCAGCGCCGGGTCGTCGAGACCGCGGGCGAGCTGCTCGGCCTCGAGCGCCGCCTCGCGAGCGCGGGGTGCGCGCGAACCGCGGGACTCGAGCGCGATCGTCGCAAGCAGGCGGGCGCGGATACTCGGGTGGTCCTGCGTCGGCAGCACCCGTTCGGCGGCCGCCACGATCGCGGCCGCCTGCGTCTCGTCGTCCGACCGCGTCCAGATCGCCGGTACGTCGTACGCCCCGATGACGCGCGCGGTGAGGTCGGGATCGCCGAGTTCCTCCGCGGCCGTCACGGCGGCGAGCCGGTGCCGACGCGCCTCCTCGAGCCCACCGCCGCCGGTGACCGCGAGGTTGCGGAGCAGGCCGACGGTGGATTCGATCCGCGCCCGCGTGCCACCGACGGCCCGGTCGTACGCCGCAGCGGTCTCGGACCAAACGGTCCCCAACGGGGTGAGATGCGTGGCCTGGTTGAGGATGTCGTTCTCCAACCGGCTGAGCCCCGCGCCAGGGTCGACACCGAGCTGACCCACCAGGGTCTCCCGAGCACGACGCAGTACGGCGAGAGCGTCGCCCTGCCGATCGCTCCGGTACAGCGCCAGCGCGAGCAGCCGCCACGCGTCCTCACGCCACGGGTGCTCCGTCACGTGCGCGTCGAGCTCCGGCACGGCCTCGGCCGCGAGTCCAGCCGCGAGCCGCGCCTCCGCGACTCGCTCCACCGCCCGCAACCGCAGCTCGGTCAACCGCGAACGCTCCGCCAGCGCCCACCCTTCGTCGGCGAACTCCGCGTACGCCGGCCCGCGCCACAAAGCCAACCCGCGCTGCAACTCCGGCAACGACGACGAGGTCACCGTCTGCTCGAACCGCCACGCATCGACGGCCTCGGTCCGCAGGGCATAACCAGGACCCGACGTGATCAGCAACCGCGCCGGTGCCCGCGGCGCCCGATCCGGCTCGATCGCCCGCCGCAGCGCTGCCACGAAGGTCCGCAACGCGCTCAGCGCACCGTCGGGCGGATCGGCCCACAGGTCGTCGACCAGCACTCTCGCCGGTACGACGCGCCCGCGCGCCACGATCAACCGGGCCAGGACCGCGCGGTGCCGCGGGCCCCTCAGGTCGACCGGTTGACCGTCCCAGGCCACCACCGGCCCGAGCACACCGAACTCCACGTGGTCACCGTAGCGTGCTCATCGAACGCTCATCGCGCTCCGGCAGGCTGATTCGCATGAAGATCAACGGATTCGACTATCACCAGATCCGAGCGAACGGTGTGACGTCGAACGTCGCCGTCGGCGGCTCCGGTACGCCGATTGTGCTGCTGCACGGCTTCCCGCAGACCCACCTGATGTGGCGGCACGTCGCCACGGACCTGGCCGCCGACCACACCGTTATCTGCCCGGACCTGCGTGGGTACGGCGACACTGACAAGCCGCTCGACGACTACTCGAAACGGACGATGGCGGCCGACGCCGTCGCCGTGGCCCGCGAGCTCGGGCACTCCACGTTCGCACTGGTCGGGCACGATCGGGGTGCGCTCGTCGCGTTTCGCGCCGGTCTCGACCACCCGGAGGTGATCACGCATCTGATGTGCCTCGACGTACTGCCGACCCTCGACATGTGGGAGGTGATGCACGGGACCAGCGCGGCCGTCGGATTCCACCTCTATCTGATGGCGCAGCAGGCCGGGTTGCCGGAGCGGATGATCGCGGCGAGCTCGGACGAGTTCTTCGGCTACTTCCTCGACCTGTGGACCAACGATCCGGAGGCGATCCCCACCGACGTACGGGCGGACTACCTCGCCGCCTGCCGACGCGCCGTACCGTCGATCGTCGCGGACTACCGCGCCTCGGCGACCGTTGACGTCACCCACGACCAGGAAGATCTTGCCCGGGGCAACAAGCTGCGGATGCCGTTGACGGTGATCCAGCAGGACTGGGGCGCCGCCCTCGGCTTCGACGCGGCCGCCCGGTGGAAGGCGTGGGCCACCGACCTCCAGCACCAGACCACCACCGCCGGCCACTTCATGGCCGAGGAAGCTCCCAGCGAAATCACCACTGCGATCAGGACTCTCCTCAAGCGGTGAGGTACGACGTGGACTCGGCGAGTGCCGCGAGCGCGGCGGGCAACGACGTACTGACCAGCCGGCCGTCTCGCTTCACCGGCATACCCCCGACCAGGACCGTGTCGACGTTGCCCGGGTGTGCCGAGGTCACCACGGTCGCAACCGGATCATGCATCCCACCCACCAGGTTGACGTCGGTGCCGCGCAACAGCACGACGTCAGCCTGGTTGCCAACGGCCAGCGACCCAACATCGGTCAGCCCCAGCGCCTGAGCTCCTCCGACAGTCGCCAACTGCAGCACCTCGGCGGCGGAAAACGCTGTATGGCCGAGCGAAAGTACCTCGTGCATCACCCGGAACATGTCCCCGCCGGCCGTGGTCACGACATCGATCCCGAGGCTGAAATCCACCCCGGCCGCACGGAGCCGGCCGGCGAGCAGCTCCCCCATCTGCATCCGCGCCTCGACCGTCGGCGTGGTCGAGACCGCCGCCCCGGTCTCGGCGATCACCTTCAACTCGGAGTCCGGCAAGTTGTTTCCGTGCACGTACAGCGTGTTCCGCCGCGCCAACCCGGCATCGCGCAACCGCGTGATCGGATCGGGTGTGTCCGAGCTGCTGCTGATGTGCACGACCACCGGGACATCGAGCGCATCCGCCAACTCCCAGTCCGCCTGCACCGTCTCGAACGGCGCGAACGACGGCCCGATCGCCGCCACCGCCAACTCGAGACGCTCCGAGCGCCGGTCCATGATCCGCCGCATCTCCCGCGCGTCCACAGCGCCACCGCTCAACGGCGAAGGACCGTACCCGAAGACGGCCCGGATCCCGCTGCGCTGCAACGCATCCAGCGCCGCGTCGGCGTGGTCGGGCGTGCGCTGCACGTGGGAGTAGTCCTGCACCGTGGTGATCCCGGCGTCCAGGCACTCCAACGCGCCGACGAGGTTGCCCGCAGCAACGTCTTCCGCGCGAAAACGTGTTCCGTAGGTTCCGAGGACGCGCTCGAAGTACACCCCGAGATCCGCATCGACCGCGAGGCCGCGGAGCGCGGTCTGCCAGAGGTGCCGGTGGGTGTCGACGAACCCCGGGAGCACGATCCGGTCCCGCGCGTCGATCACCTCGGCGTCGGCCCGCAGTCCGGTCCCGACCGCCGCGATCCGCCCGCCGTCGATCAGTACGTCGGTGTTCCGGCGGACGACCACCTCGGGAGCGGTGTCGATCACGGTCCCACCCTGGAGCAGCAACATGGAGCAATCTCCCTCACTAGAAAGCTTTTGTGAAAGCTATAATCAAAGGAATCTAGGATGTCAACCGTGACCGACGACGCGGTGGACCGGCTGATCGCTTCCTGGGGACAGGAACTGCCCGAAGTGCTGTATCCGAGCAGCGAGCTGACGAAGCGGATCATGACACTGGCCGGCGAGCTGAACGAGACCACGCGGCGGGTGCTGCGCGATCTCGGGCTGACCACGGCGGAGTTCGACGTGATCGTCTCGTTGCGGCGCGGCGGAGCGCCGTACCGGCAGAAGCCGTCGGGTCTGAGCCGGAACCTGCTGCTGTCGTCCGGCGGCACCAGCAACGTGACGAACGGGCTGGTACGGCGGGGGCTCGTGATCCGCGAGCCGGATCCGGACGACGGGCGGGGTACGCAGATCCGGTTGACGCCCGAGGGGATCAGCCTGGCCGAGCAGGCGGTGAAGGCGAGCTCAGCCGCTCACCACGAGCTGTGGGCCGGGCTGCCGGCCGAGACCGTCGAGCAAGCAGCCAAAGCCCTCCGAGAACTCAACCGCCCCCGGGCATGACGAAGGGGCCGGTTCCTGACGGATCCGGCCCCTTCGCCTCTCGTTGTTATCCGGCCTGAAAGTAGGCGCCCTTGAGGTAGTCGTGCACGGCTTCCTCCGAGACCCGGAACGAACGACCCACCCGCACCGCGGGCAGCTCACCGGAGTGCACCAAGCGGTACACCGTCATCTTGGACACGCGCATGGCCGTGGCGACTTCCGCCACGGTCAGGAACTTCACCTCGGCGAGCGGCTGCTCACCACCGGACTTCTTTGATGCCATTGCGCACCGCACTTCCAGCACGGATCGTGCGCCGGCTTCCCCTCCGGCACCTCCGTCCGCGCATGGAACGAGCGTAGTGGCTGTTGGTACGAATGGGAAAGAGGGGGACTTCTGTGACTCAATAACTAGGATCGATACCTAAAAGAGGGAAGCTGGCGTCGCGTGTCGCCTTGATCGCGCGGTCGAGCCAGGTATCGGGGTTGTAGCCGCTGGACCAGTCGACGTACGCCGCGTCCCGGCCGTCGGTCATCCGCACCGGCGCAACTCGGCCGAACCGCATCTGGACCTCCTCGCGCCACGCCTCCGGTACCGGAGTCAGCGGGTCGATCGGGTGCCCGGCGACGATCGCCAGCAGATGCGTCCAGGCCCGCGGTACGACGTCGACGATCGCGTACCCGCCACCGCCGGTCGCGATCCACTTCCCGTCGGTCAGCTCGTGCGCGAGCTCGTGCAAGGCGAGGTACGCCGCCCGCTGCCCGTCGATCGTCTTCGTCAGGTGGGCCAGCGGATCCTCGACGTGCGAGTCGCACCCGTGCTGCGTGACCAGCACCTGCGGCCGAAATGCCTTCACCACGTCCGGGACGACCGCATGGAACGCGCGCAGCCAGCCCGCGTCCCCGGTCCCGGGCGGCAGTGCGACGTTGACCGCCGTACCCTCGGCGTTCGGGCCGCCGGTCTCGCCGGCGCTCCCGGTGCCGGGAAAGAGTGTGGTCGGCGACTCGTGCAGGCTGACCGTGAGGACCCGCGGGTCGTCGTAGAACACGGTCTGTACGCCGTCCCCGTGGTGCACGTCGACGTCGACGTACGCGACCCGGTCCGCACCATGGTCGAGCAACCACTGGATCGCGATCGCCGGATCGTTGTAGACGCAGAAACCGCTGGCCTGGTTGGGCATCGCGTGGTGCAGCCCGCCGGAGACGTTCGCCGCGTGCAGTACGTCGCCCTCCCAGACCGCACGCGCCGCCTCGACGCTGGCGCCGACGATGCGCGCCGTGGCCTCGTGCATCCCCGAGAAGCAGTACGTGTCGGTGGTCCCGAGACCGTGGATCGGGTCGGCGTCGTCCGGCTGTTCGCCCGCGCGCTTCACGGCGGCGACGTACTCGGGGGTGTGCACGGTTTCGAGCAGCGCGTCGTCCGCGATCGGCGCCGGGACCACCTTGAGCTCGTCGAGCACCCCCAGGGCGCGGGCCAGCTTGATCGTCAGCTCCACCCGGATCGGACTCATCGGGTGGCCACGGCCGAAGTCGTACGCGGTCAATCCGTCGTCGAAGACCAGCAACGCCTCACCACTCATGTCCCTGACCTTAGCCGTCAGACCTCCGGGATCGGCTTCCCGAACCTGGCGCTCAGCCAGTAGGCGCCGCGGCGCGCGTGGAAGACCGTCATCGCGACGACACCCACCGCGCCGGCGATCAGCGCCGCCCGCGGATGGCCGCCGGGGTGGGCGACGGCGAGCAGCACGCCCGCGATCAGGAACGCCGCCAGCCCGCCGAGCGCGTTGTTGGTGGCGGAGTTGCCGGTCACGTTCGGGAACTCGCGCCCGGTGATGCCCTGCACGAAATGCGGGATGCCGTTGGCCCCCCACAGCCCGGCCAGGAAGGTCAGCAGGATCGCCTGGATCATCGGAGTACCTCATTTTCAGTCTACAAGTGTTGACTGAAACCGTAGACCCGGCCGAGCCCATGAGTCAACACACGTAGACTGAACTTCGTGACGACACGGGTGGAGCAACGGCAACGGACCGAGGCGCGGATCCTGGCCGCCGCGCGGCAACTGTTCGGCGAGCACGGGTTCGACCGGACCACGATCCGCGCGATCGCGACCGCGGCCGACAGCGACCCCGGGCTGGTGATGCGGTACTTCGGCTCCAAGGAGAAGCTGTTCGCGCAGGCAGCCGCGGTCCCGGCAGACGGACCGATCGAGGGCTCGCCGGATCAGATCGCCGAACAGCTCGTCGCCGCCCTGACCGCGAAACTCGCCGACGAACCGACCGCCGCGCTCGCCGCCCTGCGCGCGATGTTCAGCCACCCGGAGGCAGCCGAAGAAGTCCGTACGGCGATGACCGCGCAGCAGCGTCAGGTCGCGGCGCAACTGCCTGGCGAGGACGCCGTGATGCGCTCCGGCGTGATCGGCGCGCTGACCCTCGGGCTGGTCATCTCCCGGCACCTTGTGAAGCTGGACGGGCTGGACGCCACGCCCGAGGAGCTGATGGCCGTCGCCGGGCCACTGATCGAGGACCTGGTGACGCGCGCCTGACGACGCGCGCTCGCGACGACGCGCTCGTGACCCAGTGGAAGGGCGGCGCGACACCCCTCCGTGGTCGCGCCGGCCCGTGACTGGTTCCAACAGTCGATTAATCGGCAGCGGACTGCAAAGCGTTACAAGATTTGCGGAATTATGCCGACGAAACCGCCGAATCCGCGGAGCGCCGACTGCAGACAGTGAGATACAGACCGAGATCCGGACTTGCAAGTCCCCCACCGCGCCCTACAGTTCTCCCGGTGAGGCTCTTCAAACCGAACCGACGGCAGCTCGTCACGGCCGGAGCGGCAGCAGCCGCCGGCCTGGCCGTCTCCCAGACCGCGTCCGCGACCACCGAATTCGCTTCGGCGACGGTCGCGTCGCCCGGACCCTACGGCTCCGGCGTTCTCGGCTCCTGGACGAACACCACCCGGGCCATCTCGACCACTACGCAGATCCACCGGGTGGTCGCGACCAGCGGTGTCTACATGTTCGGCGACAGCATCTCGGTCCAGGACGGGAAGTCGCTGGCGACCCGGCTGCTGGGCCGCGACGGCAGCCAGATGGCCGTCAACAACTGGTCCAGCCGACCCACCTCCGGCGCCGTCGACGCGCTGCAGCAGTGGGCGTCGGCGTACGGCCTGCCGCGGCGGATCCTGATGGCCAGCGGGTCGAACGACATCTTCGACCCGCCGAAGTTCGCCGCCCAGGTCGACCGGGCGATGAGCATCGCGGGCAAGAACCGGACGGTCTACTGGGTCAACCTCCAGGTCGTCCGCAAGGCCGTGACGGCCACCGTGCAACTCGCCGACCAACGCAACAGCTCCTGGCTCAACATGCAGCTGTACGACGCCCAGGAGCGGCACCCGAACCTGAAGGTGATCCGCTGGGCCGAGTGGCTCTGGGTCAAGCCGTACCGGCTGGCGAACTACCTGCGCGACGGTGTGCACCCGTCGGTTCCGCTCGGTCAGGACGCCCGTAACGAGCTGATCGTTCAGTCGCTCACCCAGTGATACGCTGACGGCGTGAACACAAACTTGCAGCTGTGGTGGGCCGCCTAGGGCGGTCCCCCTCGCGTGTTCGCACGCAGCCACTGAGGCCGCCTCTCCGAGGCGGCCTTTTTCGTGCCCTCGGTGGGGCTCCGTACACACCGAAAGGGCAACGATCATGACCTCGCTTTCCGGCATCACCCCGTCCGGCCGTCTGACGCTCGGCAACCACCTCGGCGCCCTGCGCCGGTTCACCGACCCCGACGGGTTCTACTTCGTCGCGAACCTGCACGCGATGACGACCAAGCACGACCCCCGAAGACTCGCCGCCCTGACCCGCGAGTTCGCGACGCTGATGCTCGCGGCCGGTGTCCCCGAGGGCACGGTCTTCGTCCAGTCCGACGTACCCACGCACGCGCAGCTCGCGTATCTGCTCGAGTGCACGTCGTACGTCGGTGAGCTGTCGCGGATGATCCAGTACAAGGAGAAGGGCAACGGCCGGCCGATGACACGGGCCTCGCTGTTCACGTACCCGTGCCTGATGGCCGCGGACATCCTGCTGTACGGCGCCGAGCGGGTCCCCGTCGGCGGCGATCAGGACCAGCACGTCGAGCTGGCCCGCGACATCGCGATCCGGTTCAACCGCGAGTACGGCGACACGTTCGTCGTACCGCAGCTCGCGAAGGCGGCGCTGGCCATGCGGATCAAGGACCTGGCGAACCCGACCGCGAAGATGAGCAAGTCCGACGCCGACGACGCGATCGGCACGATCCGGCTGCTGGACCCGCCGGACGTGATCCGCCGGCAGATCATGCGGGCCGTCACCGACTCCGAGAACGAGGTCCGGCACGACGAGGCGAACAAGCCCGGCGTCACCAACCTGCTGGAGATCCTGGCCGCGTGCACGGACGGCGACCCGGTGCAGCTCGCGCCCGCGTACTCGTCGTACGGCGCTCTGAAGCAGGACGTCGCGGACGCGGTTCTCACCGTCATCGAGCCGCTGCAGAAGGAGTACGCGCGGTTGACGACCGATCCCGGCGCGATCGATCAGCTGCTCGCCCAGGGCCGGGACCGAGCGCTCGACGCGAGCGCGCCCCGACTCCAGGCTGCGGCCCGAGCCATGGGTTTGGCAGGATCAGCACCATGAAGATTCGCGCCGCCACGTTCAACATTCGCAACTCGTCCGCACCCGACGGCGACAACGCCTGGCCGGTCCGGAGGAAAGCGGCGGTGGCGGCGATCGAGCACCTGGACGCCGACGTGGTCGGGCTGCAGGAAGTGCTGCCCGACCAGCTCGAGTACCTGCGCTGGCGGTTCCCGAAGCACGAGATCGTCGGCGCCGGCCGGGAGGACGGGATGAGCGCCGGCGAGCACGCCGCCGTCATGGTCCGGCCGGGCGAGTGGCGGATCGAACGTTTCGAGACCCGCTGGCTGTCCGACGACCCGGGGACGCCGGGGTCGATCGGATGGGACGCCGACCTGACCCGGGTCGCGACGCTGGTCTGGCTGCGGCACCGCGACGGTACGACGGTCGGCGTCGTGAACACGCACTACGACCACGCCGGCGAGGTCGCACAGCTGCAGTCCTCGCGGCTGCTCGCCCGCTGGATCGGCGGATCGCTGCCGTGGATCGTGATGGGTGACCTGAACGCGACACCCGACTCCCCGCCGCTCAAGACCCTCGTCGACGCGGGCCTGCGGCTCGCCGTACCGACCGAGGCCGGCGGCAGCTGGCACGACTTCACCGGCGCCGTCGACGACGACCGCATCGACCACATCCTCGTCACCCCGACGTGGACCGTGACCGACGCGGCCGTCTCGCACTGCCGTCCCGACGGACGAGTGCCCAGCGACCACTGGCCTGTGGTCGCGACACTGGAGCTTCAGTAGCCGCGACGGCGCGGCCGACTACCTGACCTGCCGAACCTCCTGCGGCCAGCCGCAGGCCTCCGCGATCTTGGCCGCCCACTTCTTGGCGGTCTCGTCGTCGGGCACGCTCACCACGGTGAACCCGCCCAGGTACTCCTTGGTCTCGACGTACGGACCGTCGGTCAGCAACACGGTGCCGCTGGTCGGGTCGGCGGCGTAGATCGGCCCGTCCTCGACCAGTCCCCCGGCGAAGACGTACGCACCGGCCTCCTTCAGCTCGTCCAGCACCACCCGGACGAGCGGACTGCGGCCGGCGAACCACTCCTCGGTGTGGTCACCCACCCACTGCTGGTTGAAGTAGATGATGTACTCGGCCACGCCTGCTCCTTCATCGGGCGGACCTGCTGGTCCGCGTTCACCTACCCCACGAACGGCACCGGACCGATCCGACACCGGGGTCAGATTTTCTCCAGAACTTCTTCCCGGAGCCGCTCCAACGCGTCGAACCGCCGATTGCCGTCACCGAGTTGTGAGTCCGGCACGAGCAGTTCGTCGATCCCGGCGTCGGGGTACTGCGCGACGACGTCGAGCACTTCCTGTGCCGATCCCATGATCACGTGCGCCCCGCGGCTCTCCAGCCGTTGCTTCCGCTCGGCCGCCTCGGTGTCCCCCGGTACGACGACCTCGATCATCGCCTGCGCGGAACGGCGTACCGTCTTCGGGTCGCGGCCGATCCGCGCGCAGTGCTCGGCGAACACCGCGCCCTTCTGCGCCGCGAGGTCCGGGCGGCCCCAGTGGTTCCACTCGTCCGCGTACTTCGCGACGATGCCGAGGGCAACCTTCTCGCCGGCGGCGCCGATCAGGATCGGGAGCTTGGCCGGCTTCGGCTCGCAGGGTGCGTCGGTCAGCTGGTAGTACGTGCCGTCGAAGGTCGTGCGGTCCTGGGTGAGCAGGCCCGTGATCACCTGACAGGCTTCCTCGAACCGGGCCAGGCGCTCGCGCACCGGCGGGAGCTCGATGCCGTACACCTCGTGCTCGTTGACCTGCCAGCCGGCGCCGATGCCGAGCACGAACCGTCCGTTCGCCATCTGGTCGATCGTCGCGGCCTGGTTCGCGACCACCGCCGGATGCCGGTAGGTGTTGCCGAGCACCATCGAACCGACCCGCACGCGCTCGGTCCGCGCGACGACGCCGGCGATCAGCGCGAGACATTCGTTGACGGGAACGGACAGGTCGTCCCCGTTCTGCATGAAGTGATCAGCGATCCAGACCCCGTGCCACCCGGTCCGCTCGGCGTACTCCGCCCCTTCGAGCACGTCCGCCCAGTCCCTGGATGCCGCAGGCCACAAAGAAAAGTCCATGCGGTCATCCTCCCTCCTGCGCCGCGAGCACCGCGTCGCCGTTCTCCTCCGCCCACTCTGTGAGCAATCGGATCGGGACCATCAGGGTTCGGCCGAGTTCGGTCAGCTCGTATTCGACGCGTGGTGGGACGCCGCCGTAGTCGGTGCGGGCGACCAGACCGTTGGTCTGCAGGCGGCGGAGCGTCTGGGTGAGGACCTTCTTCGAGATCCCGCCGATCAGCTCGATCAGCTCCGAGTGCCGTCGGGCGTGGTCGTTGAGACCCCACAGCACGACGACGGCCCACTTGTCCGCGATCACCTCGACCGCGAGGCGAGCGGGGCAGTCGGCCAGGAAGACGTCACCAGGTTCCGCACCGTACACAGCGATCAGGGTACCCAGAGGTTCCCACGGCGCTGCCTAGCGTCTGCTGCATGAACAGACTTCCCGAGAGCACCCACCGGCTCTTCGACGAGCCCAAGGACGTCACGCTGATCACCATCGACCCGGACGGGTCGCCGCACGCCTCGATGGTGTGGGTCGGGCGCGACGGCGACGAGCTGTTGATCGGGGTCGAGGAGAGGCATCGCAAGACCCGCAACCTGCGCCGCGATCCGCGGGTGACCGTGGTCGTGCAGGACGACCAGATCAGTCCGCGCGGACTGACGCAGTACCTCGTGCTGCGGGGCACGGTGACGCTCGAAGGGCCCGGGATTCCGCAGCAGTACAAGGCGTTGATGGATCGGTTGACGAAGAAGTATCTCGGTCGGGACGAGTTCCCGTTCGGCAACGAAGCCGTCTACGCGGGCGCGACGATCGTCCGGGTGTCCGTCGACCGGATCACTGGTGAGGGGCCGTGGGTCAGATGACGATGTGCCAGCGGAGGAGGAAAGCGCCGATCGAGAGGACGACGTAGAGGAGGACGAACAGGGTGCCGAGGCCGGGGCGCGGGCGGTGTCGTTGGACCGGGGCGGACAGGGCCCGCTCGCGCAGTACCTCCATGACCGCGGCGACCTCGGCGGTGCGGCCCTCCGGGATGCCGTTGATCTCGTGCTCGTCGGGACCGCGGGTCAGAACCACGTTGTCGTCGCCGATCTCGAGCTTCCCGACGTCCTGCCAGGCGAGGCTCCGGACCAGCATGCTGGTCCGCGCCTTCAGACCGCTCGGGAACAGGTCGACCCGATACAGCACGACACCACCGGCGACGCGCACGACCGACGCGCCGATGATCGTCAGCAGGCCGACCGCGAGCATGTCGCGGGCGCCCATCCACAGCCACGAGTTCAACGCGGGCACGGCAACGAACGGCAGCACGAACAGGGTCCACGCCCACCACGGCGCAGGATCCAGCGGCACCCGCCAGGGCAGCTGCGGCATCTCCTGCTGCGGCGACATCCCCTGCTGCGGCATGTCCTGCTGCTGCGCAGGCGCGGTGTCCGGCTCGACCGAACCTTTACCCATCGGCGGAATCATCCCTCGAACATGGCAGGAAAACCTGGGGGCTTTACCTTAACGCCAGCTGTGAGAGAGGTGTTACTCGGCGGCCAGGTCTCGTGACCGGTTGCGGGCGGCTTCGATCGCGGACAGGAAGGCGGCGCGGACCTTGTGGTCCTCGAGTTCGCGGACGGCGGCGGCCGTCGTACCGCCGGGGGACGTGACGCGCTCCCGCAATACCGTCGGGTGTTCGCCGGTCTCGCGCAGCAGCTTCGCCGAACCGACGACGGTCTGCACGACGAGGTCGGTCGCCGTACTGCGCGGCAGGCCCATGTGGACACCGGCCTCGATCATCGCCTCCACAACGAAGAACAGGTACGCCGGTCCGGAACCGGAGATCGCGGTCACCGCGTCCTGCTGCTTCTCCGGCACGCGGATGACCCGGCCGGTCGCGGCCAGCAGGCTCTCGGCCAGCTCCAGGTGGCTCTCGTCGCAGTGCGCGCCACGCGAGATCGCCGCCATCCCCTCGTCGACCAGGGCAGGCGTGTTCGGCATCACCCGGACGACGGCGACGCCCTCGGGCAGCCGGGACTCGACGAACCCGGTGGTGATCCCGGCGGCCAGCGAGACCACGGTCTGGGTCGGCTGCACGGCCGGCGCGATCTCGGCCAGCAGGTCCGGCATGTCCTGCGGCTTCACCACCAGGACGAGGGTGTCCGCCTGCTTCGCCGCGTCCAGGTTGGACACCACGTCGACGCCGTACCGCTCACGCAGCTCGGTGGCACGCTCCCCCCGGCGCTCCGTGATCAGGAGGTCTTCCGGTCGCCGCCCGGCCCGAATCAGCCCGGACAACAACGTCTCCCCCATCACACCGGCCCCGAGGACGGCCACCTTTGCACTCATGCCCACAGAGTACTGACGAACTGCTCAGATCCTGGTCCCACTGCCCACCAGCCGGGACATAGGCTCTCCTCCCCGCCCCTTCGGACCGAGAAGGATCCGCCCATGCGCCTTCGCCGTACCCTCGCTCTCGCCGTCGGTCTGCTCCCGCTCGCCGCCGGACTGACCCAAGCCACCGCTGCCCAGCCGCCCGCGACCAGCAGCATCGTCGCCGCGGACGAGTCGGACGCCGATACCGACACCGACGACGTCGTCGCCGCCGACGCGACCGAGACCCATCCGCTGAAGGCGACGAAGGCCTCCGGTGCACCGGACTACGACACCTGCCGGTTCGCCGGGTACTCGATCGGCTCGACCTGCTTCAAGTGGGTCGGCGACAACCAGTGGGTCTTCGACGGGTTGACCAACGGCTGGGCCCCGGTGGCACAGGTACAGACGAACTACGGCAAGAACCGCTACTGCCAGGCGCTTCCGTCGTCCGAGGGCTGGAGTTACTGCAACTACGACCACCAGGAAGGCAAGTGCGTCCGGTTCCGGATGTACGAACTGAAGGACGGCGTGACCCGGAACTGGGGAGCCTGGAGCCAGTGGTACGGCACCGGCTACGGCTGGCCGTGCTAGTGACTACTTCTTGCTGATCAGCGAGCGCGCGAAGAACTGCAGGTTGGCGGGACGCTCGGCGAGGCGACGTACCAGATAGCCGTACCAGTCCTCGCCGTACGGGATGTAGACGCGCATCGTGTGACCGAGGCCGGACAGCCGCAGCTGCTCCTCGGGGCGGATGCCGAAGAGCATCTGGTACTCGAAGCTGCCCGGCTGCCGGTTCGCACGGTCGGCGAGCGCGCCGGCGATCGAGATCAGCCGCGGGTCGTGCGACGCGATCATCGGGTAGCCGGCGCCGTTCATCAGGACCTTCATCGCCCGGACGTACGCCTTGTCGACCTGGCGCTTCTCCTGGAACGCGACCGACTCCGGCTCCTTGTACGCGCCCTTGCAGAGCCGGACCCGGGAGCCTGCGTGCGCGAGGTCGCGGCAGTCGGCCTCGGTACGGCGGAGGTACGCCTGCAGGACCGCACCGGTCTCGGGGAAGTCCTGGCGCAGCTCGCGCAGGATCCCGAGCGTGGAGTCGGTCGTGGTGTGGTCCTCCATGTCGAGGGTCACCGTCGTCCCGGCGTTGCGGGCGGCCAGACAGATGGTCCGGGCGTTCTCCAGCGCGATCTTCTCGCCGTCGCCCGGGAGCGCCTGGCCGACGGCCGAGAGCTTCACCGAGACCTCGGCATTCTTCGTCAGGCCGGCCGCGGAGAGCTTCTTCAGCAGGTCGAGGTACGCGTCGGCGGTCGCGGTCGCCGCGGCCAGATCGGTGACGTCCTCACCGAGGTGGTCGAGGGTGACGTTCAGCCCGTTGCTGACCAGTTTCTCGGTGGCCAGCACGGCCTCCGGAGCGGTCTCACCGGCCACGAACCGCGCCACGATGCCACTGGAGACCGGCAGCGACGACACGGCTTTCTTGATCTGGGGGCTGCGGGACATGCCCAGCAGGACTCGCCGAAGCACTACGTGTTCCTCCTCATCAACCCACCCATTTGCCAGTGGTGTCAGCAGGTTACGCGCCTGAACCGAGCGCTCCCTAATCCTGTGGCCGGGACCACACCAGCCCGGTCACTGGTTCGTTCACTGGGTGCGATGGTCGCACCCCTGGTTGTTAGAGGATGCGCTCATGCCCATCTTCAAGCGTCGCAAGCGGATCGTGGTGGACGCCGACCCGATCGGCGCGTTCTGGTCTTGGTGGTCCACGACCGGTGCCGCGAGCCTCGCGCACGCCGTCGCCCAGCGGCAGCCGGCCGACGCCAACGTGGAGCTGAACGAACGGATCGCCCGGATCCACCCGGACCTGGAGTGGGAGCTCGGCCCCGGACTGCTCGCCGAGCACGTCCTGATCGTCACCGCCGCCGGAAACCCCGCGCAACGCGCCGTCGCCCGCCGCTGGCTGCGTGCCGCCCCCTCCTCCGACCAGCTCTGGGAGTACGCCGACCTGCGCCGCCCGGGTCCCGCGGTGACGATCCAGTTCGACGGGCTGCCGCCGGTCGCGATCGACGAGTCCGTGGTGTCCATCGAACCCGACTCGGCCTCGGTCCACGTCGGCGTACACCATCCGGTCTTCGAATCGCTGTCGGTCGATGCGCAGCGGCGGGTGACGTTCCTGATCCTCGACCTGGTGCTCGGCGAGGAGATGGTGGAGACGTGGGTCGGCGCGATCGACACATTGGCCGCAGTGCCGTCGGACGCCGTACCTATTGGTGAACTGCTGCCGGTGGTGGCGGGGTTCGCGGCCGAGCACACGCTGGACGACGGCAGCCCCGCGTGGAAGATGCTGGAGGGTACGCGCGACGGTCAACGGGTGATCGCGACCGCGGAGTACCCCCTGCGCTCGATTCGGCGGCCGCACCTCGACACCCACGTCGCGGTGTCGATCAGCTACCCGAAGGTGCGCGACGACGGTCTCCCCGAATCCGAGATGCTCGACGAACTACGAGCCTTCGAAGACCACCTCACCGATCGTTTGGGTGGCTCCGGAAACCTCCTCGCCCACGAAACCTCCGCCGGCACCCGCATCCTGCACTACTACACCGACGGCACCACCCCCGCCGACGCCCAACTCCAAGCCGCCACCACCGGCTGGCCCCACGGCAAAGTCACCATCACCGTCGAACCAGACCCCGCCTGGCACAACGTGGCCCACCTCTCGGGCTGATGGCGGCGGCTGGCGGCTTCTGCGTCGGCTGACGTGCTGTAGCCCGCCAGCGCCCCAACAGCCCGCCAGCCACCCGCGCCACCAGCCTCGCGATACGGCGCCGGCGCCTGCTAATTGGTGGAGTTCAAGGCGACGTGCCGTGTTGGATGTGGCTGTGGGAGACGACTTGGGGATCGGGTTGCTTGCGCCGGCCGGGGAGCGGCTCGCTGGGCTGACAGACGGGGTTGGTACGTCGGACTGGAGCCGGCTGACGCCTGCTGGGTTGAATGTGCGAGACGTGCTCGACCACGTGGTCGCCGGCAACGTGTTTGCTGTGCGGCTGTTGGCCGGGGCTTCGGCGGCTGAGGCGACGGCGGGTCTGGACGGCGATCAGCTCGGTGCCGACGCGCGGACGGCTGTGGTGGACTCCTGCGCTCGGCAGCTTGCGGCTTTTGCATCGGCTGACAGGGTTCGAGCCCTGCATCATCCGAGTGGCGACATCTCCTTCGCGACGTTCCTGCGCTTCCGGCTCGGTGAACTGATGGTGCACGGATGGGACGTCGCGGTTGGCACGGAGCAGGATCCGGCGCTCGACGCGGCGGTGGTGGACGGGTTGTGGGCAATGGTCGAGCCGCATGTGGACGAGATGCGGGCCATGGGCACCTTCGGTGACGGTGCAAGTCCGGAGCTGCCGGCGGACAGCCCAGTCCTGACCCGCTTGCTCGACGCCTTCGGTCGCCGGATCTGAACCGCCGGCTCGTGCCGCGCCTCGCTCCGAGCGCGTTTGAGGGGCCGGCCCCTCAGATGGTGGGTTGCCCCCTTGAAATCCCAGGGGGCACCCCCCCGCTCGCGGGGGCGGCCCCTCAAACGCGCTGGACCGCGGGCAGGTGCAACCTGGGGGCTTGGGCTTTTCGTCTTGAGGGGGAGATGGAGAGTGGAGGGGCGGATGGCGGAGCGGGACCGGGAGTTTGTCGAGTTCGTCGAGGAGGCCGGGGCGGCCTTGCGGCGGACCGCGTTTCTGGTGGCGGGTGACCGGCATCGGGCTGACGACGTGGTCCAGGACGCGCTGTACAAGCTGTATCTGGCCTGGCCGAAGGTACGCCGGGCAGGGAACCCGTTCGCGTATGCCCGCCGGATCGTGGTGAACGCGGCGTACGACGGCGGTCGGCGACCGTGGCGGCGGGAGGTGACGATCGCCGACGTACCGGATCAGGTCGATCTGGAGGACTTCGCGAGCGGGCACGCCGAGCGGGACGAGGTACTGGAGGCGCTCCGGTCGCTCGGTCCGCGGCAGCGGGCGTGCGTGGTGCTGCGGTACTACGAGGACATGTCCGTCGAGCAGACCGCGGAGATCCTCGGCTGTTCGGAAGGCACCGTGAAGAGTCAGGCGGCGCGGGGTCTCGACACTCTCCGACGGGCCATCGATCGACGGCGTGCGAGCCAGGTGCTGTGAAGGAGAACGAGATGGAAGACGTACGTGAGGTCAGCGCCGAGCTCCACCGGCTGGCCGAGTCCGGGACAGACGAGCCCTTCGACACCGCCCAGGTCCTCGAGCGCGGCCGCAAGGGCCGGCGCCGCCGGAAGCTGTTCGGCGCGGGCGGAGCGGTCGTCGGTGTGGCGGCGATCGCGATCACGGCGAGCCTGCTGCCGAATCTCAGGTCCACGAACGAGCAGGTGGAAGTCGCCGGCAACTCGCAGTTCGGCCCGGTGCCGGGTGTCCCCCGCGGCGAGGCGGCCGCCGACCAGCGGGTCTCGATGGACGAGGCCCAGCGCCGCTGCGCCCTGAGGTACCCGAACCAGAAGCGGAAGCTGCAGGGCCGCGGCACGATCCGGGCGGGTCACCTGGCGATCTACGACATCAAGATCGGCGAGCAGCGCGCGGAGTGCATCGTCCCCGGTGGCGACAAGCCGTCGGCGGAGTTGGTCGCTGCCGCGGCGAAGGACCCGGTGCCGAAGAGCATCCCGGACAAGCTGCGGAACTGTTCGGTGATCGCCTGGATCGACCTGACCGGCTGGCAGGTGGTGGCCTCCGACGACTCGAAGACACTCGGGCAGGCGATCGTGGTCGCGATCTCCCCGTCCGGGCACAAGGTCGTGTCGTGCCAACTGATGGCGGACAGGGACGACTGGTCCCAGTTCGCGCGGACCACGACGTTCGCGACCCTGACCAACCTCAGCGGTGCCGATCCGGTGCTCGACCCCGCCGACAAATCGGCTCGGGCGGACATGTACACCGGCGGCGGTGGTGGCGGCGGCTGCACGAACGGGATCTGTACGACGTGGTCGTCGACCGGCTGGGGCCGCGTGGAGTCGAAGGCGGGCCAGACGGTCCGGCTGCGGATCGGGAAGGGACCGGTCTATCAGGTCCCGGTCGGAGAGGGCGGCTGGTTCGCCTACACCTGGTACACCCAGTCGAAGTACAGGCTGAAGGAGTTCCCGAAGGTCGCGGCGTACGACAAGAACGGAAAGGTCGTCAAGGTCTTCGAGTGATCGCGAGCGACCCTCAGGCGGTACGCCGCTTGAGGGTCGCCGCACCCAGTCCGAGTGCTGCCACGATGAACCCGACGACGACCAGTGCGTCGCCGCCGGTGCCGCTCCCGAAGCCGTTGCCCTTGGCAACCCCGATGACGGCGTCGACCGCATAGGACAGCGGCAGTACGTCGCTGATCGCGTGCAGCACCGTGGGAAGTTCGTCGCGCGGCACGAACAGACCGCAGAGCAGAAGTTGCGGGATCATCACCGCCGGCATCATCTGCACGGCCTGGAACTCGGTCGACGCGAACGCGCTCGCGAACAGGCCGAGCGTCGTACCGAGGATGCCGTCGAGGACCGCGACGACGCCCAACTGCCAGGCCGGGCCCCGGATGTCGAGGTTCAGGGCGTACAGCGAGATCGACACCACCACGAGGGCCTGGACGACCGCGATCAGCGCGAACGCGACGGCGTACCCGAGCAGGAAGTCGAGCTTGGCCATCGGCATCGTGAACAGCCGCGACAGCGTGCCGCTGGACCGCTCGCGCAGTGTCGCGACCGAGGTGACGATGAACATGATGATCGCCGGGAACACCGCCAGCAGCGGCCCGCCGATCCGGTCGAACGTCGTCGGCGAGTCGTGGAACATCCACCACATCAGGCTGACCAGGGCCGTCGGCAACACGATCAGCATCGCCACCGTCCGGTGATCCCGCCGCAACTGGGCGAGCACCCGAGCGGCGACCGCAAACGTCACCCGCGGTGTCATCGCGCACCAGCCTTCCGCTCGATCAGGGTGAGGAACGCCTGCTCGATGTCGCCCGTGCCCGCCGATTCGAGCAGCACCTGCGGCGTGTCGTCGGCGAGCAGTTCGCCGTCCCGCATCAACAACAGCCGGTCGCATCGCGAGGCCTCGTCCATCACGTGACTCGAGACGAGCAGCGTCGCGCCGGCGTCAGCGAGCCGGTGGAACAGGTCCCAGAGGTCGCGGCGCAGGACCGGATCCAGACCAACCGTTGGTTCGTCCAACACCAACAGCTCGGGGTCACCGAGCAGCGCGGCCGCGAGCGACGCGCGGGACCGCTCACCTCCGGACAGTTCGTCGACGCGCGTCCCCGCGTGACTCCGTAGATCGACGGCCTCGATCACCCGATCCACATCGGAGGCCGCGACACCGATGACCGCGGCGAAGAAGCGAAGGTTCTCGGTGACGGTCAGGTCGCCGTACACGCTGGGCTCCTGGGTCACGTACCCGATCCGCCCGCGCAGCCCCGGCGCACCGGCCGGCGACCCGAGCACCGAGATGTCACCGGTCACCCGGGCCTGCAACCCGACGATCGCGCGGATCAAGGTCGTCTTGCCGCAACCGGAGGGACCGAGCAAACCGGTCACCGTCCCGGCCCGGAGGTCGAAGTCGACGCCGTGCAGGACCTCTCGGTCGCCGCGCACCACGACGACGCCACGGCAGCTCACCGCAGTTTTCATCATATGATGAATTTAGCTCGGACGGCGTCCCGTGACAACAGCCCGTCAGATCACGGCGTACCCGGTGGCGTCGCTCAGCTCGGCCAGCGCAGGATCGCCGTACCGCGTCCGCAGTGCGCCGAACCGCCGTACCTTGTCGACGCCGAACCGGCGTACCTCCGTGGCGTACGTGTCACCGGAGAGGAACACCGGCGGAGTGCGCTTGCTGTGGAACTTGTCGGCGTACATGACCAGCTCCTCCTCCGGCGTCCGCGGCACGTAGTCGCCGACCGGGATCGGCAATGACTGGCGTACGACGTCGTCGCGGGTGATCCCGACACCCGTGTGACACGACGCGAACCGGCACAGCTCGACCGGGAAGCCGAGCGACGCCAGCAACTCGTGCCCGAGCACACCGTGCCGGACGTACGCCGTCGATTCCAGCCGGTAGACGCCGATGTCGTGCAGCAACGCCCCCGCACGAACCAGATCCGTGTCGATGTCCAAGCCGGCGAAGAACTGCGAAGCCACCGAGCACACCAACTGACAGTGCTCGTAGACGAGTTCGAACGCGGACCGGCTCGGCGCATGGTCCTTGTGCAGGACGCGGATCTCGCCGTCGGTCGGGATCTGCATCAGCCGGTCAGGTGCTGCTGGAGGACAGGCGCCAACCGGTCGATGAGCGTTTCGACGTCGAGCGACGCGACCGGCTCGAGCTCGACCAGGTAGCGGACGACCGCGGCCCCGACCAACTGTGTCGCGACGAGGCCGACCCGCAACTGCGCGTCGGGGACATCGAGCATCTGGGCGACTGGCTGGATGATCATCTGGGTGATGCCTTCGCGCATCATCCGGGCCACCTCTTCACTGCTCACCACGCTGCGGAACAGCGCCTTCATCCGCTGCTGCCCGTCCGGCGACTCCCACGCCCCGAGGAACGCGCTCGCGATCCGCCGGCCGGTCTCCTCGCGCGGTCCGTCAACGATGTACGCCGCGATCTGGCGCGGGTCGACCGGGATCGCCATCGCCTCGATGAACAGCTCGTCCTTGCTGTCGAAGTAGTGGTGCACCAGCGCCGCGTCGACACCGGCCTGGCGCGCGACCGCACGCAACGAGGTGGCCGCGAATCCCTTGTCCGCAAAGGATTCCCGCGCGGCCGCGACGATCTCTCCCCGGGTGTCCGGTCCACCGGGGCGACGGCCCGGCGTACGACGGGACGCCCGGGGGGCTGTCACGGAGTCAGCTCCGAGATCTCACCGTCCGGCGTGACCGCGAACGGCGTCTTGCGGGAGCTGGTCCGGATGAAGTGTTTGCGGGTGAACTCCAGCGACTCGACCAGGTCGACCTCGCGCTCGGACCGGCTGGTCGCGCGGCGGGTGTTGATCTCGATGATGATGTGGCCGCGGAAGTCCTGGTTCGCCAGGCTGCCCAGCAGGTCGGCCGCACGTTGGGTACCGCGGCCCGGGACCAGGTGCTCGTCCTTCGCGGAGCCGGTGCCGTCGGTGAGGTGGACGTGGGTGAGGCTCTTGCCCATCGTCGCGGCCAGCTCGACGCAGTCCTGCTCCGCGGTGGAGGCGTGCGACAGGTCGAGCGTGGTGTGCGCGTAAGTCTGCTCGGTCGGGTCCCAGCTCGGCGCGTACGCCTGCAGGTCGCGGCCGGGCGCGCGCCACGGGTACATGTTCTCGACCGCCAGCGTCACGCCCGTCTCGGCCTCCAGCCGGGCGACGCCCTCGACGAACCCGCGCGCGTAGTCGCGCTGCCAGCGGAACGGTGGGTGCACGACGACCACGTCGGCGCCCAATTCCTTCGCGGCCTCGGCGCTGCGCTCGAGCTTGCTCCACGGGTCGGTCCCCCAGACCCGTTGCATGATCAGCAGGGTCGGCGCGTGGATCGCGAGCACCGGCAGCTGGTGGTAGTCGATCAGCCGCTGGATCGCGTCGATCTGGGTACTCAGCGGATCGATCCCGATCATCACCTCGACACCGTCGTACCCGAGCCGGGCCGCGAGCTCGAAGCCGCTGGCGGTGGACTCGGGATAGACGGAGGCGGTGGACAGGCCGATCTTCGCGGTCGTGCGGGGGTTCATTGGTTCACCGGGGTTGCAGCTGGTCGAGCCGGGACAGGATGACACCCTCGCGCAGCGCCCACGGGCAGACCTCGAGCGCGGGCAGGTTGAACAGGTCGAGGACGGCGTCCGCGACGACCGCACCGGCGAGCAGCTGGGACGATCGTCCCGCCGACACCCCGGGCAGCTCGGCCCGCTCCTCGGCCGACATCTTGGTCAGCTTCGGCATCCATTCGGCCAGATCGTCGCGGCCCAACGTGCGAGGGACGTACGGCCCGTCGTCCGAAGGCGCCGCACCGGTGATCCGGGCCAGCGAACGGAACGTCTTGCTGGTCGCCACGGCGCGCTGCGGCCGGCCCGCGCGCAGCACGCCCCCCGCGACGGCCGCCATCTCCATCCGGACCCGCTTGCGCAGCGCCCGTACCTCGTCCTTGTCCGGCGGATCCGCGGTCAGGCCCTCCCGGGTCAACCGGCCGGCGCCGAGCGCAACCGAGACCGCGACCGTCGGCTCCTCGTCGGACCCGGCGGCGATCTCCAGCGAGCCGCCTCCTATGTCGAAGACCGCCAGCCGGCCGGAGGACCAGCCGAACCACCGGCGGACCGCGAGGAACGTCAGCCGGGCCTCGTCCTCGCCGCTCAGCACCTGCAGGTCGATCTCGGTTTCCTTCCGGACCCGGTCCAGCACCTTGTCGCCGTTCGGCGCCTCGCGCAGCGCGGAGGTCGCGAACGCCAGCACCGACTCACAACCCTTGTCCTCGGCCAGCACGGTCGCTTCCTTGATGAACTCGATCAGCCCGTCGGAGCCGGACTGCGCGATCTTGCCGTCCTTGTCGAGGTGCTCGGCGAGCCGCAGCTCGGTCTTGTGCGAGTACGCAGGGTAGGGCGCGGCACCACGATGCGCGTCCACCACCAGCAGGTGGACGGTGTTGGATCCCACGTCGAGTACGCCGAGCCGCATACCCTCACGCTACTGGACGGCAGGAGTAGCGGCGCGTTCCGGAGTCTTCGTTCACGGTTGTGCGGCTCGGGCGCGTACGCTTTCCAGGTGCCTGAGGTTTCTCTCGATTTCCCCCGCGCCTGGGTCGAGTTCGTCGACCCGGAAGACGCCGACCAGGTCTTCCGCTGCGACGTGACCTGGCTGACCTCCAACTGGAGCTGCATCTTCGGTGGTGGCTGCCAGGGGATCTACAAGGGCCGTCCGAACGACGGCTGCTGCACGCTCGGCGCGCACTTCTCCGACGCCGACGACGAGAAGCGGGTGAAGAAGTACGTCAAGGAGCTCGGCAAGGAGGACTGGGAGTTCCGCAAGGAAGGCCGGGCCAACGGCTGGGTGGAGACCGACGACGAGGGCGAGCGCAAGACCCGCGTCTGGGAAGGTGCCTGCATCTTCCTGAACCGCCCGGGTTTCAGCGGTGGCGCCGGCTGCGCGCTGCACGGGCTGGCCCTGAAGCGCGGCGTGCACTTCGTCGAGACCAAGCCGGACGTGTGCTGGCAGCTCCCGATCCGCCGGACGTTCCGCGAGGTCGAGCGTCCGGACGGGACGTCGTACACCGAGGTCGGGATCGCTGAGTACGACCGGCGCGGCTGGGGCCCGGGTGGGCACGACCTGGACTGGTACTGCACCGGGAACACCGAGGCGCACATCGCCGTCGAGCCGGTCTTCGAGTCCAGCAAGGTGGAACTGCAGACCCTGATGGGCCTGAAGGCGTACGACGTGCTCGCGGACCTGTGCCGTCAGCACCTGGAGGCGGCGCGTCCGCTGCTGCCGCACCCGGCGTCGAAGTAGCCGCGACACACCCCTGGGTGTGCCGCCCGTGGGCGCGGGGTCAAGAATGACAGGCATGCGTCTGGATCATCTGTCGTACGCCGCCGGGCCGGACGGTTACCGGGCCACCGTCGAGCGCTTGTCCGCGGTGCTCGGTGCGGAGTTCGTGGACGGTGGGGTGCACCCGCGGTTCGGCACCGTGAACCACATCCTGCCGCTGGACAACGACCGGTACATCGAGGTCGTCGACGTCCTGGACCACCCGGCCTCGGACAAGGCTCCGTTCGGCCAGGCGGTCCGCGCCCGTAAGGAGCTCGGCGGCGGCTGGCTCGGGTGGGTGGTGGCCATCGGCGACATGCCGGCGATGGAGAAGCGCCTCGGCCGGCAGGCGGTCCCGGGCAACCGGCACCGGCCGGACGGGGTGAACCTGACCTGGCAGCAGATCGGCGTCAAGGGCCTGATCGCGGATCCGCAGCTGCCGTTCTTCGTGCACTGGGACGACCTCGCCGAGCACCCGTCGATCGGTGGCAAGGACGTGAAGCTCACCGCGCTGGAGATCGCCGGCGACCCGGTCCGGGTCACCGACTGGATCGGCCACCCCGCCGATCACCTCCTCGACGACCTCGACGTCGCCTGGGTCGGCCCGAGCGGCCAGCCCGGCCTGGTCGCCGCCGTGTTCAACACACCGAACGGCATCGTCCGGCTGTAGTGCTCAGTGGATGTTCTCGAGCTCGAGGAGTGACGTCTCGAGGTGCCCGAGCATGCGTTGCAGGTGCGGGACGGTCCGGCGGCAGCCGATCAGCCCGAAGTGCAGCTGCTGGTCGTAGCTCGTCACGCTGATGTTCAGCGCCTGCCCGTTGAGCACGATGCTCGCCGGGTACATCCCGAGCAGCCGTGACCGGTTCCAGTACAGCGGGCTCTCGGTCGGCCCCGGCACGTTCGAGATCACCACGTTGTACGGCGGCGTCGTACGGCCCGCCACTCCCGGCAGCACCGCGGCCGGTCCGGCCACGCCGAAGCCGAGCGCGCCGACGATCAGGTTCTGCAGCGGGCTGAGCCCGGACAGTACACGCTTGGCCCGCGCGGTCGATGCCATGATCCGGCGGATCCGGCGCTCGGGATCAGCGAGGTCGGTGGCAAGGTCGGCGATCAGCGTGGACAGCGAGTTGCCCCCGCCCGGCGCGTCGTCGCGGCCGCGCAGCGACACCGGCACCATCGCCGTCAGCGCCTTGTCCGGCAGGGCGTCCAGCTCGAGCAGATAGTTGCGCAGAGCCCCTGAACACATCGCCAGCAGTACGTCGTTCAGCGTCGCGCCGGTGATCGCGCGGACCTTCTCCAGCCGCTCGATCGGCCAGGACTGCGCCGCGAACCGCCGGGCGCCGGTCACGCCCTGGTTGAAGATCGTCTTCGGGGCCTGGAACGGCATCGTCGAGTGCAGCAGGCTCTGCAGACCGGCCAGCGGCAGCCCGGCGAGATCCGTGAGCGTCCGCATCGCGCCGCCCGGGATCCGCGCCATCGACGGCAGCCACCCGGCGCCCGGGCGGGGCTCGGTGGCCTTCGGCGGCAGCGCGTAGGTGGCCGGCATCCCGATCCGGTCCGGGTCGGTGGTGAGGGTGTCCTGCATCCAGCGGAGCGCGGTGACACCGTCGATCATCGAGTGGTGGATCTTGCTGTAGATCGCGAACCGGCGGCCCTCGACGCCCTCGATCAGGTACATCTCCCAGAGCGGGCGGTGCCGGTCCAGGAGGGTGCCGTGCAGGCGACTGGTGAGCTCGAACAGTTCGCGGTATCGGCCGGGGCGGGGCAGTGCGGACAGCCGGACGTGGTACTCGAGGTCGATCTCGTCGTCCTGCTCCCAGGACCAGTACCCGAGGTCGACGGGCCGGTTGCGGACCCGGCGCGCGAACAGCGGGTTCACCTCGGGCGCCGCGACCAGGTCCTGGAACAGCCGGGAAACGAAATCCCGCGAGATCTCCGGGAACACGTGGTCCCGCCCGGCGCCTTCGGGGAGCTCGAACAGCATCAGCCCACCGACGTGCATCGGCTGCTCCCGGGTCTCACCACCGAGGAACATCGCGTCCAGGGGCCCCACCGCGGTCATCCGTCCTCCGCTCGTCGGGCCCATCCTCGCCGCTGGGTGGAGGTTCAGTCGAGGGGGCGGTAGTTCACGCCGAGCTTCGCGATCCGCGCGAGGTGCGGGCGGAGGCGGGTGACGAACTCGTCGTACGAGACCTTCGGGGAGCCCCAGGCCCGTTCGGCGAAGGCGGACAGTCGCGGCAGCAGCATGTAGCCGACCTGCTCCGGGCCTTCCATGTACTCGGTCCAGATCTGGCACTGGGTCCCGATGATCAGCGCCTGCTCCTCATCGGTGAGCGCCTCCGGGAGCACCTCGAAGTCGTACACCTTCTTCAGCGGGATGTTGCCGCCGATCGCCAGCGGCTCGGTCGCCGGGTCGTGCTGGTAGTAGTCGAAGTACACCGACTCGCACGGCGCCATCACGACCTGGTGACCGGCCTTCGCCGCGACCTCGCCGCGCTGCGCGCTCCGCCAGGCCATGATGACCGCGTCCTTCGGGCAGTCGGTCTCGACCATCTCGTCCCAGCCGACCAGCCGGCGCCCTTCCCCGGCGAGCACCTCGGCGACCTGCGCGGTGAACCAGCCCTGCAGCTGCCCGGGCTCGTCCAGCCCGAGCTCGGTCTGCCGCTTCCGCGCTTCCTCCGACTCGGCCCACTGCACCGACGGGCACTCGTCGCCGCCGAGGTGGATGTACTCGCTCGGGAAGATCTCCAGCACCTCACGCAGCACGGTCTTCACGAACTCGACCGTCGCGTCGTTCACGTTCAGCACGTCGTCGCTGATGCCCCAGTACTGCCGCACGGTCAGCTGCTGGTCCGGGTGGTTCCCCAGCTCCGGGTACGCCGCGATCGCGGCCTGCATGTGACCGGGCAGATCGATCTCCGGTACGACGGTGATCCCGCGCTCGGCGGCGTACGCGACGATCTCGCGCAGGTCGGCCTTGGTGTAGAACCCGCCGTGCCGCGTGCCGTCGTAGGTGAACTCGGTCTGGCCGTGCGACATCTTGCCGACCATGGTCTCGGCCCGCCACGCGCCGATCTCGGTGAGCCTCGGGTACGCCTCGATCTCGACCCGCCAGCCCTGGTCGTCGGTGAGGTGGAAGTGCAGCACGTTCAGCCGGTGCAGCGCGAGCACGTCGATGACCTTGAGGACGAAGTCCTTCGGCATGAAGTGCCGCGAGACGTCCAGCATCATCCCGCGCCAGGCGAATCGCGGCGCGTCCGCGACCCGAGCCAGCGGTATGGCGACCTTGCCATCCTCAGCGGGCTCAGCGGCCTCGACCAGCTGCGCGTACGTCGTCTCCGCGTGCCGCAGCGCCTCCTCGGAACCGGCCGACAGCCGGGCACCGTCGGCGGTGATGTCGATGCGGTACTCGGTCGGGTCGAGGTTCTCGACCACGTCCCGGACGGCCTCGCCGACCGGGTCGGCGCTGATCCACCGCCCTTCGTCGACGGTGAGTTCTCGCGGGGCAGGGACGATCGCGATGTCGGACATCCGGACTCCAGGGGGAAGCGCGGCTCGAATTATGTCAGGACGATCCTATATCCGTCCGGAACTGCGCAGAACCCATGATGTCGAGCACAAACAATCGATCTACCTTCGCTGTCAGGTTCATGAGAGGGTTTGCCCGTGACAAGCGAGCGGCAGCGATCAACCCTGCGGGTGCTGGTGGCGAGCAATGCGCTCGGAGGCGTCGCGACGGCGAGTGGTTTCGCGGTCGCCGCACTGCTCGCGGAGAACGTGTCCGGGTCGACGTCACTGGCCGGACTGGTGGCCACGTCGACCACGCTGGGTGCGGCCGCAGTCGCCGTACCGCTGGCTGGTCTGGCGCGGTCGCGCGGCCGACGGGTCTCGCTGGCGACCGGCTATCTGATCGCCTGTGTCGGTGCAGTGCTGACGATCGTCGCCGCGCAGGCCGGCTCGCTGCCCTTGCTCTTGCTGGCCGGTTGTCTGTTCGGGAGTGGCTCGGCCTCCAACCTGCAGTCCCGGTACGCCGCGACCGACGGCGCCGACCCGAGCCGGGTCGCCCGTTCGCTGGGCGTGGTCGTCTGGGCGACCACCATCGGCGTCATCGTCGGCCCGAACCTGACGGGTGTCGGCGGTTCGGTCGGGGCGTCGCTCGGCATCCTGGCGCTGGCGGGGCCGTACGTGTTCTCGGTGATCGCCTTCGGCCTGAGCTCCGCGACCGTGTGGGTCGGAATGCGCAGCCAGGTCCGGCCGGAGCGGGTGGAGCGCCAGCCACTCGCCCAGACCTTCCGGCAGGTGATGAGCATCCCGCACGCCCGCCTCGGTCTGCTCGCCATCGCGACCGCGCATGCGGTGATGGTCGGCGTGATGTCGATGACCTCGGTGCACCTGCGGCACCACGGCGCCTCGCTGACCATCGTCGGTTTTGTCATCAGCGGGCACGTCGCCGGGATGTACGCGCTGTCCCCAGTCACCGGCTGGATGGCCGACCGGCTCGGCCGCATCCCCACGATCGGCATCGGCCTCGGCATCCTCGCCGTCGCGATGACGCTGGCCGCGGTCGCCCCCGACGACGCCCATGCGCTCACCGGACTGGCTCTGTTCACGCTCGGCCTCGGGTGGTCGGCCTGTCTGGTCGCCGGGTCGACGCTGCTGTCCCGTTCCGTCCCGGACGGCATCCGGACGTCGGCCCAGGGTCTGTCCGACCTCACGATGGGCGTCCTGGCTTCCCTTTCGGGCACAGCTGCCGGCCCGGTCCTCGCCACCCTCGGCTTCCACTGGCTGGCGGTCTTCTGCGGCATCTTGCTCGTCCCGGCAGCCCTGCTCGCCGCTACGACCAAGCAGGTCGTAGCTAGGGTTTAGCGGGTGAGCATCGCCGAGGGTGGGATTCCGAGCCCGAACATCTGGCACCACCCGAAGGTGTACGAGATCGAGAACCGGGCGGTCGACCCGGACGGCGTGATCGAGCCGGCCATGCGGGCAATCCGGGACTGGACCGGCGCGACGGTGCTCGACATCGGCTGCGGGACCGGGTTCCATCTGCCGACGTTCGCCGCGACCGCCGGACGGGTGATCGGCGTCGAACCGCACGGTGCCCTGGCCGAGGCCGCGCAACGCCGTACGCGCGCCTTGCCGAACGTCGAAGTCCGCCAGGGTACGGCGCAGCGCCTGCCGGTGCCGGACGCGTCGATCGACGTGATGCATGCGCGCTGGGCGTACTTCTTCGGCCCTGGGTGTGAGCCCGGACTGGCCGAACTCGACCGGGTGATGCGCCACGGCGGGACCGCGTTCGTGATCGACAACGACGGGAGCCGGTCGACGTTCGGGGAGTGGTTCAGGACGTCGTACCCGATGATCAAGGCGCCCGAGGTGGAGCGGTTCTGGACCGACCGGGGCTGGCACCGGACGCCGCTGGACATGGGCTGGCGGTTCGAGTCCCGGGCCGACCTCGAAGCGGTGGTCAAGATCGAGTTCACCCCGAAGGACGCCCGCCGGATCCTCGCCTCGCACCGGGGCTCCGAGGTCGACTACGCGATCAACCTCTGGAGCAGGACCTTCTGAACGACACTCTGTGTGCCTGCGAGCGGACCTCTTGGCCTCATAGGGTTAACGAACCACTCGACGGGGCTTTCTGGGGAGGCGCCAGCCACGGATGGACGGACTGCTGCTCGAAAGCGTGCCGGGGCTGCCGGAGCGTCTCCGGATCGACGTCGGTGAGCAGCGTGCGGTCGTCGTACCCAATGTCAGCGATCGGCGCCGCCTCGCCGACATCGTGACCGGACTGGACGAGCCACCGACCGGTGCGATCGTCCTAGCTGGCGGACTGGTCCGGCTGGTCCCCGCGGAAGGCGGACTGCTTCCGCACCTCACTGTGCTCGACAACGTGATTCACGGCCACCGCACCGCGCATCCGGTCACCAAACAAGCGGCCCGAGAACAAAGCCGGGTAATGGCGACGAACTGCGGTCTCGAGGACATCCTGGACCGCTACCCCCACGAGATCACCCCTGGCCGCCGTCGACTCACCGGTGTGGCCCGGGCGCTCAGCGCCTACCCGCGGGTGATCGTGCTGGAGGACGCGACCGGCCTACCGACCTGGGGATCGCTGCTGTCCATCCGCCCGAACCCCGACCTCCCGTCCGTCGCTCTGCTGCTCATCACCACCAGCACGACCCGTACGACCGGATTCGTCGATGCGGACTAGTCGTCGGGCGTTCCTGGGGACCGCAGCCACCTTGCTGGTCGCCGGCTGTTCGAGTGACGTGCTGGGACTGCGGCGTGCGGTCCGCGTGGCCGTCAGCTGGAGTGGGCAGGAGCTGCGCGCGTTCCACAAGGTCCTCGACGGTCTCGGCTCACTGAGCTACCCGGTCGAGGTCGTACCGCTCGGCGACGACATCTCCACCGCGTTCGGCGCCCGGACCACGCGGCGACCGGACATCGTCATGCTGCCGCAGCCCGGTCTGGTCCCCCGCCACCTCAACGACCTCGAGCAGATGCCGGACGACATCGCTCCACTCGGTCGAGCACGTCTGTGGAAGGAGCTCCTGGTCCACGACGGCACGACGTACGGCGTGCCGTTCAAGACAGCGCACAAATCAGCGGTCTGGTACCGGCCCTCGGTGTTCGCGAAGGCCGGCGTACAACCGCCTCGGCAGTGGGCGGAGTGGCTTGAGCTCAACCGAACGCTGACGCAGGCCGGGATCACACCGCTGTCGCTGGCCGCGGGTGACGGCTGGGTGCTGACCGACTTCCTGGAGAACATCCTGTTGGGTATCGCGCCGTCGGTGTACGCAGGTCTTGCGACGGCCGCAGACCCGCGTCCGTCGCAGCAGCCACAGTTCGGCGCCGCGCTGCGGCTGCTCGGGACGATGTGGTCCGCGCCGGATGCGCTGGCGGGTGGAGTGAAGGGGTCACTGGTCCAGCAGTTCCCCGACGCGCTGGTGGAGGTGTTCGGCCATCGCAGGGCGGCCATGGTGCTCGCCTCCGACTTCGCCGAACCAGTGGCCCGGACGTTCGCGGCAGACCCCGAGGACATCGACCTGTTCACGTTCCCGCCGATGAATCCGGGAGCAGCAGCACCGGTGGTCGTCGGCGGCGACGTGATGGTGCTGCCGAAGCCCACCACGGACGACGCCCGCGACCTGGTACGCCGGTTGTCCGCACCAACTGCCGCGGACCCGTGGATCAAGGAAGGTGGCTTCCTGGTGGACGGCCGGACCTCCGGCTACTCCTCGGAGCTCACCCTGCTCGCCGAACAGCTGGCCGCACCTGGTGAGCAACTCCAGTTCGATCTGTCCGACCGGCTCGGCCGGATCGGCGACATCAACGGGCTGTGGCGGGTGCTGACCGACTTCCTGATCGCGGTCGGCGGGCGCGGCCCGCTCGTCGTACCTACTGCGGTGGACGACGCGATCGAAGCGCTGCGGAAGGTGGAGGAGGGCTGATGGGACTGCACACCCACGGCCTGTCTCTCGAGGTCGTCGGCCGCGAGATCACCGGCCGCCCTGTCCCTGGCAGACCACGCCGCCCGGCCGGACCGTACCTGCTCGGCCTGCCGGCGTTGCTGCTCAGCTGCCTGCTGCTCGTACCGATCGGGTTCACCGTGGCGGCGGCGTTCCGGACACCGAGTGGTTTCGGGCTCGGCAACTTCGCAGTGATGGGCGACCCCGGCGCACTGCATGCCGTGGGCAACAGTCTGCTGTGGGTCCTCGTGGCGTTCGCGACCGTGGCGGTCGGGTTTGCCCTTGCATTGTTGAGTTATCGGCTCCCTGCGGTCACCACGTTCCTGCAGCCCGCGCTGGTGATCCCGTTCGCGGTGTCGGTGCTGGTGTCCGGTGCGACGTTCCGGCTGCTGTTCGACCCGACGCCAGAGCGTGGGACGGTCACGGCGGTCTTCACGCGACTGTTCGGTTCGAGTCAGGTCTGGCTGGGCCCTGGTCTGTTCTGGCTGGTGCTGGTGTCCGCCTTCGGCTGGACCTGGCTCGGGTACGTCGTCTCGCTGTTCCGCGCCGGTCTGGACGCCATACCGGACGACGTGACCCGCACGATGACAGCGGAGGGCGTGCGCGGGTGGCGGCGAGTGCGGGCGCTGGAGATCCCGTTGCTGCGGCCCATCACCGGCGTGGTCACGCTGACAGTTGTCATCGCGGCAGTGCGGGTCTTCGACCTGGTACTGATCGTCGTACCGGGGTCTATGCAGCGGTCTGCCGACGTACTCGGGCTGAACTGGTGGCGTGCGACAACGACCGGTGGAGACACCGGACGCACGGCAGCACTGGGTCTCGTGCTGTTCGCGATCGTCGCGGCAGTCGGGCTGATCGGAGTACGCGGTCTTCGTCGGCGCCGGTGGGCGATGCCGGTGACCGTCGTCCGGCCGGATTCCTCACTGGAGCGGCCGAAACCAGGCAGAGCGGTACGCCGGTACGGCTGGCTGATCGGCTTCGCTGTCGCGCTGGTGTGGATCTTCCCGGCCGTCATCCTGGTCGCGACCGCACTGCACTCACCACGCGAGGCAGGTGTCCGCGGCTGGTGGTCGCTGTCCGGACTCGGGTTCTCCTCCTTCGCAGCGGCCGCTAACGTCGGGCTCTTCCGGGCGCTGCTGTCCACGCTGATCATCGCGGGCGCAGCGACAGCAGTCCTGCTCGTGATCGCCGTACCGACTGCTTACCTGGTCGCCTGGGGCGGTCTGCCGACCCGACTCGGCCGCGTGGTGATGGCGGTCTTCGTAGTACTCGCAGTCACGCCAGTCCAGATGTACGCCGCTCCGCTGCGAGACGCGATCGATGCGGCTGGACTGGCCGGGTCCCGGATCGCCTTGGCGCTGGTACATGCGGCCGCGGGTCTGCCGTTCGCCGTACTGCTGCTGCGGTCCGCGTTCGCGTCAGCCCCGCCGGCGTTGGTTTCTGAAGCGCTGCAGGGGCCTGTGCGGCAGAGCGCCGTACTGGCGACTGTTCAGCGCACGTATCGCCCCGCGCTGATCGCCGTAGCGGTGCTGGAGTTCGCATTGGTCTGGAACGACTTCATCGTCGGCTTCCTGATCAGCGGCCCGGGTACGACGCCTTTGTCGCTGGTGTTGTGGGGTGAGGCGCGCCAGTTCTCCGCATCGAGCGGACCGGTCGCTGCCGCGGCTGTGGTCGCTTCAATTGCGCCGGTGGTGCTGATGCTGTCGTTCTGGCGGACCGTGGTGCGCGGACTGACGACGGGGAGCCGGCCATGAGTGAAGAGCCGAAACCACCTGAAGAGCCAGCAGAACAGCCGCCTGGGCAAGAGCCAGAGCGACGGGAGGAGACGTCCCGGACTCGCCGCTTCCAGCTCATCATCGGGACGGTCGCGTCCGCGCTCCTGACCGGCCTTGCCTCGGAGCTGCTGAACCAGAGCCTCGACAGCGGTGGTGTGGTGCAGTGGGTCGGCCTCGGCATCACAGCACTGCTCGGCGTGATCACGATCGTCCAGTACGGCCCGACACTCCGGCACGCAGGACACGACGTACCAGGCACTCCTGAGCTTCGTACGGCTGCCGATGAGGCCGAGCAGTGGATGATCGCTCTCGGTTCAGAGGCCGGTGGGATGTCCGCGGCCGAGTGGTACGAGAACAACCAGGTGCAGCTCCTCAAGCTTCTGGTGGACGAGAAGGCGCGTACCGACACCATCGACGACTATGCGCGGATCTGCGACGCGCTGGAGGCCTGGTACGTACGACGTGCCGATCCGGAAGCGCTGCTGCAATTGAGCGAGCTGCTGAGCGCTGCCGCCGAAGCGTGCGCGCGCCGGGACCTGGCCGAGCTCGGTGCGGCACGCGCGGCAACGGCGTACCGGATGATGGGTGACCTGGATACGGCCAGCACGCGACTCGGCATCTCCGACAACGTCGCGACCCACAACCGGACAGCGGCCGCGCTGACGACCCGGCGCCAGGTCGAACGTGCACTGCTCCACCTGGCCCGCGCCGACCGCTCACCGGCCGGCAACGATCGCGACGAGGCCGTCCTCAACGCCCGCGACCGGCTCGACGACGCACGCCTGAGCCGGCCCGGACCCGACCTCGCCGCCGAGATCGCGATCGGCATCAACCTCGCCGTCGTGCACCTCTACCGGCAGGACGCCGAAGCGGCGCTCGACCAGCTGCGACCGGCCCTCGCTCGCGCAGCCGCTGCCGGTGACCTGAGCGCACAGGCCCACGCACTGGAGCTGATGGGTGGGGCCGCGTGGATCCAGCGCAACAAGCACGAGGCCGCCAGCCGCTGGACGCACGCGGCACACCTGTACGGCGAGGTCGACGAGCGCGAAGGCCACGCCCGATGCCTCCAGCATCTCGGCTCCGCGGAAGTCATCACCGGCCGCCACGACGCCGCTCTCGACCACCTGGAACAGAGCGCGATGCTGCGCACCTCGGAGAGCGAGATCCTGACGAAGTACCTCGCCGCCGCCCGCCAGGCCTCCGAACCACCCGTCGTCGAGGACGACCTGCCACACCTCGTGGCGGCCGGCTGGCTCAAGCGCGTGCGTGACTTCTTCACGCGATGAACCGAATTGTCGGGGCCGTCACCTAGGTTGGTCCCCATGGCGAAGGCGGCGACTCAGGCGAAGGGCAAGCCGGCGTACGCGTGCTCGGAGTGTGGCTGGACCTCCGCGCGCTGGATCGGTCGGTGTGGTGAGTGCCAGGCCTGGGGGACGGTCGCCGAGGTCGGCGCGCCGAAGGCCGCGCGGATCACCGCGGGCCCGGTGTCGTCGCCGGCGATGCCGATCGCCAAGGTGTCCGCGATCGAGGCCGAGTCCCGCCCGACCGGGATCGGCGAGCTCGACCGGGTGCTCGGCGGCGGCGTCGTACCGGGCGCGGTGATCCTGCTCGCGGGTGAGCCCGGCGTCGGGAAGTCCACGCTGCTGCTGGAGGTCGCGGCGCAGTCGGCGCGCGGCGGCCAGCGGACGTTGTACGTCTCGGGTGAGGAGTCGGCCGCGCAGGTCCGGCTCCGGGCCGGGCGGACCGACGCGCTGGTCGACGAGCTGTACCTCGCGGCCGAGACCGACCTGTCCGCGGTGGTCGGCCAGGTCGACGCGGTCGAGCCGTCGTTCCTGGTGATCGACTCGGTGCAGACCATGGCGCACCCGGAGGTCGACGGCGCCCCGGGTGGTGTCACGCAGGTCCGTGAGGTGACCGGTGCGCTGGTCCGGCTCGCGAAGGAACGGCACATCGCGGTCGTGCTGGTCGGCCACGTGACCAAGGAAGGCGCGATCGCCGGTCCGCGGATGCTCGAGCACCTGGTCGACGTGGTGCTCGCCTTCGACGGCGACCGGCACTCCGGGTTCCGGATGGTGCGCGCGACCAAGAACCGGTTCGGCCCCTCGGACGAGGTGGGCTGCTTCGACATGGTCGACACCGGGATCGTCGAGGTCACCGACCCGACCGGTCTGTTCGTCTCCGAGCACGCCGAGCCCGTCGCCGGGACGTGCGTGACGGTGATGATGGAGGGCCGCCGCCCGCTGCTCGCCGAGGTGCAGGCCCTGGTCGGCCCGTCGGCAGCGCCCCAACCACGCCGTACGACGTCGGGCCTGGAGTCGTCGCGGGTCGCGATGGTGCTCGCCGTCCTCGGGAACCGCGTCGGCCTGAAGCTGACCGACCAGGAGGTGTACGTCGCCACGGTCGGCGGCGTGAAGATCACCGAGCCGGTCGCGGACCTGTCGGTGGCGATCGCGGTCGCGTCCTCGGTGATGGACAAGCCGATCCACCCCGGGCTGATCGCGATCGGCGAGGTCGGGCTGGCCGGTGAGGTGCGTCGCGTCGGCGGTCTGGAGAAGCGGCTCGCGGAGGCGGCACGCCTCGGGTTCACCAAGGCGATCGTGCCGGCCGACATCCCGAACCGGAGCAAGGACATGAAGCCGATGGACATCCAGAAGAAGTACGGCCTGCGCACCTTCGCGGCCCCGGACCTGCCGTCCGCGCTGATGGCCGCCGGTCTCGCCTGACGGGCTGTGGTGCTCGCCACAGGTGAGACGGGGGATCACCAGCAGGCGGACCGGGAACGTACTCTGGGGACCGCCCCCGCCGGGTTCAGCGTCGAACCCGGGCGTCCCCCGGATGACTGCAGGAGCACCTGATGACCGGATCAAGAGTTGTCGCGCTCGGCCACTACCAGCCGGAACGGGTGCTCACCAACGACGAGCTCGCCACCATGGTCGAGACCAACGACGAGTGGATCCAGAGCCGGGTCGGCATCCGGGAACGCCGGATCGCGGCGCCCGACGAGTCCGTCGACGAGATGGCCTGGCGGGCCGCCGACAAGGCCGTCGCGAACGCCGGCATCGACGTCACCGAGATCGACTACGTGGTGGTCGCGACCTGCACCGCGATCGACCGGTCGCCGAACATCGCGGCCCGCGTCGCCGCCCGGCTCGGCCTCGGCAACCCGGCCGCCATCGACGTGAACACCGCCTGCTCGGGTTTCGCCTATGCGATGGCGACCGCCGACCAGGCGATCCGCGCCGGCGCCGCGAGCAAGGCGCTGGTGATCGGCGTGGAGAAGCTCAGCGACTGGACGGACTGGACCGACCGCACCACCTGCGTGCTGATCGGTGACGGCGCCGGCGCCGCCGTACTGGTGGCCAGCGACGAGCCGGAGATCGGCCCGGTCGTCTGGGGCTCGGTGCCGGAGATGTCGGACGCGGTCCGGATCGAGGGCCGCGAAGGCCCGTTCCAGCAGGAGGGCCTGAGTGTCTTCCGCTGGGCCACCACGCAGCTGCCGGAGATCGCCCAGCAGGTCTGCGCGAAGGCCGGCCTGAAGCCCGAGGAACTCGGCGGCGTCGTCCTGCACCAGGCGAACCTGCGGATCATCGAGCCGCTCGCGAAGCGCCTCGGCGCGGTCAACGCGGTGGTCGCCAAGGACGTCGTGGAGTCCGGCAACACCTCGGCCGCGAGCATCCCGATCGCGCTGTCGAAGCTGGTCGAGAAGCGCGAGATCCCGAGCGGCGCGCCGGTACTGCTGTTCGGATTCGGCGGCGGTCTGTCGTACGCCGGTCAGGTCATCCGCTGCCCCTGACGCGGCAGGCGTCGTACCGCTCCGGCCTTCGTCCACGCGGGAAAGCCGGAGTGCACGGTCCGGATGCACGGGCTGGTGCACGCGCACCGGCGGTTGCAAACCGTAGCGCGGCCGGTGCTCACGTGCGGGCAGCAGATATCCGCGCAACAGCGTCCGCAGGACCGCATAGACTCAGGTTCCGTGGCACCGAACACGGACAAGAACAGCACCGGCGCCCGGCTGCGCGCGACGCTCGCGGCGGTGGCACCCGGCACCGAGCTGCGCGAAGGCCTGGAACGGATCCTGCGCGGGCGAACCGGCGCACTGATCGTGCTCGGTCATGACAAGGCCGTCGACGCGATCTCGACCGGCGGCTTCGAGATCGACGTCGAGTTCACGGCGACCGGATTGCGCGAGCTCAGCAAGATGGACGGCGCGATCATCCTCGACCGCGACGCGACCCGGCTGATCCAGGCCGCCGTCCACCTGATGCCGGACCCGGCGATCGTCACCCAGGAGACCGGCACCCGGCACCGGACCGCCGACCGGGTCGCGCGGCAGACCGGGTTCCCAGTGATCTCGGTGTCGCAGTCGATGCACATCATCGCGCTGTACGTCGACGACCAGCGCTACGTGCTCGAGGACTCCGGAGCGATCCTGTCCCGCGCGAACCAGGCGCTGGCCACGCTCGAGCGGTACAAGCTGCGCCTCGACGAGGTGTCCGGGACGCTGTCCGCCCTGGAGATCGAGGACCTGGTCACCGTCCGCGACGTGGCCGCGGTCGCGCAGCGGCTCGAGATGGTCCGCCGGATCGCCACCGAGATCGACGGGTACGTCGTCGAGCTCGGCACCGACGGCCGCCTGCTCACTCTGCAGCTCAACGAACTCGTCGCCGGAGTCGCCGGCGAACGCGAACTGGTGGTCCGCGACTACCTCCCGCCCGCGACCGGCCGCCGCCCGAAGACCGCCGACGACGTACTCGGCGAACTCGACGCGGTCTCCCCCGGCGACCTGCTCGACATCGGCCAGGTGGCGCGGGCTCTGCAACTCGGCGGCGCCGAGCAGCTCGACGCGGCGGTCACCCCGCGCGGCTACCGCCTGCTCGCCAAGGTGCCGCGCCTGCCCGGTGCGGTGATCGATCGCTTGATCGACCACTTCGGCCACCTGCAGAAGTTGCTCGCAGCAAGCATCGACGACCTGCAAACCGTCGAAGGAGTCGGCGAGAACCGCGCCCGCACCGTCCGCGAAGGCCTCTCCCGCCTAGCCGAATCCAGCATCCTCGAACGCTACGTCTGACCCACCGAGCCGAACCGACGCTCAACCACCCCCAGCACGAGGAGGGTTATCCCCTCGCGCTGGGGGTTCTTCGTTGGTAGACGAGCAGAGAACCCCCACCACCAGGGGATAACCCCGGGTTGCGGGGACAGGTAGGTCGGGGTAATACTCCAGGTGGAACATTTCGTGTGGAACAATCCGAGTGGAGCACCATGGCTGACCTCACCCCGCTGGCGATCTCGGTGCTGGCGTTGCTCGAGGAGCGGTCGATGCACGCTTATGAGATGTACCAAGTGCTGATCACGCGCCACAACGACCGGCTGCTCAAGGTCCGCCCGGGCTCGCTCTACCACACCGTCGAGCGGCTGGCCGGCCAGAAGTACGTGCGCGCGATCGGCACCGAGCGCGCCGGCAACCGCCCCGAGCGCACGACGTACGAGATCACTCCGGAGGGCTCCGAGGCGCTGAAGTCGCGGGTGGAGACCGCGATCGAGGAGTACGCCTACGAGTACCCGCTGTTCCCGGTGGTGCTGAGCGAGGCGCACAACCTCGACCCCGAGGACGCCGTACTGCGGTTCCGCCGCCGCGTCGCGGACCTCGAGATGCAGCTCACCGAGATCGACGACGCGCTCGCCGGCGCCGCGGCCCGGTGCGTGCCCGAGCCGTACTGGATGGCCGGCAGCTACGTCCGCGGCCAGCTCGCGGCGGAGCGGGACTGGCTCGCCACCACCATCGAACGTATCGAGAGCAAGGACCTGGAATGGCAACCCCGCAGAACCAAGACGCAGTGAGGCTGGAGGTCCGGCCCTGGCCGGCCTTGTGGGCGCTGGTGCTCGGCTTCTTCATGATCCTGGTCGACTCGACCATCGTCTCGGTCGCCACCCCGGCGATCCTCGAGGACTTCGGGTCCGACGTCGGCACGGTGGTCTGGGTGACGAGCGCCTACCTGCTCGCGTACGCCGTCCCGCTGCTGATCACCGGGCGGCTCGGTGATCGGGTCGGCCCGAAGAAGCTCTACCTGACCGGGTTGGCGTTGTTCACGCTGGCGTCGGTCTGGTGCGGTCTGACCAACACCATCGAGATGCTGATCGTGGCCCGGGTCTTCCAGGGGCTCGGCGCCTCGATGATGACGCCGCAGACGATGGCGGTGATCACCCGGATCTTCCCGCCGAACCAGCGCGGCCGCGCGATGAGCCTGTGGGGCGCGACGGCCGGCGTGGCGACGCTGGTCGGCCCGATCCTCGGCGGCGTACTCGTCGACGGACTCGGCTGGCAGTGGATCTTCTTCGTGAACGCACCGGTCGGCCTGGTCGGGTTCGTCCTGGCGATGCGCCTGGTGCCGAACCTGCCGACACACAAGCACAAGTTCGACCTGATCGGTGTCGCACTGAGCGCGGTCGGGCTGTTCCTGCTGGTGTTCGGGATCCAGGAGGGACAGAAGTACGACTGGGGCCAGATCAAGGGCCCGATCTCGGTCTGGTCGCTGATCATCTCGGGCGTGGTCGTGCTGGCGATCTTCGTCTTCTGGCAGTCCCGGACCCGCGGCGAACCGTTGCTGCCGCTCGGCCTGTTCAAGGACCGCAACTTCTCGCTGGCGAACGTCGCGATCACCACCGTCGGGTTCGCGATCACCGCGATGGCGTTCCCGCTGATGCTGTGGGCGCAGGCGGTCCGCGGTCTGTCCCCGACCCGCGCGGCGCTGCTGCTGGTGCCGATGGCGGTCATCTCCGGCGCGTTGGCGCCGTGGGTCGGCCGATTGGTCGACCGGACGCCGCCGCGGTTCATCGCCGGGTTCGGACTGCTGTGCTGCTCGGTGTCGATGTTCTGGATGAGCCAGGTGATCGAGCCCGACGTACCGATCTGGGAGCTGCTGCTGCCGATCGCGCTGCTCGGTGTCGCGAACGGCTTCATGTGGGCCCCGATCGGTACGACGGCCACGCGGAACCTCCCGATGCACCAGGCCGGGGCGGGCGCCGGCGTCTACAACACGACGCGGCAGGTCGGCGCCGTCCTCGGTAGCGCGAGTATCGCCGTACTGATGGAGTCGCGGCTGGCGCACAACCTGCCGAGGCTCGCGGGCGGTGGCGCGCCGACGGGTGAGGGGTTCTCCGGTGGGAAGCTGCCTGAGGTCGTTCGTCAGGGGTTCAGTGACTCGATGGCGCAGTCGCTGATCCTGCCGGCGATCGTGTTGCTGATCGGACTCGCCGCGGCCTTGATGTTCACGGCCCCGACCTACCTGCGCAAGCAGGCCGACGCGACGCAGCCTGCCGCCGAAGCGAGCTGATCAGACGACCTGGAAGGCCTGGGCTCCGGACAGGCGCCCGTCGTACTCGGCCTTGACGACATAGGTGCCAGGCTTGGCGACCGGTTGACCCGGCAGGCAGCCAGGCCTGGACCGCTGTCCGTTCCACGGCACGGTGACCGCCGCTTGCTTGCCCTTGGCAACGACGAGGGTGGCGGTCTGGATCGCCTTCTCGCACTGCGTGGAGCTCCAGATCAGGTCGTTGCCCGAGGTCACCGTGACTGTCAGCCGGTCGGCGCCGATGGTTGCCTTGCACGCGTCGCTGACCGGGGTCAGCTGGACGACGAAGTTCAGCGCGGAGCCGGAGGCGATCTTCCGGTTCGCGGGCAGTGCGTCGATGCGGACGTCGGCGCCCTTGCACGGCTGGTCCCCGGGCGGTGTCGTCCGGGTCGGCTTCGGAGTGGACGTCGGCGTGGACGTCTGGGTGGACGTCGGCGTCGTACTGGGAGTGCTGCTGAGCGAGGTGCTCGGCGCGCTGGCCGGCGGCGCGCCCGTCGGGTTCGGCTGCGGGTCGGTCGAGGCGGCGTCCTTGGTGTCGTCGCCACCACCGGCGAACAGGCGCGAGATCAGGAAGATCAGCACAACTACGACCGCGAGCACCAGTCCCCGGCGGAACCAGTACACGCTGGCGGGCAGGTGCCCGACCGGACGGAGCAGGCTGCTCATGAAGCGCACTCTAATATCGGCTCTGTGCTGGACCACTCAGGCTCGCCGTTAGCCGGCGCTCTCCATGACCTCCATGACACAGTGCTGACCTGGTACGACGCCAACAAGCGCACCCTCCCGTGGCGGGAGCCGGACGCCGGGGCGTGGGCGGTCATGGTCAGCGAGTTCATGCTGCAGCAGACACCGGTCACTCGGGTGCTGCCG
The DNA here is from genome assembly GCF_056436705.1 of Kribbella sp. NPDC043289. Taxonomy (NCBI): domain Bacteria; kingdom Bacillati; phylum Actinomycetota; class Actinomycetes; order Propionibacteriales; family Kribbellaceae; genus Kribbella; species Kribbella sp. NPDC043289. The sequence continues at coordinate 300,860 of NZ_JBWKCB010000006.1, forward strand.
GCGTACCAGCGGTGGATGCAGCGGTGGCCGAAGCCGGTGGACCTGGCCACAGAGGCTCCTGGTGAGGTTGTGCGGGCCTGGGACCGCCTCGGGTACCCCAGGCGTGCACTCCGGCTACACGCAGCGGCTCAGGCGATTGTGGAGCGTCACGGTGGCGAGGTACCGGACGACCATGCAGACCTGCTCGCGTTGCCCGGCGTCGGCACCTACACCGCCGCCGCGATCGCGTCCTTCGCCTACGGCCAGCGGCACGCCGTCGTCGACACCAACGTCCGCCGCGTCCTCGCGCGCGCCCTGACCGGTGTCGCCCAGCCGAGCATCTCCCCCACCGCCGCGGACCAGCGCCTCGCGGTCACCGCCCTGCCGGCCGACGAACGCACCGCCGCCCGCTGGGCCGTCGCCTCGATGGAGCTCGGCGCCCTGATCTGCACCGCCCGTACGCCGCGCTGCGCCGACTGCCCGATCCAGTCCCAGTGCGCCTGGGTGCTCGCCGGCAGCCCGCCGTACGACGGCCCTCCGCGCCGCGGCCAGACCTACGAAGGCACCGACCGCCAGGCCCGCGGCCGCCTGCTCGCGGTACTGCGCTCTGCGGCAGCCACCGTGCCGAAGTCCGAGCTCGATGCCTGCTGGCCGGATGCGGTGCAACGCGAGCGCGCCCTGGACGGTCTGGTCGCCGACGGCCTCGTCGAGCCACTGGACCGGCAGATGTACCGCCTACCTGGGTAAATACCTGAGAGGCCGGCTCGTGGAGCGAGCCGGCCTCTCAGGTGGTGTTTCTTCAGTTCTTCTTGCTACCGGAGGTGGCGTCCGCGTCGTCCTCGGCCAGCAGGTCGAGCGGCATCGCCGGGCTGCCGGACAGCGTCGCCAGCATCTGGCGAACGTTGGTCAGCTGCGCGTTGATGCTGTCCCGGCGCTGGGTCGCGGCCGCGAGCTCACGCTCGGACTCGGCACGGATCCGCTCGGACTTGTCCTTCGCGGCGGCGACGATCTCCTGGGCCTGCCGGTTGGCGTCGGCCAGCTGCTGCTGCGACAACCGCTCGGCCTCGGAACGCGACCGGTCGGCCTCGCGCTGCACCTGCGCGGCGCGGTCGGTGACGGCGGCCAGCTGCTGCTCGGCCAGCGCGGTCCGGGCGGCGAACTCCTGCTCGACCTTGCCCCGGCGCTCGGCCAGGGTGGTCTCGAAGGCGGCCGCGGCCTGAGCGGACTTGGCCCGCTCCTGCTCGTACAGCGCCTGGGCCTCGCTGCGGCGCGCGGTGGCGTCGCGCTCGGCCTCGTCACGCATGTCGTCGGCCTGGGTCCGGGCCTCCTCGAGGATCCGGGCGGCCTCGGCGTCGACCTCGCTCTTCCAGTCCAGCGAGTACTGCTCGGCCTCCTTGCGGACCTTCTTGGCGTGCGACTCACCGTCGGCGACGATCGCCTCGGCATCGGTGCGCGCGCGGGTCACCAGGTCACGGGCCTCGTCGTCGGCCAGCGACAGGATCTTCGCGACCCGCTCACCGAACTCGGTGAACGTCGGGGCACGGTCCTTGGAGTCCTCCTGGGCGGAGATGACGGCCGCCTCCGCCGCGTCCGTGCGGGACTGCAGCTCCTGGACGTGCCGCTGCAGCTGCTCCGACTGCTGCTGCAGAGCGGTCAGGGAGGTGGTCAGCTCACGGATGTGCTGATCCACCTGGGCAGGCTCGTAGCCACGCAGAACGGTACGGAACGGGGTTGGGCTTTCACTGCTCATGTTTTCCGATGCTCACTTCGATGGGTGGGTGGATCACACATTGTCACTGACAAGGATCTGACTGTCACGTCCTCATCCTGATTCCCCCGTGGAACCCTCACTGGAGGACATTCCACCACCTGGGCGGAACCCCGGTACAGCGAGTGCCTCGATCACACCCGAAAGCTGGGTGAGCTCCTTGGTGATCTCATCACGGCGCTGGTTCAACGCCGCGACCCTCGCCTCGGCGTCGGCGAGAAGTTTTCGGGCCTGGGCGCGCAGAGTATCGGAGTGCTCACGCGCCTGCGCCTCGATCTGCTGCGCTTCCGCGCGGGACTTGCGGATCAGTTCGTGCGACTGGCGCTGCGCCTCGGACAGGTCGTTGGCGGCGCGCTCCCGCAGTACCTGGGTGCTGGCCTCGGCCTCGGCCTCGCGGCGGTTCGCCCGCTCGATGATCTCCCGCGCGTCCTGGGCGGCCGAGTTCTTCAGCCGGTCGGCCCGGGTCTGCGCCTGGGCGGTGACCTTCTCGGCCTCCTGCTTGGCCGACGCGAGCGTCGACTCCGCCTGCTCGCCGGCCGAGTACAGCGTTGTCTCGGCGAGCTGGGTGAGCTCGGCGTTCTCCTTCGCGATCGTTTCCTGGGTCTGCTTCAGCCGGCTGGTCGAGCGGCCGACCACGCGGCGCAGGTGCGCACGCTTCTTGCGGAGGAGCTCGGCCGCATCGGCGGCGGCCTGGTCGCGGATCGCCTGCGCCTCGGACTCGGCGGCGCTGATCAGGTCGTCGACGGTCTTCCGGCTCCACAGCGTCTGCTTCTCGGCCTCGGCCAGCGCCGCCTCGGCCGCCTGGTTCGCCTCCTCGACGATCCGCTGCGCCTCGCCGGAGGCTGCCCGGCGGTCCGCCTCGATGGAGTCCACGACCAGCTTGGCCTGCGCCCGCGCGTCGGCCATCAGCCGCTCGTTACCGGCTTCCGCCTCGGCCTTGCGCTCGGCGATCTCGGCGATCGCCTCGTTCCGCAGCTTGTCGATCTCCAGCGAGATCGCGGCCAGCTTGGCCCGCTCGGTCTCCTCGAGCTCCGCCGTACGGCGCTCCACCTCGGTACGGTTCTGGCCGCGCAGCCGCTCGATCTCGGCGTGTGCCTCGGCGATCTCCACCCGGGACTTCTCCCGCGCGGTCTCGACCTCGCGCTCGACGGCGGCCCGCAGCTCACTCGCCTCGGACTCGGCGCGGGCGATCAGATCGGCCTCGTTGCGGACCGCGGCCTGCGACACCAGCGCGGCCTGCTCGCCGGCGTCGGCGACCAGCTGCTGCGCTTCCTTGCCGGCCCGCTCGACGGTCGACTGCGCCGACTCGCGCGCCATCTGCGCCTCGTCGAGGAGCTCGTCGGCCTCGTCCTTCACCCGGCCCGCTTCGACCTCCGCCGCCGCGACCCGGCGATCCGCCGCCGCCTGCGACTCGGCCCGCAGCTTCTCGGCCGCTGCTTCGCTGTCAGCCCGCAGCTTCTCGACCGCTGCCTCGGTCTCGGCCTGCAGCTGCGCCGCGGCCGTCTCCGAATCCGAGCGGCGCTTGGCCACCTCCTCGGCGACCGCCGCCCGGAGCTGCTCGGCGGCAGACTCCGACTCGAGCTTCAGGCGCTCGGCGATCGCAGCCGCCTCGCCGCGAACCCGCTCCGCTTCGGCAGTCGACTCCGCCGTCAGCGCGTCGGCCGCGGCGGCAGCGTCACGGCGTACCCGCTCGGCTTCGGCGGTGGACTCGGCGCGCAGCCTGTCGGCGGCCTCCTCGGCCTCGGAGCGGACCCGCTCCGCCTCGGACCCGGACTCGTTCCGGAGCTGCTCAGCGGCCCGCTCCGCGTCGTTCAGCACCCGCTGGGCGGCCGCCATCGCGTCCGCTCGAAGCTTCTTCGCCGCGCTGTCCGCCTCGGCCTTCAGCCGCTCGTTCGCGGCCCGGATCCGGCCGGCCTCGTCGCGGGCCACATCGTTCTCGTGCTCGGCCTGCTCGCGCAGCGTGTCGGCGATCCGCTGGGCCCGTTCGAGCACCCCGCCCGCCTGCCGCACGCCAAAGGAACCGGTGTCGGCGACCGGTTCCTGGGTCAGGGGCAGACGCGGCGCGTCCATGCGACGAGATGATTCCATTACCGGCCCCCTTTCCGACAGTCCGGGTCCGAACAGCGTGCTCACAGGGTTACAACGCGGTAGACAGGCGGTAGGTAACTGCTTCATCAGCAATCGGGCGATCTTCCCACCGATCCGAAGGCCGACGCGAGCGGACTCCGTACCGACTTGGTCACGCTCCGCAGGACGATACGACCAATCAGTAGCCTCCGCGCAATTCCCGCGTGTCCCCCGATACGCCAGCCCCAACCGCAGTACTGACTACCCGTCCAAACCCCCATCCGGCCTGGACCATTACCCCTTCCCGCCCCAGGCCGCCGCAACTCGAGCGGTTATCCCCTGGGGTTGGGGGTTCTCTGCTGGTCTACGAACGAAGAACCCCCAACGCAAGGGGATAACCGCTCATGCGCGAGTCGCGGCTGTAGCGCCGCGGCCGACGAGTCACGGTGGGCGGATGGGTGGGGTTTGGGGAGGAACCCGGCGATGCCGGATCGGCCGCGGGGGAAACGGCGTGGTCGCCGCAACTCTTGGGGAGTTGCGGCGACCACTGGGATTGCTTGGTGTTGGCCTCCGGGGCCTGCCTGCAGGGTTAGGAGTCCTGGAGGCCGGTGCCGGGGGTGCCGCCGGCGGCGAGGTCGGTGAGTTCCAGGTCGGACTCGGTCGACTTCTGGTTGCCGGTGAAGGTGAAGTACTCGGCCAGGCCGTCTTCGTTGACGGTGCCTTCCGGGGCCGCGTCCACCAGGACGATCTGGCCGGGGCGGAGTTCCCCGAACAGGATCTTCTCGGCGAGCACGTCCTCGACGTCGCGCTGCAGGGCGCGGCGCAGTGGGCGAGCACCCAGGACCGGGTCGAAGCCACGCTCGGCGACGAGCTTCTTGGCCGCCGGGGTGAGCTCGATGCCCATGTCCTTGTCCTTCAGGCGCTGCTCGATCTGGGCGACCATCAGGTCCACGATCCGGACGATGTCGTCCATCGTGTGCTGGTGGAAGACCACGATCTCGTCGACGCGGTTCAGGAACTCGGGACGGAAGTGCTGCTTGAGCTCCTCCGTGACCTTGCCCTTCATCTTCTCGTACGAGCCGCCGACGTCGTTCGCCTGCGCGAACCCGAGGCTCACCGCCTTCGCGATGTCCTTGGTACCGAGGTTCGTGGTCATGATGATGACGGTGTTCTTGAAGTCGACCACGCGGCCCTGGGCGTCGGTCAGGCGACCTTCGTCCAGGATCTGCAGCAGCGAGTTGAAGATGTCCGGGTGGGCCTTCTCCACCTCGTCGAACAGCACCACGCTGAACGGCTTGCGGCGGACCTTCTCGGTCAGCTGGCCACCCTCTTCGTAGCCGACGTACCCAGGAGGCGAACCGAACAGCCGGGAGGCCGTGTGCTTCTCCGAGTACTCCGACATGTCGAGGCTGATCAGTGCGTTCTCGTCACCGAACAGGAACTCGGTCAGCGCCTTGGACAGCTCGGTCTTACCGACACCGGACGGCCCGGCGAAGATGAACGAGCCGCTCGGGCGGCGCGGGTCCTTCAGGCCGGCGCGAGTACGCCGGATCGAGCGGGACAGCGCCTTGACCGCGTCTTCCTGGCCGATGTAGCGCTTGTGCAGCTCCTTCTCCATGTCCAGCAGTCGCGAGGACTCCTCCTCGGTCAGCTTGAACACGGGGATGCCGGTCGCGGTGCTGAGCACCTCGGCGATCAGCTCCTCGTCGACCTCGGCGACGACGTCCATGTCGCCGGCCTTCCACTGCTTCTCGCGCTCGGACTTCGCGTTGATGAGCTTCTTCTCGTCGTCGCGCAGCCGCGCGGCGCGCTCGAAGTCCTGCGCGTCGATCGCCGATTCCTTCTCCCGGCGAACGGTCGCGATCTTCTCGTCGAACTCGCGCAGGTCCGGCGGCGCCGTCATCCGGCGGATCCGCAACCGGGCCCCGGCCTCGTCGATCAGGTCGATCGCCTTGTCCGGCAGGAACCGGTCGGAGATGTACCGGTCGGCCATCTGGGCGGCGTTCACCAGCGCGGCGTCGGTGATCGTCACCCGGTGGTGCGCCTCGTACCGGTCGCGGAGGCCCTTGAGGATCTCGATCGTGTGTGCGATCGAGGGCTCGGCCACCTGGATCGGCTGGAACCGGCGCTCCAGGGCGGCGTCCTTCTCGACGTACTTGCGGTACTCGTCGAGGGTGGTGGCGCCGATGGTCTGCAGCTCACCGCGGGCCAGCATCGGCTTCAGGATGCTCGCCGCGTCGATCGCGCCCTCGGCCGCGCCGGCCCCGACGAGGGTGTGGATCTCGTCGATGAACAGCACGATGTCGCCGCGGGTGCGGATCTCCTTGAGCACCTTCTTCAGGCGTTCCTCGAAGTCACCGCGGTAGCGCGAACCGGCCACCAGGGCACCCAGGTCGAGGGAGTAGATCTGCTTGTCCTTCAGCGTCTCCGGGACGTCACCACGGACGATCTGCTGGGCCAGACCTTCCACGATGGCGGTCTTGCCGACGCCCGGCTCACCGATCAGGACGGGGTTGTTCTTGGTACGGCGGGACAACACCTGCATGACCCGCTCGATCTCGGTCTCGCGCCCGATCACCGGGTCGAGCTTCGCCTCACGAGCGGACTGGGTGTAGTTCCGGCCGAACTGGTCGAGCACCAGAGAGCTGCTCGGCGCACCCTCGGTGGGCGCACCGGCAGTGGTCGTCTCCTTGCCCTGGTACCCGCTCAGCAGCTGGATGACCTGCTGCCGGACCTTGTTCAGGTCCGCACCGAGCTTGACCAGGACCTGCGCGGCGACACCCTCACCCTCGCGGATGAGGCCGAGCAGGATGTGCTCGGTGCCGATGTAGTTGTGGCCCAACTGCAGGGCCTCGCGCAGGGAGAGCTCCAGCACCTTCTTGGCGCGGGGGGTGAACGGGATGTGCCCGCTCGGAGCCTGCTGCCCCTGGCCGATGATCTCCTCGACCTGGGAACGTACGGCCTCGAGCGAGATACCCAGGCTCTCGAGAGCCTTGGCGGCGACCCCTTCACCCTCGTGGATCAGGCCGAGCAGAATGTGCTCGGTCCCGATGTAGTTGTGGCTGAGCATCCTGGCCTCTTCCTGAGCCAGGACGACTACCCGACGGGCGCGGTCCGTAAATCGTTCAAACATCGCCAAAGCGCTCCTTGCCTCAGAGGAGTCGGACGTGCCGTGTTGGCCGACCCCCGTACATGCATGCTAGTCCCCGGGGCCGACAGCCTCGCTCTCGGCGAACATCCGATCACGCGTCAACCAGCCTCCCGGGCGGCATCACAAGGGAACAACCGCACAGATCTCCAGCGTGTTCCCGCGCGACCGGGATGGGACAGCATGTTCGCCACCAGCGAATTCGCCGAACTACCTGTCCGGTCAGCCATCAGGCGCGACACGCCCGGTCCCACTCTGTGAAACAACCGGAATGCGGACGGTCCCGGCGCCGATTAGGGCGCCGGGACCATCAGCAACTGGAAATTACTTGGCGTCGTTGTACGCCGCCCGCACCTCGGCGGAGATCCGGCCGCGCTCGCTGACCTCGTACCCGTTCTCCTTGGCCCAGGCCCGGATGTCGGCGGAGTCCGACGCCGACCGGCCGCGGCCGCGCGCCCGGCCCGCTGCACCCCGGCGGCCGGAGACCCGGCGGCCGGAGCCGACGTAGGCAGCCAGGGCGTCGCGCAGTTTGGCGGCATTCTTCTTGGACAGGTCGATCTCGTACGTCGTTCCGTCCAGTCCGAAGGTGACGGTCTCGTCGGCCTTTCCGCCGTCGAGATCGTCCTCGAGAACCACCTGCACCCTTTGCGCCATCGATGACAACCTTTCCGCGCCCGCCATCGGGCACAATCCCCCTGCCGAATTGTTAGCACCTGATTTGTACCGCACAAACCGGCTTCGTGTCATTCATCGACGCCGCACCGTCGTTCGTGACTTTGAGTATTCATCCGATCCACAACCGGACCGACCGGAATGAATTCGACCCCGGATTTGCAGGACCCGTCCGTTGTGCTATGCAACTACCGGCCGAAGGAAATCACTCGGGCCGGAGCAACGGGAAGAGAATCGTCTCCCGGATACCGGTCCCGGTGAGCAACATCACCAGCCGGTCCAGGCCCATCCCCATACCACCGGCCGGCGGCATCCCGAATTCCATCGCCCGCAGGAAGTCCTCGTCGAGTTCCATCGCCTCCGGGTCACCCGCGGCGGCCTGCACCGACTGGGCTTCCAGGCGATCCCGCTGGATCACCGGGTCGTTCAGCTCGGAGTACGCGACCCCGAGCTCGACGCCGTTGAAGAACAGGTCCCAGGCCTCGACCAGTCCCGGAATTTCCCGGTGCGGCTTCGCCAGCGGCCGCGCGGACTCCGGATAGTCGCGGACAAAGGTGGGCTGGATCAGGGTGTGCTCGCAGAGCTTCTCGAACAAGTCGACGGCGATCTCGCCGGCATTCCGGCCGGGCTGCAGCTCGACCTCGTGCTGATCGGCCAACTTCAGCAGCGTGGGCAGGTCGGTGGTCACGTCGACACTCTCGCCGACCGCTTCGGACAGCAGCCCGAAAAGCGTCGCGTGCCGGAACGGCTGCTCCACGTCGATGGTCGAACCGTCGCGCCCGGTGACGGTCGTCCGCCCGATCGCGCGACCGGCGTTCCGGATCAGCTCCTGGATCAGCTCGGCCATCGTGTCGTAATCGCCGTACGCCTGATAGGCCTCGATCATCGAGAATTCCGCCGAGTGGGTGGAGTCCAGCCCCTCGTTACGGAACGTCCGGCCGATCTCGTAGACCCGGTCGACGCCGCCGATCATCGCCCGCTTGAGGTCGAGCTCGAGCGCGATCCGCAGCTTCATCTCCTGGTCGAACGCGTTCAGGTGCGTCGAGAACGGGCGGGCCGCGGCGCCACCGTTGGTGAGCTGCAGCACCGGCGTCTCCACTTCGACGAAGCCGTGCTCGTCGTACGTCGCGCGCAACGCCTTCAGGACGGCCGCCTTGGCGCGGACCATCTCGCGCGCCTCGGGCCGCACGATCAGGTCGACGTACCGCATCCGGACGCGCGCCTCTTCGCTGAGCGGCTTGTGCTCGTTCGGCAGCGGGCGGAGCGTCTTCGCGGCCATCTGCCAGGCGGTGGCCTGCACGGACAGCTCACCGCGCCGGCTGGTGATCACCTCGCCCTGCACGGCCAGCAGGTCGCCGATGTCGACGAGTTGCTTGAATCGGGCCAGCTCCTCCTCACCCAGGTCCGCCAGCGACAGCATCACCTGGAGCTCGGTCCCGTCGCCCTCGCGGAGCCGGACGAAGCACAGCTTCCCGGTGTTGCGCAGGAAGATCACCCGGCCGGCCACCGAGACCTGCTCGCCGGTCCGGGTGTCGGCCTCGAGGTCCTGAGCGTCGTACTTGGCCCGGAGGTCCTTCAGCAGGTGCGTCCGCGGCACCGAGAGCGGGTACGGCGGCACTCCTTCCGCCAGCAGGCGGTCACGCTTCTCCCGGCGGACCCGCATCTGCTCGGGCAGGTCGTCCTGCCCGCTGTCGGGGTTCACCGGGTCCACGTGTGCATCAGTCATGCAGCAAAGGCTAGTGACTGACTGCCTCGAGCTCCGAATCCTTTGTTCGTACGACGAGGACCCCGGCGACCGCGGCGGCCACCGCGCACGCCACTCCGCAGACCACGAAGGTGCCCCGCGGACCGAGAAGTGCGCCCGCCAGACCGCCCAGGAGCAGGGCCAGAACGCTGAACGATCGGACCGTCCCGTTGAGGGCCGCGATCACCCGGCCGCGGACACTCTCGGCGGATCTGGTGACCACCAGTGAGCTGGTCGCGGCGTTCAGCATGCCGCTCCCCAGACCGATCGTGGTCGCGCCGATCATCAGCGTGACGAAGTTGCCGGCCAGCCCCATCAGGACGCACGAGCCGCCGATCGCCGCCATCCCGGCGACGACTCCCCCGGACCGCGCTCGGTCGCTGTGCAGCCGTCCGCTGTACCAGGCACCGGCGATCGCTCCTGCCCCGGTCGCCGCCCCCGCAGCGCCGTACAGGCTGGGGCCGAGGCCGAGCTCGCCGGTGATGAGGAACACCTCGACCACGTTGACCGCCTCGCCGACCACGACGAACAGCCAGAGCGCCGGCACCAGGATCCGCAGGACGTCGTCACCGAAGATCGCCCGCAGACCGGCCATCACGGCGCCCTGTTCCTTCCCGCTCCCGCGCTCCGGCGTACGGCGGGTTCGGACCGCGCGCGCGACGATCACCAGGACCAGGAAGGTGGACGCATCCACCAGCAGCGCGCCGCGAGTGCCGGACCAGCCGACCAGGACGCCTCCGACCGCGGAGCCCGCCAGCGTGGCGACGCCGATCAGGGCCTGACTGGTCCCAGTGGCGCGGCCGATCAGTTCCTCGCCGACGATCCGCGGGATCAGCGCACCCCACGCGGGACCGGCCACGGCCTGACCGATCTGAAGCACACACACCAGCACCAGCGTGTGGACCAGGTCGTTCACGAACGCGAGACCGACGCCGGCCGCGACCTGGAGCAGCCCGGACCAGACCAGGACCGTCCGCGAGTCGTACCCGTCCACGATCCGCCCGGCGAACGGGATCATCGCGACGGTCGGTACGGCGAACGCGAGCAGCAGCGCCGTGACCGCGGCGGGACCGTGGCCGTCGGAGACCCGCAGCATCAGCGCGATCAGCGCGATGGAGTCCCCCGCGTAGGACAGCGCCCGGGCGGGCAGCACCAGCCGGGCGTCCCGGTGCGACCAGATCGAAGTCTGAAGTGTTTGCTTCATAGTTGTGAAGTAAACACTTCAGATTCCGGGCCGTCAAGCAGTAAGGTGACGGCGTGGTGAAGCAGAAACGAGTGGAGATCTCGGACCCGCGGGCGATCCGGGCGCTGGCGCATCCGGCGCGGCAGCGGATCATCGACGAGCTCTACAGCGGCCGGGTGCTGACGGCGACCGAGTGCGCGGAGCTGGCCGGCCTGACTCCGTCGGCGACCAGCTACCACCTCCGCGCGCTGGAGCGCTGGGGCATCATCGAGCGCGCCGAGGCCTCCGGCGACGGTCGCGAGCGCCCGTGGCGCGCGCTCGGGACCGGCCTCACGATCTCGTCGCAGTCCGCGGGGTCCGGCCGGCTGGCCAGTCAGGCGATGATGCGGGCGAACGTCGACCGGTTGATGGAGCAGTTCGAGGAACTCGGTGCGGACGACCCGTGGGACGCGCTCAGCAGCTTCAATCGCACCCGGCTGTGGCTGACCCACGACGAGGCGACCGAGCTGATCACTCGGCTGACCGACCTGGTCGACGAGTACCGGAAGGGCCGGACGGCGACGTCGCACCCGGCCGGCACCCGGCCGGTCACAACCCTGCTGGCCTTCGTCCCGACCGGAGCGCCACCGAAGGCGACCGAAGGCAGCTGAACCGTTAGCTACCGGAGGGCGTATCCCGGAGTACCTTCGAAGTGAGCGGTACTTTCCGCTGTCGGGTGGTTGTCATGCAGTCCTGGGTCCTGTGGTTGATCGTCGCCGCTGTCCTCGGCTCGGCCGAGTTGCTGACAGCGACCTTCGACCTGCTGCTGCTCGCCATCGCCGCGCTCGCCGCGGCCGGGACCGCCGCGCTCGGGCTCGGCGTCGGCTTCCAGGTGGTCGCCTTCGCCGTCACCGCCGCCGCGATGGTCACGCTGGTCCGGCCGGTCGCGCGCCGGCACCTCACCGGGCACCCGAAGCTGCGCACCGGGGTCGCCGCCCTGATCGGGCGCGAGGCCGTCGTGCTGGCCGCCTGTGACCGGGACGCCGGCCGGGTCCGGATCGGCGGCGAGGAGTGGAGCGCCCGCTCCTACGACCCCCACCTGCACATCCCCGCGGGCACCCGGGTCGACGTCTTCGCAATCGAGGGGGCCACCGCCCTCGTACACCCTCAGGAGGAACCATGGCCGAACTGATCATCGGACTGGTCGTCGCCCTGCTCGCCATCGTGCTGGTCGTCCGGACTGTCCGGATCGTGCCGCAGGCGCGGGCCAGCAACGTCGAACGTCTGGGCCGGTACCTGCGCACCCTCGAACCCGGGCTGAACGTCCTCATCCCGTTCGTCGACCGGCCCCGGCAACTGATCGACCTGCGCGAGCAAGTGATCTCGTTCGAGCCGCGCTCGGTGATCACCGAGGACAACCTGGTCGTCGACATCGACACGGTGCTCTATGTCCAGGTCACCGATCCCCGTGCGGCGGCGTACGAGATCGCCAACTTCGAGCAGGCGATCGAGCAGCTCACCGTCACCACACTGCGCAACGTGATCGGCAGCCTGGACCTGGAAAAGGTGCTGACGTCCCGCGAGCACATCAATTCCCAGCTCCGCGGCGTACTGGACGAGGCGTCGGGCAAATGGGGCATCCGGGTGAACCGGGTCGAGCTGAAGGCGATCGATCCGCCGCCGTCGATCAAGGAGTCGATGGAGAAGCAGATGCGGGCGGACCGTGAGAAGCGGGCCGCGATCCTCACCGCCGAGGGCGTGCGGCAGTCCCGGATCCTGACCGCCGAGGGTGAGCGGCAGGCTGCGATCCTGCGCGCCGAGGGGCAGGCGAAGGCGATCGACACCGTGTTCGAGGCGATCCACCGCAACGACCCCGACCCGAAGCTGCTCGCGTACCAGTACCTGCAGATGCTGCCCGAACTCGCCAAGGGCCCCGGCAACACGTTCTGGGTAATCCCGTCCGAGGTCACCGCCGCGCTGCAGAACGTCACCAAGGCGTTCACCGGCGAGACCCAGAACCAGACACCGGCCGAGACACTGGCCGAGACCCCGAAGATCCCGTCGGGGAACGGCCACAACCCTGAGATTCCCCGGGGATAGTTGCCCCCTCACCAAATCGGTTGTCCGACGATGTCACTATGGGTGCATGGGGGAACCTCTGCTGCTCGCTCAAGCGATCGCCATCCCGACCGGGGTGGCGATCCTCGCGTATCTGGTGGTCGGACTCGTCATCGGCGTGGAGAGCATGGGGGTGCCGCTGCCCGGTGAGACCACGCTGATCGCGGCCGCCCTGCTCGCCTCGCAGCAGCACCACCTGAAGATCGAGTACGTCATCCTCGCGGCCGCGGCCGGCGCGATCATCGGCGACTCGATCGGGTACTTCATCGGTCGCAAGGCGGGCCGCCGGCTGTTCGAACGGCTCGGCCGCCGCTTCCACCACTTCTCCGAGGACCGGATCGTCCGCGCCGAGAAGTACTTCCACAAGTACGGCGTCTGGACGGTCTTCTTCGGCCGGTTCGTCGCGCTGCTGCGGATCTTCGCGGGCCCGATGGCCGGCATGCTGCGGATGCACTACCCCCGGTTCCTGGCCGCGAACGCGGCCGGCGGCATCGCCTGGGCCACCACCATCGGCATCGTCGCGTACAAGATCGGCGACAACGCCGACAAGATCTTCGGCCGGGTCTCGGTCGGCGCCGCGATCGCGGTCGCGGTCGTCGTGGTCGGTCTGTACGTCGTCCACAAGGTCCGCAAACGCCGCCGCGCCGCCGTCACGACTCCCGAGCAGACGGCCCAGACCGCGGCCGCCGAGTCAGCGGATGTGTAGCGCCAGTTGAGCCGTGGTGGTCCCGTCCAGCGGCCGGCCGAACATCATCGCGCCCGGGATCACGAACCGGTAGACGAAGTCCCCCGGCTGCCCGGCCTTGAAGGCCAGCGCGGCGACCCCGTTCCGCATCGCCACCGCCTTCAGGTTCGTCCAGGTCCGGGTCTGCCGGTTCCAGGCCTGCAGCATCACGGTGGTGTTCATCGCCGGCTTCACGGTCGTGGACACGGTGACGGTGGTCCCGCGGGCCTTCGCCGTCGCGCCCCCGGCGAATCCGGCCGAGGCGACCCGGACGATGCTCTTCGTGTACGCCGGTTTGCTGGTCGACGGCCCCGTGATCATCCCGCCCTTGGTGTACACCGGCACGGTGATCTTGTACGGACGGCTGCCACCCGTCGGCACCGCGACGTCGTAGTACCCACCGGGCGTCGTCGTACCGCGTGCCGCCGGGGTCCAGCGTGCGCCCGGGGTGGCCTGGGTCAGCACCACGACCGGTACGCCGGCCGGGGTCGCGCGCTGGCTGGTGCAGGGCACGTCGAGGTCGCAAGCGACCTGGTGCAGGATGACCCGGCCACGGATCCGGATCGGGACACTGAACTGCGCCAGCGCCGGCACCGCCGCGTTGATCGAGCTGGTCAGTCCGAGCACCTGCCCGCCGGTCCGGGTGCTCCACTCGTTCTGCGTGCGGAGCTGGAAGACGTACGGCGGTTTGATGCTCTTGATCAACTGCTGGTTCGCGGTGGTCGCCGGACCGATCGCCTTCAGCATCTGGCCGGTCCGCCCGACCATCGGCACGTACCGCTGGGTCTTCTTGCCCTTCACGTCCAGCGGGTCGTTCGGCGTGAAGTCCTGCGGTGCCACCGGCACCGACCACTTGACGAGCACACCGCGGCCCTGCGCCGCGACCGTGGCCCCGCTCGGCCGCACCGGTCCGTCGGTGTCGAACACCGGCGACTTCGCGGGCTTGCTGGTCACGCCGCCCTGCGACGTACCGGTCGCCACCGCGACCTTGTAGTTGCCGTCCGGCGGGAACGCGGAGGTCGGGATCTCCCAACGGTTCGGGTCACCGGCCGGGATGTACTTCACGTACGACGGGCTCTCGCTGAGCACACCCTCGATCGTGATCCGGTTCGGCTGGTTGGCGTCCTTCCAGGTCACCACCACCGCGGCACGCCCCTTGGGCGCCCAGGCGACCGCGACGTCGGTGGGCGCCGGGTCCGAGGCACACGCGGTCAACGAGGTCGCCCCCGCCACCACCGCCAGCGCCACGGCGAGCAACCGCCGCACCCCCACCACCTCGTCTCAGCCGCCTCACGATGCTGTCTCGAACCGATCGGGTGAACCTTACCCAGTACGAGGTGCTGCCCTCCCACAGCCGTTGCCGGATCGGTATCGCGCCCCTACCGTGAGAGAAGCCGCAAAGGGGGGCCAGATGGCTTTCATCAGTACGCCCAGCAACCCGGAGTTCTTCGAGGCGAACCGGGCCGCGGCCGGGCACATCCCGAACTTCGTCACCACGTTCGCTGCCCGACCGGCCGTGTACGACGCGTGGAAGCAACTGAACGGCGCGATCAGGGAGTCCATGGACCTGCGCCGCTACGAGCTCGCCACGCTGGCGGCCGCGAGCGCGCTGAAGTCGAGCTATTGCTGCCTCGCCCACGGGCAGGTGCTGGCCGACAAGTTCTACACCGCGGAGGAGGTCGAGGCGCTGGTCGCCGAGCCGCCGAACGACCCGGTCGACCGCGCGGTGATGGCGTTCGCCCGCAAGGTCGCCCTCGGTGCCGACAGCGTCACGCAGGCCGATGTGGACGAGCTGAAGTCCCTCGGGCTGACCGACGACGACGTACTCGACGTCGTCCTGGCTGCCGCGGCGCGCTCGTTCTTCTCCAAGACCCTGGACGGCACCGGCACGCAGCCCGACTCGGCGTTCAACGGGTTGCCGGAGTCGCTGCGTACGGCGCTCACGGTCGGCCGCCCGATTCACTCGGGCTGATTGCCGGGGCCGCCCCCGAGGTGGAACTTCGTGCTGACGCCCGCGTACATCAGGTGGGTGACCAGCCCCTGCGCGGCGTGCGGCAGGTTGTGGCAGTGGTCCATCCAGATGCCCGGGTTGTCCGCCACGAACGCGACCTCGTAGGTCTCGCCGTCCTCGACGTTCAACGAGTCCGTCCACCACGGGCTCCCGGTCGCCTTGACCCCGTTCCGGCTCAGGACGACGACGTGGTGTCCGTGCAGGTGCATCGGGTGCACCTGTCCTGAAGTGTTCTTGATCGTCATCCGGACGATGTCGCCCTCGTTGACCACGAACATCGGTACGTCCGGGAACTGGTGCCCGTTGATCGTCCACCACAGCCCGGGTTTCCCGTCGAAGAACCCGATCCGCCGGCCGATGTCGTACCGGAACGACCGGTCCGCCTTCGCGGGATCGAACCCGAGCGGCTTCGGGGACCCGTACGTCAGCAGGTCGACCCGGTCCGTCGGCTCCGTCCCAGTCGGTGCGTCGCCGTCCCCGATCACCAGCGTCGTCGGCCCACCACCGAGCCCGATCCGCACCGCCTTCACGGTCGGTACCTCGAGATCGACCCGGCCGCCCGCGGTGACGAGTACCTTCTTCCCGCTCACCACCGTCGGCGCGTTCACGTCCCGCCCGTCGACCGCGACCACCTTGTACGACGCTCCGTCGACCCAGACCGACATTGGCCCGTTGTCGGTGTTGATCAACCGCACCCGCGCGACCGGACCCGGCGCCTTCACCCGACGTTCGCCGTACTCGCCGTTCACCGTGCGCACCTGGTCGTCCGTGTGGATCGCGGCGATCACGTCCGTCGGTGTGGGTTGCACGACGAGTACGCCGTACAGGCCCTTCCGCACTTGTTCGTGGGAGATCTGATGCGAGTGGTACCAGTACGTGCCGGCGTCCCTCGCGACGAAGCGGTACACGTGCGACCCACCGGGGAGTACCGCGTCCTGGGTCACGCCCGCGACACCGTCCTCGGCATTCGGTACGTCGACCCCGTGCCAGTGCAACGTGATTCCGTCGGTCACGTTGTCGTTGTGCAGCGTGATCTGCACCAGATCGCCTTGTTTCGCGACGATTCGCGGACCGGGCGACGTGTGGTTCAAGGTGATGCCGTCCATCGAGCCACGGCCCGGGATGTCGAAGCGTTCCTTGCGCGCGACCAGGTCGACGACGACATCCGGCTTCTGCACGGGCGGTCCGGTCAATTCGCTGACGTCCACGCCGTGGTGGAGGTGGTCGGGGACCGGTCCGCCGCCGAAGTCGGCGTACCCCATCGTCATCGGCGACAGGTTGTTCGGGACCAGGCTGCGTTGCCAGAAGAAGCCGATCGGTGCCAGCACGACGATCGTCGCCAGCACCGCGAGCAGGACACGACGCGGCGGCAGCCGCATGGTCACGACCACCGCCGTTCAGTTGCCCAAGGCATCTATGCGGCCGCTTGGCCGGACTTCGCGCCGGCCACCTCCGGCACCCCGGCGGCGCGTCTGGATGCCAGCCCCGCGACCGCCAGCAGGGCCAGCGCGTTGAGACCGTGCAACGCACCGATCACCGGCACGGCGAAGGCCAGGAACGCGAGCGCGATCTGCAGCACGACGAGGCCGAAGACGTACAGCGCCCACTTCACGCCGCCTTCGACGTGCGCGAAGAACGACACGATCAGCAACAACAGCGCGAGCAACGGGATGATGGTCGACCCGACGATGCTGTGCAGGCTGTGACCCCAGTCGCCGTTGTAGTTCTTGTCGATCACCAGTCCGTCGTCGACGTCCTTCAGCGCGATGAACCAGGCGGCCGCGATGGCCATCGCCTGCACCACCACGCCGATCGCGATCAGGCCGGCAATGATCCGATAAGCAGCTCTCATGGCTTCCCCCCAAAGTAGCTGCCTTCATGGTGGGACGGATCCCTCAAGCGCACAAGAGGAAATCACCCTCAGCTGTGGTTGCGGGCGAACGCCTGGTACAGGCCGTGCAGGGTCAGCAACGGTTCGTCGCGGACCGGCGTACTCAACTGACCGGTGAGCAGCGACGCGAGGGCGCCGGTGACGACGACCGGGGTGTCCGGGTCAAGAGACTGTTCGGTCCGGATCCGCGCGACCAGGCCGTCGACGAGCGCGGCGAAGCCGTGGATCGCACCGGATTGCAGGGCCTCCACGGTGTTCTTCGCGACCACCGACCGCGGCCGGACCAGCTCGACCCGGCGTAGTTGCGCGGCCACGGACCCGAGCGCGTCGGTCGCGGTTTCGATGCCTGGGGCAATCACTCCGCCGACGAAGGCGCCGGCCGGGTTGACCACGTCGATGGTGATCGCCGTCCCGACGTCGACGACCAGGCAGGGCGCGCCGTACGCGTGCACCGCCGCGAGCGCGTTCGCGATCCGGTCGGTGCCGACCTCGCGCGGGTTGTCCACCAGCACCGGCAGCCCCGTCTTCACCCCCGGCTCCACCACCACGCTCGGCACGTCCCGGTAGTACCGCGACACCACGTCCCGCAACTCGTGCAGCACATGCGGTACGGCGGAACACACCGCGATCCCACTGACGGGCCCTTCACCGGAGAGCAGGCCCTGCAACAAGACGGCCCACTCGTCCGCCGTACGGCGTGGATCGGTGCCGACCCACCAGTGCCGCTTGACCGTGCCGTCGAGCACCAGGCCAACCAACGTCCTGGTGTTCTCGACGGCGACGGCCAGCAACATCAGGCCTCCTGGAGATCCAACGCGATGTCGAGCACCGGCGCGGAGTGCGTGAGCGCACCGACAGCGAGGTAGTCGACGCCGGTCTCCGCGACGGCGCGGGCCACGTCGAGCGACAGGCCGCCGGAGGCCTCGAGCTTCGCGCGGCCGGCGATCTTCTCGACCGCTTCGCGCAGCAGCGGGACGTCCATGTTGTCGAGCAGGATCAGCTCGGCGCCGGACTCGACCGCGATCAGCGCGTCCTCGACCGAGTCGACCTCGACCTCGATCCCGATCTCCGGGTAGGCCTTGCGCACCAGCCGGAACGCCTCGGCGACGCCACCGGCCGCGATCACGTGGTTGTCCTTGATCAACGCGGCGTCGGACAGGCCCATTCGATGGTTCTTCCCACCACCGCAGCGGACGGCGTACTTCTCCAGCGAGCGCAGCAGCGGCATCGTCTTGCGGGTGTCCCGGATGACCGCGCCGGTGCCCTCGACCGCGTCCACCCAGCGCCGCGTCAGCGTGGCGACACCGGACAGGTGGCAGAGCAGGTTCAGCGTGGTGCGCTCAGCGGTGAGCAGCTGCCGGGTCTTGCCGCGGACCGTCATCAGCACGTCGCCCTGGCGGACGGACGCACCGTCGCGGACGCCGTACTCGATCTCGATCTCGTCCGGTGCGGCGACCTGGCGCAGTACCAGCTCGGCGATCTCCAGACCGGCCACCACACCGTCGGCGCGGGCGACCAGCTCGGCGACCGACACCTGGTCCGGGTCGACCGTGGCCGTGGTGGTCACGTCGACACCGCCGGCCAGGTCCTCCTCGATGGTCGCCCGCACGAGGTCACCGACCCACTGCCGGTCGACTGTCTCATCCATGCCGGTCATTCTCCTCGGATTCGTGCGGAACAAACGTGGCCCTCGGCACAGCGTTCTGGTCGAGTGTCAGGTCCAGGCTGCCGGACCAGTGCAGATCATCGCGGTCCGGGTGGTCCTCGCGCCAGTGCGCGCCACGGCTTTCCTCGCGAGCCGTCGCGGCCGCGATCAGGGCGGAGGCCACGGTCACCAGGTTCGTCGCCTCCCAGCCGGGCGTGCCGGGCTCGTCGTACGGCAGCTCGATCAGCTTCCCGATCGTCGCCCCGGCCTCTGCGAGCCCCGACGCGCTCCGGATCACACCGGCACCGACCGTCATCGCCCGCTGCACCTCCGGCACGATGTCCGCGTCGACGAGTCCCGGCGTACGACGGTCCTCGGCCGGCTCCCGCTGCTCGGGCAGTCCGTCCGCGAGATGCGCGGCGATCCGGCGGGCGAAGACCAGGCCTTCGAGCAGCGAGTTCGAGGCCAGCCGGTTGGCGCCGTGGACGCCGGTGCAGGCGACCTCGCCGCACGCGTACAGACCGGGCACCGAGGTCTGGCCGTTCAGGTCGGTCCGGACGCCACCGGACGAGTAGTGGCAGGCCGGCGCGACCGGGATCAGCTCGTGGACCGGGTCGATCCCGTGCGAGCGGCAGGACGCCAGGATGGTCGGGAAGCGGACGCGCCACTTCTCGTCGCCGAAGTGCCGGGCGTCCAGGTACACGTGGTCTTTGCCGGTGGCAAGCATCTGGCGCATGATCGCCTTCGCCACGATGTCCCGCGGCGCCAGGTCGGCGAGCTCGTGCTGACCCTGCATGAAACGTTTGCCGTTGTGATCGACCAGGAACGCGCCCTCACCGCGGACGGCCTCGGACACCAACGGTTGCTGGCCTTTCGCGCCCTTGCCGAGCCAGAGTACGGTCGGGTGGAACTGCACGAACTCCAGGTCGCGCACCTGCGCGCCGGCCCGCAGCGCGAGCGCCATCCCGTCGCCCGTCGACACGCTCGGGTTGGTCGTTGCCGCGTACAACTGTCCGAGACCGCCGGAGGCCAGGATCACTGCGCGCGCCCGGATCGCGCCGACGCCGTCCAGCTGACCTTCACCCATCACGTGCAGGGTGACGCCGGCGACGGCACCGTCGTCGGTGGTCAGCAGGTCGAGTACCAGGGCGTGCTCGATCAGCCGGATGTCCTTGGCCCGCTTGACCGCGGCGACCAGGGCCCGCTCGATCTCGGCGCCGGTCGCGTCACCGCCGGCGTGGGCGATCCGGTTGCGGTGGTGCCCGCCTTCGCGGCCGAGCGAGATCTCGCCGTCGGCCATCGTGTCGAAGCGGGCGCCCAGGTCGATCAGGTCGCGCACCGCGTCCGGGCCCTCGGTCACCAGCACCCGGACGGCTTCCGGGTCACTGAGGCCGGCGCCGGCGACGAGGGTGTCCTGCAGGTGCTCCTCGGGTGAGTCCTCCGGGTCGAGGGCGGCGGCGACGCCACCCTGCGCCCACTGCGTGGAGCCGGAGGCGACGACATCCTTCGTCACCACCAGCACCGAGCCCAGCTCGCGGGCCCTGAGCGCAGCGGTCAGCCCGGCGACGCCGGAGCCGATCACTACCACGTCGACAGAGTCGGTCCAACCAGCCTCCGGAGCAGCCAGCCGCTCGGGAACTGCGGGTGCGGTCATTCAGGGACCGTATCAACCGAATTCATCTGAGAGTGATGGAAATGTTGTCAATGAGACGGGTCTGACCAACCCGGGCGGCGATCAGCATCCGGGCCTCGCCGGGGCCGATCACCGGGCCGAGATCGGGCGCTCGCAGCGCGAGATAGTCGATCTTCACCGACGGCACCGCCTCGAGCTCCGCCTGCGCGGCCGCCAGGACGGCGTCCGGCCCGTTCATCCCCGCCTTCGCGCCGGCGCTGAGCGCGCGGTACAGCACCAGGGCCTCGTCACGCTCGGTCTCGCTCAGGTACCGGTTGCGTGAGGACATCGCCAGCCCGTCCGGCTCCCGCACGGTCGGCACCGGCACGATGTCGACATCCATGTCGAGGTCGCACACCATCTCGCGGATCAGCGTCAGCTGCTGGTAGTCCTTCTCACCGAACAGCGCCAGGTCCGGCGCGGTGAGATGCAGCAGCTTCGACACCACGGTCAGGACGCCGGAGAAGTGCCCCGGCCGGAACACGCCCTCGAGCTCGTCGGCGAGCGGCCCCGGGTGCACGGTGATCGACGGCTCGTTCGGGTACAGCTCGTCCCGGGACGGGTTGAAGACCAGGTCGACCCCCTCGTTCTTCGCGATCGCCAGGTCACTGGCCAGCGTCCGCGGGTACCGGTCGAAGTCCTCGGACGGCCCGAACTGCAGCGGGTTCACGAAGATCGTCAGGACGACGCTGCCGTCCGGTCCGACCCGTTCCCGGGCCTCACCGAGCAGCGCGGCATGGCCCTCGTGCAGGGCGCCCATGGTCATCACGACCGCCCGGGGCCGGATCGCGGCCGCGGCGCGCAGCTCGGCCTTCGTCTGAGTGAGTCTCATCGCGGTGCCTCCCCTGTCCGGTCCGGCCGCTGCCCGTTGCGGGCTTCGGCCAGTACGTCGGCGAACCGAGCGGCTGTCTCCGCGTCCAGCCGTCCGTCTTCCGCTGCCATCTCCACCGTCGCGCGGGCCAGTTCGGCGTACGTCGTCGCCGCCTGGTCCCGCAGTGCTGTCAGATGTGCTGCCACCGTGTCGACATCGCCCCGGGCGATGGGCCCGGTGAGCGCATGATGACCGGATCGCAGCGTGTTGTCGAGGGTTGCGGCCAGCAGTGGCCCGAGGGTCGCCGCCGGATCCGCGACGCCCGCTTCCCGCAGTACGCCGATCGCTTGGGCGACCAGCGTGGTCAGATGGTTCGCGCCGTGCACGAGACCCGCGTGGTACCGGGCGCGCTGGTCGTCGGCGACCCACTGCACCCGCCCGTTCACGGCCTTCACGAGCCGCTCGACGACGTACCTGGCGGCGTCCGGAGCGGTTGCGGTGAACATCACCCCGTCGAGGCTCACCGGTCCGCCCGGGAACGTCATCGAGGGATGCAGAGCGATCGGGGTCGCGGCCAGCCCGGTCAGCGGCGCCAGGCCGTGTGCGCCGGACAGGTGCACGACGTACTGCGCACTGCTCAGCGGCAGTGTCCGCGCGACCT
This sequence comes from Kribbella sp. NPDC043289, assembly GCF_056436705.1. Lineage (NCBI taxonomy): Bacteria > Bacillati > Actinomycetota > Actinomycetes > Propionibacteriales > Kribbellaceae > Kribbella > Kribbella sp. NPDC043289. Next base: position 322,933 of record NZ_JBWKCB010000006.1, read on the forward strand.
CACCGATCAGGTCGTCCGGTACGGCGACCAGGACGACGTCGGCGCGGTTCGTGACCTCGTCGGCGGTCAGCACCGGCACAGCAGGCAGAAGCCGGGCGGCGCGTTCCTTCGACGCCTCCGACCGCGCGGTCACTCCGACCAGGGGATGCCCGGCGGCCGCCAAGGCTGCTCCCACGGCGGTCCCGGCCCGGCCGGCTCCGATCAAGCCGATCCGTTCCATCGCTCACTCTCTTCTCGTTCCAGTCCCGCAGGTGGGGTACCAGACGATCTACTTGTCAGCGTAGGTGATGAGAGCATGGGGCGGTGAGTGATGCGTGGGCTGCGGGGACCGAATTGACGGCGATTCTGATCACAGTGCCCGAGTTGGCGGCGTACACGGAGCGCTGGAGGTCGGTGTCGCGGTCCACCGCGAGACCGCAGGTCCCGTTGACCGAGCTCATCCCGCCGCACGTCTCGGTCCTGGTCCCCTGGGTCGCCGAACCCACCGACGCCGACATCGCCCGGCTGCGGTCCGCCGTCTCGTCGGTCGAGCCGTTCGATCTCAGTTTTCCGACCGCTGGTCAGTTCCCGAACGGCACCGCGTGGCTGAGGCCCGAGCCGTTCGACACGGTCCGCTCGCTGCTACAGGCCGTGTTCGCGGCCTTTCCCGAGTGCCCGCCATACGGCGGTGAGTTCCCGGACCCGCATCCGCACCTGACGATCTCGTCGTCCGCGCAGGGCGGTCCGGACGTGGTCGCCGAGGCGAACGCCGCGCTGGCGGCCGCACCGGCCCCGAGCATCAAGCTGACCGAGCTGGGACTGTGGCGCGAGAACGCCGAAGGTGTCTGGCGCCAGTTCGGCGCCGTACCGCTGGGTTCTAGTTCCTGACCTGGAAGCCCACTGCCTTCGACGCCTTCTTGCCCTGCCAGTCCTCCGGTACGTCGGCAGTCGTCAGTTCACGCAACTGGTCGACGCTGGGGTCGGTCAACGCGTTGATCCGGACGGACTGCTGCGACACCGTCGCCTCGAACAGGTTGCGGACGTCCCGCCCGTTGCCGAACTCGGGAGCCCGCCGGATCCGGTCCAGCAACGAGCCGACCCGCTCCACGACACCGTCGGCCAGCAGGTACCCCGCTTTATGGCTCTGGAACTCGAAGATCTCCTGGAGCTCGGGCAGCGAGTAGTCCGGGAACTCAACGGTCGTTGGCAGCCGTGAGCGCAGACCAGGGTTCTGCAGGAACAGCCCCTCCATCTGCTCGGTGTACCCGGCGAGGACCACGACCAAGTCGTCGCGGTGCTCCTCCATCAGCTGGATCAAGGTGGCGAGCGCGTCGGCGCCGTACGAGTGCCGGTCCGCCAGCGTGTACGCCTCGTCGATGAACAGCACCCCGCCCAGCGCCTGGTCCACCGCCCGCTGCACCTTGGGAGCGGTCTGGCCGATGTACTTGCCCATCAGCTCGTTGCCACTGGTCTCCACCAGCTGACCGACACCGAGCAACCCGAGGTCCCGGTAGATCTCCGCGAGCAGCCGGGCCACCGTCGTCTTCCCGGTGCCCGGGTTGCCGGTGAACACCATGTGCCGGGACCGCTCGGCCGGCGGCATCCCGGCCTTGGCCCGGAGCATGTCGGCCTGCGCCTCCGCGGCCAGCCGCTCAACGGTTTCCTTGACCTCGGTCAGCCCGGTCATGCCCTGCAGCTCGGAGCGTGGGTCCTCGTGCCGCGGCAGGTCGCCGATGCTCTCCTCGGCGAGATCGGCGACGTCGTCCCGCTCGATGGTCCGGACCTGTTCCATGGTCGGGGACTCGAGCGCGGCCAGCCGGACCGCCTGCAGCGTCGCGATCCGCTCCAGCATCGTGCGGACCGTGCGCGCGTTGCCGAACCCGGGCGCCCGCGGCACCTTGCGCAGGTCGGCCAGCACGAGGTCGGACACGCCCTCGCCGAGTTCGAATCCGGCCTGCCCGGCGGCCTGCAGGAAGATCTGGTGCAGCTCGCCGTCGGTGTAGTCCGGGAAGTTCACGAACGTCCGGACCCGGGACCGGATCCCCGGGTTGCTATCGACGAGCGAGTACATCTCCTTGGGGTAGCCGGCCATCACCACGATCAGGTTGTTGCGGTGCGTCTCCATCAGCTGGATCAGCGTGGCCACGGCCTCGCGGCCGAAGTCCCGTTCCGATCCGGTGAACAGCGAGTACGCCTCGTCGATGAACAGCACGCCACCCAGCGCCCGCTCGACCACCTCGGTGACCCGCGACGCGGTCTGACCGGTGAACGACGCGACCAGGTCGGCCCGTCCCACCTCGACCAGGTGACCGGACGACAGCATGCCCAGGTCCCGGTAGACCTCGGCCAGGATCCGGGCCACGGTGGTCTTGCCGGTGCCCGGGTTGCCGCTGAAGACCAGGTGACCCATCGGCTTCGGCAAGCGCAGCCCGGCCTCGGCCCGCAGCTTGGCCAGCTTCGCCTCCGCCACCAACTCGTGCACCCGGGTCTTCACCGGGCCCAGACCGGTCATCTCGTTCAGCTCGGCGATCGGGTCGCCGACGGCGGGCGCATCCGCCCGCTGCTTGTCCGGTGCGGCCGCTTCGGCCTCCACGACCGGCTTCGGCGGCCGGAACGCGTACAGGTCGCGCAGACCCTTGTAGAAGCCGGAGACGAGGTACAGCTGGTCGGAGGGCTTCGCCGTGTTGGGCATCCCGTTCAGGCTCGCGCCGACCTGGTACGTCGCGGCCAGGAACTCCCGCGCCTCGGAGTGCGCACCGGCCTCGACGGCCCGGATCATCCAGGCCTGCCGCCGGCGCCGCCACTCGGCCGGCTCCACCCGGGTCTTGGCCTGGTCCAGCGCCTGCTGTACCTCGGCGGTCCCGGACGGGCCGAGCACCGAGAACGACAGCCCGGCCGGCAGATCGGTCCGCCCGATCTGCCCGAGCAGCGAGGCCACCTCGTCGGTGAACGGCCGCTCCGCCTCCGGCGTCACCGCCGCGATCCCGTCGTACGCCGCCTGCAACCGGTTCATCCCGAACACCAGCAGGTCCAGTGGGTTGCCGGACAGGTGCGGGAACGCCTGCCGGATGTCGTCGTCGCCGAACTCCTCGACCCAGCGCTTCGTCACCGCCGGCCGGTCCTCGGTCACGTGGAAGTCGAGCAGCGCCGGGTCCCCCAGGATGCGGTCCAGCATGGTGGCCATCGCCTTCCGGCGGGCCTCCAGCCCCGGGACCCCGGCCAGCAGGTCCAACAGGTCGCGGCAGCCCCGGATGACCTCCTCCTGCGACGTGTGGTCCTGGCGCAGCGGGAACGGGATGTCGAACTTCCCAGGGGTCTCCCGCCAGTTGGCGATGTTGGTGTCGACCTCCTGCTTCTCCGCGCGCCACTCGTTCAGCAGCAGGAAGTGCAGGTTCCGCGCGCCACCGGCCAGGATGCCGATCGGCGGCCACAGACTCCGGAACATGTAGTAGAAGGTGTCGACCAGCAGCGGCGAACCCTCGACGAAGAACTTGTTGCTCGCCGACACCTGCCCCAGGACGGGCCGGTCGACCAGCTCGGCGATGTCCGCCTTCCGCGCCGCGAGCCACGCGGGAGTGACGACGTACGGCGGTTCCGCACCGACCACGTCGAACGCCGGGTCGCCCTCGAACAGGACCGCGAGCTGCTCCGGAAGATTCGCCACGCTGCCTGATCCTAGAATCAGTCCGGTCCAATGCAACCGCACGGGTAGGGCGATGACCGACACGTTCCGGCAGGCCTGGCAGCACGCTCTCTACGGCCCCGACGGCTTCTACCGCCGGGAGCGTCCGGCAGCGCACTTCCGTACGTCGGTGCACGTGTCGCCGCTGTTCGGACAGGCGATCGCCCGGCTCGCCGGTGAGCTCGGCGTGGACCAGGTCGTCGACGTCGGCGCCGGCTCCGGCGAGCTGGGCGACGTACTGCGGTCCGCTGGCCTCTCGGTGCTCGACATCGAGCTGGACGACCAGCTCCCCGATCGCCTGACCGGACTGGTGATCGCCAACGAGTGGCTCGACAACGTGCCCTGTGAGCTGGTCGAGTGGGACGCGGACGGCGTACCGCGTTATCTGACTGCCGATCTGACACCAAGTGCGGTTGTCGAAGGCAACGACCTCGCCTGGCTGCTGGAGTGGTGGCCTGGTGAGCCCGGCGATCGTGCCGAGGTCGGACTGGCCCGCGACGAGGCCTGGCAGGACGTCGTACGACGGTTGGCCGGCGGTGCGGTGGCGATCGCCATCGACTACGGACATGTACGCGACAACAGACCGCCGTACGGGACTGTGACGGGTTTTCGCGACGGGCGGGAGTGTGAGCCGGTGCTGGACGGTTCGTGCGACGTGACCGCGCACGTGGCGCTCGACTCGCTCGGCGGCACCATCGTGAGTCAACGCGACGCGCTGCGGGCGCTGGGGGTCACCGGCGCCCGTCCGAGCCTGGAGCTCGCTCAGACGGACGCACTGCGCTACCTGTCGGAGTTGTCGTCAGCCGGCGAGGCAGGTGAGCTGCTGGACCCGTCCGGCCTCGGTGCGTTCGGCTGGGTCTGGACAGCGAACGACGCGGCGACGGTACGGCGCGCCTCGCGTGCCCTCTCGGCCTGACCTTCCAGCAGCGCTGCAGCCTCGGCCTGGTCGCGATGCAACGCCACCGCGTTGGTCGGCCCCACTGGGGTGTCCACGTGCACGTTGGCGAGTCTCAGCCGGCGCTGGACCGGCCCCTGCACCATCCGGACCGACTGCGTCTTGTGGTGCAGCACGATCGACGTACGGCGGCTCACCCAGCCGCGCGTGGTGACCATGACCTGGTCGTCGACGCCGTACGCCAGGTAGCGCCAGCCGATCGGACGCAGCCACTTCGAGCGCTGCGGCGCCACATGCATCTGGATCTGGGCCAGATCGAGTCCCGGCAGGACTCTGGCGAGTACGTAGGCCATCTCCTTCAGGTCGCCGACCGGGAGCAGCTGCGCGCCCTCCAGCAGGTCGTCACCGTCCTCCTTCTGGCCCGCCACACCAGCGATGTCCAGCTCGACCCTGGCCCAGCCGATCAGCCGCCAGATCAACGGCTCGGTGATCAGCAGGCCCTGTACCCGGCCCGGCGGGATCGTCTGCCGCTGGACGTCGAACAGCCCGCGCTTGGTCCGCAGACCGTGGTTGGACTCCGACAGCGTGAACCCGTGGTTGCCCACGACCTGCTTCCAGATCGGCTGCACCACACCGAGCAGCAGCGGCACCGCCGCGAACAGCCCGATGTGGAAGTTCAGGACCATCGTCGCGATGATCACCCAAACCAGTGCGCCGGCGCTGGCGACGACGGTGGACGACAGCAACGTCGCACCGAGCAACCGATCGGTCGGGACCGTCAGCAGCGGCGGAGCCTCGGACTCGGCCAGCTGCTCGTGTTCCTGCTGCTCGGCGGCCTTCTCACCCTTGGCGCGGACCAGCAGCGTGGTGCGGAGGTCGACCGCCTCGTCGTACTTGAAGTAGCTCAGCTTGCCGTCGCTCTTGCCGCCGCCCGCCACGTCCATCCGCAGCTCCGCCATGCCGAACAGCCGCGCGACGAAGGGCTGGGCGACGTCGATCGCCTGGATCCGGTCGAACCGGATGATCCGGGACCGGCGGAACAGGAACCCGCTGTCCACCCGGATCGCCTCGGCGGTCAGCTGCCACTTGGTGAACCACCAGGACAGCGACCCGAGCAGGATGCCGCCGACGAGCACCGCTGCCAGACCGATCCCGGCGAACGTCAGATTGCTCCGCAGACCCTCGTTGTTGACCAGGGCGACCGCCGCGACGACGAAGTACCCCCAGCCCTTGACGAAGGGCGTGAGGGGGTGGAGCCGCTGGCCGGCGGTCTCCACGGCCTGCTCGGTCACAGGCCCCACGCCTGCGCCTGACCGAGGGCGGACAACCGATCCCGCAGCCGGCCTGCCTCGTCCGGATGCAGCCCCGGGATCTTCGCGTCGGTCGCCGGCGTCGCGGTGTGCAGCTCGACGGTGGCCATCCCGTACGCCCGCTCCAGCGGCCCGGCGGTCACGTCCACGAACTGCATCCGCCCGTACGGTACGACGACCAGCTCGCGGAACATGATCCCGTGCGTGACCAGCAGTTCGTCCTCCCGCTCGGCGTACTTCCAGGACCGCTGGTTCCGCCCGATCAGGACCCACGCCCAGCCGAAAACGAGCGCGATCACGACCAGCGCGAGCACGCCGTACAGCCAGTCCAGCGTCAGCCCGAGCACGATCAGCGCCGCGATCCCGACGATCCCGGCCACGATCGCCGCGTTCAACCGGCGCAGCGTCGCCAGCTTCGGCGAAACCGGCGTCCACCTGACATCCGAGGGTGCGAAGAGGTCGTCCACGCCCCCAGCCTGTCACGATAGGAGGCATGAGCACGGAAAAAGTGGTGGGAGTCGGGGCTGGTGCCGCCGGATTCGATCCTGCTTTCGAGCGGGGCGGGGCCGGTTCCGACCTGCCGACGACCGACATGGTGCTCAACATCGGGCCGCAGCACCCGGCGACGCACGGCGTACTGCGGCTGCGGCTGACGCTGGACGGGGAGCGGATCGTCGGCTGCGAACCGATCATCGGGTACATGCACCGCGGCGCCGAGAAGCTCTTCGAGGTCCGCGACTACCGCCAGATCATCGTGCTGGCGAACCGGCACGACTGGCTGTCCGCGTTCGCCAACGAGCTCGGCGTCGTACTCGCGGTCGAGCGGATGATGAACCTGGAGGTCCCCGAGCGCGCCGTCTGGCTGCGTACCCTGCTTGCCGAGCTGAACCGGGTCCTGAACCACCTGATGTTCCTCGGCTCGTACCCGCTGGAGCTCGGCGCGATCACGCCCGTGTTCTACGCGTTCCGCGAGCGCGAGACCATCCAGGCGGTGATGGAGGAACTGTCCGGCGGCCGGATGCACTACATGTTCAACCGGGTCGGCGGCCTGAAGGAGGACCTGCCGTACGGCTGGCTCGGCCGCGCGGCCGCCGCCTCCGCCGCGGTCCGCAAGCGCCTCCCCGACATCGAGGAGATCGTCCTCGGCAACGAGATCTTCCGGGCGCGCACGGTCGGCGTCGGCAAGCTGTCCCCCGAACTGATCGCCCAGTACGGCGTCTCCGGCCCGATCGCCCGCGCCTCGGGCGTGGACGCCGACCTCCGCCGCGACGAGCCGTACCTCGCGTACGGCGACCTGCAGGACGTCCTCCGCGTCGTCACCCGTCCCGAGGGCGACTGCTTCGCGCGCTTCGCCGTACTGCTCGAGCAGGTGAAGGTCTCCCTCGACCTCGTCGACGCCTGCCTCGACAAGCTCTCCACCCTGCCGGCCGGCCCGGTGAACGTCCGGCTGCCGAAGATCCTCAAGGTCCCCGAGGGCCAGACCTACGCCTGGACCGAGAGCCCACTCGGCATCAACGGCTACTACCTGGTCTCCCGCGGCGACAAGACCCCGTGGCGCCTGAAACTCCGCTCGGCCAGCTTCAACAACATCTCCGCCCTCCCGGCCCTGCTCCCCGGCACCATGATCCCCGACATGATCGCCATCCTCGGCAGCATGTTCTTCGTCGTCGGCGACATCGACAAGTAGGTCGGCTGGGAAACAAAGGTCCGCCTGGTGACCCTTTGTTTCCCAACCTCGGTCAACGAACGGGACAGGCCGGGCCGCACGGGCGGGCGCCGAGCGACGGCTCGCTGCGGCGCATCACCCGCAGCACCTGTACGGCGGCCGCGCACGGACGCCCCGTGACGTCGAGCCACCCGTACCGCAACGTCGCCTCCGACCGCAGCACGGCGCGATTGTCGCGATCGAGGTCCCGCCACCGCTGCCGCGGCGCGAAGTGCAGACGCCCGTCCAGCTCGACCACCAGCCCGTACGGCGGGTAGGCCACGTCGGTGTATTCGCCGTCGACCGCCCGCTGCCGCTGCCCGCGAGGCAACCCGTGCGCTCGCTCGACCCCACGCAGGTACCGCAGCTCGAGCAAGGAATGAGTCCCCTGCGCGACGTCCGCGAGAATCGGCCGCAGCGCGGCCCGATGGCGGAGCTGGGGGCGGGTGGCGAGCGCGGTCAGGATCTCGGCTGGCGTCACCCTGCCGCTCTGGCAAGCCTCCGCGACGACCGCGGCCGCAGCGTCCAGCGACTCGGAGATGCCGACGATCTCCAGCACGGCCTCGGCCGGCCGGCTCCGTGGTGGGATCACCGTGGCCAACCGGTCCTCCCAGTGCGAGTCCCGGGTGATCACAAGATTCGGGCGAGCGCGAACACGCCGACTCCACGGGATGCTCACGTACACACGGCGTTGTCGGTCAGGCTTGATCAGACCGGTCTGTTCCGCGGCCGTGTAATGGCTCCACGCCGCCTGCGGTCCCGCATAGAGCAGCGCCGCGACGAGGTGTTCGTCGTACCCGATCGGTCCGGTGTGGGTCACGTAGACACCGGGATGGACGGTCTGCCACCGGCGGTTGCGGAGTTTGCGGCGTACGTCGTCGACGGACCGCCCGGCCGCCAGCAACTGCACCCGGGACACCACTCGGCGCTGCTCGTGAATCAGTACCTCGAGCCCCTCGTCCGCGAGCTGTTGCCGCCACCACCAATCCATCCGCGACAGCATGACGGATTCCCGCGTCCGCCGCCGGATGCCTGTGGACAAGCGGTGGTTGGGAAAGAAAGGGGCGGATAGTGGCCAGAAGTTTCCCAGCTGCTAGGTCAGCCGAGGAGCTCCTGGAGGGGTTCTCGGAGGGCGGTGGCTACTGCGAAGACGCCGCGGGAGTCGGGGGTGTGGTTGGTGCCGTCTAGGTCGAGGACGGTGACACCGGCTTCGCGGCAGATGGCTACGCCGGCCATGGTGTCCCAGGGTTTGTTCGAGAACATGATCATCGCGTCGAAGTAGCCGTTGGCCGTCCAGGTCAGGGCGGTGGCGGCCGTGCCGATCATCCGGAGGCGTTGCACGCGCGGGTAGAGGCGCTGGGTCAGCGCGAGGCGTTCGGCGTTCGCCTGCTCGGCGTCGGGGCCGACCGCATAGTCGCCGACGGCAACCAAGGCCTCGGTCAGGTCGGTGCACTCGCTGCCCCGGATCGGCTTGCCGTTGCAGGTTGCGCCCAGTCCCTCGGCGGCGGCGTACGTCGTCCCGAGCGCCGGGTGGTCGATCACTCCCGCGACCGCGCGCCCCTCGTGGATCAGCCCCAGCGAGATGCCCCACAGCGGTACGCCGTGGATGAAGTTCACCGTCCCGTCGATCGGATCGAGCACCCAGCGCGTGCCGTCGGTCGCGCCGCCCTCCTCCTCGCCGAGCACCCCGATCTCGGGGGTCTCGCGCTCGAGGAACGCCCGTACCTCGCGCTCCACGGCGAAATCCACCTCGGAGGCCATGTCGCGGTCGCCCTTCGACGTCAGCTCCCCCGGCGCGCGCGACTCGGTCACCGCCCGCCCACGCTCGACAGCGGCACCGGCAACCTTCAACAGCTTCGCGAGATCCACACCCCGAACCTACGCGACCGGCGTCCCCGCTGACCGGAGGATCTCGATCTGCGGAGACCCGCCCAAGCGCAAGCTCAGCACGGGAACAGTCCACGCGCAGTACCGGTGAAGTGCGGGTGAAGTACGGGCAGAGCCACGGCGGTCGCCGTTCCTACGCTCGGATCGCGGTCCGGCGCTCCTGTAGCAACCGGCCGCAGCCCCCCACCCTTCCTGGAGGAATCACTCGATGCGTAAGCCCATCCTGGCCGGCGCGCTGGCGCTGGCCGTGGCCGCGACCGGTCTCGCCGTGACCACAGTCGTCGGCACCGCTCGCCCAGCCACTGCGGCGCTCGGCGACGTACCGGCCGACTGCCAGGCCAGCGCCACGGCCTACCGCTCCGACGGACAGCGTCTCCGCTACAGGTACGTCGGCGGCAAGACCAGCACCGAAGCCCTGCCCGGCGACACACTCGACTGGGTGCCGACCGCCCTCGCGGAGGCCGGCGATGCCGGTGGCGACGAATCGTTCACCAGCAGCAGCCTGATCACGCATCCGACCGACGGCTATCTCTACCGGGTGCACCGCGTCGGCCAGCGCATCGACGGCGAGATGCGGGTCACCGAGGTCACCACGAAGCGCTTGGCCTCCGGGTTCGCCGGGACCGGGATCCTCGTCAGCGGACCGGGCCTTTACTACTACCGCGTCGTGGGCAAGTCGCTGTACCGGTTCACGGTGAACTACGCCAACGAGCCGGTCGTCTCCACGCAGGTGAAGATGCCGGGCGACGCCTGGGACACCGTCACCACCCTGAAGTACCGGCGCACCGGCGGAACCGCTGCCGCCCCGGTGCACGTGCTGGTCGGCACCAAGACCAACGGGCAACTCAAGGAGTGGCGGATCTCCGAGACCACGCCGGTGAAGATCACCTCGTCCGTCCTCCGCGACTCCGGCTGGGCGCCTTTCACCAGCCTGAACATCGGTTTCTGCAACTCGCACCCGAACGGTGGCGCGCTACTCGGCATCACCGCCGTCGGCCGGGCCTCGGTGCATTTCGACGCGAACGCCAAGGACGGCAAGGGCACCGACATCAAGGGCGGCTCGCTCGGCTCCCTCGGCTGGACCGAAAAGACCTACTGAACAGCCAACCCCCGATCCTCTGGAGATTCCCCCATGCGTAAATCCATCCTGGCCGGCGCCACCGCGCTGGCCGTCGCCGCGACCGGTCTCGCCGTGACCGCGATCGCCGGAACTGCCCGCCCGGCCACCGCCGCGATCGGCGACGTCCCCGCCGACTGCAAGGTATCGACCACCGCGTACCGCGCCGACGGGCAGCGACTCACCTACTCCTTCGACGGAGGCAAGACCAGCACCACCGAGACCTTCGGCGACACGCTCCCCTGGGTGCCGTCGGCGTACCAGCAACTCGGCGCGGCCGGCGACGACACCACCGTCCGCACCACCGAGATCGCGGCGCACCCGACCAGTGGCTGGTTGTTCAAGGTGAGCCGCGAGCTGTACAAGGACGCGGACGGCACCTGGAAGATGCGGACCATGAGCGCCAGTCACCTCACCAACGGTTTCGCCGGTACCCGGATCCTCGCCACGGGCTCGCCCTACCTGTTCCGGGTGGCCGGCAGCACGCTCTACCGGTACAAGGAGAAATACGTCGACGGCGTCTTCACGTACTCGGCGCCGGTGAAGCTCGCCACCACCGGCTGGGACACGGTCAACACGCTGACCCACGAAGGCACCCGGGGAACCGGCAGCAACACCGCCGACGTCCTGATCGGCACCCGGAGCAACGGTGAACTCAGGGAGTGGTCGATCAACCGGGCCACCGGCAAGATCACCGGCAAGACGCTGCGCTCGAGCGGCTGGGCCTCGTTCACCAGCCTGAGCACCGGTTTCTGTACGGCGCACCCGAACGGCCGGCCGCTGCTCGCGATCACCGCGGACGGCAGGGCGTCGGCGCACTTCGACGCCAACAAGTCCGACGGTGTCGCGACCGACATGAAGGGCGGCTCGCTCGGTTCGCTCGGCTGGACCGCGAAGGGTTACGGCCAGTAGCCCGCTCTTGTCCGGGTGCCGACGATCCTGTCCCGGGTCGTCGGCACCCGATCCAACCTGACAGCGCACCCGCCGATCAGGCGGTGCCCAAGGTACGGCGCTTACGGCGCCAAGCGGCCGCCGCGGCGACAGATCCGATCGCCAGCACGCCGGCCCCCACCGCCTGCCCGATCTTGATCGGACAGCCGCTCGCGCACTCCGGGATCGGGTACGGCTGCTCCGGGTGCAACTCGTGGGTCTCGTCGGCGGAGACATACGCCTCGTCGGCCGGGAACGGGAAACCCTCGGGATTCAGCAGCCGGTACCAGTAGAGATCGTCCCAGGCCCTGCGTTTGCAGGTGACGTTCACCGACGGTGATTCGAACGGCGACGGCCCGAGTTGCCCGATCGGCAGATGGTCCTCGTTGTAGACCGTGACGTGCCCACTCGGGTTGTTCATCGTCACGGCCGGATAGTTCGCATCCAGCCCCATACGTCATCCCTCCCACACCGCAGTATGGGACGGGACGTCAGGATGCGGCCAGGCCTCGCAGCTTGAGGTCCACGACGGTCGGCGCGTCGGCCTGGGAGTGTTTGTCGCCGGCCGCGACCACGGTCGCGACCTCCTCGTCGATCTTGTCCAGGCGCTGATCGATCTTGTCCAGCCGGCGCTGCATCAGGTCGACGAACTCCGCGTTCTCGACGACGCGCGCGCTGGTGATCCGCGAGTACTCCTGGGCGACCTGGGCGCGCTCGTCGGAGTGCGCCAGCCGCTCGACCAGCAACTGGTGCCGGAACAGCACCGAGGCAGCGATCGCGACCAGGACAGCACCCCCGGCGGCGGCCCGGAGAATCCAGGCATTCTGCGAGAAGAGCGCGATACTCACGCCCAGGCAGACAACGATCAACAGACCGTTGGCAACGGTGAGAACTGTGGTCCTGGTTCGACGGCGGCTACCCCTTGACCCCATGGGTCGTCATGTTAGGGGGTCTCGTCGGGGTCCTCGGGAATCCGACACGCACGTTCGAGCAACAATCCGGCCGTGACGACCAGCACAGAGATCACGGCCGCGGCACCGGCCATGAGCACACGGTTACGAGGCCCGGTGGACCCCATCGCTCGCAGGAAGCTTAACGCGAACCCTGCGTAAACACCGGTGCACAACGCGCCGACGAAAGCGCTGGCTTTTCCGATCATCAACAGGAACACCGCACGGGACGCCTCGACGCGTTCCCGCCGTACCTGGATCCGCTGGTGGGTGTTGCGGGCCGCGGCGAACAGCAGCGCGGCGAGGAACGCCCAGGCGACCAGCGTCAGCCAGGACACCGCCGGCGCGACGCCGCCACCGGACTCGATCACCTGGACGATCGTCACGCCGACGGCGATGCCGAGGACGGCGATCGCGACCAGCAGCCGGCGCGACGTCGGCCGCACCGAGCCCGGGCGGGGCGGCTCCTGCTTGTCCCCGGGCGCCCGGCCGGGCTCGGTACCGCCGGACACCACTACTGCAACTCGACGTCGAGCTTGGTCACGCCCTCGGTGCCGACCTTCGCGAGCAGCTCCGCGACCGGACCGTGGCCCACCAGTACGGCGTCCCGCTCGATGTCCAGCCACGGCGCCAGCACGAACGCGCGCTCATGTGCCCGCGGGTGCGGGATCGTCAGCTCCTCGGACTCGATCGTCTTCTGCCCGTAGGTGATCAGGTCGATGTCCAGGGTCCGCGGCGCGCCCGGCACGCTGCGCTCCCGGCCGAACGCCTCCTCGACCGCGTGCGCGCGCTCGAGGAGCAGGTCGACGGCCAGCGTGGTGTCGGCGAGCAGCACGATGTTCAGGTACGGGCCGGACTCGTCCGGGCCGCCGACCGGTTGGGTCTCGTACACCGGCGACACCTCGACCACGACGACGTCCGGGGTGTCCCGCAGCGCGTCGACCGCGCCCTGCAGGTTCGCCTCACGGTCGCCGAGATTACTGCCGATCGACAAGATCATCTGGCGGATCGGCTTCAGGCCACCGCTCAGGGTGTCAGCGTCGATGACGTGGGGACTAGGGGTCTCAGTCACGGGAATCTCCGGCTCTGCGCTGCACGGTCAGGACAACGTCGTCGAACGGCACCGAGATCGGCGCCGAGGGTTTGTGGATGGTCACGGCCGTCGCTGTCACTCGCTCGTCGGCGAGACAGAGATCGGCGATGCGCTGGGCGAGGGTCTCGATCAGGTTCACGGAATCGGTCTCGATCGCCTTGTGCACCTGCTCGGCCACCACCCCGTAGTTCACGGTGTCGGCCAGGTCGTCGGAGGCCGCGGCGGACCGGGTGTCCAGCTCCAGCCGGACGTCCACGACGAACTCCTGCCCGTCGGCCCGCTCGTGATCGAACACTCCGTGGCGCCCGAACCCGCGGATGCCAAGGATCTCGATCACGTCAGGAGGAGATATCACGGCCCCGCACCTTCTTGATGGTGACCTCGCTCCGCTCGCTCACGGCGCCTCCTCCTGTCGGCCCCCAGACGACAGTACCGGGGAGGCATGGTGGATCCACAACCGCCAACCGGCAGAAGTTCGGCGGAAAACGTTCGTCGCGAGCGCCTTGCCACCTGCGAATCCTTCTTCGGGAGCACCCTCGCCCGACGACAGGACATTCTCCGTACACGTGACGTACGCCACGTCGTCATCCACCCGCACCTGCACGTCGGTGAGGAAGAACTGGATGTACGGCGTGTTCGCGAAGATCATCGCCCAGGCCCGCATCATCTCGGCGTACCCGGAGATCGCGGCGTTGCCGGGGTGGATGCAGACCGGGTCGGGCTCCGGCAGCCAGACGGCCGCCATCAGGTCCAGGTCGCCGGCCTCGAAGGCGTTGTAGAACGCGGTGTTGGCGTTCAGTACGACGTCCTCCACCGTGGCACCGGCGGGACGCTTCGGCGCACCGTCGGACCCGGCTCCCGCGCCCTGCCGCGGTCCGTCCGTCATACAGTTCCCCATCTCTTCGCCACGCGGACCGCGTCCGCGTTCGGCGCCACCACGTGTGCCCGGACACACCAGGCACCCGCTGCGGCGGCCAGGGCGGAAACAGCCACACTCGCGTCGTCTCGTCGTACGGCCGGCCGTAGTTCACCGGTCTGCTCGTCGGCGAGCAGCCTACCGAGGAACGTCTTGCGGGACGCACCGATCAGTAACGGTCTTTCCAGTACGGCGAATTCCCGCAACCGCCGGAGAATCTCCCAGTTGTGGTCCGCGTTCTTCGCGAAACCGAGCCCGGGATCGACGGCGACCCGGTTCAGATCGATGCCGGCCTGGCTGATCACCTCGAGGCGTTCGGCCAGTTCGGCGATCACCTCGGCGACCACGTCGACGTACTCCGCGCGGTTCTGCATGTCGATCGAGTGCCCCCGCCAGTGCATGCACAGGTACGGCGTCCGGCGCTCGGCGACCAGCGGGAGCATGTCCGGGTCGGACTGCCCGCCGGACACGTCGTTGATCATCGTGGCGCCGGCGTCGAGGGCCAGCGCGGCGACCTGCGACCGCATCGTGTCGACGGAGATGATCGCGCCTTCGGCGGCCAGCGTCTCGACCACCGGCAGCACGCGCCGGATCTCCTCCTCCTGCGAGGGCCGCGCGGCGCCTGGGCGGGTCGACTCACCACCCACGTCGAGAAGGTCGGCGCCTTCGGCCAGCAGCTCCCGGCCGTGCTTGATCGCGGCGCTCGGCTCGAACCATTCGCCGCCGTCCGAGAACGAGTCCGGCGTCACGTTCACGACACCCATGACGAGGCACCGGTCCAGCACCGGCAGCCCGTCCACGTGACTCCACGACTGAGTTCTCACCCACACACCGTAGTAGCCCCCGCCCCCAGCCGGGCAACCAGCCGCCGATCGGGCGGCCGCCGGGGTCAGTTCGCGAGGACCAGGCGGGACTCGGTGGAGCGCAGTACCTCGCCGATCGGCTGTGAGTACGACTCGTTGGTCCGGCCGGACTTCTCCAGGCACTGCCCGTTGATCAGCGCCGCGCCGCTGGTGATGCCCTGGGCGGTGTTCCCGGTCATGTTCGCGCCACCGGAGTCACCCGCCTCGACGCACGCGGTGTGCTGGAACAGGCCGCGGACCACGCGGTTGTTGCCGTAGTTCACGGTCACGTCCCGGGCGACGATCCGGCCGCAGGTCCAGCCGGTGCTCTTCCCGGACTTGCACAGGGTCGAGCCGATCGTGGCGTCGCCGATCCCCTTGACCGCGACGTTGCCGGAGCCCCAGCCCTCGACGTACCCCTGCTGGTCCCAGCCGTCGATGACGCCGACGGAGCCGAAGTCGTGGCCCGGGAAGTTCGAGGTGTAGGTGTTGCCGAGGACGTACCCGTTCCGCGAGAACGACGGCTTGCCCGAGGTGCAGTGGCCGGCGGTCAGGAAGATCCGGTTGCCCTTGCGGGTCCGGGCGTTGAACCCGAGCGAGCAGGTGTACCCGGTGTTCTTGTCGACCTGGAGGCCGCCGCGCAGGCCGAAGTCGTCCGCGGTCGGGCGGATCGTGCCGGCCGCCGGGCGCACCGTCACACGGTCGCCGTTGGCCACCGCCCGGGCCAGGAACCGCTCGGTGATCGAGTCGCGGGCGTTCTTCGGCACCGTGACCACCACGGTCCCGGAGATCGGGTCGACGTACCAGGACCGGACCTTGCCGGCGCTGGACGTCAGGGCCAGCTTGTTCAGCTGGTTCTGGACGGCGTTCAGCTGCTTCGCGGTGAACTTGACCAGGCGCGGGACCGCGCCGATCTGCCGGACCAGCGCGGCCGCGGACAGGTCGGACACCGCGACGACCAGTTGCCCGGCGTCGTCGTAGTAGCTGCCGACGACACCCGAATCGGATCCGAGCTGCGCGTCGAGGGTGTCCGGGACCAGCGGTTTCGTGTCCGCCTTGGTGGTCGTCTGCGGGCCGTTCTTGGCTCGCGTGTCCGCGGTGGCCCAGTTCGCCGCGACCAGCCCGGCGGTCGTCAGGACGACGACCCCGGCGAGTGCGGCGCCGACCCGGAAACGCCCTGACATCTGTCCTCCTCACACCGGCACCTGGTCCCCGTTGGCCAAGCACCACTACGGAAAGTAAACGTTCAGCGACAGAATGTCCATAGGGCTGGACTTTTAAACTCAACGAACGTGGCGACCCGCGAGCTACGGCTCAGCCGACGATCAGGCTCATCGCCTCCGCGCGGGTGACCGGGTTCCGGAGCTGGCCGCGGACCGCCGAGGTGATCGTCTTCGCGCCCGGTTTCCGGACGCCGCGCATCGTCATACAGAGGTGCTCGCACTCGATCACCACGATCACGCCGCGCGGCTGGAGGATCTCGACCAGGGACTCGGCGATCTGTGTGGTCAGCCGCTCCTGGACCTGCGGCCGTTTCGCGTACACGTCCACCAGCCGGGCGAGCTTCGACAGCCCGGTGATCCGGCCGTCCCGGCTCGGGATGTACCCGACGTGCGCGACACCGGTGAACGGGACCAGGTGGTGCTCGCAGACGCTCCAGACCTCGATGTCCTTCACGAGCACCATCTCGTCGTGCTCGAGCGCGAACGTGGTCGTCAGCACGTCCTCCGCCCGCTGTCCCAGGCCGGCGGTGATCTCGGCGTACATCCGGGCCACCCGGGCGGGCGTGTCCAGCAGGCCCTCGCGGTCCGGGTCCTCGCCGATCGCCAGCAGCAACTCGCGGACCGCCTTCTCGGCCCGTGCGTGGTCGAACTTCGGTGACGTCATTCCCGGATCTCCTCCCGACAGCGGCACTGGAACGCTACCCGGCGGCAAAACGAAAACGCCGCCACCCGTCCGGGTGGCGGCGTTTCCTGGAGTCTCAGCGCACTTCTGGGCTCACTGGTTGGTCGGCGGCGTCGGGCCGCTGCCGTAGTCCGGCGGGCGGATCGCCTCGTCCGGGCCGACGGAACCACCGGGCAGTACGTCGGACAGCGAACCGTTCTGCTCCGCGCGGGTCGGGATCGGCATCACCGGCGGCTGGTCGGACGGGACCCGGGTGGACGAGCCGGTCCAGGCCGGCCGCCGCTCGCGCTTGACCACCGGCGTGAACACGCGGGCGATCTGGTGCTTGTCCAGGGTCTCCTTCTCCAGCAGCTCCTCGACCAGGTGGTCCAGGACCGCGCGGTTCTCGACCAGGATGTCGAAGGCCTCCTGGTGCGCGTTCAGGATCAGCTTGCCGACCTCTTCGTCGACCGCGGCCGCGATCTCCTCGGAGTAGTTCCGCTGGCTACCGATGTCGCGGCCGAGGAACGGCTCGGCGCTCTCCTGGCCGAACTTGATCGCACCGAGCCGCTCGGTCATGCCGTACTGCGTGACCATGGCCCGGGCGAGCGCCGTCGCCTTCTCGATGTCGTTGCTGGCACCCGTGGTCGGGTCGTGGAAGACCATCTCCTCGGCGGCGCGGCCACCGAGCATGTAGGCCAGCTTGTCCAGCATCTCCGACCGGGTGGTCGAGTACTTGTCCTCGTCCGGCATCACCATCGTGTAGCCGAGCGCGCGGCCACGCGGCAGGATCGTCACCTTCTGCACCGGGTCGGAGTGCGGCAGCGCCGCGGCGACCAGCGCGTGCCCACCCTCGTGGTACGCGGTGAGCACCTTCTCCTTGTCCGACATCAGGCGGGTACGCCGCTGCGGACCGGCGATCACGCGGTCGATGGCCTCGTCCAGCGCGCGGTTGTCGATCAGCTGCGCGTTCGAGCGGGCGGTCAGCAGGGCCGCCTCGTTCAGCACGTTGGCCAGGTCGGCACCGGTCATACCGGGCGTCCGGCGGGCGACCGCGGTCAGGTCCACGTCCTGCGCCATCGGCTTGCCGCGGGCGTGCACCTTGAGGATCTGCGTCCGGCCCGGCAGGTCCGGGGCGTCGACGGCGATCTGCCGGTCGAAACGGCCCGGGCGCAGCAGCGCCGGGTCGAGCACGTCCGGCCGGTTGGTGGCCGCGATCAGGATCACACCGCCGCGGACGTCGAAGCCGTCCATCTCGACCAGCAGCTGGTTCAGCGTCTGCTCGCGCTCGTCGTGGCCACCGCCGAGGCCCGCGCCACGGTGCCGGCCGACGGCGTCGATCTCGTCGATGAACACGATCGCCGGCGCGTTCGTCTTGGCCTGCTCGAACAGGTCGCGGACCCGGGAGGCACCGACACCGACGAACATCTCGACGAAGTCCGAACCGGAGATCGAGTAGAACGGCACGCCGGCCTCACCGGCGACCGCACGGGCCAGCAGGGTCTTACCGGTACCGGGCTGGCCGTAGAGCAGCACGCCCTTCGGGATCTTCGCGCCGACCGCCTGGAACTTGCCCGGTTCCTGGAGGAACTCCTTGATCTCGCCGAGCTCCTCGATCGCCTCGTCACATCCGGCGACGTCCGCGAACGTCGTCTTCGGAGTGTCCTTGGTGATCAGCTTGGCCTTGGACTTGGCGAAGCTCATGACCCGGGAGCCGCCGCCCTGCATCGAGTTCATCAAGAAGATGAACACGACCGCGATCAGCAGGAACGGGATCAGCGTGGAGAACACCTGGCCGATGAAGCTCGGCTTCGGGTTCTCGACGTTGTAGGTCTGGATCTTGCCGTCCTGGAAGAGCCCCTGCAGGTCGCTGCCGAGCGAGTCGGCCTGCCCGTCCACCCAGTTGGCCTTGATCTTGGACCCGTCGGACTTCTCGACCCGGATCTCCTGATCGGGGTCGATCAGCGTCACCGACTTGATCGTCTTGTCGCTCGACGACTTCGCCTGCTGGATCAGCTGCACGACCTGGCCGGTCGGTTCGGACTTGTACCCGGTCGAGCCGGTCAGGAGCTGCCCGATCACCAGGACGCCAAGGAAGGCGACGACGATCCAGAACAGGGGTCCGCGGAAGATGCGCTTCACGTCCATGATCGAGGCCTAGGCCCCGTCCCTCCTAGCTCGGCAGGCCCGGGTTTGCGGGCTTGTGACGGTAACACCAGTCCAAGTGTCTCGTGCCGGGCAAGCCTGCCGACCACGAGGGTCACCGAACGACGGTACGACCTGTTGTACAGGCTGTCACCAAGTCTGCCCCGAGAGGCCGGGTCAGGAATAGACGTGCGGCGCCAGCGTCGCGACGCACCGCAGGTTCCGGTACTTCTCCGCGTAGTCCAGGCCGTACCCGACGACGAACTCGTCCGGCAGCTCCAGACCGACGTACTTCACCGGGACCTGCATCTTGGCCGCGTCCGGCTTCACGAACGCCGTGCAGAGCTCCAGCGAGGCCGGTTTCCGTGACTCCAGGTTACTGACCAGCCAGCTGAGCGTGAGGCCGGTGTCGATGATGTCCTCGACGATCAGCACGTGCCGGTTGGTGATGTCGGTGTCCAGGTCCTTCTGGATCCGCACCACACCCGACGACTTGGTCCCGGAGCCGTACGACGAGATGGCCATCCAGTCCATCTCGATGTGCCGGCTGAACGACCGGGCCAGGTCGGCCATCACCATCACCGCGCCGCGCAGGACGCCGACCAGCAGCAGGTCCTTGCCCTCGTAATCGGCCTCGATCCGCGCTGCGAGCTCCCGCAGCTTCTCGAGGATCTGCTCCTCGGTGTAATGGATCTTGGTCAGGTCCTTCTCGATGTCCGCCGCATCCACGGCGCTCAGCCTGTCACATTCGGCCCGAGGATGATGAATCCGGCCTTGCGGATGGCGCGAATCCCTTGGGGCAGATCGATCCAGCGCTGCCCGCGCCAGCCGGTCACCAGGGCGTCGACGGACGCCACATGGCCGGCGGTGAGGTCCGTGGCCCGGCAACCCGCCTCCAGCGCGGCCTGCCGCAGTACCCGGGTCCTGATCGCTGCGGGCTCGTCAGTGAGTACTGCGATCTCGCTGCGTACTTCACCTTCCCCGCGGCTCAGCGCGGTCTCGGCAACGTCCGCGGCGAGCTGATCGAGCGCATCCGCGTCCGCGCGCAGCAGCCCCGCCGTACGGGCCAGTGCCTCGACCACGCCAGGCCCCAGCGCCTCTTCCAGCACCGGCAGTACTTCGTGACGTACGCGAACCCGCGTGTACTGCGGATCGTCGTTGTGCGGGTCATGCCACGGCCGAAGCCCGCCAGCGATGCACGCGGCGGCTGTAGTGGCCCGCGGTACCTCGAGGAACGGCCGCCGCAGCAGACCGACCACTGCAGCCATCCCGGCCAGCGACCGCGCCCCGGACCCACGTCCGAGCCCGAGCAACACGGTCTCCGCCTGGTCGTCCCGCGTATGAGCCAGCAGTACGACGTCTGCGCCCAGCTCATCGGCAGCGTCGCGAAGTGCGTCGTACCGCGCTGTCCGCGCAGCGGCCTCCGGACCGCCCTCGACGCCGACCGTCACCTGCCGCACGTGGACAGGGTCGAGTCCGAGCGTCCTGCACTGGTCTGCGGCCGTCTCCGCGACATGGGCCGAGTCGGGTTGCAGACCGTGGTCCACGATGACCGCACCGGCCCGCAGACCGAGCTTCGGCGCTTCAAAGGCCGTTGCCGCTGCCAGCGCCAGTGAGTCGGTACCGCCCGAGCAGGCGACCAG
The DNA here is from genome assembly GCF_056436705.1 of Kribbella sp. NPDC043289. Lineage (NCBI taxonomy): Bacteria > Bacillati > Actinomycetota > Actinomycetes > Propionibacteriales > Kribbellaceae > Kribbella > Kribbella sp. NPDC043289. The sequence continues at coordinate 343,911 of NZ_JBWKCB010000006.1, forward strand.
GACCGTCGTGCCCTGCGGCAGCTCGGCCAGCGTGGCTCGCACCGCCTCACGTGTCCTGGCGACGGCGGGGTGCAGCTTTCCACGCCGCTGCTCGACCAGCTCCTCCATAGCCGACTCAGCCGACCCAGCCGGCTCAGAAGCGGGCTCAGCCGTGGAGTCGGGTAACCCAGGCATCCGGGTTCGCGATCTCGTTCTTGGTCGGCAGCGTGTTCGGTCCGGTCCAGACGCGGTTGAAGCCCTCCATACCGACGCGGTCCACCACCCGGCGTACGAACGCGGCTCCGTCCTTGTACTGCCGCAGTTTCGCGTCCAGCCCGAGCAGGCGCTTCAGCAGCTGGTCCACGGGGTTGCCGCTCTGCCGGCGGGACGAGAACTTCGACCGGATCGCGTCCACCGTCGGAATCACCGACGGCCCGACACCGTCCATCACGAAGTCCGCGTGGCCCTCCAGCAGCGACATCACCGCAGTCAGTCGGTCCAGGACCGCACGCTGCTCCGGGGACTGCATGAGGTCCACCAGACTCAGCTCGGCCTCACCGCGCACCGACCGGCCCAGCCGCTGCACGGCCTCGCGGAACATGGCGGCGTACGCCGAAGCGTCCAGCTCGGCCTGGTCCAGGAACAGCGCGATCTCCGAGCGCAGGTGGTCCCGCAGCCACGGCACCGCGGTGAACTGCACCCGGTGCGTCTCCTCGTGCAGACACACCCACAGCCGGAAGTCCCGCGGTACGACGCCCAGCTCGGACTCGACATGCACCACGTTCGGCGCCACCAGCAGCAGTCGACCGGTCAGACCGGGACGGTCCGGGTCGGGCTGCGCCGGGTAGAAGGGGTCGAACTGCCCGAGCACCCGGGACGACAGGAACGCGAGCAGCGCACCGGCCTCGATCCCCGTCACCCGGGACCCGACCGCGGAGGACAGACCGGCGGCCCCGTTCGCCTTCTCGCGGAGCTTGTCCGCCAGCGGCTGCAGCACGGTCCGGAAGCCGTCCGCGTTCGCCTGCACCCAGCCCGGCCGGTCCACGATCACGACCGGTGCGGTCGCCGATGTGGCCTGCAGACCGGTGAACTCGCGGACATGCCCCTCGGACTCGGCCGCGAACCGGCGCAGCTCGGCGACCACCTGGTCCGCCTCCGCGCGGCTGACCGCCGGCCCCGGGCGCACCAGCTTCCGCGCCACACCGGTCGCCAGCTGCCAGTCGACCATCTCGGTCGTGGTCCCGCCTTCCGCCGTACTCATACAACGACCCTAGGCCATCTCTCCTAATCCCCCGCCGTCGCGAGCAGGTGCTCGGCGGAGTGCCTCGGTGCGCTGGAGCGGAGGGCTCGATGTGGATTTCATCGTGCCCTTTGCTCCAGCGCGGCGAGGTGCCCGCCGAGTGCCGCGCAGTAGGCGGGGGGTTAGGAGAGATGGCCCGGTATGTCCCAACATGCGCGCCTGTTCAGCAGCCGCAGGTGGCCAGGGCTGCGGTGGTGCGGTCGAGGGCGGCGCGGGCGTCGAGGGTCTTCGGGACCGGGACGCTGTCGCTGGCGACGGCGAACACCAGCAGCGTGCCGGTGCGGTCGCGGGCGTACCCAGCGAGGCTGTGGACGCCGGTGAGCGTCCCGGTCTTCGCGTGGACCAGTCCGAGGCCCGTGCTGGTGCCGGCGGTCGTGAAACGCTCCCTGAGGCTTCCGTCGAACCCGGCGATCGGCAGCCCGGTCAACAGGTGCCGCAGCTCCGGATGGCTCTTCGACACGGCCACCCGGACCGCACCGGCCAGCAAATCGAGCGGAACCTTGTTGGCGCGCGTCAGACCGCTGCCGTCGTAGATCGTCGCCTTGGAAACGTCCAGGCCGAGACTGGTGAGCGTGGCGCGGACACCCTTGACGCCGCCGACGTACGAGCCGCCGTTCTTGGTCGCGATACCGACGTGCCGCAGCAGCACCTCGGCGCCGTCGTTGTCGCTGTGCAGGTTGATGTACTCGACGATCTGACCGAGCGTCGGCGACTTCACCTGCGCGAGCGGCGCAGCGGCGGCCGCCGCGACCGCAGGCTTGGTAGCAACCACCTTGATGCCGTACTGCGTCAGCAGCTTCTGGAACGCCAGCGCCGCGGCCTGTGCCGGCGCAGTCGACCGCTTGGCCATACCGGGCGCCGTACGGCCCTCGTTGACCCACAGCGCCGACGTAGGAGCCGCGATGCCTTCGGGCACGTAGTTGGCTTCCCAGCGCGCGTTGATCGCCGGTCCGGTGAACAGCGAGGCGTCGTACCCCAGGGACACGGAGGCGACGCCCTGCGCCTTGAGGGCCTTCGCTGTACTCGCGGCCAGGGTCTGGAGCGTGGCGCGGGTCGGGAAGCCGTCGCTCGCGGACGGCTTGGTGGCGAGCAGCGGGTCACCGCCACCGACGAGGACGATCGAGCCCTTCCCGGCGCTCACCACCTTCGTGGCGAACGTGTGGTCCGGCCCGAGCGTCGACAGCGCCGACACCGTAGTGAGGAGCTTCAGCGTCGAGGCCGGCGTGTACGGCGTGGTCGCCCCGACCGAGAACACGGGCTTGTTCCGCGACGCGTCGTACACGTAGACCCCGTGGTGCGTGCCGAGCGACGGGTCCTTGAGGACCCCCGCGAGCACCTTGGCGACGCCGACGGCCGTCGGCGCGGCCCCCTCGGTCGTGGCGGGTGCCAGCACCGCGGGCGCCTGCCCCATGGTCTGCGCCGTGGTCTGCTGGGTGGTCTGCACGGATGCGGGTACGGCGCGCGCGCTGCTCACCAGGCTGCCGCAGCACAGCGCCGTGGTGAGGAGCGTGACGAATGCCGCACGGGCAGGTCGGGCCACCGGGCTGCTCCTGTCATTCGGTCGGTCGGAACCGTGACAGTATCTGCCGTATGGAGTTCGACGTCTTCATCGAGATCCCCAAGGGCACCCGCAACAAGTACGAGCTGGACCACAAGACGAACCGTCTGCGGCTGGATCGGACCCTGTTCACCGCGACCCAGTATCCGTCCGACTACGGGTTCATCGAGGACACCCTCGGCCAGGACGGCGACCCGCTGGACGCGCTGGTTCTGCTGCCGGAGCCGACCTTCCCGGGCTGTCTGATCCGCTCGCGCGCGATCGGCATGTTCCGGATGACCGACGAGAAGGGCCCGGACGACAAGGTCCTCTGCGTCCCGGCCGGTGACCCGCGGCAGGAGCACCTGCGCGACATCCACCACGTGCCGGAGTTCGACCGCCTCGAGATCCAGCACTTCTTCGAGGTCTACAAGGACCTCGAGCCCGGCAAGTCCGTCGAGGGCGCGACCTGGGTCGGCCGCGCGGAGGCCGAGGCCGAGATCACCGCCTCGTTCAACCGCCTGAAGTCCGAGGGGCACTGACCCTTCAGTCGCCTGACAGCCGGCGGAGCAGAGACAGCAAGGTCTTGCGCTCCGCCGCCGTCAGCGGCTCGAGCAGGTCCGCCTCGGCGGCGTAGATCAGCTGGTCCATCGCCTCCAGCTGCTGCTCGCCGGCCGGGGTGATGGCGATGATCTTGCGTCGCCGGTCCGCCGGGTCGACCCGGCGCGCCAGGAACTCCAGCTGCTCCAACTCGTCCAGCAGGCCGACGAGATCGCTGCGGTCGAACCCGATCCGGTCCGCGACCGTCGCCTGCGCCGCCTCGCCGTCGTCGGCCAGGCTGGCGAGCACGTGATAGTGCTGCGTCCGGACACCGGCCTCCGCCATGTGCTGGCGGATCAGCCGCTGGGACTGCTGACTGGCCCGCCCCAGTGCCCAGAGCACCCGGTCGGACAGCCGATGCGTCGTCCCCTTCTTCACCCCGCAACTCTATTGGCAACCTCGACCTCTGGTTATATCGTGGGAATCTCCCATTATTTCTAGCACCCACGATATGGAGTACCCACTATGCGCGCAGTGCGCTTCCAGCGCCACGGCGGTCCCGAGGTCCTGCAGGTCGACGAGGTCGACGTGCCGGAGCCCGGCCCCGGTCAGGTCCTGATCCAGGCCGAGGCGATCGGCGCGAACGCGATCGACGCCGTACTCCGTCGCGGCGGCTCGCCGTGGGACCGCCCGCTCCCTGGCACCCTGACCGGCGACATCGTCGGGCGGATCGTCGACCTCGGCCCCGACACCCCGCCGGACGTCGCCGTCGGGCAACGCGTCTCCGCGCTCACCGAGGACGCCTTCGCCGAGTACGCCGTCGCCGCCGCTGGTTTCCTGGCAACCGTCCCCGAGGACGCCGACGCGGGCGAGGCCACGATGATGTCGCTGGCCGCGCCGCTCGCCCTCCGGATCCTCGAGGTCGGGCACGTCCCGGCCGGCGGCACCGTCCTGATCCAGTCCGCCGCCGGCACCATCGGCCACCTCGCGGTCCAGCTCGCCCGCTCCCACGACCCCAAGACGATCATCGGTACGGCGTCCTCCACGCAGCGCCTCGAGTTCATCCGCGAACTCGGCGCCGAACCCGTCGACCTCACCGATCCCGACTGGCCGGCCAAGGTCCGCGCGCTGGCACCGGACGGCGTCGACACCGTCCTGGACGCGGTCGGCGGCACCGTGTTCGCCCAAGGCCTCAACCTGGTCAAACCGCTCGGCACGATGGTCTCGTACGGCGCCATCACCACCGAGGTCCCGTCGGTCCCGGTGCTCGGTCTCGGCCTCCGCTCGCTCACCGGCGTCTCGTTCTGGGGCTGGCAGCAGGCCCGCCCCGAGGAGGCACGCGCCGACATCGCCGAGGTCACTCGCCGCTGGCAGTCCGGCGAGCTCCGCCCGGTCGTGCACGCCACCCATCCGCTCGCGGATGTCGCACGGATCCACGAGACGCTCGACGCCCGCGCCAACCTCGGCCGGCTGATCGCCGTACCGTAGCCACCGCCGTGAGGCGTTCGCGGATAAAATCCGCCGCGTGGAGCTTCGGCAGTTGCGGTACTTCGTCGGCGTCGCCGAGGAGCTGCATTTCGGCCGTGCCGCGGAACGCCTCTATATCTCGACCCCGACCCTCAGCCAGCAGATCAAGCAGCTCGAACGTGAGATCGGGACCACGCTGCTGATCCGGCACAGCCGCGGCGTCGAGCTCACCCCGGCCGGGCAGGTCCTGCTCTCCCGGGCCCGGGAGACGATCCAGGCGGCCGGCCTGGCGCTGAAGGACACGCGCCGGGCCGCCGGCCTGGACGAGCCGGTACTCCGCCTCGGTCTGCTGAACGGCATCCCGGGCTCGCTCCCGGCCGCCCTCGAACAGCTCGCCACCGAACGCTTCCCGAACAGCACCGTCACGCTGGAGGCCGGCACTACCGCGGACCAGCTCCGGATGCTGGTCTCCGGCGAAATCGACCTCGGCCTGGTCCGCACGCCACTGACCTTGCCCCCGGCAATCACCTCCGAGCATCTCGCCACCGAGGAGCTCGGCGTACTGCTCACCGCGTCCCACCCACTCGCCGCCCGGCCTCAGCTCACACTGTCCGACCTGACCGGCCTCGAGCTGATCTGGATCCCACGGTCCGCCGCGCCCGAGTTCCACGACGACACGCTGCGCCGGATCGGTAGCGGCGTACGGCTCAGCGACATCAGCATGAGTCATTCGCAGCTGCGCTCGGCCCTGCTCGTCCGGCGGACCGCGATCAGTCTCGGCTCCCGGCGGGCCGCGACACCGGAGGTCGTCTGGCGACCGCTCGAAGGCCGCCCGTTGGTCGCCCGGTACGCCGCGGTCTGGCGCACCGACTCGAACAATCCGGTACTCCAGGCAATGACTGTTAGTCCCGGCCTAACGGTCGTTAGCGAGCAAGTCGTGGTGGACTGACACTCCCGGTGGTTGGCTCGAAACGTCAACCACCGAAGGAGATTCAGTGCACGAACACGTAGTAGTCGTCGGCGGCAGCTCGGGCATGGGCCGCGCCCTCGCGGCCGAACTCGTTGCCCAAGGCAGCGAAGTCACCGTCGCCGGCCGCTCCGCCGACAAGCTCGACGCGGTACGTCGGGAGCTCGGCGTCCGCACCGTCGCCATGGACCTCGCCGTCGAGCAGGACATCGAACGACTGTTCGCGACCACCGGCAAGGTCAGCCACATCGTCAGCACGGCCGCCGACGTCCGCGGCGCCTACCAGCCGATCAGCGAGTACGACGTCCCCGCGGCCCGATCCGCCGTCGACTCCAAGCTGCTCGGCCCATTGCTGCTCGCCAAGCACGGCGCACCGCTGCTCGAACCCGGCGGCTCGTTCGTGTTCACGTCGGGCATCGCGGCGTACCGTCCGGGTCCCCGGGCTTCGTTGCTCGCGGCACTCAACGGAGCACTGGCCTCGCTGGCCGCGGCGCTCGCGGTCGAGCTCGCTCCGCTGCGGGTCAACGTGGTGTCACCCGGCTGGGTGGACACCCCGATCTGGCGGGACGTCGCGGGCGACGCCGCGCCGGAGACCTTGGCCGCGATGGCGGCCCGCCTTCCGGTCGGCCGGATCGGCCGCACCCAGGACATCGCCGCGGCGATCATCGCCCTGCTCCGCAATGGTTTCATCACCGGCACCGTTCTGCACGCCGACGGCGGACACCGGCTGGTCTGACAGGGTCTGAGAAAGAAGTGTCCCCGGCACCAGGGCATTGGTGCCGGGGACAACGATCAGGGACGGCCGAAGAAGTTCGGCGGGACCCAGTAGTACACGCTGTCGATCTGCACCGGCTTCCCGGTCCGCGGCGCGTGGATCATCTGCCCGTTGCCGAGGTACAGCGCGACGTGGTGGATGGTGCCCGGATCGTTCGGGTTCAGCGCCCAGAAGATCAGGTCGCCCGGCCGCAGGTCGTCTTCCTGGATGTGCTGGATCTGCTCGTACTGCGCGACGCTGTAGTGCGGGAGTTGCACACCGGCCTTCTCCCAGGCGCCCTGCGTCAGACCCGAGCAGTCCCAGCGGTTCGGACCGGTCGCACCCCACAGGTACATGTCGCCGAGCTGCTTGATCGCGAAGTCGATCGCGGCCCGGGAACCCTTCCGGGAGCCGTGGCTGCTGCCGCCGTTGTCGTTGTCCCGGGTCGGCGCCGACGGCTTGTGGTGCTTCGGCTTCTTGCCGTGATTCTGCTTCGCTTGTTCCTTCTCCTCGCGCTCCTCGCGTGCCTGCGCGGCCGCTTCCCGGGCCCGCTCGGCCGCCTCGGCGCGCCGCTCGGCGGCCTCCCGGGCGGCGATCCGCGCCTTCAGCTCGCGGGCCTTCTTCGCGGCGAGCGCGGCGGCTCGCTGGCGCGCAAGCTCCTCGAGCCCGGCCTGCCGCTGGGCGGCGACCTTCACCGAGATGTTCTGCAGGGTGGCGAGCTGCGCGATCGACTGCGTGCGCTGCACCCCCATCGCGGTCACCGCGGACGCCTGCGCGGCCTCCGCGTCCTCGGCCGCCTTCTTCGCCTTCGCGGCTTCGTCGGTCGCGTGCTTCACCTTTACGACCGCCTGGTCGGCCTGCACCTTGAACAGGTTCGTCATCACCTGCGTCGCGGAGTACCGCAGGTAGGAGCCCTGCATCGCGGCCGAGACCGAGTGCGCGGCACCGGCCGAGTCGAGCAGCTGCTGCGGCCCCTCGGCGGTGAACAGCGGCGCGATCTTCGCCACGTCGCCACCCCCTTGGTACGACGCGGCGGCGAAGCGACCGATCTGCTGCCGTTGGGTGGTCAGTGTCTTCTGCGCCTCGGCCGCGCGGGCAGCGGCGGCCGTGGCATCGGCCTTGGCCTGCTGCAGCCGGTACACGGCACCGTTGTAGGCCTCGTCGGCGATCCCGGACTGGATGCCGAGTTGCTCGAGCCGGGCGTTCGCCGCGGCGAGCTGCCGCTCGATCGCGGCGACCTGGCCGGCCTTCGAGGCGGCGGCCTGCTTGGCGCGCTCCACGGCGGCCTTGGACGGGATCACCGGCGGCTTCGGCTTCGTCGCCTCCGCCGGGAGGGTGGGGACGGCCATGGAGCCGGCCAGACAGATCGCGAGCACACCGGAGAGCAGGAGCTTGCCTGCCCGGCCGGTCTTCCCAGTACTCGCGACCCGCTCACCGGACGTGGCCCTCGAGGGCGTCCGCATCGGGTCGTTCCTTCCGCCGGTCACGAACCCCTTCCCCAGGGTTCGTGAACTTTTGGTCCTCCTGGACCACATAGGTGACACTAGTTGCCTGCAGCCCCATTGGGAACAGCTTTCACACAAGTATCTTTATTTCACCCGTGTGTCGACTTGACAAACTACAAGCTTGTAATTCCGCGAACTTGCAGGTGGGCGCACGAAAACGCCCCTCCGGCCGGAGCCGGAGAGGCGATGTGTGGGACTGGTGGTGCAGGTGTGATTCAGCTGAGGACGAACGAGGCGACCACCGGCAGATGGTCCGACGCGGGCGTCACCGGTACGGCGGCCTTCGTCGGGCGCAGGCCCGCACTGTGCAGCTGGAAGTCGATCCGCTTGGTCGGGTTGTCCGCCTCGATCGTGTAACCGGGGCCCTCGCCGACCTCGACCCAGGTGTCGTCGTACACCGCGGTCAGCGTCTTGATCTCCGGCGCGGTCGGGATCGCGTTCAGGTCGCCGACGAGCAGGGTCGGGGTCTTCGAACCGCCGAGCAGCTCGACCACCTTCTGCGCCTGCTCCAGCCGCTCGGCGTTGTTGTTGCTGGTCAGGTGCGTGTTCGCGAACCGCAGCTTGGCGCCGCGCACCGTGAGGTCCGCCACCGCCAGACCGCGCTGCTCACCGGCCGGGTATTTCGGCAACAGCGTGTTCTCGAAGTCCTGGATCGGGTACTTCGACAGGATCGCGGTCCCGTACTGGCGCCGCGGCTCCCCCGGGTTCACCGGCGGGAGGTCGAGGTTGGCGGCGTACGCGTAGTGCATCCCGAGCCGCTGCGCGAACCAGGCCGGTTGGTCGACCCAGTTGCTCCGGACGTCCCAATGCCGGTCGACCTCCTGCAGCCCGATCACGTCGGCGCCGGACTTCTGGATCAGGACCGCGATCCGCTCGAGGTCGAGGACGCCGTCGATCCCGGCGCCGTGGTGGATGTTGTACGTCATCACCGTCAGCGGCCGACCCGGTCGACCCGCGTCCGGCCGGGTGTCGGGCTGGGCCGCCGCGACCGTTGGCACCACCATCAGGAACCCCACGAGGACCGTCAGCAATTTACGCATGTGACCATCCTTCCGGAAAACCGGCGACACCCGCTCAACAAGCGAGTGTCGCCGGTCTGAACGCGAGCGGGCGTCTGGGTTCTACGTCTGGGGTCTAGTGGACGAGCCGGCCGACGGCACCCTTCGCGCCGGAGGCCCAGCAGCCGGCCTGAACGCCGTGGCCGGCGCACTCGACGCTGTCGAAGCTGCCGTCGTAGAACTGCGTCCAGCTCCGCCCGCCGTCCAGGCTCACGTCGCTCCCGGACGGACCGACCGCCACGACGGTCAACGGCGACCACGGCACGAAGTGCGAACCACTCCGGTACCCCTTCGGTGCCTTGTCCGCCGCGACCAGCGTCCAGGTTCGGCCGCCGTCGTAGGTGACCGAGGCCGCGTTCACCGCTTCGGTCGGCTTGGTGAAGTCACCGCCGACCGCGACACCGAACAGCGGGTTCCGGAACGCGAGGCTGAAGATTCCGGCCGCCTCGCCACTGGCCATCGGCGAATCGCCGACCTTCCAGTGCCGACCGGCGTCGATGGTCCGGAACACCCGCGGCCGATCGCCGCCTCCGGTCGCGAACCACGCCGTACCGCCAGGACCGGCGACCAGGCAGGTGCCGCTCGCAGCGAATGCGAACTCACCGGGGAGCGCGGCCGGCATTCCGTCGGCCGGCTGGACTTTCCAGGACTTTCCACCGTCGGCGGTCGCGGCGATCCGGAACTTTCCGTCCACCGGATCGCTCAGCGCCAGACCGTGCTTTCCGTCATGAAAAGCGAAGCAGTCGTAGAACGCGTTCGGATCCGTGTTCCGGAATGTTTCCGACCAGGTCTTTCCGCCGTCGGCCGTGCGGTAGACCCGGGAGTCCTCGCCGGTGCCGATCGTCAGCGCGACCGCACGTTGCGCGTCGAACGCCTCGACGTCGCGGAACTGCAGCTTCTCCGCACCGGCCGGACTGACGTTCTGCCAATGCTTGCCACCGTCGATCGTCCGCAGCACCGTCCCTTCGGTCCCACCCACCCAGGCGACGTCCTTGCTGACCGCCGCGAGACCGCGGAACTGCGCCGTACTTCCGGTCGGCGTCATTTCCCAGCGGTACGACGATCCGCCGTGCGCCTGGGCGGGAAGAACCTGAGACATCACCAACAGACCTCCTGCCGCGAGAGCGGCCACACGCAGGATTCTCATGCGCCGCAATCTAACCGCAGCCCAGGCCGCCCGCAGCTCGATCGGCCCGGCCGCGAGTCAGGCCGTCGTCAGCGTGATGGACTGCGCCGGACCACCGTCGCAGGTGAGTTGGACGAGTTGCGTGCTGTCCGCGGCGGAAACTCCGGTCACGTCGATCACCTTGGTCGCGTCGGTGCGGGTTGGTCGACCGGCGGAGTCGTTCCGGCGCCGCCCAGCCATTTCAGGGCGTCCATCATGAACTGGTTCTGGGCCGGGCTGTCGAAGGTCGACGAGAGCCGGGTGTTGGTCTCGTAGTTCATCGCGTTGTGGCCGAAGTTCGCGTAGATCATCTTGTAGTTCTTGTTCGTCCAGATGATCGGGTAGTAGCCGCTGTACCAGGTCTGGTTCGGATCCGTCCCGACCGGGAAACTGGACGGATCGACGGACGCCAGAATCTGGATGTCCGGATTGTTCCGCAGATCGTTCTGCCAGCTGTACCACTCGCTGACCGACGAGCGGAACGTCGCGCCGGTGTTCACCAGCGCCGGGTGCGACCGGTTCTCGGTCCGCAACGTCACCGCGGTCGGTCCCCACGTGTTGGACTGGAACCGGCCGGTGCCGAGGAACGTGTTGTTGAACCACGGCCACCCACCACTGGCGTCGTTGTACGCCGAGACGTGGAAGCCGAAGAACGCACCACCGTTGTCCATGTAGTGCTTGAACCCGTTGCGTTGCGCGTCGGTGTGCGGCGAATCGTCGAGGAACATCACCACCTGGTACTGCGCCGCGCTCAGCGTGTTCAGCTGATCCCAGTTGCTGGTGGCCGTGTAGGAGAAACCGTTGTCGGCGCCGAACTGCGGGAAGCGCTGGTTCGCTTCCTTCTCGAAGTCGATGTGGGCGGCGTCCCAGGTCCCGCTGTAGAACGCGAGCACCTTGAAGGTCGCGTCAACCGTGGCGACCGCGGTAGAGGTGAGCCCGCTGATCAGCAGGACCAGCGCCAGCAGGCCAGTGAGTAGGCGAGTGGACAGGATTGTGGGCAGGCGAAATCGATCGGAAAGCATGGGGGCGGACCTTTCCGTCAGAACCTTTATGAAATTTCAGGACTTAAATTAACTCCCGATCAAAACCCTGTCCAGAGTTCATCGCCTGACTTCCCAGAACGCCGAGCAACCGCAACCTCTCGGCACTCTCGCTGCCTGGCTCCGCGGTGAACACGATCAGCGTCTGCTGCTGATCACGGTTGTCGATCAGCTCGCAGTACAGCTCCAGCTCGCCGACCACCGGATGCCGGAATCGCTTGGTCCTGCTGTGCCCGTCCACGACTTCATGCGCGTCCCAGATCGCGGCGAACTCCGGGCTGAGTTTCTGCAACTCGCTGACGATCGAGGCGGCGTACGACTTCGGGCCGTCGACGGTCGCGACCGTTCGCAGCTTCGAGACCAGGACGCGGCTGTGCGTGCCGACCTCCGGCTCGGCGTACAGCGCCCGGGTCTCCGGATGGGCGAACCAGCGGTAGACCTCGCTGCGCTCCAGCCCGTCGTAGTTGGTCTGCTCGCCGGCGAACGCGACATGAGCCGGCGTTTGGGCGAGGGTCTCGCCGTGGCGGTTCAGCAGCAGCGCCGGGGTGTCCTGCAGGCGATCGAGGATCCGCAGCATGCCCGGGTCGACGTGGTCGGGACGTGTGGTGCGCGGCGGCGTACCGTGGCCGGCCAGCAGGAACAGGTGGTCGCGCTCGGCGAGGGTCAGCCGGAGCGCGCGAGCGATCGCGGTGAGCATCTCCACCGACGGCTGCGGTCCGCGGCCGCCCTCGAGCCGGCTGTAGTAGTCGGCCGACATCGACGCCAGCGCGGCGACCTCCTCGCGCCGCAGACCCGGCGTACGGCGGCGACGCCCGCGAGGCATGCCGACGTCCTCGGGTTGCAGGGCCTCGCGGCGTTTGCGCAGGAAATCGGACAGGTCGGCGTACTCCATGGTTCCAGTGTCCACGGCGTGCGGTCGTTAGCCACTGCTTGCCGAGCAGTGGCTGAGCGCAGCCTGGTTGCCGTCGGCATCCGGCCACAGGCTGGAGTCATGAAAACCACAGGCAACACGATCTTCATGACCGGCGGTACGTCGGGTATCGGCCTCGAGCTGGCGCGGCGGTTCCGCGACCTCGGCAACACCGTGATCATCAGCGGCCGGCGCCAGGACCTGCTCGACACGATCGCCGCCGAGGACGGGATCGAGGGCGTCACGCTCGACGTCGCCGACCCGGCGTCCGTCGCGGCGGCCTTCGACAAGGTGACTAGCGCCCACGAGGTCAACGTGCTGATCACGATGGCCGGCATCATGCAGGTCGAGGACCTCCGCGATCCGGAGCACCTCGCGACCGCCGAGCAGACGATCGACATCAACCTGCTCGGCACGATCCGCGTGATCGCGGCGTTCCTGCCGTACCTGCTCGAGCGGCACGATCCGGCGATCCTGACGGTCTCGTCGGGTCTCGCCTCGGTGCCGCTGACCGTCACCCCGACGTACAGCGCCACGAAGGCCGCGATCCACAGCTACACGCAGAGCCTGCGGATCCAGCTCGCCGACACCAAGCTCCAGGTGATCGAGCTGGTCCCGCCGGCTGTGCGGACCACGCTCCTGAACCAGGAGAACGACGAACGCGCGATGCCGCTCGACGAGTACATCGACGAGACGATGACCCTGCTCCAGCGGCAGCCCGAGGCCGACGAGATCCTCGTCGACCGCGTCCGCTTCCTCCGCGACGCCGAACGCGAGAACCGCTACGACCAGGTGCTCGGCGTACTCAACTCAGTCCACTAACGCTTGCTCGATCCGCTCGACCTTGGCGGTGAGCTGGCCGGTGTAGCCAGGGCGGATGTCGGCCTTCAACACCAGACTGACCCGCGGTGAAGCGGCGGCGACGGCGTCCACGGCCTGCTTCACCACCGCCATCACCTCGTCCCACTCACCCTCGACGTTGGTGAACATCGCGTTGGTCTCGTTGGGAAGACCGGAGGCGCGAACGACACGGACGGCCTCGGCCACCGCCTCGCTCACGCCCCCGGTCTCGTCACCTGCGGAAGGACTGATGCTGAATGCGACGATCATGCATCCAGCCTCCCACGGACGTTGTCAGTGGGAGGCAGGGATGTCAGGTTCCTCTGCGGCTCGGCGCTCGGCGCCGGATGTCGTCAGGAGGGCCTTCTCCTTGATGAAGAGGACGGCGATCAGGGCGAGGACCGCGAACGGGACCGACATCATGAACAGGTCCGCCGTCGCCGCGCCGTACGCGTTCTCGACGATCGAGCGCACCTCCGGCGGCAGCTTCGCGATGTTCGGTACGGCGTTCCCGCCACCCGACGAGGCACCGCCCGGGTTCAGCGTCTTGGCGACGTTGTTCGCCAGGATCGCCCCGAGCACGCTGACGCCGATCGTGCCACCCATGCTCCGGAAGAAGCTCACCGCCGAGGTCGCCGCACCCAGCTCCCGCGCCGGTACGTCGTTCTGCGCGGCGAGGACCAGGTTCTGCATCACCAGGCCGATGCCGACACCGAGCACGATCATGAAGGCCCACAGCATGTACTTCGAGGTGTGCGCGTCGATCGTGCCGAACAGCGCCAGCCCGATCGGCAGCAGGATGCTGCCGACGACCAGGTAGATCTTCCACTTGCCGTACTTCGTGATCAGTCCACCGGCGATCGTGGACGCGGTCATCATGCCGAGGATCATCGGCAGGCTCATCAGCCCGGCCTTGGTCGGCGAGTACCCCTGCGCGATCTGGAAGTACTGCGCCAGGAACACCGAGCCACCGAACATCGCGACACCGACCAGCGCGCTCGCGACGATCGCCAGCGTGACGGTGCGGTTGCGGAACAGGTCCATCGGGATGATCGGCTCCGGGTGCTTGCGCTCGACCAGCACCGCGGCGAGCAGCGCGACCAGGGCGACCGCGACCAGGGTGAAGCTCCAGCCCGAGACCCAGTCGAACTTGTTGCCGGCGAACGAGGACCAGACCAGCAGCGTGCTCACGCCGCCCATGATCAGGACCGCGCCCAGCCAGTCGATCTTCACCTCCCGGCGAACCGTCGGCAGCTTCAGCGTGCGCTGCAGCAGGACGATCGCGGCGAGCACGAACGGCACGCCGACCAGGAAGCAGGCCCGCCAGCCGAGGGGCGAGTCGACCAGGAAGCCTCCGAGCAGCGGTCCACCGACGGTCGCCGACGCGAAGATCGCGCCGAAGATGCCGGAGTACCGGCCGAGTTCGCGCGGCGGGATGATCGCCGCCATCACGATCTGCACGAGCGCGGTCAGACCGCCCGCGCCGAGACCCTGCAGGACACGGCTGCCGAGCAGTACTTCGATGTTCGGTGCGAAGCCGGCGACCAGCGAGCCGATCACGAAGAAGCCCAGCGACAACTGGACCAGCAGCTTGTTGTTGTAGAGGTCGGCGAGCTTGCCCCACAACGGCACCGTGGCCGTCATCGTGAGCAGCTCGAGCGTGACGACCCAGGTGTACGACGACTGGCTCGCCTGCAGGTCGCTGATGATCCGCGGCAGCGCGGTCGACACGATGGTGCCGGCCAGGATCGCCACGAACATGCCCAGCATCAGGCCGGAGATGGCCTGCACGGTCTGGCGTGGGGTGAGCGCCGCGGCAGCCGCCGCGTCCGCTTCGGGAGTCGCCGGTTCGGAGGCGGTGACCTCACCCACCGGTTCCGGTGTGGGTGACGAGGTCGTCGTCATGTGCGGCCTTTCTGATAGTCAGGGTCCATGCCCTGGGCAAGTAGTTCGAACGCGGCGTCGACGAGGTCGGCCGGTGAGCTGTCCGGTGCGGTCTTGTGCAGTTCGACGCAGACCCGGCAGGCGGTCCCGGCGGCGCTGACGATCAGGCTCGCCCGGAGCTGGTCGCCGATCCGCTCGGCGAGCGCGGCGGACAGCTGCCGCTCGTCGTCGAGGCTCAGCAGCATCAGGTGGTACAGCAGCGACTGCGAGCTCATGATCAGCTCGCCGCGCCGCGACAGCTCACCTTCGCTCAGCAGGTCGTGCAGGACGTCGCCGATGATCAGGCGCAGCGTGGTGAGTGGCGACTCGTCGTCCGGTGCCGTCCGGATCCGCTCCAGCGCCCGCTCGAGATGCTCGGGGTTGCGCCCGAGGATCGCGTGCTCCTTGTGCGGGAAGTAGTTGAAGAAGGTCCGCACCGACACGTCGGCCGCCTCGGCGATCTCCTCGACGGTGACGTGGTCCGGCCCCTTCTCGAGCGCGAGCCGCAGCGCCGCGTCGGCCAGTGCCTCCCGCGTCTGCAGCTTCTTGCGCTCCCGCAACCCACCCTCGACCTGCCTCACGGATCCAGGGTAAGAACAAACTTGCACTCAGTGCAAACTATTAATCCTGCAACTTTGCATCCCCTGCAGGACCTGCCCGCTCGACCCTGCCCCTGGCGTATAATCAACAGGAGCCTCTGACGCGGATACCCGCGGTCGGAGGCTTTTTTCATGACTCTTCTCTACAAGGCTGCCGGCGAAGTGCTCGGCGACGAGATCCTCCCGCTCAACCAGCTCCGCGACCGCTACCCGGACCTGTACGAACGCCACTTCCGCAAGTACGCCGCGCGCCCGGGCCGGGTGAACACGCCGGTCCATCCCCTCGACTGCACCTGGGGCGACGTGGTCTTCCTGTCCCCCGTCCACCCGGCCCCGATCTTCGAGGCCCTGCAACAGTCCGGCCGGATCGGTCCGGCCGTCATCGACTACTGGACCCTCGACGCAGACCTGCTCGACCCGGCCGTCACCTGCATCCTGCTCAAACGGCACGACCCCGAGATGCGGCCGCAGCCGCCCGAGGACTTCATCCCGTATTCGCCGGCCGCGGTCGCGGAGCTCGCCGTACCGTCGGAGCGGGCGCTGCACCGGCTCCGCAATCTGAACGCCACCGAGCCCCTCTACCCCTGGGCGGACATCCCGCACATCCTGCACCGCGGTCCGATCCCGGTGCGCCTGTTCCGTACCCCGGACGGCACCGAAGCGCGCTGAGAACAAGGGTTTCGAGCGCCGCTGAAAGGTCGTGCGCACGGCCGTCGCGCCACGTAGAACTGGTAAGGACCAGATCGCCGGAGATGGGAGAGACACCCATGCACGAAGAGACGGACAAGCAGGACTACGAACGCCCGACCCTGACGCGACAGGGTGATTTCCAGCGGGTGACCGCAGGCCGGACCGGCAAGTGGGAAGACGGTTCCGGCGGACGCCTGGGGCTGTGAGCTGACCAGCGACAGCCAGATGCAGCCCGTCCGCGATCGCGGGCGGGCTGCTGTCACGCACCCATGGTTCGTCGTACTGCCCGATCGAGCCGCCACAGTTGTCGACCGTCTACCAGCCGCTCAGGCCATCAACCATCCGTCCGGCCGACCGTTCGTCCTCGGCCGCTGGGACAACGCCACCGTCCTCCAGTCCCGCGACGAAGTCACGATCACCATCGGCGGCCACCACCTGACCTCGAAGAACGGCCGGACGCGTGCACGCGGTACGGCGTCCGGCCTGCACCGCCTCTTCCACACCACGAGGTACGACGTCACGCTCGCGGCCGACCGCGCCGACGCACTCGCCCGCCTGATCGGATCCACGCCAGATCCTTCCGGCCTCGTACTGCGCCTGCTCTCACCCAACGCACCCTGGCCGCTCACCTGGCAGTCGGTCTGGCGGGACATCGCAGCGGTTCCGCCAGGGCACTGGCTCGATCTCGACACCGCCGCGTACGAACGCTGGTGGACGCCACCCGCACCCGACCTTCCACTCGCGGAAGCAGGCCGGCTGTTACGAACGGCCCTCGAGAACCCGGTCGACCGAGGCGACCACGACCTGGTGGCATGCGATCTCAGCGGACTGGACTCCAGCTCGCTCTTCGGACTCGCCGCCCAACGCTGGCCGGTGGTCGGCCTCACCTACGAGGCCGACGATCCCGGAGACGAGGACGTCCCGTACGCGCGCCACCTGGCAGAGTCAGTCGGCGCCGCTCACGACGTCCTCCCGGCCGCCGACGCTCCGCTCCCGTTCCAGGGGTTGCGCGACGACGCCGGCCCGTTCGACGAGCCGACCTGGGTCTCGTCGTACCGCGCCCGGATCGGTACGACGAGTGCGCGGGCCGCCGCCCTTGGGGCGAGCCTGCGTTTCGCGGGGCACGGTGGAGACGAGGTGCTGATGCCGCCGCCGGTGTGGCTCGCCGACATCGCACGCCGGCATCCGTTGCGCGCAGCACGGTTGGCGCGTCGCGTGCAAGCGAAGTACAGACTCTCGGCCGCCGATATCGCGGGCATGGTCGCGGCGCGGACGACGTACCCCGAGTGGTTCGCCGGTTGTCTCGATGGTCGTCAGCCTGGCGAATGGCAGACGATGAGTTGGGGCATCCCGCCCGCGCTCCCGAACTGGTTGACCGCGGACGCCGTCGACCTGGTGCGCACTGCGATCGCCGGTACGACGGCCACCGCGCTGGCTGCTGATCGGGGGATGCACGCGACGCTCGAGGTCGTGCACACCGGCGCGCTCGCGGCACGGCACATCGCGCAGCTCGGCGCCGCGGACGGGATGCCGGTCGCGCTCCCGTATTTCGACGATCGCGTTCTCGAAGCCTGCTTGGCGATCCGCCCCGACGACGCGATCGATCCGGCGCGCTACAAACCACAGCTGGTGACCGCGATGACCGGCGTCCTGCCGCCGCGAACGCTGAACCGAGCGAGCAAGTCCGAGATCTCGATGACCGTCGGCCGCGGGTGGGCCACGCATCGGTCCGAGCTGATGGACCTCGTCGCCGACTCCGGACTCGCGCGACTCGGCCTGATCGACGCGGCCGCGGTACGCCGGATCTGCGCGGGCCCGTACGACGCGGCGAGCTGCGGCCCGGTCCGCCAGCTCCTCGACCTCGAATCATGGTTGCGAACGGCAACGAAAGGATCCGGATGAAGCTCAGGGCAGCGGTCACCCTGGTCGAGACGGAGTACGGCTGGGTGCTCCTGGACGAACGCGCCGGCGAGTTCTTCAGCCTCAACCCGACGGGCGTGCTCGCCGTCCAGGCCCTCCTCGACGGAGCCGGCCTCGACGACGCGGTGCGACAGATCACCACCCGGTACGCCGTCGACGCCGCGACCGCCCGCGCCGACGTGGAGGACCTCCTGCGCGAACTCGAGCAGGCGAAGCTGGTGACGATGTGAGCATCACGGGCGTCGTCACCCACGACCCACGAGCAGTACCGCGGCGGCAGCGGATCGCCGTACGGATCGTCGTACCGCTAGCCAGGCTCCTGGCCACGCGGCCGCCCGCGCAGCTCCGCCGACTGATGGCTGTGCTTGCGAAGGGCACCCGTCCGGCCGACGCCCAACTCGCTTCCCGCGCCCGCGCCGCGGTCGTCGCCGTCAGTCTGACGTGCGCGGGTCCGCAAGGCTGCCTGCCCCGATCCATCGCCACCGCGTTGTACTGCAGACTCCACGGCCGCTGGCCCACCTGGTGCGTCGGCGTACGCCGCTATCCCCCTTTTGGAGCCCACGCCTGGGTGGAAGCCGAAGGCAATCCGGTCGGGGAACCGCATCCCCCGAGCTACCACGCGAAACTCTTCTCAGTCGGCTGAGCCCGAGGCCGACTTCTCCTTGACCAGCCCACGGCGTACGGCGGCGCCGCCCGCGACCGCGCTGACGCCGATCGTCACCAGCGCGCCGAGGATCAGCGCGGACGGCTCGCCCGGCTGGAGAACGCCTAAAGACTCGCCGACCGTGGCCGCCGCCACCGGGACCCCGAGCTGGGCCGCCGACAACGCACCGATACTCATCGGCTGCCGGGACAGCATCCCCGACAGATGACTGGCCACGGCGCCCACTCCGAGCGCCAGACCGACACCGATGTACTCCGGTTTGTCGACGAGCTCCCGCAGATCCAGCGACGCCCCGAGCCAGACGAAGAACACCGGCCCGAGGAAGCCCTCGGTGAGCGCGAACAACTGCCGCGCCAGCCGCCGCGGCTCGCCCACCGCCGCCACGGCCAGCCCGAGCACGAACCCGGCCAGCATGATCGACACATGCATCGCGGTCGCGAGACCGGCGAGCGCGAAGAGCACCACCAGACTGAACCGCAGTTCGACCGCGAACCGCCGGTCCTCCGAGATCCGATGTGTCCGCCGCCGGATACCGGACCGCTCGGCACGGTCCAGGAGGACGTACACCACCGCGCCCGCCCCGATCACCACGAGCGCACCGAGCGCCGCCCGGCCCGCGTGCTTTGGATCGATCGCCAGCGGCAGCGCGACGATGCAAGCGGCGTCGGCGATCGCGACCTGCGGCAGCAACTCGACCACCGGCCGTCCGCTGAGCCCGAGCGAGTCGACGATCGGCAGCACCAACGCCGCGGACGAGGACGCCATGAGTACGGCGTACAGCGCAACGTGACCGGTCTCGAACACCGCGTTCAGGACGAACGCGAGACCGGTCGCGATGATGCCGGTCACCACCGCGCGGAGCAGGCCGGGGCGGATCGCCCGCCGCAGGCTCTCGTCCCGGACCGGAACGTGGGTGCCGGCCACGAACATCACCAGGCCGAACCCGATCTCGGCGAGGAAGCTGAACTCCACATTGGAGGCGACGAGGTACCCGATCCCGGTCTTGCCGAGGATGACGCCGGCGACCAGTTCGCCGAGCACGACCGGGATGTGCCAGCCGCGCCGCAGCGCGAGCAGTGGCCCGATCAGACCGACCGCGACGACCACGGCCAGCATCGTGAAACTCACCGCGCGGCTCCTCTCACCAGACCGCCATTGTGCCTACGACCTGCACAGGGCCCGCAAGACGGGACTTTTGGCCCATGCCCTGGAGCACTTCCTGCGGCAGAGTCAGATGGGAGTTTCGAGGGGGGCCAGATCTGGGGGGCGGCCCGCGAATCAGCGAGCAAAGGTCAGCCTGCATGACAGTACGCGACGACATGATCATCTCCGACGGCGTCACACTGCACGCCGATGTGGAGACCTTCTACCGCGACGGGTCCTGGCACACCCGTCGGTGTGACGACCCCGAACCGTTCGCGTCCGGCCCGAGCCGGTCGCGGATGATCGCGGTCGGGGTGGAGGTCGCCCGGTGGAACGGCCAGTGCCACATCATCCGTGACACCGATGGCAACGTTGTCGAGTTCAACCGGTACGCCGGCGGCCCGTATCCGAGCCGCTCTCCGGTCACGGCGATGTACCGCGGCCTCAGCTTTTAACCAGGATGGGCGCTTAACCGGGACCGGCGCGTAGCCGGGGCGGGCGCGGACGCCCGCCCCGGTCGGCACGCTCAGGCGTCGAGCACGAACGCCTTGAACACAGCGGACCGCTGCCGATGCCCGAACCCCATCCGATGTAGCCCTTGCGGCCCGCCCGGTCGTAACCTGCGCGTCTCCCACGGTCACGCGGCTGAAACACGCGCTTCTTACGTTGAGAACCCACGTCAGCCGGGCGAGGCGGTGAGCCGATGTACGAGCACGTCGACCCGTTCATCGGGACCGGCGCGACCGACCTGCCCACGCCCAAGGGCCTGGCCGGGACCTGGTGGTGGCCCAAGCCGCAGGTCGGCAACACCCATCCGGGCGCCCTCTACCCCTTCGGGATGGTGTCGGCCTGCCCGTACTCGGGCGCCTATCCGACCGGCTACGGGCAGTACGACTTCAACACCGAGGGCGTGCCCGGCCAGTTGTACGACCGCCCGGTCGCCTCCGGCTTCACCCACTTCCAGCAGTCCGGCACCGGCGCGATCCGCAAGTACTACAACTACTTCCGGGTCACGCCGATGCTCGGGCCGCTCGACGACCTGGGCACCACGTGGGACCTGCTGGACGAGGTGGCCGAGCCCGGCTACTACGCGGCGACGCTGAGCTCGGGGGTGCGCTGCGAGCTGACGGTCGGCCCCAAGTCAGCCGTCCACCGGTACACCTTTCCGGCGCACGACGCCGCCCGGATCGTCATCGACGCCTCGACCGGCGGTCTGGCCATCCCGCACAGCCGGACCGTACCGCTGAAGGCCCATCTCGCGATGCTCGAGCCGGGCGTCGCTCAAGGGGAGATCCACGTCGAGGGCGTACCGCTCGCCGTACACCTGGAGGTCGACGCCCCAGGCTGGCGGCAACTGCTGTGGTACGACCGGCGCCTGATGCCCGGCGGTACTCGCCTCGACTTCGACTACATCCGGCCGACCACGCTGCGGCCGTTCGGTCTGATCTTCATGGGCCATTCGCGCGCCGAGCAGACCGTCGAAGTACGACTGGGGTTCTCCCTGCGCGGGTGTGAGACGGCCCGCGACAACCTGCACACAGACGTCGGCCGCGCCCAGGCCACCTTCGCCGGACGACGCGACCGCACGGCCGCCACCTGGCGCGACCACCTCGGCAAGGTCGAGATCAAGGCGGAATCCGACGACCAGGCAACGATCTTCGGTACGGCGCTCTACCACTCGCTGGTCAAGCCGTGCTTCGCCCCGGACGAGAGCCCGTCGTGGACGACCGAGGGCCCGTACGCGTTCGACATCTGCACCATGTGGGACATCTACCGCACCCAGCTGCCGCTGATGACCACGCTGTTCCCGCAGCGTTCGGTCGCGTTGGCCGGCGCGCTGCTGTCGATCTGCGAGCAGGAGGGCAACCTGCCGATCGGCTACCGGATGGCCAAGGGCGCCGACCGGTTCTCCCGGCAGGGCAGCGCGCTCGCGCACACCTTCCTCGCCGACCTGTGCCAGCTGGATCTGCCGGGTATCGACTGGGACTGGGCCATGGTGCACCTGGAGATGGACCTGCGTCGCACGTACGGCGAGGACTACCTGGTGCACGGTGTGGCGCACCCGATCAGCCACACCCTCGACCTGGCGTACGCCTACAACTGCACCGCAGCGATCGCCGACAAGGTGCGCGACCGCCCGCTGGCCCAGCAGATGCGTGACCTCGCGCACGGCTGGCAGGCGGCGTACGACCCGGGCACCGGCCTGCTGCGCGACTCGACGTTCTACGAGGGCGGCCGGTGGAATTACTCCTTCCGGCTGCTGCACGACATGCGCGCCCGCATCGCGCTCGCCGGCGGCGACGAGGCGTTCGTGGGCCTGCTCGACCGGTTCTTCGGGTACGACGCCGTACCGGTCACCCAGCCGGGGGTGGCGCCGAGCGTGGCCGAGATGAACGCCGGGTACGACCTGCGCCGGTTCGAGGGATTGAACAACGAACCGGACTACGAGGCGCCGTGGTCCTACCACTACGCCGGACGGCCGGACCGAACCGCCGAGGTGGTGCATGCCGCGATCGCCAACCAGTTCGGCACCGGACGCGGCGGGCTGCCGGGGAACGACGACTCCGGCGGGCTGTCCGCCTGGTACGTGTGGGCGACGCTCGGGCTGTTCCCGGTGGCCGGTCAGAACCTGTTCCTGCTGAGCGCACCGGCTGTTGCGGAGTCCACGACCCAGCTGCCGGACGGCGAGCTGTCGATCACGACAACAGGATTCGAGCCGGTCGAGGCGGGCGGACCGGTCTCGTACGTCCAGTCCGTCGCGGTCGACGGCAAGGCGCTCGAACGCCCGTGGATCTCCGGCCGGGAACTACGGCGCATCCGCAATCTGCACATCGAGCTCGGCCCGCGGCCGTCCGGCTGGGGCACCCGGATCAGACCACCATCCACATCCGACGCCACTGGAGGTGAGGCATGACCATCGCCGACGACACATTCGTACCGTCCTTACCCAGTCGCCGCCTGGTCATCGTCGTCCGCGCCGACCCGGTGATCTGCGGACACTCCGGTGAGGCACGGTGCCTCGCCGAGGTGGCGCTCACCCGCGGGTACGACGACGTACGGATCGTGACCTGGCCATTGGACGCACTCGAGGCGGCTCGGCTGCCTTTGAAACCGCTCGATCGCGTGCTGCCGTACAGCCCTGGCA
The DNA here is from genome assembly GCF_056436705.1 of Kribbella sp. NPDC043289. NCBI lineage: Bacteria > Bacillati > Actinomycetota > Actinomycetes > Propionibacteriales > Kribbellaceae > Kribbella > Kribbella sp. NPDC043289. Next base: position 367,057 of record NZ_JBWKCB010000006.1, read on the forward strand.
TCACCGTGGAGCGGCCCGGTCCGGTCGGTGACTATCGGGTCCCGGACGGGCGCTATCTGTCCGGGCTGATCGGGCGATTGGTCGAGCTGTTCAGCGACGGCGTACCGACGGTGGCGATGTCGCTGTACCTGAGCCCGCACGCGATCGCCGTACAGGAGGCCGCCCAGGTCGCGCGCCGGATCGGGCCTGCGCGGGTGATCACGGTGGCTGAGGCAGTGGGGTCCGACATCACCAACGTGGTCCGCGACTGCGTGGACACCGGCCGGTTCGGGGCGGCCGCGCACATCCTGTCGGTCTATCTGGCGGCGGACCATTGCGTGGCGGTGTCGGAGTACACCAGGGACCTGATCGTGGCGTCAGCGGCGACCCTCGACGGCATGCACGGTACGACGTTCGCGCAGCGGTGCCGGGAGCGGATCGCCATCTCGTACCCGGCGGTCGACTCCTGGCCCTACCTGTCGCTGACCGATGACAGGATCAACGAAACGCTTGCCAGGCGTGGCCTTTCGCGCGACGGCTACGTGCTGTTCCTCTCGCGGATCGCCTCGGCGAAAGGGATCGACGACCTGATCGACGCGTACGCCGGGTCGCGGTCGGCCGAGCGGGTCCAGCTGGTCCTGGCCGGGCGTGGGCCGCAGGAAGACGAGGTGGTGGCGCGCGTGGCTGCAGCGGGTCTGGGCGAGCGGGTGCGGGTATTGACCGATGTGGACGACGCGGAGAAGGCGGCGCTGATGGCCGGGAGCGCGGCGTTCGTGCTGCCGACGCGCGAGCAGCCGGAGTTCGTGGAGACGTTCGGGATCGCGCTGGTCGAGAAGGCCCTCGCCGGCGGCGGTCCGGTCATCACCTGCGCGACCGGCGGCGTACCCGAGGCTGTCGGCGACACGGCCCTCCTGGTCCCGCAACGCGACCCGGCCGCCCTCCGAACCGTTCTCGACGAGGTCGTCTGCGACTGGACCCCCGAACAACGGTCTGCCGCGGAGCAACGTGCACGCGCCTACGCCCTGCAGTTCGACCGTTTCGCAGTCTTCGACCGCCTCTTCGCCCGCGTCTTCGCACTGGCCGAGCCACCCGCCGTACCCGTCTGAGATCCGAGGCGCCCGGACCGCCGGCCCGCGGGCGTACCGTGGTGAACGTGGGTGGTCTTCGGGGTGGGGATTCCGGACCTGTGCGGGGAGAGCCACGGTGGCCGAGTGTGACGGCCGTGGTGGTAGCCATGTTGCTGACGCTGGTTCGGCCCAAGGACGTACGGCTGCTGCCGCTGTGGGTGCTGCCGGTGGTCGAGATCGTGCTGCTGACGGTCCTGATCGTGCGGGACCCGGGGCGGATCGACAAACGGTCGTCGTTCCTGCGCGGGGTGTCGATCACGGTCACGGGGTTGCTCGTGCTGGACGCGCTGGGGTCGACCGTGCGGCTGGTCGCGGCGCTGATCCACGGTGGGTCGGTGACGAACTCACCGAGCAAGTTGCTCATCGCCGGCGCCGTCGTGTGGTTGTCGAACCTGCTCTCGTTCGCGCTGCTGTACTGGGAGCTCGACGCCGGCGGCGCCGCCAACCGCGCCCATCGAATGCCGCAGTACCTCGACCTCGCCTTCACACAGCAGATCAGCCCGGAACTCGCTCCGCCGAACTGGCGCCCGGGCTTCGGCGACTACCTCTACCTCGGGCTGACCACCTCCACCGCCTTCAGCCCCACCGACGTGATGCCCCTGGCCCTGTGGGCCAAGTTCGCCATGGGCCTCCAGTCGATGATCGCCCTGGCCGTCGTAGGCCTCGTGGTGGCCCGAGCCGTCAACGTCTTCACCTGAGGCCGTCACGGCCCGCCGTGAGCTGGTTCACTTCTGTGGAGATACATAGCAAAGCTATGTATATTTGTGGGTGTGATTGCTACGGATCTGACCAAGCTCGGTGAGCAGCTGGTGGTCGCATCGACCAGGTTGTCGCGGCTCGCCACCCGGAACGTGAACACGCTGCCGCACGCCGCGATGCGGGTGCTGGGGCGGCTCGACGAGCTCGGTCAGGCCCGGATCAGTGAGCTGGCCAAGGCCGACCGGTGTTCCCAGCCGACCATGTCCAACCTCGTGCAACGGCTCGAGGAGCAGGGCTGGGTACGGCGCAGCGCCGACCCCGCCGACTCCCGCGCCAGCCTGATCAGCCTCACCGACGCGGGTCTCGCCGAATTGCGCAACGCGCGCAACCAGGCCGGCGCCGCGCTCGCGGCCCATCTGGGCCAACTCCCCGCGCACGACCTCGCCACCCTGGAGGCCGCCGCCACCGTCATCCACAAACTTCTCACCCTCGAGCCATTGGAGGACACGCCCCGGTGAGCAACTCGTCGTTCCTGAAGCAGCCCAAATCCGTCTGGGCGGTCGCGTTCGCCTGCGTGATCGCTTTCATGGGCATCGGTCTGGTGGACCCGATCCTCAAGCCGATCGCCGAGCAACTGCATGCGAGCCCGTCCCAGGTCTCGCTGCTGTTCACCAGCTACATGGCGGTCATCGGGGTCGCGATGCTGATCACCGGCGCGGTCTCCAGCCGCATCGGCGCCAAGCGCACCCTGCTCATCGGCCTGGCCATCATCGTCGTGTTCAGCGCGCTGGCCGGCCTGTCGAACAGCATCGGCATGATCGTCGCCTTCCGGGCCGGCTGGGGCCTCGGGAACGCGCTGTTCATCGCGACCGCCCTCGCCACCATCGTGAACTCGGCCGCCGGCTCGGTCGCCGAGGCGATCATCCTCTACGAAGCCGCCCTTGGCGTCGGCATCGCGGCCGGCCCGCTGGTCGGCGGTGAGCTCGGCACCATCTCGTGGCGGGGCCCGTTCTTCGGTGTCGCAGTCCTGATGACGATCGCGCTCGCCGCGACCGCGTTCCTGCTCCCCGCGTCGCCGCCTGAGGCCCGTCGTACGTCGATCCTCGAGCCGCTGAAGGCGCTGAAGCACCGGTCGCTGGCGACGGTCGCGATCACCGCACTGCTGTACAACTTCGGGTTCTTCACGCTGCTCGCGTTCACCCCGTTCCCGCTGGCGATGTCGGCCCGGGAGATCGGGCTGATCTTCTTCGGCTGGGGTCTGTGCCTGGCGTTCACGTCGGTGTTCGTGGCGCCGCGGTTGCAGCGCAGGTTCGGCACGCTTCCGGTGGCGATGACGGTGCTGTTCCTGTTCGCCGTCGACCTCGCGGTGATGGGCGTCTACGCGCACCACAAGCCGGTGCTCGCGATCGGTGTGGTCGTGGCCGGGCTGTTCCTGGGCATCAACAACACGCTGATCACCGAGGCCGTGATGGGTGCCGCCCCGGTCGAGCGCGGTACGGCGTCCGCGGCGTACTCCTTCGTCCGGTTCTCCGGCGGTGCGGTCGCGCCGTGGCTGGCCGGGAAGCTCGGCGAGGAGGTCAACGTCCAGCTGCCGTTCTACGTCGGCGCGTTCGCGGTGCTGCTCGCGGTCGGCGTACTGGCCACGGGGTGGAAGCCGCTGGCACACCTGCGGGTCCCCGCCAACCACTCGGAGGTCGAGGCCGAGGCGCTCACCGTCGCCGACGCCTGATCGGCCGAGGCCAGCGCCTGATCGGCCGGATTGGCCTGATTGGTCTACCCGACCCGCCGGAGATCGATTTCTCCGGCGGGTCTTCGCGTTTAGGGTCGATGAGTATGACGACCTGGCCCACCCTGCGCACGTACACCGGCCGCCAGCTCCGCCGGATCGCCCTGCCGCTCGGCGGCATCGGCACCGGAACGGTCAGCCTCGGCGGCCGCGGCAACCTCCGCGACTGGGAGATCGTGAACCGCCCAGCGAAAGGATTCCGCCCCGGTACGGCGTTCTTCGCGATCCGTACCGAGTCGCCGTCGGGTGCCGTGACAGCCCGCGCGGTGGAAGGCCCGCTGGATCTCAGCGAGTACGAGGGCGCGCACGGCAGCGGCGCGCAGAATCACGGTCTTCCGCGTTTCCGGGACGCGACGTTCGCCACCGCGTACCCGTTCGGGCGCCTCGAGCTCCGCGATACCGACGTTCCGGTTTCCGTCGACTTGGAGGCGTTCAACCCCTTCGTCCCCACGGACGTGGCCGCGAGCTCCTGGCCCGTTGCCGTACTCCGGTTCGCGGTGACCAACCACGGCACGGAAATCCAGACCGTTTCCGTCGCCGGCGCGCTTCAGAACTTCATCGGCCGCGACGGCACCACCGACGTAGCCGCCGGAAACTACAACACGCTTTCCGAGGGTGAGCCCGGTCGGCCGGTAGGCGTGCTGCTTCGTAGTCGTGGTGTTGATCCCGAGGCCGAACAGTTCGGATCGATGGCGCTCGCGGTCCTCGACGGACAGGATGTCTCCCGGCGGACCGGCTGGGCCGATCGCACCTGGGGCGACAGCCTGCTCGATTTCTGGGACGACTTCACCGCCGACGGCCGGCTCGACGACCGCGAGAGCGAGTCGCCGACACCGGTCGCCTCCGTCGCGGACCGCCGTACCGTCGCTCCGGGTGCCACCGAGCACTTCACGTTTCTGCTTTCCTGGCATTTTCCGAACCGGCGCGCGTGGGAGAAATCGGAAACTGTCGGAAACCACTACACGACGCTGTACGCCGATGCGTGGGACGCGCTGACCCGGTTCGCGCCGCAGCTCGCCGACCTGGAACGCCACACCGTTGCTTTCGTCAACGATTTCCTGGCGAGCGACCTGCCGGAACAGGTCAAGGAAGCCGCGCTCTTCAACCTCAGCACGCTCCGCACGCAAACCGTTTTCCGCACCCCGGACGGACGTTTCTTCGGCTGGGAGGGATGTTCCGACCACGAGGGCAGCTGTTTCGGAAACTGCACGCACGTGTGGAACTACGAGCAGGCCACGCCGTTCCTCTTCGGTGAGATCGCGCGCTCACTCCGCGAGATCGAGTTCGCCCACGCGACCGACGAGAACGGGTTGATGAGTTTCCGCGTCGGCCTGCCGCTGGAGACCAACGCCCGCGACTGGAAGGTCGCGGCGGCGGACGGGCAGCTCGGCTGTCTGGTCAAGCTGTACCGCGACTGGCGGCTCAGCGGCGATGACGAACTGCTGCGCTCGCTCTGGCCTGCGGCTCGTCGCGCACTCGAGTTCTGCTGGATCCCGGGCGGCTGGGACGCGGACCGCGACGGCGTCATGGAGGGCTGCCAGCACAACACCATGGACGTCGAGTACTACGGTCCGAACCCGCAGATGCAGTCGTGGTACCTGGCCGCGCTACGGGCCTGCGAGGAAATGGCGACGTACCTCGGCGACGACCTCGCCGACGAGTGCCGGAAGTTGTTCGAGCACGGCAGCGCGTGGATGGACGCGAACCTGTTCAACGGCGAGTACTACCGGCACGAGATCCGACCGCCGGCATCAGCTGACGACATGGCCGCGGGGCTGCGCGAGACGATGGGCGCCGCCGATCCGACCCATCCCGTGCTGCAACTCGGCGACGGCTGCCTGGTCGACCAACTCGTCGGGCAACACCTCGCCCGGCTGACCCAGCTCGGCACATTGCTCGACGAGGACCGCGTCCGTACGACGCTGCGCAGCATCCTGAAGCACAACGGGCTGTCCGGGTTCACGGGTCATTTCAACCACATGCGCAGTTACGTGCTCGGCGACGACGAATCCGCCGTACTGATGTGCAGCTACCCGCGCGGCAACCGCCCCGAGCGCCCGTTCCCCTACTTCACCGAGGTCATGACGGGCTTCGAACACATCCTCGCCGTCGGCCTCATCACCGAGGGCCTCGTCGACGAAGGCCTGGCGGTCATCACCGACATCCGCAACCGCTACGACGGCGAACGCCGCAACCCCTTCGACGAAGCCGAGTGCGGCCACCACTACGCCCGCGCCATGGCCAGCTGGGGCGCCGTCATCGCGCTCACCGGCTTCGACTACGACGCCCGCACCGGCACCCTCCGCTTCGCACCCCGCCAACCCGACGCCGAACAACTCTTCTGGTCCACCGGCAACGCCTTCGGCACCTTCAACACCACCACCCACGAACTCACCATCCGCGAAGGCCAAGCCCCCATCCACACAGTCGAACTCAACGGCACCCCCATCACCCCACACCTCACCTGACCCGCCCCGTCCCTTCCCCGACCGCGGCCACCTCGATCGGCGGGACTGGACACCGGACCTCCACCACTCACCAACTCGTTCCGACGCAGCTCGCAGAGCTCATCTCCCGCGTACGGCCGGTCGGGCCGCGACGGTTGGTGAGTGCTGCAGGTCCGCCCCGCCGCGGGCGGTGCGGTCGTCGCGCGGTGCAGGTCGCAGAGCGCGCCACCCGCGTACGACCGGTGCGGCGGGGACGGTTGGTGAGTGCTGCAGGTCCGCCCGCCTCGGCGCTCCGGTCGCGGTCTCGCGATGACTGTCGACCATACCAAACGGTATGGTATGTTTTGAGCGTGGTGAAGCGGGTGGAGTGGTTGGACGCGGGGCTCGAGCTGTTGGCGGCCGAGGGGGCGCCGGCGGTGACTATCGAGCGGTTGACCGCCGAGCTCGGGGTGACGAAGGGCTCGTACTATCACCACTTCAAGAGTGCGAGCGGGTTCAAGACCGCGCTGCTGGAGCACTTCGAGGCGCAGTACACGAGCCGCCTGATCGACGTCATCGATGCCGACGACGCGCCCCCGGCTGACAAGCTCCGGCACCTGCTGCGGCTGGTCCTGGCCGATCCGGACAACGCTGCACTGGAGATCGCCGTACGGGCGTGGGCGCTGCAGGATCCCGCAGTACGGGCGGCGCAGCAGCGGGTGGACGTGGCGCGGACGGAGTACCTGAAGAAGTTGTGTCGTGGGCTGGACGCGGACGTGGATCCGGACCGGTTCGCGCAGTTGCTGTACCTGATCCTGATCGGTGCCGAGCAGGTGCTGCCGCCGATCGACCACGAGGGGCTGCGGGAGATCTACGACCTGACGCTCCGCCTCATCGACTAGAGGAGCGCGCATGCCGACCACTCTGCACGAGCTCGACGATCTGGTGCCGGTTGTGGACGAGATGGACGTGAAAACGGCGCACGGCGACGTGACGCTGCGGGAGTTCATCGCCGGCGCGCTCGGCCACAGTCCGCTGTGGGTCAAGGGCTTGTTCGCCGTTCGGATGGCCGTGGCGGCGGTCCTCCGGCTCGAGACCACCGGCATTTCGGAAACACGGAAACTGCGACCGGAAACAGTGAGCTTCACGCCCGGCGAGAAGGACGCCTTCTTCACCGTCGTGCGCGGCGAGGAGGACCGCTACCTGTTGCTGAAGATCTCCGACAACCACCTCGACGGGTACCTCGCGTTCTTCACCGACAACGAGCGGCCCGCGACATTCAAGGTCGTGACCCTGATCCAGTTCCTGCGGCCCGCGGGGCGGTTCTACTACAACCTGATCAGGCCGTTCCACCACGTGATCATGCTCAGTATGTGCCGAGCCGGTGAGACGTGGCGCGATAGGCAGTGAGCGCTGCCGCCGACCCGACGACCACCAACGCCGAACAGAAGATCAATCCGAGCAGCTGCCACGGAATCGCCAACGCTGCAAGGCCGTACGGGCCCGCGGCGATCCCGGCAAGCGCGGCCCCGGCGACCACCGCTCCGAGCAGTACGCCGACCACCACAACGGTCCCGGACTCCACCAACGCGACCGTCACCACCTGACCGCGGGTCAACCCCGCCATCCGTGCCAGCGTGAACTCGCGCCGCCGATCGGCCGTCGACATCACGACCGCGTTGACGACCGCCACCGCGGTGAAGATTCCGGCCAGGCCCATCAGCGCGGCGAACAGCCCCGAGTTGCTGCGCTGCTGCACCTCACCACGCGCGGCCGCCCACTCCTCGACCGACTGGCCGTCCATCGTCGCGCCCGGCGCCAGCTTCACCAGTGTCTCGGTCCGCCCGCCGGCCGGCAGCAGACTCCGCGGAATGAAGAAGTTCTCGCTGACATCGAGTGTTTCCGGCATGATCGCCACGACCCGCACCGCGATCTTTCTGTTGCCGAGCGCAACCGTGAGCGTCGACCCGAGCTTGTACCCCTCGACCGCCATCCCCGGCCCGATCGCGATCGTCCGGCCGGCGAGGCGATCCAGCGAACCCTTCCGCGGCCGCAGTTTGTGCGTCTGCTGGTACGCCACCGGATCGATCCCGATCGCCTCGGAGTACACCGTTTTCCTTCCGCGCGTGATGGCGATCGGAACGGCGGTCTGCGCCGAGGCGACGACGATTTCCGGACCCGGCGCGACCACATGGTCGACCACGACATCCGCCGTGATCAACCGTTCCTGCTCGACCCCGACCGCTTTCGCCAGGGACCCGAACGTTCCCCACAACCCGATCACCAGCCCGACGAGCACGATCAACGGCGCCGCGGTCGCCGCGCTCCGGCGTACCGCGTGCAGGACGCCGGCTCGCGCGAGGTCCGCGATCAAGTTGCCTCGAACAACGAGCGCGGGAACGCGACCGACCAGCGGTACGACGACCGGGCTCAGCTGGCTCAACGCCACGGAACCGCTGGTCATCACGACGAGACCGATCATCAACCCGGCCACGAGATCCCGCGCCGCCTGTGCCGCGATCACCAGCACGACCGTGCAGAACGCGGCCGACAGCCCCCAGAACCATCGCCAGGCCGTCATCACCTGCCGCGCGGCCCGCCCCTCGACGACCGCCTCCAGCGCGTTCACCCGCGACGCCCGCCAGGCCGCGGCGAGTACCCCGGCCAGCGCCGTACACACGCCGACCAGCATTGCCGCCCAGACCGCGCCCTGATCCCACGGCGCATCGAACCAGCTCGGCAGCATTCCCAACCGGATGAGCAACCACGACTGCGCCCAGGTCGCGAGCGCGCCGAGCGGCAGCCCGACCACACTGCCGACGATCCCGAGGAGACCTGCCTCGGTCACCACCATGAGACAGAGGTAGCCCCGCTGCGCCCCGACCAGCCGCAGCAGTCCGAACTCCCGCCGGCGCTGCACCGTCATGAACCCGAACGTCGTGCTGACGATGAACACGCTCAGGAACATCGCGAGCATGACCGACATCCCGAGCAGCGTCGCCGCGCCAACGTACCCCTCCCGGACCCTGGCGCGGTCGTACGCCGACAACCCGGCAGGCAGCACCGGCCGGTCGGTGGCGGCCAGCATCTGCAGACCCGACTGGACCAACCCGACCCCGAGCGCGACAGCGACCACGGCGCCGGCGAACAGCTGCCACCTGGTCCGCAGCGCCCCGACAGACAACCTCAGCATGTGCCCAGCCAACCGGCTACGAGCGCGGCTGACTCTGGCCCGCACACCCGGCCGTGGGTAGCTCGCGCGCTACCTCAAGCGCCGCGGCGAGGTCTCCCGCGCTCTACCGCAGCACCTCGAGCAGGGCAGCGAAGTCTCCCCGGTCGACCTCGCGCGCGCCGATCAGCGCCTGCATGAGCAACCCGTCGAGCGCGGCGACCAGCAGTCGCGCCTTCACCGGATCGCCAGTGAAGGTTCGTGCGATCTCCGTCAGCGGCTCAAGCCACGCCCCGGCCGTCTCCCGCAGTTCCGGCCGCCGAGCGGCGTACAGGTACAGCTCGTAGAGCGCCAGCGTCCGCCCGCGCCGTCGTACGACGCTGTGCTCGATCAGCCGCGCCAGCTCGTCGGCCGGTCGCGCGCCGAGCTCGCTCCCCCGACCGTGCAACTCGACGGCGAGGTCCTCCGCGGCGGACCGCAACGCGGAAATCAGCAGATCGTCCAGTGTCGGAAAGTGATAGGTGATCGACGCGACGGAAACGTCGGCAACCGCGGCCACCGCACGGTGGCTCACACCTGCGACTCCGTCGCGTTCGATCACGGCCAGGGTCGCCGCGAGCAGTTCGTTCCGGCGCTGCTCACCACGGACCCGGCGACCGTCGGCACCCCGGCTGACCTGCACGAACAGCAAACTATCAGGACGTCTGTACGGATTGATTTTGGTCTCCGGAATCGCGAGATCGACCGGTTTCCGCGACTTAGGCTCGGATTCCGTGGCCCCTTCGGAAAACGCAGCAGAAATCGGTACGGCGATGCGCCGCGCACTCAAGCGCGCAGCCGACGGCAAGACCCTCGACGCGGCGGAAGCGGAGGTGCTGCTCGGCGCGAGCGGCGACGCGCTGACCGCTCTGATGGCGACCGCGGCCCGGGTCCGCGACCAGGGCCTGGCCGACGCCGGCCGACCCGGCGTCGTCACGTACTCAAAGAAGGTCTTCATCCCACTGACCCGGCTGTGCCGGGACCGCTGCCACTACTGCACGTTCGCGACCACGCCCGGCCGGGTGCACGCGCCGTACCTCTCGCCGGACGAGGTGCTGGAGATCGCGCGGCAAGGAGCGGCGCTCGGCTGCAAGGAGGCCCTGTTCACGCTGGGCGACGCGCCCGAGGACCGGTGGGACGCGGCGCGGACGTGGCTGGAGGAGGCCGGGTACGACAGCACGCTCGACTACGTCCGGGCGATGGCGATCCGGGTGCTCGAGGAGACCGGCCTGCTCCCGCACCTGAACCCGGGCGTCATGTCCTGGCAGGACCTGCAGCGGTTGAAGCCGGTCGCGCCGAGCATGGGGATGATGCTCGAGACCACGTCGCGGCGGTTGTTCGAGGAGAAGGGGCAGCCGCATTTCGGGTCGCCGGACAAGGACCCGGCGGTGCGCCTGCGGGTGCTGGAGGACGCCGGACGGTCCAACGTCCCGTTCACGACCGGACTGCTGATCGGCATCGGGGAAACGCTGGCGGAACGTTCCGACTCGATCTTCGCGCTGCGGAAAATCGCCCGGCAGTACAACGGCATCCAGGAACTGATCATCCAGGGTTTCCGGGTGAAGCCGGACACGGCGATGCGGAACGACGCCGACGTTCCGCTGGACGAGTGGCTGGCCGCGATCGCCGTCACCCGGATCGTGCTCGGGCCGCGGGTCCGGGTGCAGGCGCCGCCGAACCTGGTCGACCTGGCCGAGTGCCGCGCACTCCTCGACGCGGGCATCGACGACTTCGGCGGGGTCTCGCCGCTGACGCCTGACCACGTGAACCCCGAACGCCCGTGGCCCCAGATCGACGACCTCGTCAAGGTCACCGCCGATGCGGGGTTCGTTCTCCGCGAGCGTCTGACGGCGCACCCGGAGTACCTGCGGGAGCCGTGGCTCGACCCGCGGCTGATCTCCCACGTGGAGGCGCTGCTCGACCCGGAAACCGGGTTGGCCAACGAGGACGCCAAGCCGGTCGGCCTGCCGTGGCAGGAGCCGGACGGCGGATGGGACAGCGTCGGGCGCACCGACCTGCACACCGCGATCGACACCGAGGGCCGCCGTACCGAGACCCGCTCGGACTTCGACGCGGCGTACGGCGACTGGGACGTGCTGCGCGAGGACGTCGCGGCGCGGCGCGCGGCCGAGGCAACAGCCGGCGGGACCGGAGCGGCAGGCACCACCTCCCCCGAGCGGATTTCCGCCGAGGTGAAGGCGGCGCTCGCCGCTGCCGAGCGGGATCCCGCGGGCCTGTCGGACGCGCAGGCGTTGACGCTGATGACCGTGACCGGGCCGGCCCTGGACGAGCTCGCGCGGATCGCCGACAACTTGCGCAAGGCAACGGTCGGCGACGACGTCACCTATGTCGTGAACCGGAACATCAACTTCACCAACGTCTGCTACACCGGCTGCCGTTTCTGCGCTTTCGCGCAGCGCCGGACCGACGCCGACGCCTACTCGTTGTCGATGGACGAGGTCGGCCAGCGCGCCGAGGAGGCCTGGGTGATCGGCGCGACCGAGGTCTGCATGCAGGGCGGGATCCACCCCGACCTGCCGGGAACGGCGTACGCCGACCTGGTCCGCGCGGTCAAGGACCGGGTCCCGGACATGCACGTCCACGCGTACTCGCCGATGGAGATCGTGAACGGCTCGGTCCGCACCGGTCTGTCGATCGAGGAGTTCCTGATCTCGGTCAAGGAGGCCGGCCTGGACAGCGTCCCGGGCACCGCCGCGGAAATCCTCGACGACGACGTGCGCTGGATCCTCACCAAGGGAAAGTTGCCGACGGCAAGCTGGATCGAGGTGATCAGCACCGCGCACAAGGTCGGTCTGCCGTCCAGCTCGACGATGATGTACGGCCACGTGGACGCACCGCACCACTGGGTCCAGCACCTGCGAACGATCGCCGCGGTGCAGGACCAGACCGGCGGCTTCACCGAATTCGTGCTGCTCCCGTTCATCCACCAGAACTCGCCGATCTATCTGGCCGGCGTCGCCCGGCCGGGTCCGACGTACGACGAGAACCGTGCGGTGCACGCGATGGCGCGGATCATGCTGCACGGGCGGATCGACAACATCCAGTGTTCGTGGGTGAAACTCGGCGTCGACGGCTGCGTCGCGGTGCTGAACGGTGGCGTCAACGACATCGGCGGCACGCTCATGGAGGAGACGATCAGCCGGATGGCGGGCTCCAAGCACGGCAGCCGCAAGTCGATCGCCGAACTCACCGCGATGGCGGACGCCGCAGGCCGCCCGGCCCGGCAGCGCACCACGACGTACGGCGAGGTTCCGAGCCGCCCGGCACTCGAGCTCACGTAAGCAAACCGGCCGAAAGTTGTTGAGGATCGGACTATTCCGGCCGTCGGTAGTTGTTGCAGCAGGCAACGTCTCTACGGAAAGTGAAGGACCTTTTACTCAGCGTCGCCTACTTCAAAGGCAATGCAAATGTTTGATCCCGGGAGTTCCCGGCCAGTAGGCCTGCGTGACAACGTTCAGTTGTCGGCGACGGACGGGTCGCCGGCACTGGGTCCAGGTGGTTCCAGGGATTCCCGTCCGCGACCGGACTGTACCTCCCCTGCCGGCCGCGGAATGAGACTCGGGCCACCCTCCTTCGGGCCATGCCCTCTCGGGGCAACAGCAGGACGCCGGCCGTGTCGGTGGGGTGTTGGTCGCCAGTGAGGTGGCGACCAACGCCCGGCACGGTCGGCGTTTCTCTTGGAGTCTTCCTCGCTGTACTGGTGCTGCTGGGGACCAGTACAGCGAGGAAGCTCTCGTTGCCGGGTGCTCGTTTGTGGGGGGCTCGCTGTCAGTACGGGTAGGTGTCGTCGCGGCGAGTCGGGTCCAGGTCCCACAGCGAGAACTTGACGACCTTGTGGGATTCCTCGCCACCGCCCGGGACCAGCCCGAACGACTCGTACTCCTTCGAGCCCAGTCCGTCGAGGTAGCACAGCAGCTCGAACGCGGACTGCGCGTCCTCGATGTCGTCGACCACGTCGTCGTTCTGGGCCTCGTCGGCCCGACTCCGCACGTACCGCACGAAGGCTTCCGGGTCGGTCACCACGTAGTCGTAACGCGCCTGGTAGCTGAGCCGGACCCCGTTCTCCGGCAGCAGCGGCTCCTCGAGCTCCTCGAGGTCGTCCAGGCCACCCTCGACGATCTCCCGATAGTCCGCGGGATCGTCGAAGTCGTCCGGCCCGAGCGGCAGGTCGTCCAGTTCGTCGGGGTCGTACGAGTCGATCCCGAGGAAGATGTCACCCCACCCCCGTTCGTGGACGGCGTCCGCGAGCGCCCGGGACTGGACCCGGACGTTCTCGATCGCGCCGGTGGCCCGCAAGTCGTGCAGGTCCAGAGCGTCGGCCTGCTCCAGCAACACCCGGGCAAGTTCACGGGCGGCCTCGGCGGCCGACGCGGGTTCGATCGGCTCACTCATGCTGCGACGGTACAACCATCGGCACCTCCACTGCCGCGCCCGGTACGCCGAATGCGTCGACGAGCTCCAACGCCGCCGGCCGGACGGTCGCGCACATCTCGTTGACCAGCGCCGTGATCGCCTTCGACCGGCCCGGCGACAGCCGCCCGTGCTCGAGGTACCACGCGCGTTCCGACTCGATCGTCACCAGCGCGTGCAGGTCGTACACGTCCTGCAACAGCGGCCGGATGTCAGCCGGCGCGTTCCGCACAGCGGACTGGAACGCCTCCAGGACGACCCGGTCGACATGCGCCCGCCCAGCCGCGATCACGTGGTCCTGGCACCGGTTGAACACGTCGAACGGCTCGTCGCCCGCATCGACGCCGCCCTTCAACCGCCGCGCCACCCCGGACAACATGTGCTCCTCCCGGAACCGGAGCAGCCCCGAGTGGTAGTCGTCGTCCCGCAACCCCGCATCCGGATCCGCCGTCTCACTCCGATTCGGTACGGCGTCGCGCAGCCGCTCGATCAACGGACGCAGTGCCGCCTTCTCGACCGCGATCTCCACCGCCTGCGCTGTGACGAACCGCGCCGTACCGAGTGGGTCCAGCTTGCCGAACGACTCGCGGTAGTCGGTGAGCAGACCCTTCGCGACGAGCTGCAGGAGGACCGTGTTGTCGCCCTCGAACGTGGTGAACACGTCGGTGTCGGCCTTCAGCGTCGCCAGCCGGTTCTCCGCGAGGTAGCCGGCGCCGCCGCACGCCTCGCGGCAGGTCTGGATCGTCTCGGTCGCATGCCAGGTGCCGAGCGCCTTCGTCCCGGCGGCCTGCGCCTCCAGTGCGCGGCGGTCGTGTTCGTCGCGGTCGTCGGTGAACACCCGGGCGAACTCCTCGACCAGCTCCGCCTGCGCGAAGTGCAGCGCATAGGTCCGGGCGAGCAGCGGCAGCAGTCGTCGTTGATGCATCCGGTAATCGAGAAGCAGTGCCTCGTCAGCACTCCCCGGGGCGCCGAACTGGCGGCGCTGAGCGGCGTACCTGATCGCGATCGTCAGGGCGACCTTGCTGGCGTTGATCGCCGCGCCGCCGACCGAGACCCGTCCCTGGACGAGCGTCCCGAGCATGGTGAAGAAGCGCCGGTCCGGGTTCTCGATCGGACTCGTGTAGTTGCCGTCAGCATCGACCTGCGCGTATCTGTCGAGCAGAGCGGCGCGGGGCACTCGGACCTGGTCGAACACGATGCGACCGTTGTCGACACCGTTGAGCCCGAGCTTCGGCCCGCAATCGGTCAGCGTGACGCCCGGCAGCGCCGCACCGTCGTCGTCGCGGATCGGCACCAGCAGGCAGTGCACGCCGTGGGTCTCGCCACGGACGACCAACTGCGCGAACACGGCTGCCATCCGCCCATGGCGCGCCGCGTTGCCGATGTAGTCCTTCCGCGCCGCCTCGGTCGGTGTGTGGACGACGAACTCGTCCGTCGAGGCGTCGTACGTCGCCGTGGTGCCGAGGGCCTGCACATTCGACCCGTGGCCGGTCTCGGTCATCGCGAAGCACCCGAGCAGCCGCCCGCTGACCGCGTCCGCGAGGTACCGCTCGTGGTGCTGCTCGGTCCCGAGATGCTGGATCGCACCCGCGAACAGCCCGAACTGCACACCCGCCTTGACCATCAGCGACAGGTCACCGAAGGCGAGCGTCTCGAACCCCGCGATGAACCCACCGAGGTCCGCCGCGCCGCCATACTCCTTCGGGTACCCACGGGCGGGCAGCCCGTCCGCCGCCGATTCCAGCAGCAGCTCGAGCACCTTGTCCCGATACTCGTCCCGCGGCAGCCGCACCGCCAGGTCGGCCATCTCGGCGTGCGCGGCCAACTCGGCCCGCACGACATCCCGCGCCGCCTTGTGCGGCCCGTCCAGGTAGTCCCGCATCCCCGATGTGCTCATACCCTTAACTTACGAGGATTCGTGGGCACTTTCCGTCACCTCTTCGTGACTGTGGAAAAGCTGGCATGAATCCGTATCTGCGGAAGTATGCTGTCTACCGTGCCGAACTTGCGGGTCAGTGAGGCGGCCGCGCTCCTCGGGGTCAGTGACGACACGGTGCGTCGCTGGATCGACCAGGGCCGGCTGCAGTCCAAACAGGAGGGCGGCCGGATGGCCGTCGACGGGGGAGCGCTCGCCGCGTTCGCCCAGGAGCTGGCGGACTCGCCGGAGCCTGGCGCCACCACGGCCGCGTCGGCGCGCAACCGGATGCGCGGGATCGTCACCCGCGTCCTCAAGGACGGTGTGATGGCCCAGGTCGAGATGCAGGCCGGGCCGTTCCGCGTCGTGTCGCTGATGAGTCGCGAGGCCGCCGACGAGCTCGGGCTGGAGCCCGGTGTGGTGGCCGTCGCGTCGATCAAGTCCACCCATGTCGTCGTCGAAATCCCGGAGGCCTGATGTTCCGCCGTACCGCGTTCGCCGCCCTCGCCGCCGTCGCAGCGCTCGCCCTGGCGGGGTGTGGCAGCGACTCCCCGGCCGGGTCGTCGTCCTCCCCGAGCAGCTCGGGTACGCCGACCTTGTCGGGCCAGGTCCAGGTGTTCGCCGCCGCGTCGCTGACCGGCACGTTCACCCAGCTGGGCAAGGACTTCGAGGCCGCGCACCCTGGCGTGAAGGTGACCTTCAACTTCGCCGGCAGTTCGGCGCTCGCGAAGCAGATCAACGAGGGTGCGCCCGCCGACGTGTTCGCCTCCGCGGCGCCGAAGAACATGGACGACGTGAAGGACAAGAACACGCCGACGACGTTCGTGACGAACACGCTGGAGATCGCCGTACCGAAGGGCAACCCGGGCAAGATCACCGGCATCAAGGACTTCGCCGACGAGAGCAAGAAGATCGCGATCTGCGCGCCGCAGGTGCCGTGCGGCGCGGCGGCCGAGAAGGTCTTCAAGGCGGCCGGGATCACCGCCAAGCCGGACAGCCTCGAGCAGGACGTGAAGGCGGCGCTCACCAAGGTCAGCCTGGGTGAGGTCGACGCGGCGCTGGTGTACAAGACCGACGTACTGTCCGCGAAGGACAAGGTCGAGGGCATCGAGTTCCCCGAGGCGAAGGAGGCGGTCAACGAGTACCCGATCGCCACGCTGACCAAGGCTCCGAACGCTGACGGCGCCAAGGCGTTCGTCGACTACGTCCTGTCCGACAAGGGCAAGACCGTCCTCACCGCAGCTGGATTCACCGCACCGTGAGTCGTCGTGGCAGGAGTACGAGCGGGCGACTGCCTCTCGTACTCCTGCTGCCTGCACTACTCGGTCTGGCGTTTCTACTCGTCCCAGTCGTCGGTCTGCTCGCGAAGGCTCCGTGGTCGACGTTGCCTTCTCGGCTGTTCAGTGCTGACGTCTGGCAGGCGCTGAGGCTGTCTCTGGTGTGCGCGACCGCTGCTACTGCGGTCTGTCTGGTACTGGGCGTCCCACTGGCCTGGTTGCTCGCTCGTGGCGGCCTGCCGGGGCGGAGTGTCATCCGAGCGTTCGTAACGGTGCCGCTGGTGCTGCCGCCGGTGGTGGGTGGCGTGGCGCTGCTCCTGGTGCTCGGGCGACGCGGTCTGATCGGTCAGCACCTCGACACGTGGTTCGGGATCTCGCTGCCGTTCACAACCGCCGGAGTGATCGTGGCGGAGGCCTTTGTGGCCATGCCGTTCCTGGTGATCTCGGTGGAGGGTGCATTGCGCGCGGCCGACCCGCGGTACGAGGAGGCGGCCGCAACACTCGGTGCGGGTCGGTGGATGACGTTCCGGCGCGTAACGCTCCCGTCGATCGCACCGGGCATCGTGGCCGGGACGGTGCTGTGCTGGGCACGCGCACTGGGCGAGTTCGGCGCCACCATCACGTTCGCCGGCAACTTCCCGGGCCGTACGACGACTATGCCGCTGGCTGTCTATCTGGCGTTGGAGACCGATCCCGACGTGGCCGTCGTACTGAGTCTGGTGCTCCTGTTCGTGTCCGTCGTCGTACTGGCGTCTCTCCGCGAGCGCTGGATCAGTGGGCTCCGATGACTCTGTACGCCGACCTTCGCGTGAGCCGGGGCTCCTTCGACCTGTCGCTGGACCTGACTGTCGAGCCGGGTGAGGTAGTAGCCCTTCTGGGCCCTAATGGTGCTGGCAAGACCACTGCGCTCCGTGCGATCGCCGGACTGCTCGCGTTGGACGGCGGACGCATCGCACTGGACTCCACCGTCTG
This sequence comes from Kribbella sp. NPDC043289, assembly GCF_056436705.1. Classification (NCBI taxonomy): domain Bacteria; kingdom Bacillati; phylum Actinomycetota; class Actinomycetes; order Propionibacteriales; family Kribbellaceae; genus Kribbella; species Kribbella sp. NPDC043289. Next base: position 384,877 of record NZ_JBWKCB010000006.1, read on the forward strand.
GGACGAACCACCACGTACATTCAGCACCCCTGACCAGCGGCCGATCGGCGTGGTCTTCCAGGACTACCTGCTGTTCAACCACCTGAGCTGCTTGGAGAACGTGGCGTTCGGTCTCCGCGCTCGGGGCGTCGACAAACCCACAGCACGCCGGGAAGCCGCACGCTGGCTCGAGATCGTCGGCCTGTCCGAGTACGCGCGCTCACGGCCCCGCGCACTGTCCGGCGGGCAAGCCCAACGCGTAGCACTGGCGAGAGCTCTGGCCACCGAGCCCGACCTCCTGTTGCTGGACGAGCCATTGGCCGCGTTGGACGCCAGTACGACGCTGCACGTCCGCGCCGAACTGGGCCAGCACCTGGACCGCTTCGAAGGCCACACTCTGTTGGTCACCCACGACCCGCTGGACGCGATGGTCCTGGCCGACCGTCTGGTCATCATCGAGAACGGCAAGGTGGTGCAGGAAGGCAAACCAACCGAGGTGGCCCGCCGGCCACGCACCGACTACGTGGCCCAGCTGGTCGGTCTGAACCTCTACCGAGGCACGGCGTCCGGCACCACAGTCGTACTGAACGACGGCAGCAAGATCACCTTGGCCGAACCGGCGATTGGTGGCGTCCACGTCGCGTTCCCGCCCACCGCGGTCAGCTTGTACCCCGACCTCCCATCCGGCAGCCCGCGCAACACCTGGCCGGCGGTTGTCACCGGCATCGAACAGCACGCCCACACGGTCAGAGTCCGCCTGGACGCCTCCCCCACCGGCCCCGCCGACCTACTGGCCGACATCACCCCAGCGGCCGTCGCCGACCTCCACCTCTCCCCCGCCCAACACCTCCACGCCACCCTCAAAGCCACCGAGGTCCACACCTATCCGGTATCGCCAGGCGTGGCCCCTTCGTCCACCTAGGGTTCGGGACTGACCATCCCATCACTACCGAGTGGGTGTACACGTGGCGCAGGAAGACGATGTTGAACTCGGGCGTGTCATGAGGGTCGCAATGAGCGGTGTGGGTAGTCCTCCGCGGCGCGCTCCGATCGCGGACCTGGAACAGACGACGACACAGCACCCTCAGGCCGAGCCTGAGAAGGAGGCCGCGGCGAAGTCAGCCGCCGCGGAGCAGGCCGCGCGGGACAAGCAAGCACTCGTCAAGGCGATCGACACCGCCCGAGACACCGTCGCCTCTGTGCGCGGTGGCTTGACCGAGATCGGAACGCAGGCGCCCACCGAGGAAGAGCTCCACGAGGCAGTGGCTACCACTCGTGCCGAGATCGTGGCGGGCACGCACGTAGCCGGCGAGCGGGCAACGCAGCACCTCCGTGAGACCGTCGGCGACTGGGGAGAGCGGATGGAAGGGGCCGCACAGGCGTTCAAGCCGCTGGAGGAGCAGCTACGGAGTGCCCGAGAGACGCTCAGCGACGCCGCCGGCACGGCCAACGAAGCCCTGCGCCCGCAGTTCGATCGGCTGCAGACCGCTCTCCAGAGCCGCGAGGACGACCTCGCCGGCCTGCGCGCCGGTTTCGAGAAGGTCACTTCGGAGGCGAAGTCTGTCGCCGACCCCGAGTCGAGGGTGCCGGAGCCTGTCCGGATCATTGGCGAACCGGACAGGGACCGGTCGACCGAAGACCGCACAGCCGACCTGGCACGGCATCTGCACGAAGAAATGATCGACGGCTCGCCGGCCAAGCAGACCAACCAGTTCCAGTACCTCTTCAGGGTGACCGAGACCTCGATCGGCGATTTGTCCACCAAACTCGAGCAATCCGATCCGGCCGCCGTCCTGCCCGCGGCACAGGACACCCAGACACAAGCGACCCAAGCAACCGACGGCGCGGCACACCGCGCTACTCGCCCGACCCCACGCCGGGCTTCCGGGCAATCGATGTAAGCCATCGACACGAGGGCGTCGCGCAGCTGCGTCGCAGTCGCCCGCGAGCGGGAGCTCGCAGATCGCCGGCGGCTGTCTTTGGGTTCGCGCCAACCGTTTGGGACGGGGTGAAGTGGTTGGTGGGGGCTCAAGGTGGCCCGGGCACGGACGAGGTGCAACCCACCCCGGAGCGGGGCGGGAGCACGCTGAGCGGGTGCGCTGAGGAGCGCCGCGACGACGGAAGCGCTGCGTAACGCGCGTGGGAACCACAGTTGCCCGTCAACACAGCCCGATCGATGAGGGTCACCGGCTGAGCAGTCGCTACAGGGCGGGTGGGAGCTCGCGGAGCGGGTGCGCTGAGGAGCACCGCGACGAAGGAAGCGGCCGCGCAGCGTGCGCGGGGTACCACGCTCGCCCGTCGGCGCGGCGAGCTAGGCGAGAAGCGCGGGCTGAGTAGTCGCCCGCGAGCGGCAGCTCGCAACTCGCCGGCGGCAGCCGGCAATACAGCGCAGGGCGGGTGGGAGCTCGCGGAGCGGACGCGCTGAGGAGCGGCGCGACGAAGGAAGCGGCCGCATACGCGTGCGCGGGGAGGATCGCGGCACGACGCACCTTGGGTGGGGTTACGGGCTGTGATGGGTTCGGGACGGATTGACATGTTGTAACGGGGGGAATCACGCTCAGGATGCGCGGTGCGGTAACGAAGAGTGTTTAGTTACTCACTCGTAGTGTATGTGTTCTTCACGCGAGAGTGATGACATCGTGCACTACGCCGGGCCCTCGGGTGCCGCCCAAGATGTGGCGGGGCACCACGAAAGGGGGGTCGGACAGTCATGCACGAGAGTTACGAGTTCTACTGCCTTGCGGATCGGCGGTTCTACGAGACGCCGGCCAACCGCGGCGCTCAGCACCCGGACTTCGCGATCACGCAGCGACCGGTGCCGGAGCACTGGCAGCACGTGCCGGGCGAGCAGTGGATGCACTACGCGCCCGAGGACCTGGAGCTCGCCAAGCAGGGCTGGAAGATCCACGTGTCCGCCCGCCTGCAAGATGTCGAGCGCACCCTCGAGGCGGTCTGGGAGTACTGCGTCCCACGCGGTATCGCCTTCAAGTTCCTGCGCAACGAGGCCGTCCTGGTGATGGTCAACTCGAAGGCCGCTCCCCGTGGGTCGAGCGGCAAGCTGGTGACGATCTACCCGACGGACGACGCCCAGCTCGAGCTCGTCCTCAAGGAGCTCAACGAGATCCTCCACAGCGTCGAGGGCCCGTACATCCTCAGCGACCTGCGCTACGCGGACGGCCCGCTCTTCACCAGGTACGGCGCCTTCGTCAGCAGGTACTGCCTCAACCAGGCCGGCGAGCGTGTCCTCGCCCTCGAGGGCCCGCACGGCACCCTGGTCCCCGACCACCGCGGACCGACCTTCGTCACACCGCCATGGGTCGAGCTCCCCAAGTTCCTCCAGCCGCATCTCGACGCCCGCAACGCGGTCACCACGAACGACCTCGCGTACACGATCGACGGCGTCATCCAGTTCTCCAACGGCGGCGGCGTGTACCTCGGTCACCACACCGAGTCCGGCGACCGCGTGGTCCTCAAGGAGGGACGCCCCTACGCCGGTCTCGACATGGCCGGCCGGGACGCGGTGGCGCGGATCGCTCACGAGCGCGACATCCTCGAGCAGCTCGACGGACTGGACGCCGTACCGAGGACGCACGACTACCTGCAGCTCGGTGACCACCATTTCCTCGTTCAGGAACACATCGACTCGGTGTCCCTGCAACGCGAGCTGGTACGGCGTTATCCGCTGACGCACCCGGACGCGACCGAGGCCGACAAGGCGGCGTACGCGGAATGGGCGACCGCGATGGTGGCCAAGGTCGGTGCGGCAGTCGGGCAGTTGCACGAGCGCGGCGTGGTGTTCTGCGACCTGCATCCGGACAACCTGCTGCTCGATGTGAACGGCAAGCTGACCCTGATCGACTTCGAGGTCGCGACGAAGGCCGAGGACCAGGCCCGTTCGACCCTCGCGCATCCGGGGTACGCCGCTCCGCCGGACCGGCAGGGCATCGACGTCGACCGGTACGCACTCGCTTGTATCGCCTTGAGCGTTTATGCGCCGCAGGCGACGATCTTGCTGAATCTCCATCCCGGTAAGGCGTTCCAGCTCGCCGACATGATCGCCGAGACCTTCCCGGTCCCGCGCGCCGAGCTCGACGAGGCCGTCACCACGATCGTCGGCGCCGCCGCGACCAACGACCTCCACGACCTGCCGCTCCCCGGCAAGGCAGACTGGACCGAGGTCCGCGCGGCGCTCGCCACGGCGATCGTCGCCAGCGCGACTCCGGAACGCACCGACCGCCTGTTCCCCGGCGACATCGCGCAGTTCCGCGACGGCGGCGGACTCGATCTCGCGACCGGTGCGGCCGGTGTCCTCTACGCGCTGGCCAAGACGGGCGCCGGACGATTCCCGGAGTACGACGATTGGCTGCGCAAGCGGGCCGTCGACGCCCCCGCCGGACCGGGTCTGTACGACGGTCTGCACGGTGTCGCGCATGTCCTCGACGAACTCGGCTACCGGCAGGACGCACTCGACCTGATCGACCGCACGCTGGCCGACGACTGGAGCTCCCGCGAGCTCGGTCTGCACTCCGGTCTCGCGGGCATCGGCCTGAACCTCCTGCACTTCGACACCGAGTCGACGCTGCGAGCGCGCGCGGTCCGGGTCCTCGATCTCGTCGCGGATCGCCTGCACGCCGACGTACCGGAGATCAGTGGCGGGCAGTACCCGCGGGCCGGTCTGATGTACGGATCGTCCGGACCCGCGCTGCTGTTCCTCAACGCCTTCGAGCAGCTCGGTGACACCGGTCTGCTCGACCTCGCGGAGATCGCGATCCGGCAGGATCTCAGGCGGACGGTGCTCACCGAGGACGGGATGCGCCAGGTCAACCAGGGCTGGCGAACGCTGCCGTACCTCGAAGAAGGTTCGGCCGGCATCGCGCTGGTCCTGGAGCGGTACCTGCGCCACCGCCCGTCCGAAGAGCTCGCCGTCACGCTCCAAGAGCTGCAGCGGGTCACGCACTGCTCCTACTACGTCCAGCCCGGGCTGTTGATGGGTCGCGCCGGTCTGCTCCTCACGGCAGCCGCACTCGGCGATGAGGTCGACGACCTGGTCCACGGCCTCGGCTGGCACGCGATGCCGTTCGAAGGCGGCCTCGCGTTCCCCGGCAACCAGTTGCTCCGGCTCTCGATGGACCTGGCGACCGGATCGGCCGGCGTCCTGCTGGCCCTGGGTACGGCGTTGCACGACGCGCCGGCGACCCTCCCGTTCCTCGGACCTCCCCAGTGGTCCGAGTCCCTGTCCCGACGAACGACATCGAAGGAGGTGTAAACACATGGCACTTCTCGACCTTCAGGGTCTCGAGACCCCGGGTTACGGCCACGGCGGCCACCACCACGGCGGCTCCACGCTGACCGTGCTGGGCTGCGCTTCGCAGACCCCGAGCAACCTGAGCCTGCTGCTCTGCCACTGATGTGGCACCTGTTACATCACCTGTTATGCCAGGTAGAGGCCCTGGGTGGGCGGCAGACCCGCCCAGGGCCGACCTGTTTCACGCCGGTGACCGACTCGCCTCGGTCGCCGGCGGGTAGCCCGGCGGCGCCGCGCTCGTTGTGTGGGTGGGACAGAAGGAGAGTGAGGTGATCTTTCCGTGCAGTCTTATCCATGCGCCGAGCGTCTGACGCTCGTGGAGCAGGTGCACGGTTGTACCGTCGCCGACCCGTATCGCGGGCTCGAGGACGCCGAAAACCCGGTCACGCAGCGCTGGCTGCGGGACCAGGACGATCTATGGCTGACGTACGCCTGCTCGCTGACGACACGCTTCCGCTGGAAGCACCGCGTGCGCCAGTTGTCCGAGGTCAGCAGTGTCTCCCCGCCTGTCTGGCGCGGCGACCGCTGCTTCACCCTGCGCCGCGAGGCCGACCGCCAGTACGCCGTACTGTTCGTCGACGAGACGCCGCTGATCGATCCGAAGCAGCTCGATCCGACCGGTCTGACCACGCTCGACGCCTGGCAACCGTCACCGGACGGCACGAAGGTCGCGTTCCAGCTCTCCCGCGGCGGCGACGAGCAGTCCACGCTCTCGGTCCTCGACATCGCGACCGGACAGCTGATCGACGGCCCACTCGACGGCTGCCGCTACTCACCCGTCGCCTGGCTCCCGGACAGCACCGCCTTCTACTACCTCCGTTTCCGCCAGGTACGCCGCCATACGCTCGGCGACCCTGACGACATCACGGTCCTCGCCGACGAAGCGTCGTACGGGCTGGAGATCAGCGGCGACTGGCTGACGATCTGTACGCCGACCGACGTCTGGCTCGCGGACCTGTCGACGGATGCCCCGCTGACCCACCTCCCGCAAGACGCGACCACGATCATGTCCGTCGGTCCTGACGGCCGTCTGTATGTCGTCACGACTCAGGACGCGCCCACCGGCCGGATCTGCGTCGGCGACCCGACCGAGCCGTCCGTCTGGCGCGACTACATCCATCCGGACGGGCCGCTGACCGGGCTCGCGATCCTCGACGACGTCGTCCTGGTGAGCACCGCCGACAAGATCACCGAGCACGACCGCGAGACCGGCCGGCTCCTCGACACTCTCGACCTCGCCGGCGGGTCCGTCGGCTCACTCACTGCCCACGGCAACCAAGCCTGGTACACGTACACCGACGCGATCACGCCGCCGACGGTCTACCGCTACGGCGACCGGCCGCAGACCCGCCCGGACCTCGAAACACACACGTTGCACACCAGCTCCGGCGTCGAGCTCCGCGTGATCGGCACACCAGGCCCACGCCCCACGATCCTCTACGGGTACGGCGGATTCGGGCAATCGCTCACTCCGACGTACTCCGCCTTCGCGCTGGCCTGGGTCGAAGCGGGCGGCTCGTTCGTGACCGCGACGGTCCGGGGCGACGGCGACCGAGGCGCGACCTCGCACAAGGCAGCCGTCCGCCACGCCAAGCAGAACACGTTCGACGATTTCATCGCGGCCGCGGAGCACCTCACCTCCGAAGGCTGGACGACGCCGGACCAGCTCGCGATCTGCGGCGAGTCGAACGGCGGGCTGCTGACCGCTGCCGCGCTCACCCAGCGACCCGAGTTGTTCGCCGCCGCGGTCTGCTCGGCGCCGTTGACCGACATGATCCGCTACGAACTCTCGGGTCTAGGCGAGCGCTGGACCGCGGAGTACGGGACGGTGAAGGACGCCGACGACTTCCGCGCACTGCTCTCCTACTCGCCGTACCACCGCGTCGCCGATGGCGTGAAGTACCCGGCCGTGCTGCTGACCGCGTTCGGGAACGACACCCGGGTGGATCCGCTGCACACGCGGAAACTGTGCGCGGCGTTGCAGCACGCGACGGCGAGCGCGCGACCGGTGCTGCTCAGGCACGAGCCGGACGCCGGTCACGCGACGGGCGGCATCGCGCTGGCCGCCGACATGCTGGCGTTCCTCGCCGATCAGACGGGCCTGGACCGATGATCACCTTCGGAGAGGTGGCGAAGCGCGGCCGGGGCTGGCTGCCGTTGATCGGCGTGAACGCGCTGATCGGCAGCGGGGTGACGCTTGCGCTGCCGACCGTTCTCGGCCGCTCGGTCGACGCGATCGTTGCCGGCGACGGCTACACCCGCTGGTTGATCACCGCCGCCACGCTGATCGGTCTCGGGATCGCGGCGAGCATCATCGACGCGTTCGCAGGCGCGGCGTGCGTCGCGGAAACGACGGCCTGGCTTCGGCGTCGTCTGGTCCGGCACGTCGTCCGCGGCGGTCCCGACAGGACGCGTGACTTCGAGACCGGCGACCTGGTCACGCGCGTCTCGGCGAACGCCACCGACGCTGCCCAGGCCGGTCCGGCCGCGGTGACGGCGATCGCCGCGATCGCGCCGCCGCTCGGAAGTCTCGTTCTGCTCGCGGTCATCGACGCGTGGCTCGCCGCGGCCTTCTTCGGCGGCGTCGTCCTCGTGATCCTCGTGCTGTGGACGTTCGCGAAACGAACCGCCGACGTCAGCCTGGCTTACCAGGAGACCCAGGGCCGCATCGCCGCCCTGCTGTCGGAGTCCCTCACCGGAATCCGCACCATCACCTCCGCCGGTACGACGGACCGCGAAGAGACCCGCATCCTCAGCCTGCTCCCGGAACTGCACCGGCACGGCGTCGTCACGTGGCGCATCCTGGCCCGTTCCGGCGCGCAGGCCGCGGTCGTCGGCCCGCTCGTCCTGGTCGCCGTCCTCGCGGTCGGTGGACTGCAACTCGTCGCCGGCCGGATCACCGCCGGCGAGCTGTTCGCCGCCTCGCAGTACGCCGTCCTCGGGGCCGGTCTCGGCAACCTGACCGGTGTCCTGGGTGAGATCGCCCGCGCCAAGGCCGGCGTGAAGCGATCCGCCGAGGTGATCTCGATCGAGACGGTCGCGCACGGCACGCTGCCGTTGCCGGCCGGGCCGGGGCAGCTGACGTTCGACAACGTCAGCGTCGTCGCGGACGGGAATGTCCTGCTGCACAACGTGAATCTCGACCTGCCAGGTGGCCGCACGATCGCGGTCGTCGGCCCGAGCGGCGCCGGCAAGTCCGTGTTCGCGGCGGTCGCGGCCCGCTTGCGGGACCCGTCGACGGGGCAGGTCTCGCTGGACGGCGTACCGCTGCAGGCTGTCAGCCGGCGTGCGCTGCGGAGCGCGGTCGGGTGCGCGTTCGAGCGTCCGCAGCTGGTCGGCCGGACTGTTGGTGAGTCCCTCGACCCGCACGCGGTCAGCCCGATCCGCACGCTCGCCGCGGCGCGCGCCACGCACGCGCACGACTTCGTCAGCCGCCTTCCCGACGGCTACTTCACTTCGTTGCGCAAGGCACCGATGTCCGGCGGCGAACGGCAGCGCCTCGGCCTCGCCCGCGCCTGGTCGGCCCGTCGGCTGCTGGTTCTCGACGACGCCACGTCGAGCCTCGACACGGCCACCGAACGCCAGATCAGCCGCACCCTCACCGAGGACCGGCACCACCGCACGCGCCTGATCGTCACCCACCGCCCCGCCACCGCGGCCCGCGCCGACCTGGTCATCTGGCTCGACCAGGGCCAGGTCCGCGCCATCGCCCCCCACGCCGACCTCTGGCACAACCCGTCCTATAGAGCCGTCTTCGGATGAAGCGCGAGTTGTCGTTCGGTGCTGTCGCGTTGCGGAAGCGGGCCACGGTCGGGCTGATCGGGTGGTCGATTCCGGAGATCCTGCCGACGGCGGTCTACGGGATCGCGGTGGCGCGGGCGACGGACAGCTTTCTCGGCGGGCACGCGTGGCAAGGGATCGCGTGGCTGGGTGGCTTGGTGGCGACCGCGGGCTTGGGTGCCACGGGAGCACGGCAGGTCTACGGCCGGCTCGGTGATCTGGTCGAGCCGCTCCGCGACGATCTGGTACGCCGGGTCGTCGGCGGCGCGCTCCGGTCCGGCGACGACAGCGCCGTCGCGCGACTGAACCGGCAGGTGGAGATTGTTCGCGACACCTTCGCCGGACTGGTCCTGGTACTGCGGAGTTTCGCGGTCACGCTGTTCGGCGTACTGGCCGGGTTGCTGTCGCTCGCTCCGCTCGTCGCCGCGTTCGTCGTACCACCGTTCCTGGTCGGGTTCGCGTTGTCGCTGGCGGTGCTCGGGATGGCCGCGGATCGGGTGCGGGCGTCACTGACGGCGGACGAGGAGCTCGCGGCATCGGCGGGCATGGTGTTCGGCGGCGTGCGCGACATCACCGCGACCGGGACCGAGGAGTACGCCGAGTGGCTCGTCGGCGAACCGATCGCGGCGCATGCGGCGGCGGAGCGCGCGCTCGCGAAGGTGTCGGCGCTGCGGACCCTGTGCTTCGCGGTGGGCGGCTGGCTGCCGTTGCTGATCCTGCTCGCGACCGGACCGTGGCTGGTCGGGCGTGGCGTGAGCACCGGCACGCTGCTGGGCGGACTCACGTATGTCTTGATCGGTTTACAACCGGCGCTGAACACCGTCATGAACGCGCTCGGCGACAGTGGCCTCCGGTACGTCATCACCCTCGGCCGGATCCTCGACACGTCCACTGCGGCAGCACAGCCCAGGCCGGTCGACGCGGTGAACGGCTACCAGGTCCGGCTGAACGACCTGACGTTTGCCTACGGCCCCAAGGCCGAGCCGGTGCTGGACAGCCTCGAGCTGAGCATCCCCGAAGGCGAACACCTCGCCGTTGTCGGGCCGAGCGGTATCGGCAAGTCGACGCTGGCCGGGCTGGTCTGCGGGATGCTCGCGCCGACCGGCGGCCGAGTGCTGCTCGGCGGTGCGCCACCGACGGAGTTCGCCACGGGACTGCTCGCGCGGACCCGGGTGCTGATCCCGCAAGAGGCCTACGTCTTCAGCGGCACCGTGCGGGACAACCTGAACTACTTGTTGCCCAGCGCAACGGATGATCAGATTTCCGAAGCAGTACGGGCGATCGGTGCCGGAACACTGGTCGACCGGATCGGCGGATTGGATGCCGAGGTGAAGCCGGCGCAGCTGTCCGCGGGCGAGAAGCAGTTGCTCGCGCTGGTTCGCGCCTACCTGTCACCTGCGCCGCTCGTCGTCCTCGACGAAGCGACCTGTTACCTCGACCCGGAGGCCGAACGTCGGGCCGAGGAAGCGTTCGCCCAACGCCACGGGACTCTCGTCGTGATCGCCCACCGGATCAGCTCGGCGCTGCGGGCGCGCCGCATTCTCGTGCTCGACGGCAACAAAGCGACCCTCGGCACCCACGCCGGCCTGATGCGCACGTCCCGGATGTACCGCGATCTCCACGGCAGCTGGACACCCAACCAAAGCCGGACCGGTCAGATCCAGCCCGCGTCCTGAGCCTTGCGGATCGCCTCGATCCGGCTCCGCGAACCGGTCTTGGCGAGAATGCGGGACAGGTAGTTGCGAACAGTCCCCGCACTCAGGCTGAGAGTCCGCGCGATCTCCTGCGCCGTCGCGCCGGTGGTGACCTGACGCAGTACCTCGCACTCGCGGTCGGTCAGCGGGTTGTCACCGGCCTTCAACGCGGCCACCGCCAGCCGTACGTCGACCACCGGCAGGCCCTTCGCCACGTCGCGCACCGCCTGTACCAGTTGGTCAGTGGTCGCATCGCTCGCGATCAGGCCGATCCGCGGCGCCTGTTTCACCAGCGCCAGGCTGGTGGCCGCAATCGCCTCGTGGTCGATCAGCACCAGCACGCCGCGACCGACCAGTTTCCGGCAGAGCTCATCGATCCGGATCCGGCCGGGCAGCTGCGGGTCGAGCAGGAAGACGTCCGGGCGCCGTCCGGCCACCTGGAGCACCTCCTCCGCGCGGTCCACCTCGGCCACCACGTCCAGGTCGTTCTCCCTTGCCAGCACCGCGGCCAGTGCACCACGCACCAATGTGCCGCGATGGCCGAGAGCCACTCGGATCACCGCTCCTGCCCCCATCACATTCGTTGCCTCATCCGCCGTTCACCCACGCCCCCAGCGGAAAGCAGCTGCCGGACGACGGTGCCCGTGCTTCGATCAACGAGTGAACTCACCGGATGACACGCCTGACACGACAACTTGCCCCGGTTGCGCCGCGGTTCTGCAGAGTTCGCGGTGGCCGGGCACGTCGAAGTACAACGCCTCGCCGGAATGTGCGGAGGTGGCCGGTGAGCTACTCGGGTTCGAAGTGCGGAACGCGGCCCGGCTCGGCCACCTGCATCAGCTCCGCATCGATGCGTACGGCGCGCAGCACGTCAACCCCGACGGCCCACGGATCGGCCCGGTGTTCGCGCTGAACGGGCTCTACATGTTCCTCGAACGCGGCTCCGGCAACCTCGACGTCCGGACCGCACACGGCATCATGGCCAACTCCTACGACGACTGGCCGCTACTCGTCCCGCCCGCCCGGGCCGGCGAGCTCACGGCGTACGACGTGCTCGTTGCCGGAGGCGTCGACGAGGTTGAGTCGACCCTGCTCAGGTGGGCCCGCCAGGTCTGGGAGGCGTGGCCCGAGGACGACCGCGCGACGATTCGGGAACTGACCGTGCAACTGGTTCCGGAACGCTTTTTCCGGACCCGTTAAACCGATCGGTTCCACCCTCCGGACGATCGGCGTGTCGAGGCCGGAAACCGTTCTGTTGTTGGGGTTTCGGAAGGTTAGCGGCCGGAAAAAGTTCGGGGCAGATCACGATCTGGGGTTGCGTTTCCGGCGAACCTCACAGAGGATGACTCAGGTCGCGTCGTTACCGGGGCGTGACCATTCGGACGCCGCCCTGTGACCTGTCCGATTGCCCCCTCCCTCCCCTGCACGGGGGGCCTGGTGATAGTTCCACCATGCCCAAGCTCACAAGGAGCGCTTTTCTGATGTCCAAGGCTCGACATGCGCGCGCCCGGCGAAGCACTCGCCGGGTGGCCCGAACCCTCTCGATCGCCGGTCTGGGAGCCGGCATCACCGCCGCTGGAGCCGGAGCCGCGTTCGCGTCGTCCGACTACACGGTCAAGTCCGGCGACACCCTGTCGCAGATCGCGGCGGCCAACGGTGCCGACTGGCACGAGCTGGCCCGGATCAACAACCTGAAGGACCCGAACCTCATCCTGATCGGCCAGAGCCTGACGCTGGACGGCGTGAAGAAGTCCGCCGCCGCCCCGAAGGTCGCCGAGCAGGACCAGGCGCAGCCGCGGAAGTCCGAGGTCAAGAAGAAGTCCTCGAAGGTCCACCGCGACAACCGGTCCAGCCGGGACACCAGCCGCCCGAAGGCGAGCAGCGGCAAGGCCAACCTGAGCGGCGCCTGGGCCAAGGTCGCGAACTGCGAGTCCAGCGGCAACCCGCGCGCGGTCAACGGCGGCGGCTACTACGGACTGTTCCAGTTCGACCTGCAGACCTGGCGCAGCGTCGGTGGCTCCGGCAACCCGACCAACGCGTCGGCCGGCGAGCAGCTGATGCGCGCGAAGAAGCTCTACTCGCAGCGCGGCGCCTCCCCGTGGCCGGTCTGCGGCAAGTACCTGCGCTGATTTCGGGGCCGCTGACCCCGACACTGCCGGGCGGGTGGTGGTGACCGTCCTCCCATCACTGCCCGGCACTCCGGACCGCTTCCCGCTCATCGTGGCGGGTTGGTGCGCAACTCATCCGTGAGCGCGCTGAGCGGGAAGCACCACGCGGTCAGCGCGGTCAGCGGCGGCTGAGGACCAGCATCTCGTTGGCGCCGACCTGGAACTCGTAGGGCACCTTGCGGATGTCGTAGCTGACGCCCTCGAGCGAGTCCAGCAGCTCGTGCATCCATGGGATCGACGCACCCGCCCCTTGCTGCACCAGCGGGAAGATCCGCACCTCGGCGTTGCTGACCCGGATCAGCTCCCGCAACGCGGCCTCGTGCCATCCGCGGTCGTACTTGTCGGCCCACGTGAACAGCAGGTGCGAGCAGAGCACCAGCTCGAAACGACGGTCGCCGAACGGCAGCTCGGGCAGCCCCGCGGCGACGTACCGCTCGGGTGCTTCCATCACGTCCTGCAGGAACCGGTCGGCCGCCTCGATCCGGTACTGGTCCTTGCGTTCCGGCGAGCCGTACCAGTGCCAGACGAAGCTCGCCTCGTGCTCGCCGATGATCTCGGACGTCGCCGGCAGGCTGCGCCGGACGGTGTCCACGAGCTCGGGCGTCTCCAGCTCGTACGCCGGGTCCGCGGCGATCGCGTCGACGCCACGGGCCGCGGCCTCGGCCGTGAAGCCGGCACCCCCGGCGCAGCAGTCGAGCACCGAGTCCGGGAGTTCCTTCAGGTCGAACATCGCTTCGTACTCCTCGTACGAGCGCGAGGTCACCAGCACTGGTCTTACCTTTCGACGGTTGTCTTCCGGCGCAGGCGGCGGTCCAGAGTTGTCGCACCGGCCGCCAGAGCCAGGAACAGTACCGCCACCACCAGACAGTTCAGCAGCACCCGTCCGTACCCGTGCTCGTCGACGTCCACGAACGGGTACGGATAGAACCCGACGAACTCGCCGCGGATCAGCGTGAACACCAGCCACAGCAGCGGATACACGATCGACCACCGGACGATCGACCAGTCGGTGAGCCCGCGCGGCCCGAACAACAACCAGCCGACGACGCCCGCGACCGGAGCCGCGGTGTGCAGCAGGAAGTTCGCCACTTCCGCCCATCCCTGCAGCTCCCCCAGCCCCGCGAGGACGGCGTGGTAGACGATCCCGGTGACCGCGATGCAGAGCACGCCGTTCAGCCGGAGCGTCTTGAAGAGCTTGCTCGCCGGCCGGTCGGGCTGTGCCGCGAGGACGAGCGCGGTCCCGCCGAGCAGCAGGTTCGACTGGATCGTGAAGTACGCGAACACGTTCAGGACCCGCTCCGGATTGTCCGGGAAGAACCCTTCGTGCCCGCCGCCCGTCACCAGCAACTGGATGACGATCCCGGCCACCACGATCAGCCCGGTGACCGCCGCCCAGACCCGCCCAACCGTCGTCATGCTGGAAATGTACGACGAGTGACCGCGCGAACCGCGGACGTTACACCGACTCCTTCTCGCGCGGCGCCTGGCCCGAAGGCTCGGCCCGGTCGAACGAGTAGCTGAACGACACGACCGCGTCGATCACCAGCACGATCGTCCAGGTCCACGCGGGCGCCAGTACGGCGTCGTACCCACGGCCGGACAGCAGGCCGAGAGCGATCATGATGCCGACGCCGACGACGTACGCGAACAGGTGGCGGAACCATCCGGCGCGCTCGCGGCGGGCACGCTCCGGGCCCTTCTTCAGCGGCTTCGGCGGCCGCGGCGCACCGGCCATGAAGTGCGCGGCCCAAGCGTCGGCCCACTTCAGCGTCTGGTGCCCGAACCCGACGCTGACCCCGATGAAGATCGCGGCCAGTGAGTGCTTGAACGCGGGCTCCGCTCCGCGGTGGATGTCCAGGACGCTCGCGACCAGCATCACGACGTCGACCAGTGGCACCGCGGCCAGCAGCACCAGGCCGACCTTCGGCAGCCGGAGCAGGTAGCGCGTCACGAGGCCGGCGGCGAGCAGGACCCAGAAGCCGATCTCACACCCGGCGATCACAGCGAGCAGCACGGTGTTCCCTCCCGAGTTTTTCAACACGACTGTGTTGTGAAACGAGACTAACACATCTGTGCTAAAAAGGACCACATGCCGAAGATCGTCGACCACGCCGCCCGCCGCGAGGAGATCGCCGAAGCGCTGTGGCGGGTGGTCCGCCGGGACGGGATCCGGGCCGCCTCCGTCCGCACGATCGCCGCCGAGGCCGGCTGGTCGGCGGGCGCGGTCCGCTACTACTTCCCGGACCAGGACGGTCTGCTCAGCTTCGCGATGGACCTGGTCTCGCGCCGAGTCAGCGATCGGGTCAGCGCGATCGAGCCCAAGGGCAGCGCGACCACGATCGCACTGCGCTACCTCGAGGAAGCGCTCCCGCTGGACGCCGAGCGGCGCGCGGAGTTCGACGTCTGGCTGGCGTTCATGGCGCAGGCACGGGCCGAGACCGGCGCCGGAACGCTGCAGGAACACGTCGACACCGTGCACAACGGACTGCGGCACCTGTGCGAGTCGCTGCTGCACTCGCTCGCCGAGGCCGGCGCACTACGCGACGGCCTCGACCTGCGGCGCGAGACCGAAAGCCTGCATGCCCTGATCGACGGTCTCGCACTGCACGCCGCGATCCAGCCGGACCGCAGTACGGCGCCGCGGATCCGGCAACTGCTGCGCCATCATCTGGACACGCTGACCGCCGGAAACCCCTGAGAAATCGGGGTTTTCGGACAAGAATCGCCGACGCCGGACTAAAACCGCGCACCGCGTGGCACGATCACCGCATGGAGTCCGAGGGGGTGATCGTCGTCAGTGGAATCATGGCGGCGGGGAAGTCGTCGGTGTCCCAGATGCTCGCCGAGAGGTTCCAGTACGGCGTGCATCTTCGGGGGGACGTTTTCCGGCGAATGATCGTCAGCGGCCAGGCCTCGATGGCCGACGACGTACTCGAGGCACAACGCCAACTGCAGCTGCGCTATCGGCTCGCTTGCAAGGCCGCGGACGAGTACGCGAGCGCGGGATTCACCGTCGTACTGCAGGACGTGGTGATCGGTGAACTGCTGCGCGAGTTCCTGGACGGCATCGAGTCCCGGCCGCGCTACCTCGTCGTCCTGACCCCGCGGCCCGACGTGATCTCCAGCCGGATCGGCGGCGCCCGGCATCTGGTCGACGAGCTCGACTACGAACTGCACGCGTTCAGCCCACGGCGCGGGCTGTGGCTGGACAACTCCGACCTCAGCGTCGGAGAGACCGTCGACGCGATCCTCGGCCGCCTCGACGAGGCACGCTTCGACTGATGACGCGGTTGGCTACCCGAGGGTAGTTTGACCAGATGACAGTGCGGCGCACGTCCTGCAATCTGTGTGAGGCGATCTGCGGAGTGCTCGTGACCGTCGAGGACGGCCGGGTCACCGACATCCGCGGTGACGAGTCGGACCCGCTCTCGCGCGGTCACATCTGCCCGAAGGCGGTCGCCCTCCGCGACCTCCAGGAGGACCCCGACCGGTTGACCACACCGGTACGCCGTACCTCGGACGGCTGGCAGTCGATCGGGTGGGACGAAGCGTACGAACTCGTCGTCGGCAAGCTCACCGAGATCCAGCGCGAGCACGGGCGGAACTCCGTCGGGGTCTACCTCGGGAACCCGAACGTGCACAGTCTCGGCGCGCTCACGCATATGCCGACGATGGTGAAGCAGCTGCGGACCCGGAACCGGTTCAGCGCGACGTCGATCGACCAGTTGCCGCACATGCTGGCGTCGTACCTGTTGTACGGGCACCAGCTGATGGTGGCGGTGCCGGACATCGACCGGACGTCGTACCTGCTGATGCTCGGGGCGAACCCGCTGGCGTCGAACGGGAGCATGATGACGGCACCCGGTTTCGGACGGCGGCTCAAGGAGTTGCGGAAACGCGGCGGAAAACTGGTCGTGATCGATCCGCGACGGACCGAAACCGCAGCAGTTTCCGACACCCATCACTTCATCCGGCCCGGAACGGACGCGGCGTTTCTGCTCGCCCTGATTCATCAGGTGATCGAGGACGGGGCGGCCCGGCCGGCGGCGTACGTCGACGGGCTCGCGGAAGTGGAGGCGGCGGTCGAGGGATGGACGCCGGAACGTGCCGCGGAAATCACCGGAATTTCCGCCGCCGAGATCCGGCAGGTGGCTCGGGATTTCGCCGCGGCCGACCGGGCGGCCTGTTACGGGCGCGTCGGGGTGTCGACCCAGCAGTTCGGGGCGATCTGCCAGTGGGCGATCCAGGTCCTGAACATCATCACCGGAAACCTGGACCGGCCGGGCGGAACGATGTTTCCGCGGCCGGCCGTGAACGCCTTGCTCGGGCTCGGCCGCGGGCATCTCGGGGTCTGGACGAGCCGGGTCCGCGGACTGCCGGAGTTCGGCGGCGAGCTGCCGGTCTCGACGATGGCCGAGGAGATCCTGACTCCGGGCGAGGGACAGATCCGGGCGATGGTCACGGTCGCCGGAAACCCGGTGCTGTCGACGCCGAACGGACGGAAACTCGACGCCGCCCTCGGAACACTCGAGTTCATGGTCGCGATCGATCCGTACATCAACGAGACGACCCGGCACGCCGACGTCATCCTGCCGCCGGCGCCGCCCCTCGAGCGCGATCACTACGACGTGATCTTCCACCAGCTGGCAGTGCGGAACACGGCGCGCTGGAACGACGCCGTACTGCCGAAACCCGATTCCGCGCGACACGACTGGGAGATCTTCCGCGACCTCGGCCTGGCCCTGGTACGCCGTACTCCGTGGAGCCGGCGCCGCGTCGAGGTGATGGCGCGGCTGCGGATGTCGCCGCGGCGGATCGTGGATCTGGGCTTGCGGATCGGCCCCTACCGGTTGTCGCTCGGGAAGGTACGACGATCGCCAGGTGGAGTGGATCTCGGGCCGCTGCAGCCCGCGTTGCCTGCTGCCTTGCACCACAAGTCGAAGCGGATCGATCTGGCGCAGCGGATGATCCTGAACGATCTGCCGCGTCTGGATTCGCTGGCGGCGCTGTCCGCCGACGAACTGCTGCTGATCGGCCGGCGGCATCTGCGCAACAACAACTCGTGGATGCACAACTCCGCCCGGCTGGTGAAGGGCAAGCCGCGCCATCACCTGCTGATGCATCCAGCCGACCTCGCCGACCGCGAACTCACCGACGGCCAGCTCGTCACCGTCACCTCGGCGGCCGGCTCCATCGCCGTAGAAGTTGCTTCCAGCAACGACATCATGCCCGGCGTGGTCAGCCTGCCGCACGGCTTCGGCCACAACCGCCCCGGCTCGCGGCTCACCGTCGCCAACCAGGTCCCGGGTCCGAGCGCCAACGACATCACCGACACCGCACTCACCGACCCGGTCTCCGGCACCGCGGTCGTCAACGGAGTCCCCGTCACAGTCACCGCGACGTGAGCCAGCCGCGCCCGAGCAGGCACTCGGGCGCGGGCGGCCAACTATTGGAAAGCGGGGCGGGCCGAGCTCTCGCGGACGATCAGGAGCGGCGTGGAGTAGAGACGGGGCTGAGGCTCGGCACCCGAAAGCAGGTCGAGCAGGTGGTGGGTCACCTCGGCGCCGTACCCGACGACGTTGTGGCTGAGCGCCGTCAGGGTCGGGTGGGTGATCCGGCAGAGCGTCGAGTCGTCCCAGGCGACGAGCGTGATGTCATCAGGAACGTGGAGATCCAGGGCCTGGATGACGGCCAGGCCGGCCACCGCCATCAGGTCGTTGTCGTAGAGGATCGCGGTCGGCCGAGGCTCGGCAGCCAGGACCTCATGGGTCGCGGCAGCGCCCTGGGCGGCCGAGTAGTCGGTATGGCAGGTGATGGTGGACAGCGCCAGGCGGGCGGCGGCGAGGTCGAAGGCCTGGTCGCGGATGAAGACGTCGCCGAAGTCGGGCGGCCCGGCGATCCGTGCGATCGACCGGTGTCCCAGCGACGCGACATGGTCCAGAGCGGTGTTCATCGCGGACGTGCCGTCGGTCCAGACGCACGGCATACCGTCGGCCAGCGCCGGGTCGCCGACGAGAACGGCCGGCAGCCCGAGCTTCCGCAGTACCGGGATGCGGGGATCGGCGACCCGGAGGTCGACGACGATCACACCGTCGACCCGCCGCTCGGCCGCCCACTTCCGGTACGTCGCCAGCTCCTCGTCGAGGTCCGCGACGACCTGTAGTGCGAGCGCGTACGACTTCTCCGCAAGCACGGACTCCACCCCGCCGACGAAGCCCATGAAGTACGGCTCCTCGATCAGCGTCTGTGCGGTCCGGGCCAGCACGAGCCCGAACGTCTCGCTGCGGGCCGCGGACAGTTGGCGGGCGGCCCGGTTCGGCATCCATTCCAGTTCGGCGGCGACTCGCAGTACGCGAGCGCGGGTGGCTTCCGACACCCCGGGCCGATTGTTGAGCGCGTAGGACACGGCTCCTTGGGAGACCCCACAGCGCCGGGCGATCTCCTTGATGGTCACTCGAGACACGACGAAACCCCTCCTCACGAGTGCCCGAACCGTTGACGGACGGTCCGGTCACTTTCAGTGTGCCCCCGCCTTCAACTCTGTGTCATCAACACCCGACCCAAAGTGACCGTTTGAATGCAGCGACAGGGCCGGATTCCGGCGATCGGTCACGGGAGGGGCGGCATTGTCACAAAGCCCGGGCGGTCTCTCAGGTGACCGCCCAGTCGTTGGGCGGAGGGTGGTGCCGCCGGGGCCCGGTGGGATACGGTTTCCTTCGTTACTTAACCGGTTCGGCTTATCAGACGGCGCAAACCCCAGGGCAGCGGGTGAACGCGCCGCCGACAAGGAGAAACCATGGTCGCAAAGGACCACCTGTCCCTCCAGCTGTACACGGTCCGGGGCAAGCTCGAAGAGGACTTCGACGGCACCCTGGCCCGCATCGCGGAGATCGGCTACACCAAGGTCGAACCCTTCGGTGTGACCGCTTTCGCGGACCGTCTGGCCGAGGCGCTGCCCAAGCACGGTCTCTCGGCCCCGACCACGCACGCCGGCCTGCTCAAGGACGACAAGGCCGAGATCCTCGCCGCGGCGAAGCGGCTCGGGATCAGCACCGTGATCGACCCGCACACCGACGCGGCCCGCTGGCAGTCGGCCGACGAGATCAAGGTGATCGCGGACGGCCTGAACCAGGCCGCCAAGGAGGCCGCCGAGCACGGCATCACGGTCGGCTACCACAACCATCAGTTCGAGCTCGAGTCGAAGATCGGCGGCGCGCACGGGCTGGAGATCCTCGTCGACAACCTGTCCGACGAGGTGATCGTCGAGGTCGACACGTACTGGGCGGCGGTCGGCGGTGCCGACGTACCGGCGCTGCTGAAGAAGTTCGGTGAGCGGGTCACCGCGATCCACGTCAAGGACGGCGACGGGACGCTGAACAACAAGGCCCAGGTCGCGGTCGGCGACGGCACCATCGCGATCGCGGAGATCCTGGCCGCGGCGCCGCAGGCGCTCCGGGTCGTCGAGCTGGACGACTTCACCGGCGAGATCTTCGACGCGGTCGAGGGCAGCTACGCGTTCCTCACCGGAGAGGGCGCTCCTGCATGAGCACTGTTGGCGTAGGTGTGATCGGCGCCGGAGTGATCTCCGACGCCTACATCAAGAGCATGCAGAGCTTCCCCGACCTGAACGTCGTCGCGATCGGCGACCTCCGGCCGGAAGCCGCCAAGGAGAAGGCCGAGCAGTACGGCATCGCGGCGCACGGCGGGCCCGAGGCCGTCCTGAACAACCCCGACGTGGAGATCGTGGTCAACCTGACCATTCCGATCGCGCACGTCGAGGTGGCCCTCGCGGCGGTTGCTGCCGGCAAGCATGTCTGGAGCGAGAAGCCGTTCTCGCTGGACCAGGAGAGCGGCCTCAAGCTGCTGGCCACGGCGCAGGACGCGGGGGTGCGGCTCGGCTGCGCGCCCGACACCATCCTGGGTCCGGGCCTGCAGGAGTCCCGCCGGATCATCGAGCGCGGTGACATCGGTACGCCGCTGACCGCGCTCACCCTGATGCAGTCCCCCGGCCCGGAGTCCTGGCACCCGAACCCGGCGTTCTTGTTCCAGGAGGGCGCGGGCCCACTGTGGGACATCGGCCCGTACTACCTGACCACTCTGGTGCAGCTGTTCGGTCCGGTCGCCGCGGTCGCCGGGATCGGGTCGAAGTCCAAGGAGAAGCGCACGATCGGCTCCGGTCCGCTGGCGGGGACCGACTTCGACGTGACCGTGCCGACGCACGTCAGCACAATCGCGAAGTTCGAGTCGGGACAGTCGTCGCAGAGCATCTTCAGCTTCGACTCGCCGCTCGGGCGGGCCGGGTTCGTCGAGATCACCGGGTCCGACGCGACCCTCGCCGTACCGGACCCGAACGGGTTCGACGGTGCGATCAAGATCCGTCGCCGGGGCGCCGAGGACTGGGAGACGATCGCCGAGACGAAGGCGGTCGCGCAGCGCGGTACCGGTGTGCTGGAGATGGCGCGGGCGATCCGGGCCGACCGGCCGCACCGGGCGACCGGGGCGCTGGCGTTCCACATCGTCGACGTGATGGCCTCCATCACCGACTCGATCGACACCGGCGCGTTCGTCGACGTGAAGAGCACGGTGGAGGTCGCGGCGATCCTGCCGGACGACTGGGACGTCACCGCGGCGACCCTGTGAAGCGGGCACTGTGACGAAGATCGTTCTCGATCCCCGGCGGACCGTTGTGTTCGCCGGGGATTCGGTCACCGACTGCGGACGCCGTGCCGACCCGAACGGGCTCGGGGACGGCTACGTCCGCAACCTGTACGACGATCTCGGCGAACGCCGGCCGACGATCGTCAACGCCGGCATCAGTGGCAACCGGGCGGCCGACCTGGCCGCGCGGTGGTCGACCGATGTGCTGGCCCACGACCCGGCGCTGGTGTCGATCCTGATCGGGATCAACGACGTCTGGCGGCGGTACGACGAGAACGACCCGACGACCCCGGAGTCCTTCGAGGCGTCGTACCGGGTCCTGCTCGACTCACTGTCCTGCCCGGTGGTGCTGATGGAGCCGTTCCTGCTGCCGGTGAAGGACGGACAGGACACCTGGCGCGAGGATCTCGACCCGAAGCTCGAGGTGGTCCGGAAACTCGCCGTCGAGTACGGCGCGATCCTGGTGCCGACCGATGTCGAGCTGACCAAGCAGGCCGCCTCCGTCGGGCCGGCGGCGCTCGCCGGCGACGGCGTGCACCCGTCCGCGACCGGACACCGTGCCCTCGCCGATCTGTGGCGACGGTACGTCCTGAACGACTGACGGCATCGCTCCCCCTGCACCGTGGGGAGTTCTGCCGTTCCACTAAACCGGTTCATCTCCCTGGAGCCAGACGTGACATCACTCAAGACCCTCGACCTGACCACCGCCGGCGGTGCCGCCTGGACCGTGCACGCGGTCGAGGGCCCGGTGCCCGACGGCCTGCTCGGCCGGACGATCGCCGCGACCGTTCCGGGCGAGGTGCACACCGACCTGCTCGCGGCGGGCGAGATCCCGGATCCCTTCGACGGCGACAACGAGTCGAAGCTGCACTGGATCGGTCGCACCCGCTGGAGTTTCCGGAACACGTTTTCTTGGGTTGCTGACGGCAACGACCGGCAGGAACTGGTCGCCGAGGGTCTGGACACGGTCGCGACGGTGACCTTGAACGGCCGGGAGCTCGGCCGGACGGCGAACCAGCACCGCTCGTACCGCTTCGACGTCACCGGCATCCTGGTCGACGGGGACAACGAACTGGTGATCGAGTTCGAGGGTCCGGTCGCGGCGGCCGAGGCGGAGCGGGCGAAGGTCGGCAGCTGGCCGCACACCAACCTGCACCCGTACAACGAGCTCCGCAAGATGGCCTCGAACTTCGGCTGGGACTGGGGTCCGGACGTCGCGACCGCGGGCATCTGGCGACCGATCCGGATCGAGTCCTGGTCCGGCGTCCGGATCTCCTCGGTTCGCCCGCTGGCCGGCGCCGACGGCGTACTGAACACCCATGTCTCGCTGGCCTGGACCGACACCGCCAACGAGTACGCGACCGTCACGGTGGAGGTAGGCGGCACGACGCAGACCGCGTCCGTGAAGCCCGGCTGGGACACCGTTGTCCTCACCAACACTGTCACCGGTGCGGACCTCTGGTGGCCGCGCGGCCACGGCGAGCAGCCCTTGTACGACGTGGTGGTGAAGCTGACCGACGAGGAGTGGACCGGGCGCGTCGGCTTCCGGACCATCACCGCGAACGTTGCCCCGGACACCGATGGTTCGCCGTTCGTGCTGTCGGTGAACGGCAAGCCGATCTACGTCCGCGGCGCGAACTGGATCCCCGACGACGCGTTCGTGACCCGACTGAACGCCGACACCTACCGGACCAGCATCCAGGACGCCATCGACGCCGGGATGAACCTGCTGCGCGTGTGGGGCGGCGGGATCTACGAGAGCGAAGACTTCTACGACATCTGCGACGAGCTCGGAATCCTGGTCTGGCAGGACTTCCTGTTCGCCTGCGCGGCGTACTCCGAGGAGGAGCACCTCTGGAACGAGGTCGAGGCCGAGGCGCGCGAGGCCGTCACGCGGTTGAGCAAGCACGCCAGCCTCGCGGTCTGGAACGGCAACAACGAGAACATCTGGGGGTACGTCGAGTGGAGCTGGCGGGTCCCGCTGGCCGGACGGCCGTGGGGTGCCGGGTACTACCTCGAGCTGTTGCCGAAGATCGTCGCCGAGCTCGACCCGCGGACGCCGTACTCCGCCGGTAGCCCGTACTCCTACGACCAGTTCATCCACCCGAACGACGAGCGGCACGGGACGATGCACATCTGGGACGTCTGGAACCAGGTGGACTACACGACGTACCGCAAGTACAAGCCGCGGTTCGTGTCGGAGTTCGGGTTCCAGGGGCCGCCGGCCTGGTCGACGTTGACGTCGGTCGTGCACGACGAGCCGCTCGACCCGTACGGCCGGCAGATGCTCGTGCACCAGAAGGCGTTCGAGGGCAACCTCAAGCTGGAGCGTGGACTCGGTGAGCACCTGCCGCTCTGGAAGACCATCGACGACTGGCACTGGACGACGCAGCTGAACCAGGCCCGCGCTGTTGCCTACGGCATCGAGCACTTCCGCAGCCTGTTCCCGCTGAACACCGGCGCCGTCGTGTGGCAGCTGAACGACAACTGGCCGGTGGTTTCCTGGGCCGCCGTGGACGGGCACGGGATCCGCAAGCCTCTGTGGTTCGCCCTCAAGCAGGTGTACGCCGACCGGCTGCTGACCGTCCAGCCTCGGGAAGACGACCTTGTCGTTGTCGCTCACAACGACACGGACGAGGCGTGGTCGACCGAGATCACCGTGACACGGCGCTCGACCGGCAAGGGTGGTGAGGTGCTCGCCCGCGAGACGTTCGCGGTGGAGATCGCGGCTCGCTCGGCCGTCGTCAACGGGCTTCCCGAGTCGGTCGCGGTGCCCACGAAGGAGTCGTCCGAGTACCTCGAGGTACGGGCGGCCGACGGCACGACGGCGGACTGGTACTTCGTCGAGGACACCGCGCTGCAGCTCGCGGACGACGCCTACTCGGCCACCGTTGCACCGACCGACAGCGGGTACGACGTGACCGTGACGGCGACCGCGCTGGCCAAGGACCTCGCGCTGTTCCCGGACCGGCTGGACGCGGCGGCGCGGGTGGACTCGGGTCTGGTGACCCTGTCCGCCGGCGAGAGCCACACGTTCCACGTCACCGGCGCGGCAGCACCCGAGCAGGTCGACGTACCGGTCCTGCGCTCGGCGAACGACCTGGTCAACTGAACTCCCAACGACGCGGCGGGACCCACGATTTCAGGGTCCCGCCCAGACCGTAGAGTGGGCGGCGTGACCTGGGGGAAGTGTGTTGCGGTTGGCGCCCTGGCGCTGACGCTTGTGGCGTGTAGTGACAGCACACCGACGGCTGGAGTGGTCACCGAGACTCCGCAGACACGTGCGCCCGCGGCTCCGGTGCGTACGGTCCGGCCCACGCTGGCTCCGGTGCAGGCCAAACCCGGTGCCTCTAGCAACGCGACGGTGATGCCCGTGCTGGACCATGGGCCGCGGGACAAGAAGCAGGTCGCGTTGACGTTCGACGCCGACCTGACCGCCTTGATGCGGCGGCGCCTGGTGGCCGGGACGGTGAAGTCGTACTACAACAAGGCGCTGATCGACGAGCTGCGCACGCTGCACGTGCCGGCGACGATGTTCCTGACCGGGATGTGGATGGAGCAGTACCCGCAGATCACCAAGGAGCTGGCGAACGACCCGCTGTTCGAGCTGGGGACGCACACCTACGACCACCGCGGTTTCACCAAGCACTGCTACACGCTGGGCACGGTGCCGAAGCAGGACATGCTGGCCGACGTACGGCGGGCCATCGTCGACCTGGACAAGCTGGCTCCGCATGCGACCAGGTGGTTCCGTTTCCCGGGCGGGTGCTACGACGCGACCGCACTGCACGAGCTGGCGCCTGCTGGTGTCACTGCGGTCGGTCTGGACGTTCCTGGTGCGGACGGGTTCGCCAAGTCAGCGCAGCCGGTCATCAAGCAGGTACTCGACCACGTGCAGAACGGGTCGATCGTCGTACTCCACATGCACGGCGGCGACAACGCGCCGTACACCGCTCAGGCAGTCGGCCCGATCGTCCGTGAACTACGCGCCCGCGGCTACCAGCTGGTCACGGTGACCCAGCTGGTCAGTCGACATTGACAGCGACGTACTTGATCTCCAGGTACTCGTCGATTCCCACGCTGCCGCCCTCGCGGCCGAGGCCGGACTGTTTCACGCCGCCGAACGGCGCGGCCGGGTTGGACACGATGCCCTGGTTGAGCCCGATCATCCCGGCCTCGAGCCGCTCGGACACCCGCAGCGCCCGGCTCACGTCCTGGGTGAACAGGTAGGACACCAGCCCGAACTGGGTGTCGTTCGCCATCCGCACCGCCTCGTCCTCGGTCTCGAACGCGGTCAGTGGCGCCACCGGCCCGAAGATCTCCTCCTTCTGCAACCGCGCGGTCGCCGGTACGTCGGCCAGCACCGTCGGCTGGTAGAAGTACCCGTTGCCCTCGGCAATCGCACCACCGGTCAGCGGCCGAGCGCCGCGCGCGATCGCGTCCGCGACCAGGTCCGCCACCTTGTCCCGCTGCTTGCCGTCGATCAGCGGCCCGACGTCGACGCCGTCCTCGGTACCGCGGCCGACCTTGAGCGCCGCCATCCGGGCGGTCAGCCGGGACGCGAACTCGTCCATCACCGAGGAGTGCACGTAGATCCGGTTGGCCGACGTACAGGCCTCGCCGCCGTTGCGCATCTTGGCCAGCATCGCGCCGTCGACCGCCTTGTCCAGGTCGGCGTCCTCGAAGACCAGCAGCGGGGCGTTGCCGCCGAGCTCCATGCTGGTCCGCAGCACCTGCTCCGCGGCCTGCTCGATCAGCCGCCGGCCGACCGGAGTGGACCCGGTGAAGGAGAGCTTGCGGGCCCGCCCGTCGCGGATCAGCGGCTCCATCACGCCGCCGGCGTCCTGCGTGGTGACCACGTTCAGCACACCGGCGGGGAGACCGGCCTCGGTCATAAGCTCGGCCAACTTGAGCATCGACAACGGCGTCTGGGCGGCCGGCTTGATCACCATCGTGCAGCCGGCCGCGACCGCCGGACCGATCTTCCGCGCACCCATCGCCGCCGGGAAATTCCACGGCGTGATCAGCAGGCACGGCCCGACCGGCTGCCGCATCACCAGGAACCGGCCGGACCCGTTCGGCGCGATCTGGTACCCGCCGTCGATCCGCACCGTTTCCTCGGCGAACCAGCGGAAGAACTCGGCCGCGTAGGCGATCTCGCCCTTGGACTCGGCGACCGGCTTGCCCATCTCCAGCGTCATCAGCAGCGCGAGGTCGTCGGCCCGCTCGGTCATCAGCTCATAGGTACGGCGGAGGATCTCGCCACGTTCCCGCGGCGCGGTCGCTGCCCAGTCGGCCTGCGCCGCGACGGCCGCGTCCAGCGCCGCCATGCCGTCCGCCGGACTCGCATCGGCCACGTCGCAGAGCGTCGTACCGGTGGCTGGGTCCTCGACGGCGAGGGTCCTGCCGCCCTCGGCGGCGACCCACTTGCCGCCGATGAACAGCTCGGTCGGACAAGCCTCGACGACGTCCCGCTCGCGTCCCATAACGCTGCCTCTCACTAGTCGGCAAGCCCAGAGTAGGCGGTGGTGGCCGCGGGCAGGCCACTTGCAGCCATTGCAGCTTTTACAGCCATCGCCGCAATCCCCGGCGCGGGACCTGACCGAGATACTGGAGGTCTGCATCTGCCGCCGGTAGAGACCCTGCAGGGACCGCTGTCTCCAGCATCCATGTCACGTGAGGCACAGGCGCCAGCGGTTGGGTCCGGCACGGACCGGCGGCAGATGCGGCGCTGGGCGCGAAGCCCGTCCGACTGCCCTACGAGATTGCCCTACGAGATTGCCCTGTGCGATTGCCCTGCGAGACTGAGGTGTGGGGACCGGCCCGATTCCGGGCAGGGGTGCGTGTGCTGGAACATCCGGTGCCTGATGGGTGATAGTTGTCGACTCACGCACCGGTATCCGCCAATCGGTGTGACCATGGACGGTATTTATGAACGCTCGCTATCTATACTGGGTGAGTGGCAGGCAAGGGGTCGGACATGAGCAAGGGAACGGTCGGCGGCGGCGGTACGACGATGCTGCGGCGGATCAATGTCGCCTCGGTCCTGGATGCGGTCCGTCGGTCCGCGCCCGCACCGTTGCGCGTCGCCGAGCTGGTCGAGCGGACCGGTCTGGCCAGGCCGACGGTCGCGCAGGCCGTTGACGAGCTGCTCGACGCTGGCTGGCTGCAGCAGCACGGGCCGGACTCCGCGGACCGGTCACTCGGCCGCCCCGCCATCCGCGTCTCGCTGCGCGGCCGTGCGGCGCCGGTTCTCGGGCTGGACGTCGGCCCGCACCGGGTCACCGTCGGCGTCTCCGACCTGGCCGGCCGCAAGCTGTCCCTGGTACGTCGTTCCGGCCCCGGCTGGACGGCACAGGAGCTGCTCGGGGTCATCGGTGAGGTGATCAACGAGGCACTCGCGGAGGCAGCGGTACCAGCCGAAGACGTCGCGGCCGTGGTCGCCGCGAGCCCGGGCATCGTCGACGAGCACACCGGTCGGGTCCAGCTCGTCCCGAGTGTGCCCGGCTGGTCGGCGATCGACCTGATCAAGCATGTCCGCGGCCTGCTCGACTGCCCGGTGATGCTGGACAACGACGCCAACCTGGCCGCGCTGGCGATCGCCGCCGCCCGGGGTGGCACTGGCACGCTGCTGGCCGTCCAGTGGGGCGAGCGCCTCGGTGCCGGCATCGTCATCGACGGCCGGCTGCACCGCGGCACCGGTGCGGCTGGTGAGATCGGGTTCATCGCCACTGGCCCCGACGACGTGATCAACCCCGAGGACAGCCGCGGCCCGCTGGAGCGTGCGGTTGGCTCGGAGGCGATCGCGGCGCTGGGACGTCAGGCTGCGCTCGACAACCCCGAGTCGCGGCTGGCCGAGCTGGGTGGCGATCAGCTGGACACTGCGGATGTCTTCGCAGCTGCCGCGGAGCGTGACCCGGTCGCGCAGGCCGTCGTACAGCAGGTCGCTGGGTCGTTCGCGCGGGCTCTGGCGCCGTCGATCCTGGTACTGGACCCCACGGCCGTCGTCATCGGCGGTGGCGTCGCGCGCGCGGGCGCCGTACTGCTGGACGCCATTTCGGACCAGCTCCGGCTGCTGACGCTCAACCACCCGAAGCTGGAGCTCTCCGCGCTGGCCGAGGACGCGGTCGTCACCGGTGCGATGCGGATGGCTCTCGACGAGGTCTGGCAGCGCAAGCTCCCGACGCCGGCGATGACCAGCACCACGTCCTGACCAGCACTACTTGGCCAGGGCCGGACCCTTCACCACTTTCACACCGGCCGCACCGCACCAGCACGTGTAGGTGAGTTCGTACAGCACCTGACCCGCCAGGTCGATCCGGCGATCCAGGCCGGTGACCATGCTCATCGGCAGCAGCGTGCGCCGGTCACACACCGAGCAGGTGACGACGATCATCGCCGGTGCCAGCGGTACGCGCGGTCGACGTACAGGCGCCAGATCAGTCGCCAGTGGGTCCGGGCGTCATCAAGGAACCATCTCCACCACAGGCTGCGGCTTATCACTATGCGATCACTCATTGTGCACTTCCACTACGGAAAGATACTGCCACGACTGTTTCAGTAGAGTGAGCGTACGGCACCCCGGTCCGTCCACGGAAGGGGTTATCCGCGGCGGACCGCGGTGGCGATGGCGTCCGGGCGGTCCAGGTGCACGAGGTGCGCGGAGTCCCGCAGTACCTCGACCGTTCCGCCGAGTGCGTCCGCGAGGCGTTGCTGACCGGCGAGCCAGCGGTCGGCGGTGAAGCGCGAGCTACCGCCCGTGGCGACCAGCAGCGTGGCCGGAGCGACGTGAGCGACCGGACCGGTGATCAGCTTCGCCAACTCGGCCGCCAGCTCCCAGCTACTCGCCAGCTCGTCCCAGAACAGCAACCAGGACGTCTTCGCGCCGTACCGGGCCTGTGCCGTCGCTTTCGACAGCAGGTCGTGATTGGACCGGCTCCCGAGCCGCACGCTCAGCCGCCTGATCGCCGGACCGATCAGCTGCGGTACGCCGACGCGCCCGAGGAACCGCACGACCGCGCGGATCGCCCGGTCACCCCGCGTTCCCGGGTACAACTCCCGCCAGCCCGTCTCCGACGTCAGACTGCTGTCGACCAGGACCAGACGGCTCACTTCGAGCGGCCGAGTCAGCGCCCAGCGCAGTACGGCCAGCCCACCGATCGAATGACCGACCAGTCCGATCTCCGCGTCAGCAGGTACGTCGGCAGCCGCGCGCAGCACGTCGACGTCCGAGGTGACCGGCGTACTCCACGGATCGATGACACGGATGTCGTGATCCGGCAACAGCTCGACGACCCGGGCGAACTCCTCAGGAGTCTCGGCCAGGCCGGGCACCACGATCCATGTCACGGTCATCGAGAGAAAGCCTGCCTCAGCCCCGGTAGCACTGTCGCCAACATTAAGCAGACGAGCAAAACCGACACCCGCTGCAGAATGCCCGGCGCATCCAGCTCGTCACCCAGGAGAACATCACGCCCGGTCTGCAGCCCCAGCCACGTCTGCGTCACCGCGACCGCCCCCGCGAGTACGGCGACCACCTTGCTCCACGTACCGCCCCAGCCGCAGCGCCGAATCACCAGCACCGCGAAGACCCCCATGGCGATGCTGCCGACGCCTGCGAGCGTCGAGGTCACTTCGTGCAGCACGAGCGCCACACCGGTCTGGCCGTTCGCCTCCGCGGCCCGACACGCCGCGCTGGTCGATGGCGCGCAGTCCATCGGTGAGAACGAGTCGAACAGCGTGCCGAGCCCGAACACCGCCGTACTGATCAGGAGACCGCTCAGCTGCCACTGTGCTCGTCCAGCCGGCCACGCCAGCACGACAGAGACCAGCAGGAGCACACCGGTCGTGAGGTCCATCCCCCGCGCGTACAGGCTGGTCGACTGGTCTCTCGCGCCCAGTTCGCTGAGGAACGAGTCGTGAACGCCAAGCGGGAAACCGGCCGCCGCCTCCAGCAACAGACTGCAGTAGAGCACGCCGGCGGCAAGCATGAGGTTGCGGAGCAGGCGGTACGGGACGGCGGCCATGCAGGCAGCGTGGCATGACAACCGACCCGTTGACTGTGGCGTCAGCTGTAGTGTCAGGGTAGTGCTAGGTCGACCGACCTCTCAGCGAACTAATGGGATGATCGGCTGGTGCGGTCGGAACAAACAGCAGTGATCCCCGTCTGGCAGCAACGCGCCGCGGTGTGGGTAGGCCGCGTCGTCGTACTCGCCTCGGTGTGGTCGTTCCTTGCCATTCCACTGCATGTTCCGGCGCCGCTGTTCGTCAAGCACGTCGACATGGTGTTCGACTTCATCGGGATCCCGGCCGGGCACACGATCTTCTCCGCGGTGTACCTCGCGGTGGTCGGCAGCGCCCTGCTGCGGGGCAAGCGGGCCGCCCTGCTCTGGGTGTTGTGGGTCTTCGAAGGGCTCTGGCTGTTCGGCCTGACCGGGTACATCGCGTTCAGCTCCGTGCGGCTGAGCAGCCCGAAGAGCACCGAGTGGCTGGCCGACCTGGACCGCACCACCGTGGCGGACCTCGAGTGGGCGATCGTCCAGTGGGTCGTGGTCGCCGGCCTGATCGTGCTGCTGTGGAAGATCCGTGGCGCCTTCCCGGCGCGGCTCGCACCCGGTACCCGCCGGCTCGCCATCGGCGCGCTGGTGGCCGGCATGCTGATCTCGATCGCGGTCAGCATCACGCTGACGCAGATCTTCCCGAAGACGCTGACCGGTCAGCGGCAGAAGATCGGCTGGGCCGTGATCGCCGCGCTCGGCCAGTCCCGGAGCAAGATGGGCGGCCACGACGGCCACGGCTGGATCGGCCTCAGCGTCGGCGCGATCTCGGCCGCATCGCTGGTGGTCGCGTTCTGGATCTTCCTCCGCTCCGTCCAGCGGGTCCGGTACCTGACCCAGCCCGAGGAGCTCGAAGTACGCCGGTTGCTGCTGCTGCACGGCGAACGCGACTCCCTCGGGTACTTCGCCACTCGCCGCGACAAGGCGGTGGTGTTCGCCCCGGACAACAATGCCGCGATCGCGTACCGGGTGGTGAACGGCGTCAGCCTGGCCAGTGGTGATCCGCTCGGCGACCCGGTGGCCTGGCCCGGGGCGATCCAGCAATGGCTCGCGGAGGCCCGGCTCTACGGCTGGTCGCCGGCCGTGATCTCGGCCAGCGAGGAGGCCGCCGAGGCGTACGTCGAGGCGGGTCTGCGCGCGTTGTCGATGGGCGACGAGGCGATCATCGACGTCGCCGACTTCACCCTCGAGGGCCGCACGATGCGACCGGTGCGCCAGGCGGTGACCCGGGTCCAGCGGGCCGGCTACCACGCCGAGGTCGTGCGGCACGGAGACCTGTCCCCCGAGGCGCTGGCGCAGTACGTGCAACTCGCGGAGAAGTGGCGTGGCGCGCGGACCGAGCGCGGGTTCTCGATGGCGCTCGGCCGGCTCGGCGATCCGGCCGACGCCCGGTGCGTGATGGTGATCGCGCGGGACGCCGACGGCGCCGTCCGCGGCCTGCTGTCGTTCGTGCCGTGGGGTGTGCGCGGCGTCTCGCTGGACCTGATGCGGCGCGATCCCGAGTCCGTGAACGGCCTGATGGAGTTCATGGTGACGTCGCTGATCGACGCCGGCGGC
Source organism: Kribbella sp. NPDC043289 (assembly GCF_056436705.1). Classification (NCBI taxonomy): domain Bacteria; kingdom Bacillati; phylum Actinomycetota; class Actinomycetes; order Propionibacteriales; family Kribbellaceae; genus Kribbella; species Kribbella sp. NPDC043289. The sequence goes on from NZ_JBWKCB010000006.1 coordinate 417,074, forward strand.
GATCTCGGCATCCACCGGATCTCGCTGAACTTCGCGATGTTCCGGGAGATCTTCAGCGACGCCGAGCGGGTCGGCGCCGGGCCGGTGCTGCGGATGACGAACGCGTTGCTGACCGCGGCCTCGCGCTTCTGGCAGCTGGAGAGTCTGTACCAGTCGAACGAGAAGTATCTGCCGCGCTGGTCACCCCGACTGATGTGTTACTCGCGTGGAGCATCGCTGGCCCACGTGGCGCTGGCAGCCGGTACGGCGGAGGGCTTCCTGCCGGCACCGCGCCCGTGGACCCGCGTCGACGTCGCGGTGACTGCCGAGCGGCACGCGATCATCTCGGCGGACGGGCGCGCGTTCGCGACCGCCGTCCGCGAGCAGGAGGAAGAGCTGCTGCGGCCCGCGTTGCCGACCCGGAAACTGACCGAGCAGGAGCAGATCCGACGTACCAAACTCGCAGAGCTCGTTGCCGCGGGCATCGACCCGTACCCGGTGAGCGTGCCGCTCACGGAGACGCTGGAGCGGGTGCGGGAGCTCTACCCGAACCTCCCGCCGGACCACCACACCGGCCACACCGTGTCCGTGACCGGCCGGGTGATGCGGATGCGCAACCACGGACGTCTCGCGTTCGCGCAGTTGCAGGACGGCCTCACCCAGCTGCAGGTGATGCTGTCGGCGGACAGCTGCGGCGACGTACCGCTGGAGCAGTGGCGGCGGCTGGTCGACATCGGCGACCACGTGAGTGTGACCGGTGAGGTCGTGACGAGCCGTCGCGGCGAGCTGTCGATCGCGACCACGTCGTGGACGATGGCGGCGAAGTGCCTGCACCCGTTGCCGGACAAGCGGAAGGGCTTCACCGACCCCGAGGCCCGGGTCCGGCAGCGGCACATCGACCTCGTGACGAACCCGGACTCGCTGCGGATGATGCAGCAGCGCAGCGCCGCCGTCCGGGCACTGCGCAACGGGTTCGACACCCGCGGGTTCATCGAGGTGGAGACGCCGATGCTGCAGGCGGTGCACGGTGGCGCGAACGCGCGGCCGTTCCTCACGCACATCAACGCCTACGACACCGACCTGTTCCTGCGGATCGCGCCGGAGCTGTTCCTGAAGCGGCTCAGCGTCGGCGGCATGGGCAAGATCTACGAACTGAACCGGAACTTCCGCAACGAGGGCGCCGACGCGACCCACAACCCGGAGTTCACCTCGGTCGAGGCCTACCAGCCGTACGCCGACTACCACGTGATGCGCGAACTCACCCGCGAACTGCTGATCGAGGCCGCCACCGCAGTACACGGCAAGCCGGTGGTACGCCGCGACGGCGAGGAGATCGACATCTCGGGCGAGTGGCCGGTGATCACGGTCCACGACGCGGTCGGCCGGGCCGCCGGTACGGCGATCGACCCGGACACGCCCGTCGAACGGCTCCGCGAACTCTGCGCGGAGCACGGCGTCCACACGACCTTCGAGATGTCCCCCGGTGAGCTGGTGCTGGAGCTGTACGACGAGCTCGTCGAGCCGAACACCACGCTGCCGACGTTCTACACCGACTTCCCGCTCGAGACGTCGCCGCTGACCCGCACGCACCGCTCCGAACCACGGCTCGCCGAACGCTGGGACCTGGTCGCCTTCGGTGCCGAGATCGGGACGGCGTACTCCGAGCTGGTCGACCCGGTCGAGCAGCGCCGGCGGCTCACCGAGCAGTCGCTGAAGGCCGCGGCCGGCGACCCCGAGGCGATGTCGCTCGACGAGGACTTCCTGTCCGCCCTCGAGTACGCGATGCCGCCGACCGGCGGTCTGGGGGTCGGCGTGGACCGGGTGATGATGATGCTCACCGGACAGAACATCCGCAGCACGCTGGCGTTCCCGTTCGTGAGGCCTGCCCCGCGGGACTGACCCGCCGCGATGACATACCCTTGGCAGCTCACGGGTTGGGGAACCCAGGGGGTGGGGATGAAGTGCTGGGTTGTGCTGTGCGCGGGGATAGGGCTGCTGGCGGGGTGCGGTACGAAGCCGGACCAGCCGTCGATCCCGTCTGCCTCGGCGTCCAGTAGTGCGGTGCCGGCGCCGGCACAGTCGGTCTCGGCGGCGGCGCCCTTGGGCCTGGGCGCGTACCAGGCCGAGCTGACGCGGATCGATCAGGTGTTGTCGGACCCGGCGCGGAAACTGACCCGTGTACGGACGGCCGAGGGGCTGGCCGAGGCGATGAGCACGCTGGCCGAGTCGCTCAACACGATCGACGTCCGGTTGGCCGCGCTCTCGGTGACGTCGCGCCTGAGCGCCGTACACGAGCTGCTGAAGGAGCGGGTCGGGGTGGCGGCGCTGCGGCTGACGAGCACCGAGGCGAGGTCCGAGGAGGACGCGCGGTGTGGTGGCGTCGCGTTCACCTCGCAGAAGGTACAGCGTCAGCTGCGGACCGATCTCGACGCGGCGCTCGGCCAACTGGAACGCCTCAAGCTGACCTTCGGTGCGACGTTGCCCGACCCAGGTCCCGCGCCCGCGCCGGTCCGCCCGGACAGCGGTGACGTACTGCTCCGCCGGGGTTCCAACGGGATGGGCCAGCTCAAGATCACCAACGGTACGGCGAAGGACGTCGCGGTCTCGATCGTCGGCGACGGTCAACCGCCGGGACAACCCCAGGTGATGGTCTACGTCCGGGCGAAGCAGAGCACGACCGTGAACCGGATCGGCGGCGCGTACCACCTCTACTACAAGAGCGGCGCGGACTGGGACCTGGACCACCAGAAGTTCCAGTCGGACTGCTCGTTCACCAAGTTCGACCAGACGTTCGGCCGCAACCAGGGCTGGAAGGTCAACCTGCAGCCGATGACCGGCGGCAACGCCGACACGACCGAGGTCGAGGCCTACTAGAGCCCGAGCTTGTCGAGCAGCGAGCCCAGGAGCCCACCCAGGCCGTGAGGCTTGTCAGGGTCGTCCGGCGGTGTCGTCGGGGTGCTCGGCGTGGTGGTGGTCGGCGGCGGCTCGGTGGGCGTGGCCGTCGTGGTCGGCCGTCCGCTGGGGGTGACGGTCGGGGTTGCCGGCGGCGGCACGACAGGCCGGTCGGTGGGCGGGCGATCGGTCACCACCGGGATCGTCGGCCCGGTGGTCTCGACGATCTGCGGCGTCGGCGTACCCGTCGGGTACGGCGTCCCGGTCGGGTACGGCGTCATCGGGCGATCGACCGGCTCTCCGGGCTTCGTTGCGGTCGGCAACGTCGTGGGCAGCGTGGTCACACCCGGCGTCGGGGCGGGAGTGGTGGCCGGTGCTGTCGTGGTCCTGCGGATGCCGATCGGGAGGTTCTGGGTCGGCTGACCGGGCTGTGGACCGGCGATCGGCACCGTCGGCTTCGGGCCACCACCGGGCAGGCCGACGAAGACCAGCACCAGGTAGCCGAGCAGCAGAACGCCGGCGCCGGTGGCGGCCTGGCGGAGCCGCCGCGCGTGCTGCCAGGGCGGGCGGCGGGAAGCCGTGGCAGACATCGGTCTCACAAGTCCGGAAGGGTATCGGCTCGTGGACCGATTGAAACAGCCCCTGGAAGAAATTCCCCGCCGAAGTGAAATCATTAGTCAGGTGAATACAGCATTACGCGAGGGTAGGAATGCACTGCGTTAGCTGATTGCTCAGGACAACGCCTGCAGCCCGATCACCGACAACAGCCGGAGCTTCTCCGCGGCCTCGGTGTTCGGCGCCGCCGTGTACACCACGATCCGTAGATCGCTGCCCGGCACAGCGAGAACGTCGCAATCGATGCCGAAGTCACCGATCTCGGGATGCCGGACGGTCTTCCGTTCGGACCGGTGGAAACCGACGACCGGGCGGTCCCACAGTCCCGCGAACCCGTCGTCACCGGCCCGCAGTTCGTCGATCAGCGCCTTCAGGTCCGGGTCGTGCGGATAGCGGGCGAGCGCCGCACGCAAATCCGTTACCATTGCGTTCCGGAATTCTCGTCGCTGTTCCGGAGTTTGGACAATTCGGTCGCCCGGTGCCGCGAAATGCCGATAGATGATGTTCCGTTCGCGCCCGTGCCACGGCGACGGGTCGCCGATCACCGCCGCGAACAGCGGGTTCCAGGTGATGATCGTCCAGGCCGCGTCACACACGCACAGCGGCGCGCCCTCGAGCTGGTCCACGATGCGCTGCACCCCCGGTGGGATGTACGCCGAGATCCGGCCGGGCGTCGGCTCGACCTCGCCCGCGAGCACGAACAGATGGTTGCGCTCGGCATCGGACAGCCGGAGCGCCCGGGCCAGCGCGGTCAGCACCTGCACGGACGGCGAGTCCGACCGGCCCTGCTCGAGCCGGACGATGTAGTCCACCGACAGCCCGGCCAGCTGCGCCAGTTCCTCGCGCCGGAGCCCCGGAGCGCGCCGCTTCCCGCCGGCCGGCAGGCCGACCTGCTCCGGCGTCACCCGATCGCGCCAGGCGTGCAGCGTTCTCCCGAGCTCACCCATACCTGCCAGTATTCCGCGTCCGCCGTGTCCCAGCCTGGTACTGCCATTCCCTAGGACATCGTGGGTACTACCTGGTCGACCACCGCGGCGAGAGGGTGAACCCATGACCACGACACTCATCACCGGGGCCAACCGAGGCCTCGGCTACGAAACGGCCCGCCAGTTGGTCGAGGCCGGACACACCGTGTACATCGGCGCCCGGGACCCGCAGCGCGGCAAGCAGGCGGCGAGCGATCTGGGCGCGCACTACCTGCCGCTCGACGTCACCAGCGACGAATCGGTCGACGCGGCCGCGGAACAGCTCGACGCGCTCGACGTACTGATCAACAACGCCGGCATTCCGGGGCCGCGCAAGGAGGCGCGCGACCTGACCGCCGCGGACCTCCACCAGGTGTTCGACCTGAACGTGTACGGACCGGTTCGGATGCTCCGCCGGTTCCTGCCGTTGCTCGAGCGCAGCGCCAACCCGGTGGTCGTCAACGTGTCGAGCGGGCTGGGTTCGATCGCCACGGCGGTGGACCCGGCGGCGCACACCGGCGCCGTACCGGTGTGGGTCCCGGCTCCGGCGTACGGCGCGTCGAAGGCGGCGCTGAACATGCTGACGGTCCAGTACGCGAAGCAGCTGCCGAACCTGCGGATCAACACCGTCGACCCCGGGTACACCGCGACCGACTTCAACGGACGCAGCGGTTACCAGACCGTCGAGGAAGGCGCCGAGATCATCGTGCGGCTGGCGACGATCGACCAGGACGGCCCGACCGCGGAGTACCTGAGCATCCACGGCACCGTTCCGTGGTGATCAACACTCGATGACGTTGACGGCGAGGCCGCCGCGCGAGGTCTCCTTGTACTTGATCTTCATGTCGGCGCCGGTCTCGCGCATCGTCTTGATCACCTTGTCCAGGGTGACCACATGGACGCCATCGCCGTGCATCGCCATCCGGGCCGCGTTGATCGCCTTCACCGACGCCATCGCGTTCCGCTCGATGCACGGGATCTGGACCAGGCCGCCGACCGGGTCGCAGGTCAGGCCGAGGTTGTGCTCCATCGCGATCTCGGCGGCGTTCTCGACCTGCTGCGGCGTCCCACCGAGCACCTCGCAGAGGCCGGCCGCCGCCATCGAGCAGGCCGAGCCGACCTCGCCCTGACAGCCGACCTCGGCGCCGGAGATCGACGCGTTCTCCTTGTACAGCACGCCGATCGCGCCGGCGGCCAGCAGGAACCGGACCGCTCCGTCGTCGGTCGACCCCGGCACGAACCGCCGGTAATAGTGCAGGACGGCGGGAATGATGCCGGCGGCACCGTTCGTCGGGGCGGTGACGATGCGGCCGCCGGACGCGTTCTGCTCGTTGACCGCCAGCGCGAACAGGTTCACCCAGTCCATCACCTTCAACGGATCGACGGACCAGGGGTCGGCATTCAGCCGGCGGTGCAGGGAGTGTGCGCGGCGCGGCACCTTCAGCCCGCCGGGCAGGATGCCCTCGGTCTCGCAGCCCTCACGGACACAGTCCTGCATGACCTGCCAGATGTGCAGCAGGCCGTCGCGGATCTCGTCCTCGGTGCGCCAGGCGAGCTCGTTCGCGAGCATCACCTCGCTGATCGTCAGCTGCGACTCCCGGCACCGGTCGAGCAACTCCGCGCCGGTGGTGAACGGGTACTTCAGCGGGGTGGTGTCCGGGACGATCCGGTCCCCGGCCGCGGCGGTCTCGTCGACCACGAAGCCACCACCGACCGAGTAGTAGGTGCGCTCCCGCAGTACGGCGCCGGTGGTGTCCCGGGCGACGAACATCATCCCGTTCGGGTGGTACGGCAGGGCCTTGCGGCGGTGCATCACCAGGTCGGTGTTCTCGTCGAACGCGATCTCGTGGGTCCCGGCCAGCAGGATCCGGCCGCGCTCGTGAATGGTCTCGACGCGGGCGTCGACCGAATGCGTGACGACGGTCTCCGGGTCGGCACCCTCGAGACCGAGCAGGACGGCCTTGTTGCTGCCGTGGCCGTGCCCGGTGGCGCCGAGCGAGCCGAACAGCTGCGCCTCGACGGTCGTCGTCGCGGCCAGCAGACCGTCGGCGGCGAGGCCGAGCGCGAACGTGCGGGCCGCTCGCATCGGTCCCACGGTGTGGGAACTCGACGGGCCGATCCCGATACTGAACAGGTCGAAGACGCTGATCGCCATTGTGTGGAGGTCCCTTCCGGTCGTCGTTGACCGAGTGGTGTCCTCCCCGCTCTGTCAGGCTGATGCCCTCCAGAGGTGCCTCGCCCGTACGGTGAAGGTGCCTGAGAGATTCTTGGGGAGAGTTGCTCCTACGGCGCCCGGATCAGGTCCGGGTCTCTCCCGCACGGGTTCATGCGGCTGTTGAGTTAGCTTCCGCTGTGGACGGTACGGCGGTCTCACGCCCGGCGTCAATCCGGCCCGTGCGCACTGCCCAGAGTTCGAAGAACCAGGTGAACAGCGGCGGAACACTGGCGGCAAGCGCGGCCAGCGTGACCGGCCAGGACCAGCGCAATGGGCCGCGGACCGCGAGCACGGTGATCACGTAGGCGACGAAGATGCCGCCGTGGATCGGGCCGAAGATCTTGACCCCGATCTCGTTGTCGGACAGCACGTACTTGAACAGCATCCCGATCAGCAGTCCGGTCCACGAGAGCGCCTCGGCGATCGCCACGACCCGGAACCACTGCGCATGTTTGGTACTCATCAATGCCCGACCCTAACAAGCCCCCCAAGCCGGGTTCGGGGTCCTGCGGGGCTGCTCCCCGATGCCGCAAGCAAGCGATTGCCGAAGGATCGTCGGCATGGTTCTCATCCAACGCGCCGTCATCGGCGCTGCACTCTTCGGCGTCGCGGCCGCCGGACTGCCAACACTGACAACACTGCCCGCAACCGCCGCACCACCGAGCACGGTGCAGTGGTCCGACTGCAAACCCGAGGGTAAGGACGATCCCGCCGCAGTGCAGGGCTCGCAGTGCGCGACGCTCCAGTTGCCGGTCGACTGGCGAAACCCCGGCGGTCCGACGTTCGACTTCGCGATCGCCCGCCGTACGGCGAAGACGCCCGGCGAGCGCGTCGGCGTCCTGGTGTTCGGGCCGGGTGGTCCCGGCGACTCCGGCGTCGACCGGATCAAGACCGGGATCAGCCGGTTCAGCACCGACCTGCAGGACCGCTTCGACATCGTCAGCTTCGACCCGCGCGGCGTGGCCCGCAGCAACCCGGTGAAGTGCTCGGCGGACCTCGTCGCGAAGCAACCCTCACCGATCATCAAGAGCGCGGCCGAGTTCAGTACGACGCTCACGTACAACCGCCAGCTCGCCACGGACTGTCGTGAACACACCGGCCCGGTCTACGACCACCTGGACACCTGGCAGACGGTCCGCGACGTGGACGCGGTCCGCCGGGCGCTCGGCGAGTCCACGATCTCGTTCCACGGCAGCTCGTACGGCACGTTGCTCGGAGGGCAGTACGCCGAGACGTACCCGGACCGCGTGCGCGCGATGGTGCTGGAGAGCACGATCGACCACGCCACGGCCACGACCCGAGGATTCATCGACGACCAGGCCGCCGCGGCGCAGGACTCGTTCGACGAGTTCGTGAAGTGGTGCGACGCGACAACGAGCTGTGCACTGCACGGTCGCGACGTCCGCGCGCTGTGGGCCGACCTGCTCGCCAAGTCGGCTGATCCGTTCAAGCTCAGCTACTCCGTGTTCAAGTTGCTGTACGCGCCGCAGTGGTCCGCGCTCGCCGACACGCTCGCCGCCGGTGCGCCCGCGAAGACAGCCGCCGCGACCGGGCTCACGTCGTACCCGCTGGCGGTGTTCTGTCAGGACTGGAACCTGCCGGTGCGCGACTATCGCGAGTACGCCGCCCACCTGCAGCGGGTCGCGCGGAACAACCCGGACATGCGCTACCCGGGTCCGCTGATGGCCGTGTCGATCTGTCTCGGCGCACCGCCCGCGAACAACCCGCAGCACAACCTGAAGGTCCGTGGCCTCAAGACGCCGGTGCTGGTCGCCAACGCGATCCACGACCCGGCGACCGGCTACCCCTGGGCCCAGAGCGTCACGCGCCAACTCGGCCGGTACGGCGTTCTGCTGACCTACGAGGGCTGGGGACACGGCAGCTACTCGAAGAGTCCGTGCATGCAGGGCACGATCGACGACTACCTGATCTCCCGGGAGGTACCGACGCGCGGCAGCACCTGTGCCGCCGTACCGCCGGCGGGGTGACGAGCCGGCGTCAGACCGGAACGCCGATCACGTCGAGGACGCGGTCCAGGTGGTCGCCGCGGACCAGTCGGCCCGCGAGCAGCCGGAGCTTGGCGCAGGCAGTCTCCAGCGCCTGCGCCTGGGTCCGGCAGTTGTCGACGTACCAGAACGGATCGTCCGGTTGCGGATCGTCGGCGTCGTCGATGTCGGCGTACCAGTGCCGGTCTCCGCAGTGCACCACTCGGACTCGAAGATTCATGCTGACTGCTCCCCGTACCCGGGGTTCCTGAGTACCCCGTGGTCCCCAGTCGGGGCCGACTCGGCCGGGCGCGTGGTCCGCGGCCCCCCACATGCCACGCGCCGGGCCGAGTGCGACCCTCCCCCGCCTGTTACATCGTCGAGGCGGCGGCGATTGTTACTGGTGGTGACCAGTAATTTTCGGTAGTTGAGTGGTCACTTACCGAGCTGTGTCCGGGTCCACTGCTCCAGGCCGTCGGTGGTGATCGGCAGGTCCTCGGTGAGGATCTCCAGACGGTCGGAGTGCACGACGACGTTGTCCTCGATCCGGATGCCGATCCCGCGCAGCTCCGGCGGGACGGTCTCGTCGTTCGGGTGGAAGTACAGGCCCGGCTCGACCGCGAGAGCCATCCCGGCCTCGATGGTGCCGGCGAAGTACGCCTCCGGCCGGGACGCGTCGCAGTCGTGGACGTCGAGGCCGATGTAGTGACCGGTCCCGCAGACGATGTACCGGCGGTGCTGCTGCCCGTCCGGGCCGAGCAACTCGTCCATCGAGACGTCCAGCACGCCCCAGTCCCGCAGCCCTTCGGCCAGCACCCGCAGCGCTTCGTACTGGAAGGCGCGGTACGGCGCTCCGACCTTGACCGCCTCGAGTGAGGCCAACTGCGCCTTGTGCACCAGGTCGTGCACCTGGCGCTGCGCCGCGGTGTACTCACCGGTCGCCGGGAAGGTCCGGGTCACGTCGGCGGTGTAGAGCGTGCGGGTCTCGACGCCGGCGTCCAGCAGGATCACGTCGCCCTCGTTCACCGCGCCGTCGTTGCGGACCCAGTGCAGCACCGGCGCGTGCTTGCCAGCGGCAACGATCGACGCGTAGCCGACGCCGTTGCCGGCGGTCCGCGCACGCCGGTCGAAGGTGCCCTGCAGCCAGCGCTCGCCGCCACCGCGGATCGCCTCCGGAAGCTCGCGGGCGACGTCCTCGAACGCGAGCACGCTGGCCGCGACCGCCTCGCGCAGCTGGTCGAGCTCCCAGTCGTCCTTGATCCGACGCAGCTCGGCGAGCGTCTGCCGCAGCGCGTTGCCGTCCGAGGGCGCCGTCCGGACCAAGGCGTCGAGCATCGGCTCGACACCCGGCACCGACAGCATGAACGGGACCGCGCCACGCACCGCCGCAGGCAGTTCCTCGATCGGGCGGCAGGCGATCTGCAACGCGTCCGACCAGTCCTTCAGCCCGGGCACCGGGCCGATCCACAGCTCACCGTCACGCGCGTTCGCGAAGAAGTCCGCCTCGTCCGGCCCGGCGGTCTCCCGCAGGTACAGCGTCGCGTCACCGTCCCCGGAGATCACCAGTACGGCGCCCTCGGCCTGGCAGCCGGTCAGCCACACGAAGTCGCTGTCGGCGCGGAACGCGTAGTCGGTGTCGTTCGACCGGACCGGCGCCCGGCCGGCCGCCAGCGCGATCCGCCGGCCCGGCAGCGCCGCCGCCAGCTTGCGCCGGTGCTCGGCCGCCGCCTCGGCAAGCCCCTCCGGCACCGTCACCGACCGGTCCACCGGCCCCCAGCCACGCGAGACGAAGTCCCGGAAGCCCTTGGCGTCGATGGGACGGTAGGACTTCGGCGTCTGGTCGGTCCGAGCATCGTCGGTCATGAGCTGAGCTCCCCTTTACAGCTGACGGTTTTAAGGGCGTGTGTGGTGGTGCAGCGCCGTAGCGAGCAGGTGCTCGGTGCGGTAGCTCGGCGCGCGGGGGCGAAGGTCTCGATGCGGAGCATCGTGGCCTTTGCACCCGTGCGGCGAGGTGCCGTGCCGAGTGCCGCGCAGTAGGCGCTGGACCACCACACACGCCCTCACATCAATTCAGGTTCCTACGGGGGTTTGCAAGCCCTTATCTCTTATCGAGAACGGAAGGCGGCGAGCAGGCCCTGTTCGGAGTCGAGGAGGTACTGGTGCAGGTCCGCGGCGGCCTCGTCGTACTTGCGTGCTTCGAGCAGTTCGAACAGCCCGCGGTTGCGCTGGATGTACGGCTCGTGCAGCTCCCGCGGGGTCGCGATCACGTGGAAGAGCAGCCGCAGCTCGGCGAGCAGCCGGCCGGTCATCGCGTCCATCCGGGAGCTGTCCGCGAGCCCGATCAGGTGCTGGTGGAACCGCATGTTCGCCGTACCGACGGCCGGCCAGCGGTCCGCCCGCGCGGCGGCCTCGGCGGCCTCCACGTCGTCCTGCAACGGCTCGAGCCGGCTCGCCGGGAGTTCGGGGTCACGCTCGGCCAGTCCGCGGACGACATCGACCTCGAGCACGCGGCGCAGCCGGTACAGGTCGATCACGTCGCGCTCGCCCAACTCGGGGACGAACACCCCGCGGTGCAGCTTGTAGACCAGCAGTCCCTCGTGCGTCAGCAGCCGGAAGGCCTCACGCAGCGTGTTCCGGCTGACCTCCAGCACCTCGGTCAGCTCGACCTCGGACAGCTGGGCGCCGGGCGGCAGCGCGCCCTCGGTGATACTGCGGCGCAGGATGTCCGCGGCCCGCTCGGCCGAGCTGCTCCGGTCCAGACGTGCGACATCGGCCGCGACGGTCCGCAGCCACGTCTGCCGTCCGGTGTCCTCGGCCCCACCCGTAGTCATCTCCGCATCATCGCGCACCCGGAGTGATCAGGAAAGTGGAACAAGCCTCTTGCAGGATTGTTGAACAATCTTCTAGGCTCGTCGGAGGAGGTGGCGGATGGACCTCAACGCGGACATGGGTGAAGGATTCGGCTCCTGGTCGATGGGTGACGACTCGGCGCTGCTCGAGGTCGTGACCAGTGCGAACGTGGCCTGCGGCTTCCACGCCGGCGACCCGTCGATCATGCGCCGGGTGACCGCGGAGGCGGTCGAGCGCGGGGTCGCGATCGGGGCCCACGTCGGGTACGCCGACAAGGCGGGCTTCGGGCGCCGCTTCGTCGACATCCAGCCGGCCGCGCTGCGCGACGAAGTGGTGTACCAGATCGGTGCGCTCGACGCCTTCGCACGAATTGCGGGTGACCGGGTGCGGTACGTGAAGCCGCACGGCGCGCTCTACAACACGATCGGCCACCATCACGAGCAGGCTGCCGCGGTGGTCGCCGCGGTCGCGGAGTACGACAAGACCCTTCCAGTGCTCGGTCTGCCCGGCTCGGTGTGGCTCCGGCTCGCCGAGGAGGCCGGTCTGACCGCAGTACATGAGGCCTTCGCGGACCGTGCGTACACGCCGGCCGGGACGTTGGTGTCGCGGCGCGAGGCCGGCTCGGTCCTGCACGACGCGGACAAGATCGCCGCCCGCTGTACGGCGATGGCGACCGGCCAACCGATTGCGGATGTCGAGGGCGGCTCGCTCGTCGTCGAGCCGGCGTCGATCTGCGTGCACGGTGACACCCCGGGCGCCGTCGACATCGCCCGCCGGGTGCGTGGGGCGATGGAGGGAGCGGGCGTCCAGATGCGCCCGTTCACCGGCTGATGCGCATCCTCCCGTCGGGCGACCGGGCCCTGCTCGTCGAGCTCGACGACATCGACCAGGTCCTCGGGTACTACGCCGCGCTGCAGGCGGATCCCCCGGCGGACGTGATCGACATCGTCCCGGCGGCGCGGACCGTACTGGTCACCACCAAGGGCTCGCTCGATGTACTGACGCGCGCCTTGCGGACTGTGACTCCTGCCGGAGGCACGCAGTCCGCCGGCGACCTGATCGAGATCCCGGTCGTGTACGACGGTGCGGATCTGGAGGACGTGGCGCGACTGCTCGACTGCTCGACCGCCGAGGTCGTTGAGAGGCATACCGGCGACCAGTGGACGGTGGCGTTCTGCGGGTTCGCGCCGGGGTTCGGGTACCTGACCTCCGGCGGTCCGTGGGACATCCCGCGGCGCCAGTCACCGCGGACGAAGGTGCCGACCGGTGCCGTCGCGCTGGCCGGGGAATTCAGCGGCGTGTATCCGCGGGAGTCGCCCGGTGGATGGCAACTGATCGGCCGGACGTCCGTGCGGATCTTCGACCAGGAACGCGATCCGGCCGCACTGTTCCACCCGGGCCGCCGGGTCCGGTTCGTCGACGCGGGTCGTGGATGAGCAGCCTGACCATTCTCGCAACGGGGCCGTTGGCAACGATCCAGGACCGGGGACGCCCCGGGCAGGCCGCGCTCGGCGTTCCCGCATCGGGCGCCTGCGACCGGACGTCGTACGAGCTCGCGAACCGGTTGGTCGGGAACCGCGGCGGCGCGGCCGCGGTCGAGGTGACGTACGGCGGTTTGGAGGTGCACGCCGACAACGATCTCGTCGTCGCGATCACCGGCGCTCCGTGTACCGGCGTACCGCTGAATGCGCCGACGGTGCTGCGGGCCGGCTCGGTGCTGCGGCTCGGCACGCCACCGAGCGGGTTGCGGACGTATCTGGCGGTCCGCGGCGGGATCGACGTACCTGCGGTCCTCGGCTCGCGGTCCACCGACTTGTTGTCCGGGCTCGGCCCGGCGCCGCTCGCCGCCAACGAGACCCTGCCGATCGGCGCTCTGGTCGAGCCGATGCCCGGGGTGGACCTGGCGCCCGTCGCACATCCCGCCGGCGGGACCGCCCTACTGCGGGTCACGCCCGGGCCGCGGCGGGACTGGTTCACCGACGACGGGTGGGCGTCGCTGGTGTCGCAGACCTATCAGGTGAGCAGCAACAGCAACCGCGTCGGCGTCCGGCTCGACGGTCAGCCGCTCGAGCGCGCCCGGACGGGTGAACTCGCCAGCGAAGGAATGACCGCCGGAGCGATCCAGATCCCCCCGTCCGGCACGCCAGTCATCTTCCTCGCCGACCATCCCGTCACCGGCGGCTATCCGGTCATCGCGTACGTCGCCGCGGCGGACCTGGACGCCTGCGCCCAGGTCCGCCCGGGTCAACCGGTCCGCCTGATCAGCTGACCGGCATCCGGCGCCGCATCTCGTCGGCGAAGGACTCCCCGGCCTTGCGCATCAGGTCGGCCTCGGTCGGGTCCGCGAACAGTTCTGCGAAGTTGCTGGGGTCCACGTCCTCGACGTGGGTCTGCAGCCACCAGATGTTCCCGAGCGGGTCCTTCACCCGCCCGCCACGGTCGCCGATGATGCGTGAGTAGAACAAGTCCGTGACCACCGTCGCGCCGGCATCGAGTGCGCGAGCGAACGTCTTCTCGACGTCGTCGACGTACACGCTCAGGAGGCTGGGCATATCCGGCCAGTCGGGGGCCGCATCGAACGTCATCAGGACGGATTCGCCGACCGTGATCTCTGCATGGCCGATCGTCGCGTCCTCGTTCAGGACCCGGCCCGTTGTCTTGACTTCGAAGGTTTGCTCCACGAACTCCAGGAACCGATCGGCACCCTTCGCTGCGATGTACGGCGTCACTGTCGACTTACCACCAGGAATCATGCGGCCAGTCTGTCGGGAGTAGCGGACAGGACGTGTCCTAGTCGAGGGAGCCCGAGTGACCGCTGGGTGTTGCTTGTCCGGGGGCCGGGGAGCGGCGAGGATGTCCGGTATGACGGAGAGTTCTGGAACGCCAGGCATCGACAGCGCTGTCCCTCCGAGCGGCACCGGATGCGTCGAGTGCCTGGAAGCCGGCGGGTGGTGGTTCCACCTCCGGCGCTGCGCCCAGTGCGGTCACATCGGGTGCTGCGACTCGTCTCCCGCCCAGCACGCGTCCGCCCACGCGGCCGAGGCCGGCCACCCGATCGTCCGCAGCTTCGAACCGGGCGAGGACTGGTTCTGGCACTACGGCGAGTCCCAGTACTACGAGGGCCCCGCCCTCGCCCCACCCGCCTCCCGCCCCGAATCCCAGCCAGTCCCCGGCGGCAAAGTCCCCGCCGACTGGCAATCCAAACTCCACCGCTGAGCTGCTTCTCTCCGGATCCAGCGGCGTTCCAGCACGTCCCGGGATCCCGGGGTTAGAGGACGAAGCCGGTGGGGAAGGGGTCGTCGGGGTCGAGTAGGTAGTTGGCGGTGCCGGTGATCCAGGCGCGGCCGGTGACCGTGGGGACGACGCCGACGTACGGGCCGACTGTTGTTTCCTCGACGAGGCGGCCGGTGAAGCGGGTGCCGATGAAGGACTCGTTGACGAAGTCGGTGTCCAGCGCGAGCTCCCCGCGGGCGTGCAGTTGCGCCATCCGGGCCGACGTACCCGTGCCGCAGGGGGAACGGTCGAACCAGCCGGGGTGGATCGCCATCGCGTTGCGCGAGTCGGCGCCGTCGAGACCCGGTGCGGTGAACTGCACGTGCTTGCAGCCGTTGATCCCCGGGTCGAGCGGGTGCACCGGACGATCGGTCGCATTGATCGCGTCCATGATGTCCAGCCCGGCCTTCAGGATGCGATCCTTCTCCGCCCGGTCGAACGGGATCCCGAGCTGCTCCAACGGCAGGATCGCATAGAAGTTCCCGCCGTACGCCAGGTCGTAGGTGATCTTCCCCAGACCGGGAACATCCACCGAAGCGTCCAGGGCATGCGAGTACGACGGGACGTTGCGCAGCGTCACGTGCTCGGCGCGACCGTTGCTGACGGCAACGTCAACGACGACCAGGCCCGCGGGGGTGTCCAGCCGGACCTTCGTCACCGGCTCGGTCACCTCGACCATCCCGGACTCGACCAGCACGGTCGCGACACCGATCGTCCCGTGCCCGCACATCGGCAGCAGGCCGGAGACCTCGATGTAGAGCACGCCCCAGTCCGCGTCGGAGCGGGTCGGCGGCTGCAGGATCGCGCCACTCATCGCGGCATGGCCCCGCGGCTCGTTCATCAGGAACAACCGCAGGTCGTCGAGATGCTTGATGAAGTACTCGCGCCGCTCGGCCATCGTCGCCCCCGGGACGACGCCGACCCCGCCGGTGACGACGCGGGTCGGCATCCCCTCGGTGTGCGAATCGATCGCGCTGATCGTCCGCACGGACCTCATGACAGGGACTCCACTGCTTTCTTCATGTCGAGCTCCAGCTGTGCGACGTGCTCCGGGACGAGCGGCCCGCGCGGCGGCCGGCACGGTCCGCCGAAGCGGCCGACGTAGTCCATGCCGTACTTGATCGCCTGCACGAACTCGACCCGCGAGTCCCACCGGAACGCGGCGACCAGCGGCTCGTACAGCGCCCGGGCCTCCTCCAGCTTGCCCTCGAGCGCCAGGTTGTACAACCGCACCGATTCCGCCGGGAACACGTTCGGGAAGCCGGCGAACCAGCCGGTCGCGCCCATCAGCAGCGCTTCGAGGGTCAGGTCGTCGGCGCCCGCGATCACCGCGAGGTCCGGCGCCAGCTCGCGGATCTCCAGGATCCGGCGGACGTCACCGGAGAACTCCTTGACCGCGACGATGTTCTCGATCTGCGCGATCTCGCCGAGCAGGTCCGGCGTCAGGTCGACCTTGGTATCGAGCGGGTTGTTGTAGACCATCACCGGCAGCCCGGCCTTCGCGACCTCGGTGAAGTGCGCGATCACCTCGCCGCGGTTCGCCCGGTACATCGTCGGCGGCAGGCAGAGGACGCCGTCCGCGCCGTCCTCGGCGGCCTTCTCGGCCCACGCCCGCGCCTGGTGCGAGCCGACGCCGTGCACGCCGACGACCACGATGCCGTCGTCACCGACCGCCTCGATCGCGGTCTTCGCGACCGCGCGGCGCTCGTCGTCGGTGAGCGACGAGTACTCCCCCAGGGAACCGTTCGGCCCGACACCGCGGCACCCGTTGTCGACCAGCCACCGGCAGTGCTCGGCGTACTTGTCCAGGTCCGGCCGCAGCCCGGCCGGCGCCGCGGGGTCCTCGGCATACGGCAGCGCCGTCGCGACGATGACGCCTTCCAGCTTCTCGCTCATTGTTCCTCCTGCGTGTTGGCCAGATCGCGCAGCCTGACGGGTACGGCGATCGGTCGTTTCATGCTCGGTTTCGGTACGGCGCCGGGCTCGGCGAGCAATGCCGCGACGGTGCGCGAACACACCCGCCCCTGACACATCCCGAGCCCCGCGCGACTGCTGAGCTTCATTGCCCGGCCGTCATCCAGACCGCGATCCGCGGCAGCTGTCTCGAGGTCGCCGCGGGTGACTTCTTCACACCGGCAGACGAGGGTCTCCGCCGTACTCCAGGTCTTCCACCCGTCCCGCACGGGATACGCACGGGCGAGCGCCGCCGCCAACCGCCGGCCTTTGAGTACGCCGCTCCGCTCGCGGGCGTTCGGCGTCTCACCGAGGGCGTACTGTGCCGCAGCTGCCCCGGCCACGGTGCCTTCTGCTGTTGACGGAACGGCTCCGGCGACCCCCGTCAGTTCACCGGCAGCGAAGAAGCCCGGCGTACTGGTCTGCTGGTTGTCGTCGACTGTCACGGCGGGCCCGCCGTCGGGAGCCGTGGTGAGTTCGCAGCGGGCGGAGACAGCGAGCTCCAGATTGGCCGTGAAGCCGAAGCCGAGACAGACTGCGTCGACCTCGATCCGGCGGTCGGTGCCGGGGACCGGGCGCCAGTTCCCGTCCAGGCGGGCGATGGTGACGGCCTCGACGTGATCGGTGCCGTGGGCAGCGACGACGGTCCAGCCGTGCCGGAGCGGAATCCGGTGCCGGGCCAGCAGAGCGCCGTACCCGGCCGCTTCCCGAAGCTTGCTGGTGGCAACCATCGGGTCGACGGACCAGCCCTTGCGGACGGTGGCGAGCGAGTTCGCCTCGAGGAGCGCGACCACCTCGGCGCCGACGCCGGTCAGCGACTCGGCCACCGGCAGCAGGAACGGGCCGGTGCCGGCGACCAGGACGCGGCGACCGACCGAGATCCGCTGCCCTTTGGCGAGGGCCTGCGCGGCGCCCGCGGTGTAGACGCCGGGCAGGTCCCAGCCGGGGAACGGGAGCACGCGGTCGTACGCACCGGTCGCGAGGACCACGGCCTTCGCGTCGATCGGGAACGGCGTCCGGCCAGCCGCGTCGGCAGGACCACGCTGCGCCCAGAGCCGGTTGCCCTCGATCGCCCAGACCGACGTCTCGGTCAGGTGGGTGATGTGCGGGTGCTGGGCGAGACGTTCGCGCTGCGCGGCGAAGCTCTTCCAACCGTGCTGCAACCGATCGGGCCGCCGGGCCGCGAACTCGGTCGGCAACTGCCGGTTGAACTGCCCGCCGACGTCGCGTGCGTTGTCCACCAGCAGTACGTCGACACCGCCGTCCGCAGCCGTCAGCGCCGCCGCGATCCCAGCCGGTCCGGCACCCACGACGACAACGTCCGCGCTCCTCGCCGCCTCTTCGGAAGACGTCGCCTTGGTTGTCTTGGGGATGACGGCGCCCTGCTGCGTGGTGATCGCGTCGTTGGGTTCAATCGTGCGCTGACAGGCCCGCGCGTCGGGCAGCCCGTTCACCGTGACCAGGCAGTCGAAGCAGGCGCCGATACCGCAGAAGGTGCCGCGCGGGCGGTCGTTCACGCGCGTCGTACGCCAGGTGTCTCGACCGTTCGCCATGAGTACGGCGGCCACGGTCTGACCGGCGTGCGCCGTGACCGGATGACCGTCGACGGTGACCGGGACGATCGGTGGACGGCCGACGTCGGCGGGGTCGCCCGGACGCGGGCGTTGGTACGCGGTCATGCGGCGATCACCGCCGGACGGTCGACGCGGAAGGGCGACGGATCGAGATGCGGGGCCAGGTCGAGGAACAGTTCGGTGAGGAGACGTCCGGTCGCCGGGGCGAGGCCGATGCCGGCGCCTTCGTGCCCGGTGGCGTGCCACAGTCCGCGTAGGCGCGGGTCCTGGCCGATCACCGGCAGGTGGTCCGGGGCGTAGGGGCGAAATCCGCCGTACGTTCGCATCACCGGGACGTCGCCGAGGAACGGGAACAGCCCGACGGCCTTGCGCGCCAACTCCTGCAAGACCCGCACCTTCACGGTGTCATCGAACCCGATCCGCTCGCGGCTCGACCCGATCAGCACCGTCCCGCCGCGCGTCGACTCGACGACCGTGGATGTCTGCAGATCCGCGTCACCGCTGCCGACGGCGCCCACGTAGTCCGCGTCGTACACCTTGTGGCGCACGCATTCCGGCAGTGGAGCGGTCACCAGGATCATCCCGCGGCGCGGCAGCACCTCGATCGCCGCACCGGCCGCCGCGGCGAAGGCACCCGCCCACGGCCCACAGGCATTGAGTACGGCGCCACACGCGATGTCACCGTCCGACGTCTCGACGCCGACGACCCGCCCGCGCGATTGCCGAACGCCCAGCGCGTTCACCCCCGACAACACCTCGCCGCCACGATCGCGGACCGCGGTCAGCAGCGCGGTCGCCGCCAGCACGGGCTGGACCTGCGCGTCGTCCGGGTAGTGCACACCGACTGTCACGCGTGGGGTGACCAGCGGCTCGAGCTCGAAGACCTCGGCCGGCGTGATCACCCGCGCGTCGACTCCGGCGGCACGCTGCTTGGCCGCGAACGCCTTCAGGGGTTCAGGATCCGCCGTCGCGACGACGACACCGCCCTTCGCCTCCCACTCGACGTCGGCGACCCGCTGCGGCAGCCGTTCGCTCACGACGTCCCACTCCGCGCGGGAGGCGATCGCCAGTTCGAGCTCAGGGCCGGGCTCCTTGTCGGAGACCAGGACGTTGCCCTCGCCCGAGGCCGTCGTACCGGCGGCCGGGCCGTCGCGGTCGATCACCATGACGCGCACCCCGGCGGCCGACAGGGCCTCGGCGCAGGCAGCTCCGACGACACCCGCGCCGATGACCACCACGTCGGGTGTCATGGACCGGGTCATCGCAGCGCTCCTTCGGCAGACCGTTCACTAAAATGAACGGTTCGAGCGTACGCGTGTCTCCGGGCGATGGTCAATGGACCCTCGGCGATCAGCTCACCGGGTGCGGTCCCGGGGGCGCCGGGTAGACGTCCGGCGGGTACTCGAGCAGCAGCACCGAGCGCACCGGGCCGTCCACCGCCTCGTAGTGGTGCGGTCCCGAGGCCCGGAACGCGAGGTAGTCGCCGGCGCCCAGCTCCTCGGTCCGCCCGCCGGTCGTCACCCTCAGGTTTCCCGTCAGTACGACGTGGTGTTCGGTGCCCGGATGCCCGTCGGAATGCTGCACCGCGTCCGGGCGGATCTCCTGGTTGTAGATCTCGAACAGCCCGCCCGGGTGCTCCAGGCGGCGGAGCAGCCGCAGATCGATGGCTTCACCGGACAGTACGTCGATGTCCGCGGACCGTACGAGGACCACGTCGGAGGGCGGTGAGTCGGTCAGCAGCAGTGATACCGGGACGCCGAGAGCGTTCGACAGACTGAACACTGTCTCGATCGTGGGGTTGCCCGCGCCCGACTCCAGCTGCGACAGCGTGCCCTTCGCGATCCCGGACCGCCGGGCAAGCTCGGACAGCGAGATCCCCTGCTCATCCCGCCGCGCCCGCAAATTAGCCCCGAGCAACTTCCCAGCACCCATCGCCGTCACGCCCCGGAGCATAACCATATTTTTCGCGCAAACGCCGTACCAGCGCGAACCGGCGACCGTCACGGGATGATGCGCCGGCGTCGGAGCTCGGTGAAGATGGCGTAGAACATCTGCTCGGTGTCGACGTACTCGTGGAAGCCTGCGCGCCGGGCCTTCGAGGAGTCGGCGAAGAAGTCGTAGTCCCAGCCGAAGACGAAGTCGGCGAACGGCCACGAGGACACCTCGGCGAACGGCGTCGCCGCCAGGTCATGGCTCGCCTGCAACTGCTTCCACGCCGGCTCCTTGTCCGCCATCACGTCCTGCAACGACATCTGCAGCGGCGGCGCGACCTCCAGCCCGAACCAGGCACCGATCTTCGGCCACAGCTCACTCCACCGGAACAGGTCGCCGTTCGTGATGTTGAACGCCTGGTTGGCCGCACCCGGTGCGGTCGCCGCCCAAACCGTTGCCTTCGCTAACAATCCGGCGTCGGTCAGCTCCAGCAACGAGTGATACGCGCCGGGCTTGCCCGGAAACCGCAGCGGTACGCCGAGCTCCTTGGAAAGCGACGCATACACAGCGATCGCGACCGCAAGATTCATGGGATTGCCCAACGCTGCACCACCGACCACGGACGGCCGCAGCGCCGACCACGTCCACGCCTTGCCCTGCTGACGTTCCTCCAGGAAGCGCTGCTGGTCGACGTTGAACTCCGGCGGAAGATGCGGCGGGTCGTCCTCACGAGCCGGCGTCTTGAACGGCCCGAGGTGCGCGCCATACACCTTGTACCCCTGCATCAGGCTCACATGCCGCAACCCCCGCGCGACCGGCTCGATCGCGTCGACGACGTTGACCAGCATCGCCAGGTTCGGCGGGACGAGCTCGGCCCAGGTCGGCCGATCCTGATACGCGACATAGAAGACATGCGTCACCTCGGACAGCCCCGACAACCGCAGCCGGGTGTCGTCCGGATCGAGCAGATCCACCGCGATGTGCCGCACCCGACCGGGTACGTCGGTGCCGCCGCGCCGAGACAACCCGATCACGGACCAGTCCGGCAACGACGCCAGATGCTCGACCAGGTTCGTCCCGATCACGCCACGGGCTCCGACCACCAACGCAACATTCGTCATGTAGACAGCGTTGCTGACCTGCGAAGATAAAACCAAGGCATAGTTTTCACTGAACCCATAAACTGAAGACATGGCAACGCTGCGACAGCTCGAGTACCTCGTCACCGTGATCGACGAAGGCTCGTTCACGAGAGCCGCCGAGCTCCTGCACGTCACCCAGCCGGCCCTCTCGCACCAGATCCGCACGCTCGAACGCTCCGCCGGCGGTCCGCTCCTCGAGCGGCTCCCTCGCGCCGTCCGGCTGACTCCGACCGGCCGGGCGATGCTTCCGCACGCCCGCGCCGCGCTGGCCGACGCGGAACGTGCCCGGTGCGCCGCGCGGCAGGCCGCCGGTCTCGAGGTTGGCGAGCTGCAGATCGCGACGCTCTACTCGATCACGCTCGGCGTCCTCCCGCAGGCTTTGCGTCGCTGGCGACAGACCCACCCCGACGTCGGCATCCGCCTGTTCGAACACCGCCATACCGACGAGCTGGTGGAGGCGATGTACGCCGGTGAGGCGGACCTCGCGGTCGGTCCCGAACCGGCCAACTGGTCCGGCGTCAGCACGACCATCGGCACCGAGGAACTCGTCGTCGTGGTCGCGCCGGACGACCCCGCCGCGACCGGCGACACGGTCAAGCTCGGCGATCTCGCCGACCGTGCGTGGGTCCACTACGCGCCGGATCACGGACTGGCCGACGTACTCGATCGCGTCTGTGCGCAGGCGGGTTTCGAGCCGCGGATCGCCGTACGCACGGAGCAGACCGCGGCCGCACCGGCGCTCGCCGCGGCAGGTCTGGGGCCCGCGCTGGTGCCGGACAACATCCTGACCGGAGTGGGTCATGTGCTGCGCCCCGATCCTCCCGTCCGGAGAACCCTCGCGGCCTACACCCGGGGTACGCCGGACCCGCTCGCCGCCGCCTTCATCGAGGTGCTGTTTCAGTCGGGCGGACTGCGGGCACGCGAAGGGGATGGCTGACGAAGAATCGGACGCCACAGTCCTCCTGGCCGGTACGGCGAACCTCGCGATCGCGATCGCGAAGATCGTGGCCGGCCTGTTGTCCGGATCGACGGCGCTGCTCGCCGAGGCGGCGCACTCGGTCGCCGACACCCTCAACCAGGTCTTCCTGCTGACCGCGCTGCATCGCAGCCGCAAGCCGGCCGACGCCCGGCATCCGTTCGGGTACGGGATGGAGCGGTACTTCTGGTCGCTGCTCGCCGCGGTCGGGATCCTGGTGCTCGGCGCGGGCTTCTCGATCACCGAAGGACTGCGCTCGATCCTCGCCCCGGAACCGATCGCGGCGCTGCCGGTCATCTACGCGGTGCTCGCGCTCTCGTTCGTGTTCGAGGGCACGTCCTGGTTGCGGGCGGTGTTGCAGCTGCGCCGGCAGGCCCGCGAAGCCGGCGTACCGTTCCTGAAACAGGTCCGGGCGGCGGAGCCCGCGGTGAAGACCGTCGCGTTCGAGGACTCTGCCGCGCTGATCGGCCTACTGATCGCGGCGATCGGCGTGACCCTGTCGGTGGTCACCGGCGAGCACCTGTGGGACGGCGCCGCGTCGATCGCGATCGGGGTCCTACTGATCGTCGTCGCGTTCACGCTCGGACGGGACAACAAGGCGATGCTGATCGGGCGGGCCCTGCCGGTCGATCAGCAGCGGCAGATCCGGGCGATCATCGCCGGTCAGCCGGGGATCGAGGATGTCCTGGAGCTGCTCAGTCTCCGGCTCGCACCGGATCAGGTGCTGGTCGTCGCGACCGTCGACCTGGTCGACTCGCACACGACCGGCGCCGCGATCGAGCAGCTCGCCGAGAAGGTCGACGTCGAGGTACGCCGTGACCACCCGAGCATCCGGCACCTCTACCTGGACCCGACGCCCGGTGATCCCGGTCAGCGCTGGTCGTGACCCCAGTTCGCGACGATGACCGCGATCGGCGGCAGCACGGCGGCGACCGCGCTCATCCCGATCGCGACCGGGATCGAGAACAGCCGTACGACGAACCACGCCAGGCCGATCAGCGTCAGGCAGCTGCCCATCAACCAGTAGTAGAGCTTCCGGTTGTCGTACCGTGCCATGTCAGACCGCCAGCGGGAGCTTCCCCAGCGCAGTGACGAGCGGGGAGAGCTCAGGTAGCTCGGCGGCATTCTGCAGTGCAGACGTCAGTACGGCGTCATGCGTCGGCTGGGCCTGCTCCAGCAAATCCCGGCCGGCCTCGGTGACCTCGGTGTAGATCCCCCGCCGGTCCGTCGGGCAGAGGTACCGCTGCAGCAGCTTGCGGTCCTCCAGCCGGTTCACCAGGCGGGTAGTAGCCGACTGGCTGAGCACCACAGCGTTCGACAGCTGGTTCATCCGCAGGTGGTAGTCGTCCTGCCGCGCCAGCACGTCCAGCACGCTGTACTCGCTCACCGAGAGCCCGTGCTGTTTCTGCAGCGCGCGCTCCAGCTCGTCCTCGATCCGGGCATGCAGTGCCGCCAGGGTTCGCCACCCCTGCGCCCGCGCCTCCGCGGCGTCATCCGGTAGTCCCACGACAACCTCCACTTGAACTTCGCGATTGCATGAGCCATCATGAGGCTTATGCAATAGCCCGCGTGTGCAACTATCGCGCACGCCGGTAATAGTCACAAGACTACATTCAAAGGAGAGAACAGCCCATGCCCGCGGCTCTGCTCGCACTGGCTATCGGTGCTTTTGGGATCGGGACCACCGAGTTCGTCATCATGGGGCTCCTGCCCGAGGTCGCGACCGACTTCGGCGTCAGCATCCCGTCCGCCGGTCTCCTCATCTCCGGCTACGCCCTCGGCGTCGTGGTCGGCGCCCCGCTACTCACCGCGATCGGCTCCAAGGTCTCCCGCAAGACCGTGCTGATCGCGCTGATGGGTGTCTTCATCGCCGGCAACCTGGTCTCCGCCGTCGCCCCGTCGTACGGCGTTCTGATGACCGGGCGGATCGTGGCGGCGCTGGCTCACGGAGCGTTCTTCGGGGTCGGATCGGTCGTGGCAGCGTCACTGGTTCCGAAGGCGAAGCAAGCCAGTGCGATCGCATTGATGTTCACCGGACTGACGGTCGCCAACGTTCTCGGCGTACCGGGTGGGACTGCGCTCGGACAGCAGTTCGGGTGGCGGTCGACGTTCTGGGCGGTGACTGCGCTCGGAGTGATCGGGCTGCTCGGCATCGTGTTCCTGGTGCCCAAGCAGAGCACTGTGGAAGGACCGGGGCTGCGTGGTGAGCTGGCGGTCTTCAAGAACGTGCAGGTGTGGCTGGCGCTGGCTATGACCGCGCTCGGGTTCGCTGGGGTGTTCGCGTCGTTCACCTACATCGCACCGATGATGACCGAGGTCGCCGGCTTCTCTGCTGATGCCGTGACCTGGCTGCTGGTGCTGTTCGGCGCCGGACTGGTCGTCGGCAACCTGCTGGGCGGCAAGGCAGCGGACCGGTCGCTGATGCCGAGTCTGTACCTGATCCTGGCACTACTAGCCGCCGTGCTGGTCGTGTTCGTGTTCACTGCGCACGCCAAGCTCCCGTCTGCTGTGACGATCGCGCTCTTCGGAGCCGCCGGGTTCGCCACGGTCGCTCCGCTGCAGAAGCGCGTGATGGACAAGGCGACGGGCGCTCCGGCGCTGGCGTCGGCGGCCAACATCGCCGCCTTCAACCTCGGCAACGCAGTCGGCGCGTACCTCGGTGGACTCACCATCGAGCGCGGGCTCGGCTACACCGCACCCAACTGGGTAGGCGCCGCGCTGGCCGTGTCCGGTCTGCTCGTCGCCCTCGTCTCCGGCCTGCTGGACCGCCGCCACACCAGCCAGGCCGCTCCTGCACTAGTACTAGAAGGAAGCCACCGATGATCCCCACCGTGAAACTCAACAACGGCGTCGAGATGCCCCAGCTCGGGTACGGCGTCTTCCAGGTCCCGAACGACGAGACGGCGACCGCCGTCACGCACGCACTCGACGCCGGGTATCGCAGTATCGACACCGCGGCGGCGTACCAGAACGAGGCGGGCGTCGGTCAGGCGCTCGCAGCGTCCGGCATCGACCGCAGCGACCTGTTCATCACCACCAAGCTGTGGAACGCGGACCAGGGCTACGACTCCACGCTGAAGGCTTTCGACACCAGTCTGTCGTTGCTGGGCCTGGAGTACCTCGACCTGTACCTCATCCACTGGCCGACGCCGGCCCGCGACCTGTACGTCGACAGCTGGCGCGCGCTGGAGAAGCTGTACGCCGACGGCCGCGTCCGCGCGATCGGGGTTTCCAACTTCCAGCCCGACCACCTCGACCGGCTCTCCGGAATCACTCCGGCGGTGAACCAGGTCGAGCTGCATCCGTACCTGCAGCAGGACGCCGTACGCACGTACGGGCGCGACTTCGGCATCCGCACCGAGGCCTGGAGCCCGCTGGCGAAGGGCGGCACGCTGCTGTCCGAGCCGGTCATCGAGACCCTCGCCAAGGAGTACGACCGCACGCCGGCCCAGATCGTCCTTCGCTGGCACCTCCAGCTCGGCAACATCGTCATCCCGAAGTCCGTCACCCCGTCCCGCATCCGCGAGAACCTGGACGTCTTCGGCTTCACCCTCACCGACGACGACCTCGCCACCATCACCACCTTGGACCGCGGCGAGCGCACCGGCCCTGACCCGGACACCTTCAACGTCGCCTAGTGCAACGTCGCCTAATACTTGGCGTAGAAGCGTGAGACTGCGTGGAAGGACTTCTTCGGGAGCCAGTGGTACGGCGAGGCGGGGTTCGTGTCGTCGTGGCGGAGGGTCTTGCAGAGGCTGAAGGCTGCGATGTCTTCGTCGTGGGGACGGTCGTGGGGGCGGTGTGGCGCGTCGGATGAGATGAAGGTGTACGGCGACGCGCCGAGGAAGCCTTCCGCGGTGAAGACCTCCAGCATGTTCTCCAGGTGGTCCGCCTGCTCCAGCTCGTCGCGCACGTACTGCGGCGGGATGACCGGGACGTCGCCGCTGTAGTCGACGATGTCCCACCCCATCCCGCCCAGCTCGGCCGCGCCGGTGAACGTGCAGCACCCGAACTCCAGGATCAGGATCGGCTTGTTCCACCGGCGGAACGGCGCCAGCTCCTTCGCGTGGTCGGCGCGGCGCGCATGGTACGAGTAGTAGTCGAGCCCGACGATGTCGAACAGCGACCAGTCCACCTGCTCGAGATCCGACGCCGCGCCGTACGTGATCCGCCCGTGGAAATTGCTGCGGGCAACCTTCACCGTCCGGGCCGTGAACGCGCGGAACTTCCGCTGCAGCTCGGCCATGTCGAACTCGCCCTTGGTCAGGTACTCGGCCCGCTCGAAGAACGTCTCCCCCGGCACGATCCCCGGCGTGAACAGCATGAACTCGCACCCGACCACCAGGATCACCTCCCGGTCGTACCGCTGCCGCAACCGCTCCGCCTCGACCGCGACCACCCGCAGCTTCTCCAGCTCCGCCGCCTGCGGCTCGTCGAACGACCGCGGCTGGATCGACACCGTCAGCCCCGCCTCGAGCGCCACCGTCGCCGTCTCGATCAACCGCTGTACGTCGCTGCCGTAGATGCTGACCCAGTTGGCGTGCAGCCGATGCCGGATGGCATGGATCTCGGCGCGCATCGTGCTGTGCCGCCAGCGCGCCCGGCTGTCCTCCTCGGCCGGTCCACCGCCGGTGTCGTAGGCGACACCTTTCAGCTCGAGTCCGCGACGCACGCCCGCCGAGGCCATCGGGGTGCTGGTGACACTCGCCGCCGCGACCGCGAAGAGTCCGAGAAGAGTCGCGCGCTTCACCTGGGGATTCGTCATGTCTCTCAGACTTCCGCGACGGGGCGCCCACGTCGTCGTACCGAAGGTTCCGGACCGGCCGACTTTCGTTGGTAAAACACTGTCTCCGGATCTGACACACTGTTTCAGTGCGAGAAGCGGATCGGCGGACGGTGCTCGGATCGGTGTGGCTGCGGGACGACGCTGAGCCGACGAAGAGCCGCCTGAGCAGGCAGGACGTGGTCACGGCGGCGATCCGGGTGCTGGACCGCGACGGCCTCGACACGTTCTCGATGCGGGTGATGGCGACCGAGCTCGGCGTCTCCGCGACGTCTGCGCTGTACTGGCGGATCGCGAACAAGAACGACCTGCTCGAGCTCGCGGTCGACGAGATCCTCGAGCCGGCGCCGCCCGAGGAACACGGCGATTGGCGCGACCAGGTCACGGTGGTCATCCAGGCGGCGTACCAGGCGTTGTGGGAGCACCCGTGGGCCGCGCAGTTGCTCCCGTCGCACGCCGGACTCGGGCCGAACTACAACGCGCTGACCCACCGGGTCGAGGGGATCCTGGCGCGGGCCGGCTTCAAGGGCACCCATCTGGACGCGGCGGTGTCCGCGATCTTCCACTACTTGATCGGCTCCGCGGTGACCGACTCCGCCTGGCTGACAGTGGTACGGCGCAGCGGGATGAACGAGACGCGGTGGGCCGGCGCATCGGCCGATCGGATGGGCGTCGACGCCACCCACCTGGCCGCCTACCTCAACCGCGGCGGCCAGGCCGGCCCGGAGGCACGATTCGCCTCCGGGCTCCGGGTGATCCTGGTCGGGCTCCGACCGCGCCAGCTGTCCTAAAGATCGGCGAAGGCTGAGACCGGGTTCTCGAAAGCGTCGGCGACGAAGCGAAGGAAGGCTGCCGCCGTGCCGCCGTCGCAGACGCGGTGGTCGAAGACCAGCGACAGCTGGGTGAGTTTGCGGACCGCGAGCTCACCGTCGACGACCCACGGGCGGTCGATGATCCGCCCGACGCCGAGGATCGCGACCTGCGGGTGGTTGATGATCGCCGCGCTGCCGTCGACGCCGAAGCTGCCGTAGTTGTTCAGCGTGAACGTCCCCGACGTCAGCTCGTGCTGCGTCAGCTTGCCGCCGCGTGCGGAGGTAGTCAGCCGGCGGATCTCGGCGTCCAGACCGCGCGTGGTCAGCGCGTGCGCTCCCGCGACGGCCGGAACCATGAGACCGCGGTCCGTCTGCGCCGCGAGGCCGAGGTTGATCCCGTCGTACTGGACGAGTTCCTCGCGCGCGGTGTCGACGTACCCGTTGAGTTCCGGGTACTTCTGCAGGCCGGCGACCACGAACCGGGCCATCAGGGCGAGCAGGCCCGGGCCTTGGTCCGTTGCTGATCGCAACGATTCGCGGAGTTCGATCAGCGCGGTGGCGTCGACGTCGACCCAGGTGGTCGCCTCCGGGATCTCCGCCCGGCTGCGGGTCAGCGTCGCCACCACGGCCTTCCGGAACCCGCTCATCGGCGTACGCCGCAACTCGGGCAACCCAGAACGATCGACCGGCGCGGGCGTCCCGACCGGCGCCGGCGTTTCGACCGGCGCGGGCTTCTCGAAGCGGGCCGCGATCGCCTGCTCGACATCGCGCCGGACGATCAGCCCGCCCTCACCGGAGCCGGCGAGCGTCCTCAGATCCACGCCGGCGTCGCGCGCGAGCCGACGTACCAACGGCGAGATCACCAACGGCACCTTGCGGGTTTCCTTCGTCTCGCCGGGCGGCACATTGTTTCCGGAAACCACACGCGGTTTCCGGCGGCGGCCCGAGGACCCCGTTTCGGTGGTGCCGTACCCGACCAGCACGTTGCCCGACCCGGCCTTCTCCTCCTCGCGGTACGCCGCCCCGTCGGGCTGCGTCACCGATTGGGCGACCGTGATCAGCGGCTTGCCGACCGGGACCGTCGTACCGGGCTCACCGTGCAGCTCCTCGATCACACCGGCGTACGGCGACGGCAGCTCGACGATCGACTTCGCCGTCTCGACCTCCGCGACCGGGGTGTCGACGTCGACCACGTCACCGACCTTCACCAGCCAGCGGACGATCTCTGCCTCGGTCAGCCCTTCACCGAGGTCGGGGAGCAGGAACGTGTTCACGAGTCCTCCCACTGCAGGTCGTCGACCGCGTCGAGGATCCGGTCGACGCTCGGCAGCTGGTACTTCTCCAGCTTCGGCGGCGGGAACGGGATGTCGAACGCGGTCACCCGCCGCACCGGCGCGGCCAGCGAGTGGAAGCACTTCTCGGTGACCCGGGCAACGATCTCCGACGACACACTCGCGAACCCGCTCGCCTCCGCGACCACCACAGCCCGCCCGGTACGCCGTACCGCCGCGCACACCGTCTCGTCGTCGAACGGCACCACCGAGCGCACGTCCACGACAGTCAGCTGCCGCCCCTCGGCCGCCGCAACCTCGGCGGCCTCGAGCGCGACCGGCACCGCGGGCCCGTACGCGATCAGCGTCGCGTCCGCGCCGTCCCGCCGTACGACGGCCGTCCCGATCCCCGGCTGCGTCTCGGTGAGGTCGACCTCTTCCTTCGCCCAGTAGAGCTTCTTCGGCTCCATGAACACGACCGGGTCGGGGTACTCGATTGCCTTGCGCAACAAGGCGTACGCGTCCGCGACGGTCGCCGGCGTCACCACGATCAGACCGGGGGTGTGCGCGTAGTAGCTCTCCGAGGAGTCGCTGTGGTGCTCGACGCCGCCGATGCCACCGCCGTACGGGATCCGGATCACCATCGGCAGCTGCACGCGGCCGCGGGTCCGGTTGCGCATCTTGGCGACATGCGAGACGACCTGCTCGAACGCCGGGTACCCGAACGCGTCGAACTGCATCTCGACCACCGGGCGCATCCCGTTCATCGCCATCCCGACCGCCATCCCGACGATGCCGGCCTCGGCGAGCGGGGTGTCGAAGCAGCGGTTCTCGCCGAACTCGGCGGTCAGCCCGTCGGTGATCCGGAAGACGCCGCCGAGCGCGCCGACGTCCTCACCGAACATCACCACGGAGTCGTCGGCCCGCATCGCGTCCCGGAGCGCCTGGTTGAGCGCCTGAGCCATCGAGATCTTCACGTGCGTCACGGCGATCAGGCCTCCTCTCGGGCGAGCTCGTCGCGGAGGAACGCGGCCTGCTCACGCAACTGCTGCGTCTCCTCCGCGTGCAGGTACGCGAACAGATCCGCCGGGTTCACCTCGGGCTCCGGCATCAGCCCCTCGCGCAGCCGGCCCGCGACCGCCACGGCCCCGGCCTCCGCGCGCTGCCGTACGTCGTCGTCCAGCCAGCCCTGCTGCTCGAGGTACGTCGTGAGTCGCCGGATCGGATCGCGGTCGAGCCACGGTGCGACCTCGGCGTCCTCGCGGTACCGGGTCGCGTCGTCGGCGTTGGTGTGCGCCTGGACGCGGTACGTGTGCGCCTCGATCAGCTGCGGTCCCTCGCCGGCGCGGGCCTTCTCGACCGCTTGCCCGAGGACCGCGAGCAGACCGGCGAGGTCATTGCCGTCGGTGCGTTCGCCGGGGACGCCGTACCCGATGCCCTTGTGGGCGAGGGAGGGCGCGGCGGTCTGCTTGGCGAGCGGGACGGAGATCGCGTACTCGTTGTTCTGGACGAAGAACACGACCGGCGCGTGGAAGACGGCCGCGAAGTTCAGCGCCTCATGGAAGTCGCCCTCGCTCGTGCCGCCGTCGCCGACCAGGGCCATCACGACCGTGTCCTCGCCCTTCAGCCGCGCCGCGTGCGCGACGCCGACCGCATGCGGGAGCTGGGTCGCGAGCGGGGTCGACTGCGGAGCGACCTTGTGCTCGTACGGGTCGTAGCCCGAGTGCCAGTCGCCGCGGAGCAGCGTCAGCGTGTCGATCGGGTCCACGCCGCGGCTCACGATCGAGACCGAGTCGCGGTACGTCGGGAACAGCCAGTCGCCGTCCCGCAGCACCATCGTGGCCGCGATCTGACAGGCCTCCTGACCGAACGACGACGGGTAGACGGCGAGCCGGCCCTGGCGCACCAGAGCACTCGCCTGATCGTTGAACCGGCGGCCCTTGATCAACTGTGTGTAGCCGTCGAGCAAGGCTTCCTTGGTGGGCAGCCGGTACGACGGGTGGTCATGCGGTACGCCGTTCTGATCGATCAGACAGACGGGTTCCGCGGAGGGGAGCAACTGCTCCTCGACGGAGCTCATCGACGTCCTCGCTTCGCTCCGGGCGCCGATGAGGCGCGAAGTGGACTGTGTTTGATGGTGAACTCGCTTCGCTCGCTCACGGGACCCTCCTGCGCAGGAGACGGACGGTAGCCACATCGTCGTCCCTCCTGGCCAAGTTGTTCCATAGCTGGAAGAATTGAGAGACGTTTGGCAGCAGTCTCAGGCGAGGAGGTCGTGCGGATGTCCGACGAGGTGATGGTCCATCGGGCCGGTCCTGGACAGATTGTCGTCGCTCCGGCGCTGGACGAGATCGACCGGAAGATCATCGAGGCGCTCGGGCGGGACGGACGGCTCTCGATCCGCGCCCTGGCCGACGAGGTGCACATCTCCCGGGCGAACGCGTACGCCCGGGTCGAACGCCTCACTCAGACGGGCGTGATCACCGGTTTCACGGTCACGGTGGACCCCTTGAAGCTCGGCCTGGCAACGTCGGCGTACGTCACGCTCAGTCTCCGCCAAAGCTCCTGGCGAAGCCTGCGCAAACAACTCCAGGCGATCCCCGAGATCAAACACATGGCGCTGGTCGGCGGAGACTTCGACGCCATCCTCCTCGTCCGCGCCGCCGACAACGAAGGCCTCCGCCGCCTCGTCCTAGAAAAACTCCAAGCCATCCCCGAAGTCCTAGCCACCCGCACAGCCCTCATCTTCGAAGACGTGGGGACGCTCTAACAGCCGCAGGATTTGCGGAGGATTAGGTCGGTGGGGACGGTGAGGGCCTCGATGGACTGTTCGCCGGCGATGAGCCGTTGGACTGCTTCTCGGGCGAGGGCTTCGACGGGCTGGCGGACGACGGTTAGGGGTGGCCAGGTGTATTCGGCTTCGGGGGTGCCATCGAAGGCTGCCAGTGCGACGTCCTCGGGGATTCGCACGCCTGCCTCGTGGAGTGCTCGCAGTACCCCGATGGCTTGCAGGTCGGAGCTTGCGAAGATCGCGGTGGGGTTGGCGGCGAGTAGCGTCTGCGCGGCGCGGTAGCCGCCTTCGCGGGAGAACGTGGTGCGGACGATCGGGCCCTCCGGCAGACCGGCGGCTTCGAGCGCGTCGCGCCAGCCGAGTTCGCGTTCGGGGTGACCGGCGCCTCCGATCACCAGACCGATCACGCGATGCCCGTGCGACACGAGATGCTCGACGCCGCGCCGGGCGCCCTCGCGGTACGCCGGCCGTACCGAGCTCACCGCCTCCAGCGACCGGTTGATGGCGATCACGGGCACGCCCTCCACCGACGGGTCCGCACTCGGCGCGACCAGGACCAGCCCGCTGACCTGCCGCGCGAGCAGTTCGCCGATCTTGGCGCGCTCGATCTCCGGATCCCCGTCCGCGCTGGTCTGCAGTACGACGTACCCGCGGGCCGCCGCCTCCTTGTCGATCGCCTTCGCGAGCTCCGCGAACAACGGGTTCCCGCCGTCCGGCGTGATCACGCCGAACGTCCGCGTGGTCCCCATCCGGAGCGCCCGCGCGGTCGCGTTCGGCCGGTACCCGAGCACGCGGATCGCCTCCAGCACCCGCTCACGGGTCTCCGGCGCGACCTTCCGCGGCCCCGCGTTCACCACGTAGCTGACCACCGCGGTACTGACCCCGGCGTACTCCGCCACGTCGTTGCGCGTCACCGGCTCCTTGGACATGGAAGCGATGGTACGACGGTTGACCCCGTGGAAAGCGATTGCTAGCGTTCTGGATCTACACGAGTAGAAGGAGTCTGCCGTGCCCAGACGTTATGCAGTCGCCGGAACCGGATCGCGGGCGCAGTCCTACGTCCGCGCGATTCTCGAGCGCCCCGACGACGCCCAGCTCGTCGCCCTCCTCGACCCGAACCCGGGCCGCCTCGCCTTCCACCAGCGGAAGCTCGTGGACCTCGGCGCTCCCGAGCTCCCGCAGTACGGCGCCGACGACCTGGAGCGGATGGTCAAGGAGCAGTCCGTCGACCGCGTGGTGGTGACCAGCCCGGACTACACGCACGCCACCGTGATGGCGCGGCTGCTGCGCGCCGGCGCCGACGTGATCGTCGAGAAGCCGCTGACGATCGACGCCGAGGGCACCCGCCAGATCGTCGACGCGATGAACGAGTCCGGCAAGTCCGTGGTCGTCACGTTCAACTACCGCTACTCGCCGCGGAACAGCGCGCTCCGGCAGCTGATCCAGGACGGCGAGATCGGTCAGGTCACCAGCGTCGAGTTCCAGTGGGTGCTGGACACCCGGCACGGCGCGGACTACTTCCGCCGCTGGCACCGCGAGAAGAAGAACTCCGGCGGCCTGCTGATCCACAAGGCGTCCCACCACTTCGACCTGGTGAACTGGTGGATCGCCTCCTCGCCGACGCGCGTGTTCGCGTCCGGTGGACTCGCCTTCTACGGCGACGAGAACGCGGCCGCCCGCGGCCTCGGCGAGCGTCCGGCGCGCGGCACGATCGATGGTTCCTCCAACGACCCGTGGCTGCTCGACCTGCGCACCGACGACACGAACCGGCAGCTCTACTACGAGAGCGAGAAGTACGACGGGTACCTGCGCGACCAGGACGTGTTCGCCCCGGGGATCACGATCGAGGACAACATGTCCGTGATCGCGGAGTACGCGAACGGTGCGCGGCTGAGCTACTCGCTGAACGCGCACTCGCCGTGGGAGGGGTACCGCGTCTCGGTCAACGGCACCGAGGGTCGCGCCGAGCTCGAGGTGATCGAGCGGGCCGCGGTCGTCGACGACCAGATCGACCCGAGCTACCCGTCCGACCGGGTGATCGCCGGCGACGTCCGCGCCAACGGTGAACGACTGGTGCTGCAGAAGCACTGGGCCACCGCGGTCGAGGTCGAGATCCCCCGTGGTGAGGGCGGTCACGGTGGTGGCGACCGACTGATCTACCAGGACCTGTTCGTTGGTCCGGGCAACGATCCGCTGGGCCGCGCCGCCGACGTCAACGACGGCGTCCGCGCGGTCGCGGTCGGGATCGCCGCCAACCAGTCACTCGCGACCGGCCAGCCGATCGTCGTCGCCGACCTGAACCTCGGCGGCTGGAAGTCGTAGTCCGGTTGCCGTGAGGATCTGCTGGACGGTGGCGTCGAGCGTGCTCGATTCGTCGATGACCGTTTCGCGTGGCTGTTCCAGCAGGTCCTTCGGCCGGTACCAGTCGGCCATGTCCGTGGCGGTGAAGGCGTTCGCCTTGTCGCGCGTCGCGTGCCGGCGGACCGTCTCGTCGAACGGGATGTCCAAGTAGTAGAAGAAGTGGTCCGCGTGGTCACGGGCGAGCTCGGCCAGCATCGCGCCGTACCGGATCGTCGGCAGGATGCCCTCGACCACGGTGTGGAAGCCGCGGTCGAGCGCATGCCTGGCGAGCTGGCCGATCGCCTCGATGTTGGCGCCGCGCGGATCGTCCAGCTCCTGGAAGATGATCCGGCGTACGTAGTCCTGCTCGATGTAGGCGATGCCGTGCCCGTACGCGGCGCGGATTCCTTCCACGATCGAGCTCTTGCCGGAGCCGGAGTTGCCGCGGACGACGATCAGGCGGGGTTCCATCCGTGATGGTCTAGTCGGTCGCGGACCGGAGGTGCTTGCTGATGTCGCCGACCAGGCGGATGTTGACGACCCGCTCCGCCCAGTGCCACGAACCGTCCCGCCGGACGAAGCGGTCCCGGTAGCGACCGGCCGCGATCAGCTCCGGTACGTCGTCCGGCACCGCCTGCAGGACCGTCACGTACGACCGCGCGAACGCCTCGTCGGAGCTGGAGTCGTCCCACTCGATCGCGATGTTGGTCGTCACGTGCTGCGTCCGCGGTGTACCGTCCGGGTAGACGATCAGCGTGTCCCGGAACCACTGCTCGATCTCCGCGCGCCCGACGAGCGGGGCACCACTTCCGCAGTACGTCGCATCGGCCAGGAGCTCGCCCACGCCGGCGAAATCACCGTCGTCGACGAGTTCGGCGTACCGGAGGATGAGGTTCTCGATCTCCCGGCCGTCCGCCGGAGCGATGGGTCCAAGGGCCACGGGTCGGACTGTACTACCAGTCCGCGGGGAGGCCCGGGCGATGGGTACCGAAGGTCCATTCGTAGCCCTCGGGGTCCGCGACGCGGCAGCGGTAGTTGCCCCACTTGGAGAGTTCCGGCGCCCAGACCGGCTCGGCGCCGGCCGCGATCGCCTGCTCGTACATCGCGTCGATCGCTTCCTGGGTGTCGAGGACGATGTACATCCCGTGTCCGACGGTCTCGCCCTTGCGGGCCGGGCGGTCGTAGCCCTCCTGGTCGGTGAACAGGGTGAACGAGACCCCGTCGTACCGCATCTCGGCGTGCATGATGCCGCCGTTGCCGTCGGGGACCTCCATGGTCGTCTCGAAGCCGAAGGCCTTCTCCAGCCAGCGGAGCGCGGCGACCGCGTCCCGGTAGGCGAAGTACGCGTGCAGAGTTGCTGTGTTCGTCATGTCTCCAGCATCGGTTGGGTAGCGGACGGGGGCTGGCCGCTACCTCAGGCGACTTGCCGTCTGGCGGCTCGCTGGCGACGGACCCAGAGGAGCAGCAGGACAGCCGGTACGACGAGTCCGCCGATACCGAGAACGAAGAAGTCCCACGCGGAGCCCAGGCGATCGACCAGCCAGGCGAAGTTCTGCCCGAAGAAGCCGGTGACGAAGGTCAACGGCAGGAACACCGTGGCGAGGACGGTCAACTGCTCGATCGTCGCGTTCTGCCGCACGCTGACCTTCGTCTGCTCGACACCGATCACCGCCATGTTCGCCTCTAGCACCGTGGCCAGCAGGTCACGCTGCGCAGCGACCTCTTCGTTCACCAGGACCAGGTGGTCGTGCACGTCCCGGAAGTACGGCAGCAGCGAGGTGTCCCGGGCATCACGCTCCAGCGTCGCGAGTACGGCGATCAGCGGGTGGACCGCGCGATAGAAATCGGTCACCTCGCGGCGCAGGAAGTAGATCCGCTCGGTCGGGGCGACGGTGCCGGCGAACACCGTCCGCTCGACCTCCTCGATATCGCGCTCCAATTCGGCGACGACCGGGGTGTACCCGTCCACCACCTGGTCGAGGATCGCCCACAGCACCGAACTGGTCCCGCACTCGAGCAGTTCGGGGCGCTGCTCGAGCCGGAGCCGGGCACCGTGCAGATCGCTGGCCACCCCCTGACGGACGGTGATCACGAACGCCTGCCCGACGAACACGCTGACTTCCCCGAAGTCCACCTCCTCACGCTCGTCGTCGTACCGCGCGGTGCGCAGGATGACCAGCCGGACGTCGCCCTCGTAGGGCTCGACCTTCGGGCGGAGGTGGAACGTTTGCGCGTCCTCGACGGCCAGCTCGTGCAGACCGAAACTCTCCCGGACCTCGGCGAGCTCCTCGGCGCTGGGCTCGTACATCCCCAACCAGACGAACCCGCCCGCCCGGCAGCTCGCGGCGGCATCGGCGACGGACATCGCCTCGACGTGCTGGCGGCGTCCGTCCCGGTAGTAAGCGCAGTCGATGATCATGGTGGCCTCCTGTTCTGATCGTCGCCGTTCCGGCCGCGGAGGCAACAGGTTCCGGCGGGAAAGCCGCGGTGAACTTCGCCGGGTCGGCAGAGTTCCTGTCCAGGGCCTGAGAAATGCTGGTCAAGTTCCTGGTCCGGCCCGCGAC
The DNA here is from genome assembly GCF_056436705.1 of Kribbella sp. NPDC043289. Classification (NCBI taxonomy): domain Bacteria; kingdom Bacillati; phylum Actinomycetota; class Actinomycetes; order Propionibacteriales; family Kribbellaceae; genus Kribbella; species Kribbella sp. NPDC043289. The sequence continues at coordinate 453,986 of NZ_JBWKCB010000006.1, forward strand.
GGTCGATGAGGATGAACGCATGGGACTACCAGTCGTGCTGATGCCAGGACCGATGAACGAAGCCGTCGCCGCCGGGTTGGACGGTCACTGCGAGCTGATCCGGCTCTGGGAGGAGCGTGACCCGGACGCCGTGCTCGCGGCCCGCCGCGACGAGATCGTTGCCGTCGCCACCGGCGGCACCGCCATCGACGGCCCGTTCCTGGACCGGCTGCCCGCCGTCCGGCTGGTGGCGAGCTTCGGCGTCGGGTACGACCGCATCGACGCGACCGCCGCGGCCGAGCGTGGCGTCGTCGTCACGAACACGCCGGGCGTCCTGGACGACGAGGTCGCCGACACCGCGCTCGGGCTGCTGCTGATGACGGTCCGCGAACTGTCCCGCGCGGAGCGGTACCTCCGCGACGGCGAGTGGGCCGACGGGACGCCGTACCCGTTGACCCGCGCAACGATGCACGGGCGCCGGATGGGCATCCTCGGCCTCGGCCGGATCGGCCACGCGATCGCCGACCGGGTCAAGCCTTTCGGTATCACCGTTGCCTACCACAACAGAAGCCCGAAGGACGTCGAGTACGAGTACTACCCGTCACTGCTCGAGATGGCCGCCGCCGTCGACACGCTGATGATCGTGATCCCCGGCGGCGACAGCACCCGCCACCTCGTCGACGCCGACGTCCTCAAGGCTCTCGGCCCCGACGGCATCCTGATCAACGTCGCCCGCGGCACCGTCGTCGACGAACAAGCCCTCGTCGACGCCCTCCGCACCAACACCATCCTGTCCGCCGGCCTCGACGTCTTCGAACACGAACCCAAGGTCCACCCCGACCTCCTCACCCTCCCCAACGCCGTCCTCCTCCCCCACGTAGGCTCCGCCACCCAACCCACCCGCACCGCCATGGCCAACCTGGTAGCCAACAACCTCCGCCACTGGCTAACCACCGGCACCCCCCTCACCCCCGTCCCCGAGTCAGCCCCACTCCTGAAATAGCTCAGCAGTTAGCTGCGAAGTCCGTGGCCGGGGGATCTGGCTAATCGCTCATCGGGGTTCGCCGGGCGGTTCCGCGGTGTAGAGCAAGGTGCCCGCCGAGGAAGCCTGCGCCCGCGACAACCAGGTTGCCGGCCACGGCGAGCTTCGTGGCGAGGGACTGCCTGCCGCGGAGCCGCGCGACGACGGACCCTGCGAAGAGGAACGTTGCGGTGTCCATGCCGAGCGCGTGGACTGCGCCGATCCTGCGTTCGGCGCCGGACAGTTCGGCCCAGTCGCCGGCGCCTGCGAGAGCGGTCGGCAGAGACGCCAGCAGGCCGAACCCGGTCAGGATCGTCGCCCCGCGGCGCGACTCGGAGCCGCCGGCGACGTCGAGAACGGACGTGGCGAGCCAGCACCCGGCGGTCACGTCGGTCAGCGACGGGTGCAACGAATGACCGAGCACGTCCGTGTGCAGCGGAGTACGTCGTGCCCATTCGATCAACGGCCCGTACACCAGCTCCTGGGCGTGGGCCACCCGTTCGGAGACCGGGCTTTCGCCGACGACCCGAACGACACGCTGCGGCAATGACCTCAACGCCACGCTTCGAACATACGCGCCGACGCATCACTCCTGGAAGCTTCCGGCTTGGAGTCGTTGGCTTCGGGCGGGGTCAGCGGGTGAGGGTGATCTCTTCGGTGAGGTGGGTGAGTTTGGTGGGGTTGCGGACGGCGTAGAGGCCGGCGATGAGGCCGTTGTTGACGTGGAGGACGGTGACGGTGTCGACCTCGTCGGTGAAGCGGAGGAGCATCGCGGGCTGGCCGTTGATGTGGGTGATCTCGAGGTTGCCTTCGGCCAGGCGGTCCACTGCCAGGGCGAGGATGCGGGCCACCTTTTCGGCGCCGAAGACCGGGCGTGGGAGGGCTTGGACCACGCCGCCGCCGTCGCCGAGGAAGACGACGTCCGGGGCGAGGATGTCGACCAGGCCCTGGATGTTGCCGGTGTTGACGGCTCGTTGGAAGGCTTCGAGGGCGTCCCGGGTCTCGTCGGCGGAGACGACCCCGCGCGGGCGCCGGGCAGCGACGTGGGAACGGGCCCGGTGGGCGATCTGGCGGACGGCGTCGGGTTTCTTGTCGACCGCCTCGGCGATCTCGTCGTAGTCGAGGCCGAAGACCTCGCGGAGGACGAAGACCGCGCGCTCGGTCGGTTTGAGGGTTTCGAGCACGAGCAGCATCGCCATCGAGACGCTGTCGGCCAGTTCGACGTCCTCGGCGACGTCGGGCGCGGTGAGCAGCGGTTCGGGGAGCCACGGGCCGACGTACGACTCCTTGCGGCGGCCGAGGGTGCGGAGGCGCTGGAGGGCCTGCCGGCTGGCGATGCGGACGAGGTACGCGCGCTGGTCCTGGACCATGTCGAGATCCACCTTCACCCAGCGCAGCCAGGTCTCCTGGAGGACGTCCTCGGCGTCGGCGGCGGAGCCGAGCAGTTCGTAGGCGACGGTGAACAGGAGGTTGCGGTGGGCAACGAAAGCCTCGGTGGCTCGGTCCGTACCGGTCATGGCTGGCTCCTTGTGCGCGCGTGTGTCACCCACCAGATGCCGCCCGGCCGGCTGCTGTGACAGTTCGGCCGGTATGGCGCTCGTCACGTCCCAGGATCGTCACGGCGGCGCGGGCCGCGGCATCTCGTGTTCGTCCAGTAGATCCCATGAGTGAGGACGACGACGATGGAACCCCGTATCGACATCATGCAGAACGAGCTCGGCACCAAGCTGGCGAAGCGCCTGTTCGCCGTCCACGGTCTGCTGCAGCAGACCGGCCTCTCGCACAGCACGCAGAACCTGGTGATGCTGCGCGCCAGCCAGATCAACGGCTGCGGCAACTGCATCGACATCCACGCGAAGGAAGCGGCGGCCGCAGGCGAGACGGCCACCCGGCTGAACCTGGTCGCGGGCTGGCGGCACTCGACGGTCTTCACCGAGGAGGAGCAGGCGGCGCTCGCGCTGACCGAGGAGGCGACCCGGCTCGCCGACGCGTCCGAGGGCGTCTCGGACGAGACGTGGGCGCGGGCCGCGAAGTACTACGACGAGGATCAGCTGATCGCACTGGTGACGCTGATCGCGATGATCAACGCCACCAACCGTCTCGCCGTCACCCTGAACCAGCTCGGCGGCTCGTACGAGGTGGGCCTGATGACGGCCGCGGTCGGTCAGTAGCCGGGATCCGGGACAGGTTGTAGTGGGTGGAGACAGGTTATTTCAGGTCCCACGCCACCATTACCTGTCCCAAGCCCCGCGTGAAGGCCGGGTCAGGCGGGGGTCTCGTCCGCGGCGGGGAGGTCCCAGATGCGTTCGGTCTCCCACGCGTACTCCCAGGCCTGGATGTCGGGCGGCTCGATGCCGAGGCCGGTGAGGATGGCGCAGACCTGCTCGCGGTGGTGGTTGGCGTGGTTGATCGCCTGGGCGATGAAGATGCCGACGCGGGTACCGCGGGTGTTGTCGTCGACGATGATCACGCGTTCGACGTCGATCGGTTCGGTGAGGAAGACCTCCCACAGCGCGCCGGCCTCGGCGTTCCACCGGCCGAGCGTCTCGAGGTCGGTGGCCGGCTCGGCGTCGACGTACTCGAGGGGCCGGTCGACGATCCGCCGCAGGTAGCTGCCGTCGCAGCGCACGATGTGATCGAGGGTCGCGAGAATTCCGCCGTACGTGCCGACGCCGGTGATCTCCAGCTGGTCGGCCGTGAGGTTCTGGGCGCGGCAGAAGTCGATCAGACTCCCCGTCGCCCAGTTGTTGTGCCGGATGGGGTCGTACAACACGTCATTGAGTGCCATACCGGTCAAGCATGCCGCGCGGGCCTTCCCCAGGGGTACCGATTTTCCCCGGGGGAAGGCCCGTTCGCGTCAGCTTCCGGCGATGTTGACCATCCAGTTGATCCCGAACCGGTCAGTCACCATGCCGAACTCGTCGCCCCACGCCTGCTTCTCGAGCGGGACCGTCACCTTGCCGCCGTCGGCGGACAGCTTCTCGTAGTACCCACGCAGTTCGTCGCCGTCGCCGCTGAGGCTGATCGCGATGTTCTCACCCGGGTTGTACGGCATGCCCTGCGGCGTGTCGGCGGCCATCAGCGTGAAGCCGCTCGGCGTCTCGAGCTGACTGTGCATCAGCAGGTTGTCGTCCTCCGGACCGTGACTGGCGCCGAACTCCTTGAAGGTGTTGGACGCCACCTCGCCCCCGAAGACCCCTTGGTAGAACTCCATCGCAGCACGGGCGTCGCCGTTGAACTGGATGTACGGATTGAGCCGGGATGCCATCGAATCTTCCTTCCCCCAAACCTGGCCGGCCCCCTTGAACCAGCCCTCATGGCGCACAGTAGACCCGCCCGCCGACAGTCCGCGACCCCCTGGATCCGGCCGCGCGGTTAAGGTCTCGGCATGAATCTTCGACACATCACCATCGATGCCTCAGACCCCTACACGCTGGCGAAGTTCTGGAGTACCGTGACCGGCTGGCCGGTCGCCGACGGGGACGTTCCGGGCGACGACGAGGTCCTCGTGGTGGCACCTGCGCCGGTTCCCGGACTGTTGTTCATCAAGGTCCCGGAGGGCAAATCGGTGAAGAACCGGGTGCACCTGGACTGGGGCCCGACCGAGCGCACGCGGGACGCCGAGGTCGAGCGGATCCTGTCCCTCGGCGGCACCGTCCACGAGGACCACCGGGTGCCCGACGGGCGCGGCTGGGTCACAATGAAGGACCTGGAAGGCAACGAGTTCTGCGTCGAACGCAGCGAAGCGGAGCGCGCCGGCTGAGCCCTATCTGAGTCCGGCCTGAGTCCCACATGAGTCCTGGCTGAGTCCCACGTGAGTCCTGCCCGAGTCCGCAGTACCTGCCCCGCCGGTACTGCGGACTCGTCGGTTCAGGATCTCTTGCACTTTCCGGCAAGACCGAAAACCTACCGGTTCCTTGAGTCTTCGGAGATGCTGGACGAATGCAGTGGTGGTGGCGGAGGAAGAAGCAGGCTGCCGCGGAGGGGGAACCGCGGCGGCGCCGGGGTGTGCGACGGGACGAGGTCAAGGATCTCCGCGCGCACCTGACGAGCACGGGGTACACGCTGAAGCACTGACAAAAGCGTGACAACCAAACGCTTGAGGTTGGCGTCTGGAGCACGGGGGCCGATGGGGGCATGCAGCGGGATTCGGGGGTCACCGCGTCATGTGTATGTAGGCAGACGACGACTGAGGCCGGGGGGCGTCGGGATGTTGCAACAAGTTCGGAGACACTCGGGCAACGATGCTCGAGGGCCGCGTGGGTTCTTCGGTTCGCTGGCCGCGATCCTCGTCACGCTGGTGGTGCTGGCGATTCTCGGCGGCCTGTTCGTCGTCCTGGAGCCGCGGACAAAGAACGCCGACACGACCGCCGACGGCACCGGCGCGTACAGCACACCGACGAAAGGCCCCGGGCTGTACGGGTCCGGCTCGCTCGGCCCGTGGCAGAACCTCGTTCGCCGGATCTCGCCCGAGGATCAGATCCGCGAGGTCCTGGCGTTCGACGGCGTCTTCATGTTCGGCGACAGCATCGCCGTACAGGACAGTGCCGCGCTCGAACGTCTGCTCACTGACCGCACCGGCGACTCGATCGCCTTCCATGACTGGTCCGGTCAGCCCGCGTCCGCGGCAGTTGACGCGCTCGAAGAGTGGTCACGTGACTACGGTCTGCCGCAGCGGATCGTGATGGCCGTCGGTACGAACGACATCTTCGACCCGCCGGCGTTCGCAGCGCAGGTCGAACGCGCACTGCGGATCGCCGGACCGGACCGGACGGTGTACTGGGTGAACGTGCACGCGAGCCGCACCAAGGTGTCGCCCGCCGTACGGGACGCGGATCTCACCAACAGCACGTGGATCAATCAGCAACTCGCCGAGGCCGCCGCCCGGCACCCGAACCTGAAGATCATCGACTGGGCCGGATTCCTGCAGACCCAGCCGCACCGGCCGGCGCAGTACCTCCGCGACGGCGTCCACACCAGCGAGCCGCTCGGCCGCAGCGCCCGCAACGAACTGATCGCCGAGGCCCTCCGCACCGGCCGTTGATGGCAACCTGTACGCCGACTTCCGCGTGAACAGATCGGGTACTCCGTTTCCGCGGGAAGGCGAGCCATGTCGCGCACGATCATCCGGGGCTGGTCGACCTCGGCCGCGATCATCGTGGTCCTGACCGCGGTCCTCCTTGCACTGCTGCACTTCGAGGCCCCGACGGCACACGCGAAGGCCACGACGTCGAATACCAGCACAGGAAGCTATGGCTCGGGCACACTCGGTTCCTGGCAGGCGAACAACCGCGTGATCTCCAGCGCCGCTCAGGTCCGCAACGTCGTCGCGACCAACGGAGTCGTCCTCTTCGGCGACAGCATCGCCGTACAGGACGGTGGCGCGCTCGGACGACTCCTCGGACAACAGCTCGGTACGTCGTTCGCGGAGTACAGCTGGGCCGGTCAGCCAACCGCCTCCGCGGTCGACGAGATGGCCGCCTGGGCTCGCACTTATGGGCTTCCGCGCCGGATCGTGATGGCGGTGGGGTCCAACGACATCTTCGATCCGTCCGCGTTCGCCGCCCAGGTCGAGCGTGCGCTCGGGATCGCCGGCCCGCGGCGGACCGTGTTCTGGGTGGACGTGCAGGTGTCGCGCACGGACGAGCCTGCCGCCGTACAGGTCGCCGATCAGCGCAACAGCGAGTGGATCAATCTCCAACTGGCACAGGCGCGAGCGGCGCATCCGAACCTGCGGATCGTCCCGTGGGCCGAGTTCCTCGCGGCGCATCCCGAGCGGCTGCACACCGACCTCCGGGACGGACGCCACACCACGGTGCCTGCCGGGCAGGATGCCCGGAACGCCCTGATCCTGCAGGCGATCCGGCACGGTTGACGTTGCCTTTAAGGGCAACGGAAGCGAAGTTTCCGATCCGAGCAACTTTTTCGGTGGTTCCGCACATCTATAGGGCAGAGGAACCGTTCTGACCTCGGGGGGACCGACGGCGGAGTACTGGACGGGGGTCTGACCGGCGGCATTCGATGCCGGCCGCAACCTTCGCCGATCCGCGGCGCTGCCCGACGTACGACAGCAACTCAGCACAACCCACCTGACCCAAATCCCGGGGATCGCCCGACCCGAATTCAGGTCTAGGCCAGATCAGGCATGCCCGGGAGCATGCGGGGAGGACCCACGATGCCCGCGAGACATCTGCGCACGACCACGACGACGCTACGCCTCACGATCGCCCTGCTCGTGAGTATCGCCGCGATGGCCGTCGCACTGGTGGTCCCGTGGGGCGGGTCCGAGCCCGAAGCGGCCCCGGATCCGACGCTCAGCCACACCCCCGAACCGCCGACCGCGCCGCCGACGCCCGCCCGGAAGAACAGCTACACCTGCCCGGCGTACAGCGGGATCGACCGGGCGAACCCCGTGGCCAACCTGTACCGGGACACCTACACCTGGGGTACGACGCCGCCGACCAAGATCGGGGACGGCAAGGGCAACATCAACTGGCGGGTGAACCCGGACAAGAACCCGAGCTGGTACATGTGGCTGCACTCGCTACGTTGGCTCGGGCAAGGAATCAACGCCGCGGCGAAGGGCGACAAGCAGGCCCTGCAACGGGTCAGCGCGATCGCACACGACTGGGTGAACGACAACCCGTACTCGTGGAAGTCCGACGTCGGCGCTTACGAGTCGACGATGCACCGGACCAACGTGCTGATCTGTCTGCGGCAGGCGGTGCTGTCGGGGCTGCACACCGGGCAACTGCCGCTGACGTACGCCTGGCTGGACAAGGCGCTGCTGGACCACGCCTGGTTCCTGCAGAAGAACTGGAGCGGTGACTGGAACCACGGCACCGACGAGAGCCTCGCGCTGTTCGGCATCGGGTGCACGCTGATGCGCGACGATCTGAAGAAGGTCGCGGTCGATCGGCTGACCGGTGCGATCAAGACCTCGATCGACACCCAGGGTTCGACCAACGAACAGTCGACGGCGTACGCGCAGTTCAACTACGCGCTCTGGGGGCGCGCGGCCGACGTACTGCAGAAGTGCGGCGTCGACCCCGGTACGACGATCATGGCGCGCCGGCGCGAGCTCGCGAAGTGGCTCGCGCTCGCCACCAACTCCCTCGGGAACCTGCCGCAGATCGGCGACTCCGAGGTCGTCCGCACCGTTCCGGTCCCGGGCACGGTCCTCGAGTACGCCGGGACGCTCGGCAAGCAGGGGATCCGGCCGACGCAGCGGGTCGGGATCTTCGACGCCGGGTACATCTTCGGGCGGACCGGGTGGGGCGAGGAGCGGGCGTTCACGCAGGAGTCGACGTACAGCATCCGGTTCGGGCCGTCGCGGAAGTTGCACGGGCACGAGGACCACACGTCGATCACGTACACGTCGCACGGGCGGGACATCCTGATCGACGGCGGGCACTCCGGGTACAAGTGGGACGACTGGCGGAGCTGGGCGAAGAGCCAGTTCTCGCACAACGAGATGACCGTGCAGTCGACCGCGACCGACCACCCGGACACGAAGCTGGTGCGGTCGTCGGTCCGCGACACGTCGGAGTACTACGAGTTGAAGGACAAGCTCGGGGCCGACATCGACCGGACCCGGGACGTGCTCGTGCTGAAGGATCCCGATCTGATGGTGGTGCTGGACCGCGGTACGTCGGCGACGGAGCAGAACTACTCGACGCTGTGGCACCTGCCGGCCGATCAGAAGGTCGTTGTTACCGGCAACGACCGGGTGGTGGCGCAGAAGCCTGGCGATCGGGTGAAGACGACGCTGCTGCAGATCCCGTTCCAGCAGGAGACCACGCCGATCGAGACCGCGACCGGCGAGCAGGACCCGATCCAGGGGTGGCACTACCTGACCATCGACAAGAAGCTCCCGGCGCCGGTGGTGCAGTTCAACCGGTCGGGCCGGAGCGCGAGCATCTTGTCCGTGATCGCCCCGACCCGCGCGAACGCGGCCGTCAGCTACACGACCACCGAGCAGGGCTCCCGCACGCTGCTGACGCTGAAGGTCGATGGGGTCACCACGGTCATCGCGATCTCCCAGGACGGGACGCTGCAGCGGATCAAGTAGGTGAGGCGGACCGCCAGCACTCCACAATCGCCGCGAACGGCCGACGCTGAGCGTGAGGCACGGCCGGAAACGGTGATTGTGTAGTGCTGGCGGTCCGGGCTCAGCGCTTCCTCTCAGGTCAGCGCTGCTTCGCGGTTCAGCGCTGCTTCGCGGTTCAGCGCTGCTTCGCGGTTCAGTGCTGCTTCGCGCCGACGGGTTTCCAGTCGCGGGGCGGGTCTTCGCCGACGCGACCGTCGACGGCTTCGCGGATGAGGTCGGCGTGGCCGGTGTGGCGGCCGTACTCCTCGATCAGGTCGCACACCAGACGACGCAGGCTCGCGTGCTGCCCGTTCGGCCAGCTGATGTCGGCCGGCTGCCCGAGCCCACCGTCGGCGATCGCCCCGGCCAGCGTCTTACGGGATCGCTCGACCGCGCCGTCCCAGAGGGCATAAAGCTCCTCGGGGGTGTTCTCGGCGGCGGAGTTGAACTCCCAGTCGTTGTCGTCGCGCCAGCCGTTCTCCAGCCACGGCCCGTCGAGCGGCAGCCCACGGAACTTCACGGTGAACATGTAGTCCTCGTTCGCCGCGAGGTGCTTCATCAGTCCGCCCAGCGTGATCGACGAGGCCCCGATCCGGGTGTTCAAACCCTCCGCGTCGAGTTCGTCCACCTTGTAGCGGAACGTCGTACGCAACCGGTCCAGGGCACCGACCAGATGGCCGGCCTCGTCCCCCGCCAGCGGCGGCTCCCACCACGGAGATACCCACTCGCTCTCAGTCATGCCGCCACGCTAAACCCCATTCCGGACACTCCCCTTCCGGAACCAGCTCGTCATACTCGACCCATGTCCGATTGCCCCACCTGCGGCCGCTCACTGGATGTCCATGACCGCCACGTCCGCTTCACGCTGCCGACGCCGGTGCTCGACCTCCCGGAACGCGAACTGACCCCCGGCGTCTGGCTGAGTCACCAGACGCCGCGCGAGTCGGTGATGATGCAGGTCCCCGGCGCCGGGCCGTTCGTCCGCGCGCTGCTCCCGGTTCGGCTCGACGGTGGTTACCAGGTGATGTTCGGGGTGTGGCTCGCGGTGCGTCCCGATGACCTGCAGCGTGCGTTCGCGGTGTGGTGGGAGCCGGAGTACGCCGACCTCCACCTAGACGGCATCCTCGCCAACACGATCGAACCGTGGGGCCTCTTCCCCACACAGGCGACTGCGACGGTCCGCAGCCCCGACGAGACGCCGTACATCACCGCTTCGCCCGACCCCGCCCTCACCGAAGTCCTCACCCGAACCTGGCCTCACGACGAAGTTCTGCGCCATCTCCCCGCCTAGGGTGCGTGGATGCAGCGGTATGCGGGAGTGATTGCGCGGCACGGTGGGATGATCGCGTTGGTGCGGGAGCAGTACGACACCTGGGACGCGCCGTACTGGAATCCTCCGAGTGGGGCCGTCGAGGACGGGGAGACGCCGGCGGTCGGTGGTGTGCGGGAGTTGCTCGAGGAGTCGGGGTTGCGGGCTTCGGCGGATGAGCTCGAGCTCGTGTGGACCACTCAGGTTCTGGTTGACGGACGCGTGACGTCGCGGTCCTGGAACTACGTGGTCGACGTGCAGGACCCCGCGTTCGCGATCGATGATCCGGACGGTTCGGTGACCGACGCGCGCTGGTTCGCTGCGCAGGACGCCGTACGGGCGCTGGAGCGGATGCCGTATCCACCGATCGCGGTTCCGGCGGTGGATTACCTGCTCAACGGCGTACCGGGGCGGGATTGGATCTTCACGGTGGACGGCGAGAACTGGAGCTGGGAGGTCTGACCTCAAAGGGTTTTCAGGAGGTGGGCGAGGTCGGGGTCTTTGGTGATGCGCGGGCGGGCGTCTTCGAGGATCCAGGGTTTGAGGGTCGGGGTGATGTCGATGGTGTCCCAGAAGCCGACCGTCACCTGGTTGCCGGCGAGGTCGGACCACCACCAGCTGAACAGGTCCTGCGCATGACGATCGGCCGGCCCGTCGGGGCGGGTGTTCCAGATCGACAACCACTCGGTCAGCGGGATCGGGGTCGTCGCGAGGAAGCTGAGAACGACCCGCGCCTCAGGCTTCGCCGGGTACGACGACAGCGTCGCGGACCACCACTCCCGACAGACCCCGAGTACGGCGTCCCGCTCGGTCCTGGACCACGTCGTCCAACACCCGGCGTCGACCAACCGCAGCGCGACAAGCTCCTCGTCGACGTGCAGGTCGTCGTGGACCAGGAGCGCGAGGAGGCGCGGCGTCAGCTTGCGGTAGAGGTTCGCGAAGTCACCCCAATGATCCGGCACCTCACGAGCCACACTCGCGAGCAGCTCCTCAGGAATCGCTCCCACGGACCCGGCCAGCAGCGCGGCCTCTTCCTCGCTGTAGCAGTACATGCAGTAGTCGCCAAGATCCGCCTCAACCCCGGTCAGCACATCAGCCAACCGCAGCAACGCCCCATCCACCCCATCCATACCGTCGATCCTCCCCCATCCCCGGTGTCACCCCGCGGCCTGCTGGTTCATCCGCCACACGGTCCGCACCACCCAGGTCACGAGCACCACGACGAACACCATCCCGCCCACCGCGACCAACCGCGTCAGCCAGTCCGGGACGACGAGCGCGACCCAACCCAGCATCCCCAACACCGCCAGCGTCCCCGCACCGCCGACGATCGCGGACACGACGATCCGCGTCCGGCTCCACGGTTTCAGCTCGGGCGGGTACTTCGCCTGCCAGTAAACGATGCTGCCCCCGAGCACCGCGGCACACGCCGGCGCGACGGCACCCCGCACATCACCGGACACCGCCAGCCCGATCGCCGCGATCAGACAAGCGCCCGCACTCACCCGGAGCAAGATCTGCAGTCCCCTCACCCGGCTCATGTTAAAGAGAGTCGGACCACCACATTGCGTTTTGCCGAGGTTCGGTTTGCGGCGTACGGCGTGAAGCCCGCGTCGAGGAACGTGCTGAGTACGCCGCGGCCCGGATCACCGGGCATCGTCTTCACGGGATAGGCCTCGACGAGACGGGCACCCGAACTGCGCGCGTACTCGACGGCCGCCTGCACCATCGGCAGCGTCAGACCGCGCCCGCGGTAGCCGGCCTTCACGAAGAGGCAGTTGACGGCCCAGATCGTCTCGTCCTCGGGCTCGTCGATCGGCAGGGTCCGCGAGTTCACGATCGCGGCGTACTCCGTCCTCGGGGCCACCGCGCACCAGGCGGCCGGCCGCGTGTCGAGGTACCCGATCATCCCGACCGGTACGCCGGCCTGGACGAACCCTTCGAGGGCTGCCCGGTTCTCTTCGCTCCCGTTCGCGGCGACCTCGCGGGACGGTAGGCGCCGCGCCATGCACCAGCAGCCGCGCGTCCCGCCGCTGGGCCCGAACAGCTCGAGCAGATCGCTCCATCGCTCCCGGTCGACGGGGTGAACGTCCATCTCCGCAGTCAACCACGCCGCCGGCCTCGTTGACTCGCATCAACCCTTGTCGAGAAGCTAGATCGAAAGTGGTGTCGGCGGCCCTGTCGGATCGCGGGTCCGGTGTTCGTAGTAGGGGTGAGCGGCGGCCGGTGATGGGCGCCCGGACAAGGAGCGTTGGCATGGCGATGTACCTGATCTCGTTCGAGAACGGCTCGATGGATCACATTCCGGAGGAGGAGATCCCGGACGTCGGCAAGGCCGCGCACGCGGTGATGCAGGAGACGAAGGACGCCGGCGTGTACGTGTTCGGCGGTGGGCTGAGCTACGCCGACGGTGACGCGGACCCGGCGGTGGTCTCCGTCGACGGCATCGTCACCGACGGCCCGTACCCGGAGAGCAAGGAACTCATCGGCGGCGGCATGATCCTCGACGTACCGACCCGCGCGAAAGCCCTGCAGTGGGCCGCGAAGATCGCCGCCGCCTGCCGCTGCGCCCAGGACGTCCGCAAGTTCATGGACGACCTCGAACGCTGACCACCCACGCCCGGCCCCTGCGGCCCGGCTGACCTGGCCCGACGCATGGGTTGGCGGCCCGACCGGATGGGCGACTCGTGGGTTTGCGGCGCGGCCGGCTGGGCCGTCGGGTGGGATAGGTTGCGCGGCATGACCGAGCTGCGAGTCGCCTGGCCGCCTGCCCCGATCGCGACCGAGCGCCTCGTACTCCGCGAACCCGAGGCCCGCGACCGTACGGCGATCATCGACCTCATGTCGTCACCGGAAGTCGGCACGTACGTCGGCGGCTCCCGCTCCCGCGACGAGGTCGAACAGGCCCTGCCCGCGGAACCCCCGCGCCGGGCCGGCCTCTTCGTCGTCGACCTCGACGGCGCGATGATCGGCACCGTCACCCTCGACCCCCGCGATCCTGACCGCTCCGACTACCGCCGCCCTGAGGCCGGCCGGTACGAGCTCGGCTACCTGTTCCTCCCCAGCTCCTGGGGCCACGGGTACGCCGCCGAAGCCTGCGCCGCGGCCCTCGACTGGTTCATCGACACGCTCCCGACCGAGCCCATCGCCCTCACCACCCAAACCGCGAACACCCAGTCCCTGCGTCTGGCCCACAAACTCGGCTTCACCGAACTGGAACGCTACGAGGCCTGGGGCGCCGAACAATGGCTCGGCACCCGCTAAACCCGCTCCCAAAAACTCTCGGAGTCGTCGAGACCGATGTAATACGAGATCCGCGGGTCGTCCGTCTCCCCGCCGTACCCCTGCACGAACGCCCGCGCCGCAGACACCAGCCCGTACTGCGGATTCCGCCCGTGCGCGAGGCTCTTGTACATCAGCGCAAGGTCGACGTACCGGTCCCCCATACCGAGCAGACCGACCTCCGTACTCACCATCCAACCGTTGCCTCGGTCAACAACCCGCGGGCAAGGGAACCCGGTCGCGGACAACCACTCGAGCCGATCCGCCTCGTCGTCGACGATCGCGCCCTGCTTGTAGTACAGGACCTCCCGCCCACGCACTAGCCGAACCACCGTCGCTCCGGACAGCCCGCCATCAATCGGCTCGCCCTCGTCCGCACCGAACCGGCTCAGCAGTCTCCGCAGCTCCACCCACCGCACGGTAGCGGTGCTCTAGGGCCGGAGGCGGACCTCGGGGCAGAATCGTCCTGTGAAGAAGCCCGACACGAACCCGGTGATCGCCCGTAACCGCAAGGCTGCCCACGAGTACCACCTGGGCGAGTCCTGGGAGGCGGGGCTCGTACTGCAGGGTCCCGAGGTGAAGGCGCTCCGTGCCGGGCGGGCGTCGCTGGTCGGCGGTTTCGCGATGGTCGAGGATCGCGAGATCTGGCTGCACGGCGTACACATCCCGCAGTACTCGCAGTCCCGCTGGTTCGAGGGCGGCTCGCGCCGCAAGCGGAAGTTGCTGCTGCATCGTGCCCAGATCGACAAGATCGAGCGCAAGGTCAACGAGGGCGGGCTGACGATCGTCCCCGTCGCGCTGTACTTCAAGGACGGTCACGCGAAGGTCGAGATCGCTCTGGCCCGCGGCAAGAAGAACTGGGACAAGCGCCAGACCCTCGCCGAACGCGAAGCGACCCGCGAGGCCGAGCGCGCCCTGAGCCGCCGCCTGAAGGGTCGCCGCGACTGATCCTCAGAGTTCGAGCCAGCCGAACCCGATCTTCCAGTGACGGCCCGCGGACAGGTGGTCGATCACAGCCCGCTGGAGCGTCGTACGGCGGGGCAGTGTCCCGAGGTCGGTGTCGGGTGCCGCCGCGAAGATCCGGGACAGGATGTCGGCGTCGCCGTCCCGCGTCTCGGGTGCCAGGTGGAAGCGGCGTTGGAAGCGGACGATGTTGGAGTCGGCCGGCAGGTACTCGGCGAGCTGCACGTCGAGGATCCACGATCCACACCGCACGAACCGGTATGTCTCCTCGGGGAAGTGCCGGGCAAAGAACTCCCGGGCGAGCGCGAACGACGCGTCGCAGGCGGCCGGGTCCAGGGGACCGGTCGGCGCGGCGTGCACACCCAGCGCCGGCTCGGACTCCTCGCACGAAAGCCCGGCGGCCTGCACCGCCGGGGCGAGAAACCCCAGGTCACCGCGGTTGAACCCCAACCGGCCGAGCAGATAGATCCCGCCGCGAAAGTGGAGGTCGATCCAGAACGGCGCATCCATCCCGCCCGTGCCGGACCGTTGCCGATGGGACTGTACGGCACTTCCCAGCGCACCGAGCGTCGCCCAGGAGATGTCGTCCGGGATACCGCGCTGCTCGTGGTACGCGCGGACATACGGCAGCACCGTCAGGAAGACGTACACGTAGAAGTAGCGCCCCCACCCGTCCGGCAGCTCCGGCCACGACCCACCCGGCCGAAACCCGCCCATATCCGCGACGGTCCGCTGAGCACAACGCCGTACCAGCCACGACAACGCAGGACTGCGCTCCAGATTGGACAACCCCGCGACGATCTCGGCCGCATCCTCCTCAGGTACGCCGAGTCGCCGCAGCACCGTCAGCGCGACCTCGACCGTCGGCACCCCGAGCGCGCCATCAGGCTCCCCGGCCGCTTCTAACTCCCCCAGCCAGGCCACAAGCCCCGGATCATCCCCGAGAAACCGCGCCACTTCGTCGGTCCTCATCTAGTCCGCCCAGCGGCCCGCGCAGTTTTCGATCCAAGCCTGAAGCGTCGGCTCGGCGTCGAAGGTGAGCAAGGAGTACGGCGGGCAGTCCGGCAGCGGAGTCACCCCAGCGAACGCGTGGTCCGGCGCGAACAGCAGTAGTTCGCCGCTCTGACGGTGAGCGAGGGTGAGGTTCCCGTTCGCCTCGACGGCAACGGCGTAGTACTCCTCGGGCTGGATGGGGATCGTGAGTCCCTCACCTTCCCCGAGCCACGAGTAGTCAGCGAGCACGTCGGAGACCGACGTACTCGCGGCATCCGCGGTGAGGACCTCATCCTGGTTCATCCACCAGGTCTCAGGCTCTGCGAACCGCTCGACAATCCCGCCACACACGGCCCAGAAGCTCTGGTGGGTCGGGTGTACGTCGCCGTCGCCCGCGCCCGGCGGATAACCGAGCCACCCTCGCCGACTGCCCGGCGAACCCCACGCCAGCAGCTCATACGAGGTACCCGACACAGAGACCGGCGTAACAGTCGCCGACGCCAGCAGTGCGGAGAGCCGAGGCAAGCCATCAACGGCCGCCCGCGTCCACGCCCGTTCCTCGCCAACCACCTCCGCGTCTCCGGCCCGGAGAAACCAGGGAGCCGCCTCAAGAAACCGATCCCAGTCACGCATGATGCCGCAGATCATGACACACACAGCTCGGACGAGATCGGCCGCGGAGTCTCACACCTGGGCTCGCAGTACGTCGACAGCACCACCCGGCGCGAATGGGTCAAAGCCATGCTTCATCAACCAGCGGATCCCCAGCAGGCTACGCAACGACCACCACGCGCGGATCGCATCGAGGTCGACATCGGTGCCGTACCCCGCGAGAACGTGCCCGAGGTGCTCCCGGTGTCCAACGGTCAACGCGGCGAGGTCGCGCACGGCATTACCCTGGCCGGCCTCAGCCCAGTCGATGATGCCTGTGATCTCGTTGCCGTCGACAAACACGTGGTCAATGTGCAGGTCGCCGTGGGTGAACACCGGAGTCCACGGCTCGAGTGCGGTCTCGGCCAGCCGGCGGTTCCGGTTGACCAGGTCGGCGGGCAGAACACCGTCCGCCACGAGCCGTTCACACTCGCCGTCTAGGTTCGCCGCCAACGTGTCGAGGCTCTGGCCGGCTTGACCGGGCCAAGGCGGTACCGGCGCGTCGTGCAACTGCCGGACAGCCGAACCCGCGGCGGCCCACGCAGCCGGGGATACGGTCGACGGCCCGCCGAGCCGCGCGAGCACCGTCCCCGGGACCGCCGCCAGCGCGAGTACGGACGGCCTTCGCCACAGGACTTCGGGAGTCGGAACCGGCGCCAGTGTCATCGCTTCGGCCTCCAGGTCGATGCGCGCCTGATCGGCGTCCACCTTCAGGAACAGGTCGCCGACACGCAAAGTCGCGCGTTGGGAGTGCGCGACAACGACGCTGACATCATCCACGAGCGACCACTATGTCGGGGTTGAGCACGAACGTCGCCGGATAATCGCGCGTGGAAGGCCGCGCGCGATCGGCTGATTCTCGTTGCGGCGGTTGACGGACCCGTGCCGCGGTCACCGTTGCCCGACTCCGTTGGCGCGCGTCATCACGACGCTGAGGGTCTCGAAACCGAGCTCTGCATAGAACGCGCGGGCGTCCCGATTCTCGGCGTACGCCGTGACCGAGACCGTGACAGCACCCTGCTCACCCTCCGCCCACTCCACGAACCGCTCCACGAGCGCGCTCGCGACGCCGTTCCTGCGTGCACGTTCCTCGACGAACAGGCTCCGCAGGTACCCCGTCACCACACCACGACGTACCTCACTGGCCTCGCTCACCCAGCCCACCAGATGCCCGCACGCTCCGGCCGCGTCCACGGCAACCAACACGAGCGCCTTCTCGTTCCCCGACAACGCCGCAAAGTCCGCAGCCCCACGCCGCTCCGGCCAAGTGGTGTCGACAAGAACGTCATGCTCGCCGGCATCCGCAGCAAACAACTGCGCCTCAAGCCCAACAAGCTCCTCGATGTCGCCCTGCACCGCAAGCCGGATCTCAGTCGTCACCGCCCCAGCAAACCACGACCCCACTGACCGCCCGCCACGCCGACGCCGCGCGCCACTGGCTCGTGCGATCATCGCGCCATGCTGCATGTGTCTGAGGACGGCGCTGCCGTGGCCCTTCGCTGGAGCAGCGGGGATCGCAAGGCGGAGATCGAGTTCTTATCCCCGCGCTTTCGCTACCGCGCCGCCTCGGACCCATACCTGACCTCCGACGACATGGTCGAGTACGCGGTTCGCCTTTCGGGAAACGGGCTGGCGGCAGAGGCGTTGGTACTGAGTCTCGACAGGGCCGGCAGCGGACTGCCAGCGTTCCTTGAGCAACTGGGCAAGGACTTTCGAGGCTGGAACGGCACCCGCACATGGGAGAACCGGGACCACGATCTCGGGGTCGAAGCCACTTGGTCGTCACGTGGGTACGTCGAACTCCGCTGGTGGATCACGCCCAGCATCCACGACAAGTGGAGCGCCTCGGTCACCGTCGAAGTCGAGGCCGGTGCCGAGATGTCAGCCCTCGCCCACGAACTTTCCTCGTTCTTCACCCTCTAAGCCGATTCCGACAAGCACGCTCATCCCCAGCTCAGTGCGTTGCGGGGTGTCAACGCGGCAGAGGTACGGCGTACACGATGTTCTCGTCGTCGGGGGACTTACGTCGCGGCCACCTGATCGACGCCAGCCGATGGGGTCGAGCGACCTGTGATTCAGAGTGCCGCACGTGCTCGCCGATCGCGGGTCACTGACAGCTCTTCAAGGCATTCCAGGACACGTCGGGGCACTGCTCCCCAGGTAACCAATTTGGACGCGCCGGACGGCACGATCTGGTGACCGGAGCTCGGCGGTAGTCGCGCGCTAGGGCGAGCCGCGAAGATGGGCCACATGAGTCAGAGTGCCGCACAAGCGGCCGCCTTTTTCACTGAGGTCGATCGCACAGGACGCCTCTGGACTGTGCGTGACGCCGGCGGCTACCCAGCTCCGATGAACTCGCGAGGTCAACGGGCTGCACCGTTCTGGTCCAGCGAGGCTCGCGTGCGGCGGATCATCAAGAACGTCCGCGTTAGACCCCGAGGAGCTCGACCTCGCAGCAGGACGGGCTTCTGGTCGGCATCAACTGGACCGGTGCGCGCGCAGTTGGCTATGAGTTCACGGTGGCCGAGGTCATCGCTCGCCTCGACGCCACACCTGACCCGTCCCCCTAATGAGTGGGTAACAGGTCCCGGGTGGCTGTTGACGTCTTCCCGTCCCTTGGCCCGATCAGGCCTCCTATCAGGCCGACGCGACTGACGCCCGGCACCTGTTACCCACTGCTGACCTGGTTCGGCGCGTCGGTCAAGTCGGCTGACTGCCGGCCGGGAGTGTTAGTCGTGGTTCGAGCCCGCCCGCACGGTCGATACCTCGTTCACCGGGAGCCTTCGAGCTCTGACTCACAGACCGGGGCCGTGAGGGTTGCTGGGATCGCGAACGGCTCATCGGAGGGAAGACCACAGAGTCTCGTCATTAGGGCGCCGCGCGTTCTCGCCAGGGTCCCCGAACCGGATCGCACACCGGCTAGGAGGAGGTGCAGACAAATGAAGGTCTTCTGCGGGATCGACTGGGCCGAAGGCCACCACGACATCGCACTAGTCGACGAGTCCGGCCGGCTGATCGCGAAGAAACGCATCCACGAAACCGTGGCAGGGTTCGCCGAACTCACCGCGATGCTGGCCGAGGCCGGCGACACATCCGAAGCCCTGATCCCGGTGGCGATCGAGACCCCGCGCGGCCTGCTGGTCGCGGCGCTACGATCCACCGGGCGTCCAGTCTACTCGATCAACCCCATGGCCGTCGCCCGCTACCGCGAACGACACACGGTCAGCCGGGGCAAGTCCGATCACGCCGACGCGATGACCCTGGCCAACATCCTGCGCACCGACCTGCACGTCCACCGTCGGCTCCCGGCCGACACTCACCTGGCCCAGGCCGTCGCAGTGCTGGCCCGCGCACACCAAGACGCGACCTGGCGCCGCACCAGAGCCTCCAACGAGCTGCGCTCGCTGCTGCGCGAGTACTACCCGGCCTTCCTCGAGGCCTTCGCCGGCAAGACCGCCAGCAACCTCGCCACGGTTGACGCCCGCGCGATGCTGGCGATCGCACCAACCCCAGCCGCGGCCGGGAAGCTGTCGAAGGCCCGCATCGCCGCCGCGCTGCGCCGAGCCGGACGCCAACGCCGCATCGACACCACCGGCGCACAACTGCACACCGCACTCCGCGCGCCGCACCTGCGACAGCCCGACCTGGTCGAGCAAGCCATGGGCCACCAGGCACTCGCCCTGCTCGCGACCCTCGACACCGAATGCCGCAACGTCGACGAACTCGGCCAAGCCACCGCCGAGGCGTTCCAGCAGCACCCCGACCACGCGATCATCACCAGCTTCCCCGGCCTGGCCGACAACACCGGCGCCCGAATCCTGGCCGAACTCGGCGACGACCGAACCCGCTTCACCGACGCCCGATCCGTCAAGGCCTACGCCGGATCCGCGCCCATCACCCGCGCCTCCGGACGCACCATCTCCATCACCCACCGCCGGGTCAAGAACGACCGCCTCGCCGCCGCCGGGTGGGCCTGGGCCTTCGCCTCCCTGGCCCACGACGAACACGCCAACCACCACTACCGACACCGACGCGACCACGGCAACCGACACCCAGCCGCACTACGCCACCTGTTCAACCGGATGCTCGGCCAGCTCTACTTCTGCCTCCAAACCGGCCAGCACTACCAACCCCACAAGGCATTCCCGGGCCAGATCCACCCAGCCCAAACCACCGACGTCGGTTGACCACAAACAAACGGGCGCAACTCGTGCTCGACGGGACGCGACGAGCGACGCGCTGTTGGCAGGTCAACCTAACGTCCTCCACGATGAGCGGATGCGAAATAGAGACCGCCGCCGCCAAGACGCAGCAGCGACGGCCATCGCCCACGCCGTACACGATGCCATCCTGCTGATTCGAACGATGGCTTACAGCCGTGAACGGCTCGTGCAGGAAACCTTCCCTGAGGCTGACGACTATCAGGAGGCAATCCGACTCCTGGCTGACCTCTGCGACACGCTCATCCCAGGCCTTCGACGGGACCTCCCGAGCTATCGACCCACAGACGCCCTCCAGTACACCTGGGACTCACGGAACGAGCACCAGCGACGATGGCTAGAAGGAACCCTGGCGCAGCACGACATCGCAGTAACCGACTTCATCGTCGACAGACACTGATGCCTGGGAACGCTGCACCTCCCGTCCGCAGTTGATTGTGGGATTGACCCGTTTCGACGGACAGGGTCGGTGTGAGGTGGTCAGGCTACCTTCTCGGCGGTAAGCGTGGTGCTCGCTTCGTATTGTGCCGGGG
>NZ_JBWKCB010000007.1:0-410504 GCF_056436705.1 Kribbella sp. NPDC043289
CCACCAACCTCAACAGGCCGGCCAACTCCTCCGAAAACGACACGGTCCCCGCAACTCCTCAAATCGAGGTGTTGCGAGGACCGCATGAACCCGCCAAGGCGGGGGCTGTTTCTTGTGCGGGTCAGGCTGTCGCCACCTGGTACGGCGAGAGGTCGCCGGCCAGGTTGGGGTGGACTCGGGCCGTCACCAGGGTGCCTTCGGCGGTGTGTTCGAGTTGCTCGACCGCGCCTTCGGAGTGGATCCGGGAGACCAGGTCGCCGCGCTCGTACGGCAGCAGCACCTCGAGGGCGACGTGCGGCTTCGGCAGTGCGCCTTCGAGCAGCTCGCGGAGCTTGTCGATGCCTTCACCGGTGCGGGCCGACACCACGATGGCGTGCGGTTCGCGGTGCAGGATCGGGGCCAGTGCGAGCGGGTCGGCGGCGTCGGCCTTGTTGATCACGATGATCTCCGGCACGTCGCTCGCCTCGATCTCGGCGAGCACCTCGCGGACCGCCTGGATCTGCGCCATCGGGTCGGGGTGCGAACCGTCGACCACGTGCAGCAGCAGGTCCGCGTCCGCGACCTCCTCCAGCGTCGAGCGGAACGCCTCGACGATGTCGTGCGGCAGGTGCCGGACGAACCCGACGGTGTCGGTCAGCGTGTAGACGCGGCCGTCCGCCGTGGTGGTCCGCCGGGTGGTCGGGTCCAGGGTCGCGAACAGCGCGTCCTCGACCAGCACCCCGGCGCCGGTGATCCGGTTCAGCAGCGAGGACTTGCCGGCGTTGGTGTACCCCGCGATCGCGACCGAGGGCACCGAGTTCCGGCGGCGCTCCTGGCGCATCGTGCCGCGGGTGCTCTTCATCGCCTTCAGCTCGCGGCGGAGCTTGGAGATCTTGGTGTTGATCCGGCGCCGGTCGGTCTCGATCTTGGTCTCACCGGGACCACGACCACCGATACCGCCACCGGCCGCACCGACGCGGCCACCGGCCTGGCGGGACAGGTTTCCACCCCAACCACGCAGGCGCTGCTTCATGTACTGCAGCTGCGCCAGCTCGACCTGCGCCTTGCCTTCCTTGCTCTTCGCATGCTGCGCGAAGATGTCCAGGATCAGCGCGGTCCGGTCGACCACCTTGACCTTGAGCCGGTCCTCCAGGTTGCGCAGCTGCGCGGGGGCCAGCTCGCCGTCGGCGATCACGGTGTCCGCACCGGAGGCCGCGACCAGGTTGCGCAGGTCGGTCACCTTGCCGGAACCGATGAAGGTCGCCGGGTCGGGCTTCTTCCGCCGCTGGATCACGCCGTCCAGTACTTCGGAACCGGCGGTCTCGGCGAGCAGCTTCAGCTCGGCCAGCGAGTTGTCGGCGTCCTCGGCGCTGCCTTCGGTCCAGACGCCGACCAGCAGCACCCGCTCGAGCAGCAGCTTGCGGTACTCGACCTCGCTGATGTCGGTCAGCTCGGTGGACATGCCGACGACGCGGCGGAGAGCCTGGCGTTCCTCGAGCTCGAGGCCCTCGGTGCTCAGCTCTTGGTCGTCTGTCACGTGACCCGTCAACGAATCGCCTGAGTCCTCGCCCTCAAGGAGGTCAAGTTCGACGTCGGTGGTCTCGTCGTACTGCTGTGAATGGGTCGTCATATACCTTCCATGGTGGCACGGGCCTCCAGTACAGGCGACCCGTTTAAGGACGTCAACGCCCCACGCGGCATCGTGATTCCCACTACGCCGGCAACCAGGCCCGATCGAACTCGCCGCGGGCGTGCAGAACGGCCGGTCCGGTCAGCTCCAGGTGGTTGTCCGCCCGCCACGTCACGCTCACCTCACCACCGGGTACGCCGACCCGGTACGTGACCGGGAGCTGGTCCCGGGCCTGCCGCGCCGCAGCCACGGCGACAGCGCAGGTGCCGGTCCCGCAGGAGCGGGTCTCCCCCGCGCCGCGCTCGTGGACCCGCATCTGGACGTCGTGCGAACCCCGGCGTACGACGAACTCGATGTTCACGCCGTGCGGAAAGGCCTCGATGGGTGACCAGCTGGGCTGGTCGCACAGGTTGCCCGGCTCACGCAGGTCGTCGACGAACGCGACCGCGTGCGGATTGCCCATGTCGACGTGCAGGACGGGCCACTGATGACCGTTGGCCTCCACCACGATCCCGGCCGGGCTGGGCAGCGTCGGTTCACCCATGTCGACGGTCAGGGTGCCGTCGTCGTTGCGGGTGACCTCCTTGATGCCGGCGCGGGTGCCGACGCGGACCGGCTTGCCGTCCACGAGTCCCGCCTCCGCGAGGTACTTCACGAAGACACGGACGCCGTTCCCGCACATTTCCGCGATCGAACCGTCCGCATTCCGGTAGTCCATGAACCAGTCGCCACCGTCGTCGACGTACGTCTGCCGGTCGCCCCGGATCACCCGGAGCACCCCGTCGGCACCGAGCCCCGCGTGCCGGTCGCACAGGAACCGCACCAGGTCCGCGTCCAGCTCCCCGTGCACCGAACCGTCCGGGTCGGGCAGGATCACGAAGTCGTTCTCGGTCCCATGTCCCTTCAACCAGGCAAACGCAGTCATGGGGAAAGCGTACGGTGTGCGGCATGGAGCTGATCGCCTACTTCTGGGAGCAGGAGGACGCCGAGGCCGTCGCCGACCGGCTGAGCGGTGAGGTACGGCGTGGACGCTTCCACGGGGAGGACGACGACGAGGACCATCCGTGGATCGTCGTACTGCGCGACGCCGACCGGACCGCCGTGGATCAGCTGCTCGCCGAGTACGACGGCTGGCTCGAAACCTCGACCGTCGAGACTCCCGAGATTCCCAGTGCTCCTCCCCCGTTGCCGAGCGGTCCGAAGCGCTTCAAGCGATGACACGCCCAGGCCGCCGCCCCGTCGGAACGCCGTCGGCCCACGCGGTCTGACCAGCCACCAGGACGTGGGTGACACCGACGGACAGCTGCCAGGGATCGTCGTACGTCGACCTGTCGACGATCTCGTCCGGGTCCAGGACGACCAGGTCGGCGATGGCGCCCGGTGTGATCACGCCGCGGTCGGTGAAGCCGAGGCGGGACGCGGGGAGGGCCGTCATCCGGCGGATCGCTTCGGGGAGGGTGAGCACGGCGCGGTCGCGGGCGTAGTGGCCGAGGACGCGCGGGAAGGTGCCGAAGTTCCGCGGGTGCGGGTGGCCGGGGCCGGTGGCGTCCATGATCCAGCCGTCGCTCGCGATCGCCGTCTTCGGGTGTTCGAGCACCGTGGTGACGGCGTCCTCGTCCATGGCGTGGTTTACGACGCTGACGGCGGCTTCGTGCGATTCGAGGATGCGGAGCACGATTTCGGCGGCGTCCACATCGTCGTTCCGGGCGATGTCGGCGAGGCTGAGGCCGCGGCTGTCCTCGTAGCGGCCGGGCGGCAGCGATGCGATCACGACCGAATCCGGCGAGAGCAGACCGTCCGCGCGGAGCGCGTCGGCGATCCGTGAACGCTCGACCGGGTCGGCGAGGCGGTCGAGGAGCGTGCCGCCGGCCAGCGCCCAGGTCGGGAGTCTCGTGGTGAGCGTCGTACTGGTGGCGGTGTAGGGGTAGGCGTCCCAGCCGAGGTCGACGTCGGCGGCGCGATCCAGCCGGTCGAGCGCCGCGTGGACGAGGCCGTGGTTGGCCTGACCAACGGCTTTCAGATGCGAGACCTCGAGCCGCGCACCACCGGCCCGGGCCGCGCCGATCGCTTCGTCCAGCGCGTCCAACAGGCCGGCGCCCTCGGTGCGGATGTGGGTCGAGTAGAGGAGTCCGCAGTCGGCGGCGGTCGCGACCAGCGCGGCGACCTCCTCCGGCGACGCGTAGGCGCCCGGGGCGTAGATGAGCCCGGTGGAGAAACCCGCCGCACCCTGGTCTGCGGCGGCTCGCAGCAGGTCCTGCATCAGCCGGAGTTCGTCCGGCGTCGGCGGCCGCTGGGCGCTACCCATCGCGGCGATCCGCAGCGTGCAGTGGCCGACCTGGAGCGCCAGGTTCACCGCGGGTTCCAACGTTGCAGCGAAGCCGGCGAGATCGGTCCACGACCAGGCGTGCTCCGACCCGAGGAACGCCGTACCGGCGCGGAGGGTGTCGAGGTCGGTGACCGGGAACGGCGACCAGCCGCAGTTGCCCGCGACCAGCGTGGTGACGCCCTGGGCGAGCTGCGACTCGGCGGCCGGACTCGTGTCCAGACTGAAATCCGCGTGCGAGTGCAGATCGACGAACCCCGGTGCGACAATGTTGCCCGTGGCATCAATGATCTCGGCTCCGGACGGCACCTCACCGGGTGGCAGCAGCGCGGTGATGCGGTCGTCCTCGACCAGCACGGTCGCGGGGCTCGGATCGGCGCCGGTCCCGTCGACGACCAGGCCGCCGGTCACTGCCACCCGCATGGAATCACTCCTGTTCTGGTCCGAGGGTCAGCTCGTCGACCGTGTTCTGGGCGATCAGCGCCCGATCCACGGTATGCCCGAGACCGGTTGCCCCGGGCACCTGTACGACGCCCTGGACCGCGACCACCGGGGGTTCGACGATGTCCCGGGCGTAGTACTTCTCCGAGGCGGACACATCCGATGGGAGGGTGAACCCGGGGAGACTGGACAGCGCGACGTTCGCGAGCCGGCCGATGCCGAACTCGTGCATTCCGCCGCACCAGACCCCGAGCCCGGCGTCCTGCGCCCGATCGTGCGCCGCGCGGGCCGCGGTCAGGCCGCCCATCCGCGACACCTTGATGTTCAGGACCTGCAGCGCTTCTAGCGCCAGCGCTGTCTCCAGGTCGTCGACCGTCTCGATGCTCTCGTCGAGGCACACCGGCGTACCGATCGTGCGCTGCAGTGCGGCGTGCGTGAGCAGATCACGCGGGCCGAACGGCTGCTCGATCATCGTCAGCCCGTACTCGTCGAGCCGTCGCAGCTGCGCCAGGTCCGCCGCGGTGTAGATCCCGTTGGCGTCGACATGCAGATCGAGATCCGGGTACGCCGTTCGCACGGCCCGGACCGGTTCGACGTCCCAGCCGGGAGCGATCTTGAGCTTGACCCGTGGATACCCCGCTGCGACCTGTCGCTCGACCTCCGCCAGCAGGTCGTCGATCGTCGGCTCGATGCCGAGCGAGACCCCCGCCACCACTTCCGACCGGGTGCCGCCGAGGGCCGCCGCGAGCGACCGCTCGCGAACTGTTGCCCAAAGCACCCAAACCGCCATGTCGACACCGGCCTTGGCGAACTGGTTGCCGCGCACCTTGGCCCATCGGGCACTGACCTGCTCCGGGTGCTCCCAGGTCGCATCGAGGACGGCCGGCAGCAGGTACCGCTCTGCGATGTGCCAGCAGGTCTCGACCGTCTCGGGTGCGTAGTACGGATCGGAGGACGACGCGATCTCGCCCCAGCCGGTCGCGCCCGAGGCGTCGGTCAGCTCGACCAGGACGTGGTCGAGGAACGTCTTGCGGTGCGAACTCGTCCGGAACGCGTGCACCAGCGGCATCCGCACCCGGTGCAGCCGCGCCGCGACCACCTTCAGGTCAGTTGACATACAACCCCAGCTCCGTGTTCAGCCGGTCCCGTTCCATCAGCCTCCGCCGGGCGCCCTTCGCACTGGCCGTGGTCAGCGTCGCGAGCACATGCAGGACCGATGCGACGACGGTCGGCGAGTCGACGTACGACGCGCTTCCGGTGGCGACGTAGATGGACTGGTCGGCGATCTTCGCGAGCGGCGCGTCCTCGAAGTCCGTCACCGCGACCAGTTCGCCACCGGCGTCGACGAAGCGGCGGGCGATGTCGACGGTGTCGCGCCGGTACCGGCGGAAGGAGAACGCGACCATCAGGTCGTTGGACCGGACGTCGGACAGCACGTCGACGCCGCGGACGACGGTGCCGTCGACCAGCGTGACCTGGGACAGTCCGACCCCGAGGTCGAAGGCCAGCAGGGACGCGTACGAGTACGACTTCGCCGAGCCGATGATGAAGCGCCGGCGGGCCGCGACGATCCGGGCCGCGGCCTGCGCGATCGACTCGTCGGCCAGGATCTCGTCCAGCGCCTCGTCGATCGAGGCGCGTTCCTGCTCGACCACCCGGCGCTGCAGGAGCGTCGACGAGCGGCGCTGCAGACGGGCGTCGTACCGCTCCTGGGGACTGGCGAGCTCACGGTTGCGAGGGTCGTCAGGCATCGTCGGCCGGCCCGAAATAGTAGGCGCCCGTGCCGTCCGGCAGCCGGCGGCACGAGACGGCGGCCAGTCCCCTGCCGAGCAGCTCCTCGAACGCGCGGCGAAGCTCGGCAGGGTCGTCCGGCAGGACGAGCTGGGTCAGCTCGGACTCGTCGAGCGCGGCGGGCTGCTCCTGGCTCAGGTCCCACTCCACGACGACGCGGTCGGTGCCGGGACCGTACATGTCCGGGGCGAACCAGCGACCGCGGGCGCCCAGGACGTCCAGGTTGAAGTGCGCGTTGCGGATCTGCATCGGGTCGTAGGTCCAGCGCATCCGCGACATACCGTGGCTGAGGGCAACTTCGCGCTGAGCGTGCTTGAGCATCCGGCCGAGGCCGTGGCCCTGGTGGTCGGCGGCCACCACGGCCGACTGCGAGTAGTGGTAGAAGCCGCGCCGATCCGTGCCACAGAAGCCGTACGCGAACGCCACCAGCCGGTCGCTCTCGTCGAGGATGCCGACCACCGATCCGCCGTTGCTCGCCAGCGCGCCGAGCAGCCGCGGGTTCAGCCCGTACGCCGGGTCGAGGTAGCCGAAGACCGCGCGGTACAACGCCGAGGCCTCGGCGAACCGCGACGCCGTGGTGAGCGAGACCGCGCGGAAGCTCACCTCAGAGATACGATTCATATCCTGAGTAAATCCCGCACATCTCACCCTAGTCAATCGGTGCTCAGATGATGATACGTTGACTATCTATGATCATTCAGCGACTCCGGGAGTACGTCGGCGCGGAGACCCCGACCGGCGACGCAGCCGTCCTGAACGCGTTCGCCGACCGGCTCGCCACGCGGTACGCCGAGCTCGGCGCGACCGTCCGTCGCGACCAGCACCCAACCGGCGACCATCTGGTGGCGGACTTCCCCGGTCGCGGCGCGCGCACCGAGGACGCTCCGCTGCTGTTCCTCGCGCACCACGACACCGTCTGGCCGATCGGCCAACTGCAGGACGCGATGCCGTGGCGCGAGGCGGACGGCATCATCCACGGGCCCGGCGTCTTCGACATGAAAGGCGGCCTCGTCGTCCTCGAGACCGCTCTCGAGCAGATCGCCGACCAGGACCACCGCCCCGTCCGCGTCATCGTCGTGGCGGACGAGGAGGTCGGCTCACCTTCGGCCCGCGCCCTCGTGACGGAAGAGTCCAAGGGCGTGTACGCCGCGTTCGGGCTCGAACCGCCGCACCCGAACGGCGACCTCAAGACCTCGCGCTGGGGCAGCACCCGGGTCCGCATCGAGGTCAGCGGCCGTGAGGCGCACGCGGCGCTCGATCCGGAAAGCGGTGTCTCGGCGATCGACGAGCTCGTCGATCAGCTGATCGCCGTGCGAAAGATCGTCGCGGAGCACGACGACGTGCTGTGCAACGTCGGCACCATCACGGGTGGCGGGCGGACCAACGTCGTAGCGGGGGCTGCGGCGGCCGACATCGGGTTCCGCTTTGTCGATCCATCGACCGAAGAGGCTGTGCTGGCGGCGGTGGCTGCCTTGCAGCCGGTGCGGGACGCTCAGCTGCAGGTACGGGTGATGTCGAACCGGCCGGCGTGGCAGCCGTCGTCGGCGATCGACGAACTGCTGGCGAAGGTGGCCGCGGCCGGGCGGTCCGTCGGGCAGGAGGTCGGTGGCGCGGCCGCGTCCGGCGCGGCCGACACCAATCTGACCGGATGGTTGGGCGTCCCCACGTTGGACGGCCTGGGGCCTGTCGGCAAGGGCGCCCACGCCGTCCACGAGCAGGTGATCGCGGCGAGCCTGAGCGAACGGGTCGCCCTGGTCGCCGCGATCGTCACCTCACTTTGACGGCCAGGCCGTTCCAGCTGCTCCCCCACCACGTCGCGACGGCTCCGCGGCGGCGAGAATCCCACCGCCGGGCAGGAACTCCAGCGCCGCGACCGCACCGATCTCCGCGGCCGAGCTCCCCGGCGCACCAGCCGGCGTGAACGTGTGACCGTACGGCGCCAGCGCCGCGCCGTACTTGTCGATGAACGACTGCTCCGCGGTCACCGACGCGGTGTTGCGCTGCGACGCCCGCGGCGCCGCGATCGCTTGCGGCAGCGTCATGCCACGGTCGAGCCGGTTCGTCAGTGTCTGCAGGACGGTCGTGATGATCGTCGAGCCACCCGGCGAACCGATCGCGATGTACGGCTTGCCGCCTCGCAGCACGATCGTCGGCGACATCGACGACCGCGGCCGCTTCCCCGCCTGGACGCTGTTCGGGTCCTTCGCGTCGGGTACGGCGGAGAAGTCGGTGAGCTCGTTGTTCAGCAGGAACCCGCGCCCCGGAACGGTGATCCCGCTGCCGCCGGTCTGCTCGATGGTCAGCGTGTACGAGACCACGTTGCCCCACTTGTCGGCCGCGACCAGGTGCGTCGTCGACCGGCCCTCGGTGTCGGGTCGCTGCTCGACCGCGCTGCCCTTGCCGCAGTGCGAGTACTTACCGTCCGGCGAACCCGCGGCCACCGGCTTGGTCGCCGCCTTCTGCGGGTCGATCAGGCACGAACGCTCCGCACCGAACCCGGGCGAGAGCAGCTCCTTCTGCGGTACGTCGACGTACGCCGAGTCACCGATGTACGCGCCACGGTCCGCGAAGGCGAGCGCCGATGCCTCGAGGTACGTGTGCAAGGCCTGCGTGGTCGACTGCTGCCGCAGGTGTTGCGGCTGCAGGATGTTCAGCGCCTCGCCGACGGTGATTCCGCCGGATGACGACGGGGGCATGCCGTAGACGTCAAGGCCGTCGTACCGGACCTTCGTCGGCGTGCGATCGATCGCCTTGTACGCCGCGAGGTCGCTCGCGTGCAGGTAACCGGGGAAGAACGGCAGCGTGGCGTTCGCAGTCTTCGGCGGGTTCTGCGCGACGGCGGCCATCTCACCGGAGAGCGGGCCGTTGTAGAACACCGACGGACCCTGCTGACCGATCAGCTTGTACGTCGCGGCGAGCTCGGGGTTCTTGAACAGCGAACCGACCTGCGGCGCGTCGCCGTTCGGGAGGAACAGCTTGGCGGTCGGCACGACCTGCGCGAAGCGGTCCTTGTTCTCCAACGTCTGCAGGCGGAACGTCGGGTCCACCACGAATCCACGCTCGGCCAGGTCCGCGGCCGGCTGCAGCGCCTTGCCGAGCGGCACCGAACCCCACTGCTTCAGGGCGCTGTCCCAGGTCGCGAGCGATCCCGGTACGCCGATCGACACGCCCGACGTCACCAGTTGCGCGAAGGGATACGGCTGACCGGTGGACTTGTTCATGAACGCGTCCGAGGGCATCGTCGCGGGCGCGGTCTCGCGGCCGTCGATCGTGAACACCTTGTGCTGCTTGGCGTTGTAGTACACGAAGTAACCACCGCCGCCGATGCCGGCCGAGTACGGCTCGGTGACACCGAGGGCCGCGGCGGTGGCGACCGCGGCGTCAACCGCGTTACCACCACGACGCAGGACGTCGAGACCGATGTTCGTCGCGTCGGGATCGACCGAGGACACCGCACCGCCGTACCCGATTGCGGTCGGTTGCCGCGGCGTCGGGGTGGGTGGAGCGGCCAGGGCCGAACTGTTCAGACTGCTCAGACCGGACAGGACGAGGGCACCTGCGGACAGGGATGCGACCAGCTTCTTCACGAATTACCCCACACGAGGTCGGCGGGACAGGGACAAGCCCTTGCCTATCTCACGTGGCGGCCGCGCGCTACTTCTGGCGCGCCTAACTGACCGCGCAGGAGTCGAGGAACCGGCGCAGTACGTCGTCGGGCCACTCGACCGTGCCGGTCGGCAACTCGACGAGCAGCCATTGGTTCGCGAGCTTCACCTGGCCAGTCCGCCGACCGTCGAGAGTGCCGAGATGGAAGGTCTTGCCGCTCGACTGGGTGACGTGCACACCCGACAGCGCCCGCGCCTGCGGGGCCGCTTGCAGGACGATCTTGGCCGCGACATCCGTCGTCCGCATCTCCGGCTGGGACAGTACGACGTGGTTGGCCGCGATCGGCGACTCCGGCGACCAGCCCTTCGGCGCGAGACCGCAATCGATCGTGCTCCACGGCTGCTTGTTCGCGACCAGCTCGGCGACGGAAGCACCGAACATCGACATCGTCTGGGAACTCTTCGGCTTGGCCGGTGCGGCCGTCTGCGGGGTGGCCGGCGCCGCGGCGGTCCGCGGCTCGGCCGTACCGCCCGCGACCTCCGCGGTGTTACCCCACCACTTCACCTGGTTGCCGACCGCAAGCGCCAGTGCGGACACGGCCGCGACACAGAGCACGCCGGTGGCCCGCCGCCGGCGCTTGATCCGACGCAGCGCGCGCTGTCCGCGGGTGACGTCCGCGTCGATGTCCGCGTCCGGCAGCCCATCGGCGGCACGGTCCGCGAACCCCTCCAACAACCTCTTGACGTCGTCCATCGGCGGTCTCAGCTACTCCCCGTCTCTTCCGTCATCAGTTCTTTCAGGCGCTTCAGCGCCTTGGCGGTCTGGCTCTTCACGGTGCCTTCGGTGCACTCCAGGATCCGGGCGCAGGTCGCGACATCGAGATCCTGGAAGTACCGCAGTACCAGCACCGCCCGCTGCCGTGGCGCGAGATCCAGCAACGCGTCCCGGACCGCGAGCGTGTCGGCCTGGTCCGGTTCGTCGGCCAGCCTCGGCTCGAGCGTCTCGGCGGTCACCACCTCGGGGTGGCGGCCGGCCCGGCGGCGCTCGTCGAGGAAGGCGTTGACCAGGATGCGGTGCGCGTACGGCCCGGCGCCCTCGTGCTTGATCCGGTGCCAGTGCACGTACACCCTGGTGCAGGCGGTCTGGACCAGATCTTCGGCGGTATGCAGATCACCGGCGGTGAGCAGCAAGGCCGTCCTCATCAGCCTTGTGCGGTCCGCGAGCAGGTACTCACGGAACTCGGCCTCACGGTCACCCCCTCGCATCGACGGCCCCCAGGCCTTCTTCTACCCCACCTACGCCGCCGGCGCCCGCGCGGTTGCCCTCGGCTATCACCTGAAGTGCCTTCTCCACCAGATCGGGGTCGTCGTAGGGCAGCCAAGTGATCCGTTGGTCCTTACGGAACCACGAGTCCTGCCGGCGCGCGAACCGGCGCGTGGCTTGTGCGGTCCGCTCCCGGGCCGCCGTTTCGTCGATCTCACCGTTGAGCAACGCGATCACCTGTGAGTACCCGAGTGCGCGGTTGGCCGTCCTGCCTTCAATCAAACCCTTGTTCAGCAGACCTCGCACCTCGGCGACGAATCCGGCGTCGAACATCCGGTCCACCCGGCGGTCGATCCGCTCGTCCAGCACCGGCCGCGGGACGTCGAGACCGAGCTGGATCGCGCCCGGGTAGACGTAGCGGTGTTCCGGCAGCGTCGCGACGTACGGGCCGCCGGTGATCTCGACGACCTCGAGCGCACGGACGATCCGGCGGCCGTTGCTCGGCAGGATCTGCTCGGCGGCCTTCGGGTCGATCGCGGCCAGCTCGGCGTGCAGGGCGCCGGAGCCCTTCGCTTCGAGCTCGGCCTCGAGACGCGCCCGGACCTCGGGATCGGTGCCCGGGAAGACGAAGTCGTCGAGGATCGCGCGGACGTACAACGCCGAACCGCCGGCCAGGACCGGTACGACCTGACGGGCGATGCAGTCGTCGATCGCCGCCCGGGCCAGCTCCTGGAACTCCGCGACGGTCGCGGTCTCGGTGACGTCGAGGATGTCGAGCAGATGATGGGGTACGCCGGAGCGCTCGGCCGCACTGATCTTCGCCGTACCGATGTCCATCCCGCGGTACACCTGCATGGCGTCGGCGTTCACCACCTCGCCCCCCAGACGCTGCGAGAGGGCGACGGCCAGGTCGGACTTCCCGGCCGCGGTGGGGCCGACAACCGCGGCGACGAGTGGAGCAGGCATCGCTCCAGTCTGGCAGCTCGCTTCCCAAGAGTTCGCCAAGAGGTCTGTACCAGCCTTGTGGATGACCCGAAAAGTTCGGTAGGAACCTTGGAGTTCGCACCATATCTACGGGAGGAACCCAAGTGACGAATCCGTTCGAGGAAGAGTCGGACGCGGCGAAGGACGCGCTCGGCCTGGGGGAAAAGGCCGACGACGTGGCGGCTGCCAAGCGCAGCGGCGGCGACGTCGAGCTGAAGAAGAGCGGCGGTGACGTCGAGTTCAGCGGTGGGGACGTCGAGTCCGGCGGCGATGTGGAGTCCGGTGGCGACGTCGAGTCCGGCGGCGGCTCGACCGACAGCGGCGGCGACGTCGAGTCGGAGCCGAAGGACGGCGCCTGATCGTTGCCCCGGGCGCCTGACCGGTACCGGTTGGGCACGGCGCTCGTGGAGATCCCACAGTTCCGGCGTTGCAGATGCGAAGATCACCGCTAGCTGTCTGTAAGCATTTAACTACGCAGGAATGGGAGCCCCCGAGATGGGCATCTTCGACAAGTTCAAGGACACGGCCGAGAACCTGAAGGACAAGGCCACCGACCTGGTCGACGGTCACGGCGACAAGGTCGGCGAGGGCCTGGACAAGGCCGGCGACTTCGTCGACGAGAAGACAGGCGGCAAGTACGGCGACAAGATCGACGCCGGCGTCGACAAGGCCAAGGAAGGGTTGGACAACCTGGACGGCCAGAACGACGACATCCCGGACGCGCCGAACCAGTCCGCCTGATCAAGTCCCCGAAGGGCCCGCAAGCACCCGCTTGCGGGCCCTTCGCCATGCCGGCACCAGGCTCGCCTGCGGCGTCTCAGCGGACTGTGGACAGCCGCCGGGTCCGATCCACCGAGTCGTGCACCGAGGCGCCTACCCCATCCGCCGAGTCGTGACGCCGGGTCCCGTCTCGCCCACCACAACCCACGACTCGACCACCGGCGCGCGCCGTCGCGGTTCCCGGAGCATCTTCGTCGCCTACTGCGGAACAAGTTCCGAAAAGCGCCGGCGCGAGGCTCGCCCGCGGCGCCGCGGCGGACCGTGGACAGCCTCCGAGGACTGCGCACGAGCTATTGCTTGTCCTCAGTCGGCGGCGGGTGTGCTCAGTTGGCTGCGCCGAGGTGCGGGTTGGCGGTGGGCCTAGGGTTTGGGCGTGAGTGGTGACGGGTTGCGGGTGACGGTGCTCGGGTGCGCTACGCCGTACCCGGAGGTGGGTAACCCGTGTTCGGGGTATCTGGTGCGGGCGGGTGGAACCCGGATCTGGGTCGATGCGGGGACCGGGACGCTCGGACCGCTGCAGGAGCATGTG
Source organism: Kribbella sp. NPDC043289 (assembly GCF_056436705.1). Classification (NCBI taxonomy): domain Bacteria; kingdom Bacillati; phylum Actinomycetota; class Actinomycetes; order Propionibacteriales; family Kribbellaceae; genus Kribbella; species Kribbella sp. NPDC043289. Next base: position 13,327 of record NZ_JBWKCB010000007.1, read on the forward strand.
CGGTTGGACGAGCTCGACGCGATCTGGATCTCGCATCTGCATGCCGACCACAGCGCCGACCTGCTGACTGCGTACTACGGTGCGCTCTACGCGGACGTCACTCTCGCGGCGCCCATCCCCCTCTACGGTCCGCCCGGCATCGCCGACCGCCTTGCGGGATTCCTCACCAACGGGCCGACGCGCAGCCCGATCGAGTCCGCGTTCGCGATCACCGAGTTGTACGACGGCCACGAAGCGACCGTCGGTTCGATCCACCTCACCACTCGGGCCGTGGACCACGGCATGCCCGCGTTCGCCGTACGCATGGAGAGCGCGGGCAGGTCGCTCGCATACTCGGGTGACACCGCGCCGTGTCAGAACCTGACCGAGCTGGCGCGCGACTGCGACGTACTGCTGTGTGAGGCCGACGGTCCGGAGCCCGATAGCGCACACCACACGCCTGAGCAGGCCGGTGCCACCGCAGGCGCGGCGCGGGCTGGTCGGCTGATCGTCACGCATGTCGGCCGCTCGCTCACGCCGGAACGAGCAGCTGTACGCGCGGCGAGCCGATTCGCCGGGCCCGTCGAGTACGCCGTTCCCGGGGCGACGTACACGATCTGAATCTCTTTCCGGAAGGGGATTGTCCGGAAAGCGTCGTACGCTCGGTTCATGGCCAAAGTCGTGGTCGGGGAGTTGACGGTACGGGCGCTTGCGCCGGGGACCTGGGATGCGTTCGAGGCGCTCGCGGAGCGGCACAACGGGGTGTGGGGCGGGTGCTGGTGCACGTGGTTCCAGACGATGCACCACCAGAAGACGTTCGACGCCGGGAACAACCGCGACCTCAAGCACCGCCTCGTGATGGAAGGACACGCGCACGCGGCGCTGGTGTTCGACGGGAAGCTCGCGGTCGGCTGGCTGGAGTACGGCTCGCCGGACGAGCTGCCGAACATCTACCACCGCAAGGAGTACGAGGCCGGGATGGACCGCCCGCCCGACTACCGCCTCACCTGCTTCTTCACCGACCGCGGTTACCGCCGCCAGGGAGTCTCAGCCGTCGCCCTGAACGGCGCCCTCGACCTGATCGCGGACGCTGGCGGCGGCCTAGTCGAGGCCTATCCGCAGGACACCGCCGGCCAGAAGATCAGCGCGTCCTTCCTCTACAACGGCACCCGATCCCTCTTCGAAAAAGCCGGCTTCACCTACAACCGCCCCAAAGGCAAGAACCACTGCGTAATGAGCAAAAAGGTTGCCGGCAGCAAGCGCTAACCGACCCCGAGCAGTCCTAGGGAGCAGTCCAGGTCATCGTGTATCGCCAGAACAGGCCGCGTCTGAGGCGCGCGCCGGGCAGGATGCGCTCAGCTGCCGCGGCGATCTCCTCGAACGAGTCCGCGGCCATGGCCGTGGGTGCGGTCATGTGCGTTGGAGTCTTGGTTGATCGTCGCGGATGCACGACGGCACCGATGATCGGATTCAGGATCACGGAAGCGATCGACCACGGAAGGTCTGCGGGCGCTTCTCGGCTGATGCCGACCACAATGAGCCGGCCGTTCGGGCGCAGCAACTCGCGCACCTTCTCGAGCGTGGCGTGCAACGGCAGATGATGCAGCACCGCCACGAACGTGATGACGTCGTACCGGTTCGTGTGGGACTCGTCGAACGGTTCGTTCAAGATGACGGCGTTCGCAAGGTCTCCGGTCGCGCGCCGAGCCTGCTCCGCAGTCGGACCATCGGGCTCGATGCCCGTCACCGAAGGAAAAACCCCGGCCAGCCGGCGCACGAGGTTGCCCGTCCCGCACCCCACATCCAGCGCGTCCGTTCCTCCAGCCGCCCGGACACGACGCGCATGATGCAGCACGAGTGCGGCGTACGCGTCATTGTGAGACCAGGGATGAGCATCATTAAACCGCCCCAGACCACCCAGCACTCCTTCGAAAGCACGAGACATGGGTGCGACAGTATCTCCGCAAGAGCGTCACGTACGCCGAACGCTGACCCGGATCACGCCCCGCCCGACACCAAACTCAATCGCAGTCGACCGCACGGCCAGACGGTTCCGCCGTGAGCGGCCAGTAGAACTGTCACACCAACGAGGTGTCCGGTCCGCGCCCGCCCCACCACAGCTCCTCGCCAACCACGTCAACGCGACGAAGCACTCCGCGACCCCGCCGAAGGCGGCAAGAGTCAGCCGCGCCGGAGGCGTGTCCGATGGTCCTGGCCTTCGCGGTTGCTTGCCTTGTGACGGGTTGTGGGTGGGGGGTGTTTAGGGTGCTGGGTATGGATCGGTTTCGGGTGGTGCCGGCGGCTTATGTGGTGGTTCGGCGGGGGGACGAGGTGTTGATGCTGTTGCGGGCCAACACGGGATACATGGATGGGTACTGGGCGGTGCCGGCGGGGCATGTCGAGCAGGGTGAGGCGGCGGTCGAGGCTGCCGTGCGGGAGTTGCGGGAAGAGGTCGGGCTGGAGGTCGACGTCGCGGATCTCGTGCCGTTGACCGCGATGCATCGGACGGGTGGGAACGGGGATCCGATCGATGAGCGGGTGGACTTCTTCTTCCTCGCGTCGACGTGGCGGGGTGAGCCGCGGTTGATGGAGCCGGAGAAGGCGGCGGGGCTGGAGTGGTACTCGCTGGACAAGCTGCCGGAACCGTTGGTGCCGCATGAGGCACGGGTCCTCAGAGCGGTCGCGGAGGGTGGTGGGCTTCCCGCGGTGATCGACCAGGGTTTTGCGTGAGTTCACCATCCCTTGGGGTGCCGCGCTCTAGTGTTCGCTGCGGTGTCAGCGAGCTTGGGAGCGTGGGGCGATGGACGAGCGGTACGACGGGACGAGCCGGCGACGGCTGTTGGGGGCACTGGGCGCAGGTGCGGTCGCCGCATCGGGCGCTCTGAGCACCGGCACCGCGGCGGCAACGGGATCCGCAGGCACGGCGGCAGGATCGAGCGCGACGGCCGGGAACATCGAGGCGGGATCGGTCGGCGCAAAGGCGGGAAGGATCGACACCGAGCATCCGCGGTTCACGCTCGCGGTCGTACCGGACACGCAGTACCAGTTCGACCAGGACCGTGGTGATGCGGCGCCGCTCACCGCGACGTTCAACTATCTGATCGACCAGCGCAGCTCCGAGAACATCGTCTTCATCGCGCACCTCGGTGACGTGGTGGAGAACGCACTGGCGATGGAGTTCGCGCAGGCCGACCCGGTCTTCAAGATCCTGGATCGCGCCCGGTTCCCGTACTCGGTGCTGGCCGGCAATCACGACATCGACGGCTCGAAGGACGATACCCGCGGCCCGTCGCCGTACCTGGACACGTTCGGGCCGCAGCGGTTCCGGTGGATGCCGACGTACGGCGGATCGACGGCGAACGGGTACAACTCGTACCACGTGTTCCGCGCGGCCGGGCGTCAGTGGTTGCTGCTGGCAATGGATTGGCGGCCGTCGGACGCGAGCTTCGCGTGGGCCCGCGCGGTGATCGCCGCGCACCCGAAGCTGCCGGTGATCCTCACGATCCACGAACTGGTGAACGCCGACCACGGCAACCCGGTCGCGTACTTCAGCGACCACGGCAACCGCGTGTGGGACAAGCTGGTCAAGGACAGCGACCAGATCTTCCTGACCCTCAACGGCCACTACTGGCCGCCCGGCCGGGTCACTCGGCCGAACACCGCCGGCCACGACGTGCACCTGCACATCACCAACTACCAGGACCGGTACTACGGCGGCTCGGGCATGGTCCGGCTGTATCACTTCGACCTGGCCCGGAACACGATCGACGTCGAGACGATCGCGCCGTGGATCCTCGACCAGGAGCCGGCGAAGCGCAACGAGCTCGCCGAGGCGGAACTCGAGCTGAGTGACGACACCAACCGGTTCAGCATCCCGATCGACTTCGCGACCCGGTTCGCCGGATTCGCGCCGGCGCCGGTGCGTCCGGCCCGCCCGGCGAAGCAGCTGGTGATCCCGGGTACGGCGGCGTACTGGCGCTTCGACGGACCGGTCAGCGACAAGGTGATCGACCAGTCGGGGCAGGGGAACGACCTGACGCGGGTCCAGTTGAGCAGCGACCTGCCGACGGCGTCGACGGAGTACCACCCGGATCAGCCGGGACACGCGAGCTGGCTGTTCCCAGGCGGGAAGAATCCGGCGCGCGGCGGGTACTTGAAGACCGTGGACAACGCGCCGCTGAACGCGATGACGTTCTCCAAGGGCTACACGATCGAGGCGTTCGTGAAGCTCGCCGACGACGGGCAGGACCACTCGTGGGAGGGGCTGTTCACCCGGCTCGGCACCGGACGCGACGCTGGCAAGACGGGCAGCGACCCGGATGAGCCGGCGGTGAAGCTCGGGTTCTCGGGCGGTCTGCAGGTGCAGTGGGCGGTGTATCCGGCCGACAAGAACGACACGTTCACCAACTGGGGTCACGAGCAGCGCGCCGGCGAGTGGTTCCACCTGGCGATCGTCAACGACGGCCGGCACAGCACCGTGTACGTCGACTCGTCGGAACTGCTCCGCAACCCGGCGACCCCGTCGAACGGTCTCGCCACCGCCGGCAAACCGTGGCTGGTAGGCGCCGGCCACTACGCAAACAACGTCGACCAAGGCTTCGCCGGACACATCGGCGAACTCCGCGTTGTTAGCCGCCCCCTCAAGCCGGCGCAGTTCCTGAACGCCTGAGCTGTACCGAAGGACGGGTAGTGGTCCCGGCAAACACTGCCGGGCAGCCGTGAGCTGAGCGGCGGCCGACGGCGAGGAGCCGACCACTACCCGTTCTTCGGTACGCCGATCACAGGTAGGAGCGGATCAGTTCTTCCTGAGCGGGCAGCAGGGCCAGCTCGTCCGCAGACAGGGTGGGGTTGCGGCCCCGGACGGCGAGCGCGTCGGGCAGGCCCGGTGTCGGATCGACCGAGTTAGCGAGGTAGGCGCCGAGGGTTTCCCGGATGAGCGGCGCGAGCGCTGCGAAGGACGGGTCGAGGATGACCTGGGCGCAGATGATCGCGGTCATCGCGACGTCGAACTCGGCCGTACCCTCGTGGGCGTTGCACCAGTCGATGACGACCGGTCCGTCGGCGGTGGCGATCACGTTCAGCGGGTGCAGGTCACCGTGGACGACGACCCGGCCCGGGGTGCCGCTGGGTGCGGGAATGGCGTGCAGCCGACGGTGCAGGTCGGCGTGGATCTCGCCGAGCTGAGTCCCGGTCAGGTCGCCCGCGATCGCCGAGTCGGCCAGGGTCGGACCGTTCAGCCGCTCGAGCACCATGTCCGGGCCGTCGACCTCACGCACCGCCGGCACCGGATAGCCGTGCTTCGCGACGTGCCGCATGTACTCCGCCTCGTCGCGCACCAGGTGGCCGTTGCGATACCGGCGCAGCACCCAGTCGTCGTCGATCGTGTAGACATCCGCGTCCCGCCCCGCCGCGAACGGCTCTGCTCCTGCAGGAAGCAGTGCGGACAGGCCTGTCATCCGACCTGGCAGCCGCCGACTGCGGGCGCGATCGGCTGGGCGCCGATGGTCGGCATCCCGAGCATCACACCAGGCGCACTGGACGGAGTCTCCTGCGCGCGCTGCCACGCGTCGCCGGCGCGCGTCCGGCGTACCGCGCCGAAGACGTCCGCGACCAGGTGATGCGGAGCGGCGTACGTGACCTCGACCGTTGCCATGTCACCCGGTCGCGGCGCCTCGGCACCCTCCGGTACGGCGAAGTGGACCAACCGGTTGTCGGCGCCGCGACCGCTGAGCCGGTGGGTGGCGGCGTCCTTACGCCCCTCCCCCTCGGCGACCAGCACCTCGACCGACCGTCCGACGAGCGTCTTGTTCTCCGCCCAGGCCATGCCGTCCTGCAGCGCGACCAGCCGCTCGTACCGATCCTGTACGACGTCGCGCGGGACCTGGTTCTCCATCGACTCGGCCGGCGTCCCGGGACGCTTCGAGTACTGGAAGGTGAACGCGCCCGCGAACCGCGCCTGCCGCACCACGTCGAGGGTGCCCTGGAAGTCCTCCTCGGTCTCCCCCGGGAACCCGACGATGATGTCCGTGGTGATCGCCGCGTCGGGCATCGCCGCCCGGACGTCCTCGATGATCTTGAGGTACCGATCGCGACGGTACGAGCGCCGCATCGCCTTCAGTACGGCGTCCGACCCGGACTGCAGCGGCATGTGCAGCGAGTGCATCACGTTCGGCGTCTCGGCCATCGCCTCGATCACGTCCGCGGTGAAGTCCCGCGGGTGCGGCGAGGTGAACCGGACCCGCTCGAGGCCCTCAACAGAGCCGCAGGCGCGGAGCAGTTTCGAGAACGCGTAGCGGTCGCCGAACTCCACGCCGTACGAGTTCACGTTCTGGCCGAGCAGCGTCACCTCGAGCACGCCCTCGCCGACGAGCGCCTCGACCTCGGACAGGATCTCGCCCGGCCGGCGGTCCTTCTCGCGGCCGCGCAGCGCCGGCACGATGCAGAACGTGCAGGTGTTGTTGCAGCCCACGCTCACCGAGACCCAGGCGGAGTACGGCGATTCGCGGCGGGTCGGCAGCGTCGACGGGAACACCTCGAGCGCCTCGAGGATCTCGACCTGCGACTCCTGCTCGACCCGGGACCGCTCCAGCAGCGCGGGCAGCGACCCGATGTTGTGCGTCCCGAACACCACGTCGACCCACGGCGCCTTCTTGGTGATCGACGCCTTGTCCTTCTGCGCCAAGCACCCACCGACGGCGATCTGCATGCCGGGTTTGCGGGCCTTTACCGGCGCCAGGTGGCCGAGGTTGCCGTACAGCTTGTTGTCGGCGTTCTCGCGGACCGCGCAGGTGTTGAAGACGACGACATCGGCCTCGTCACCCTCGGGCGCACGGACATACCCCGCGTCCTCCAGCAGCCCGCGCAGGCGCTCGGAGTCGTGGACGTTCATCTGGCACCCGTAGGTGCGGACCTCATAAGTACGCATGACAGCCACCAAGAGTACGTCAGCAGCCGACCCGGTAGGGCTGCTTGGGTAGACAAATCCCTACCGGGGACCTGCTGGCTGGGACCCCTGACCGGCGCGGCGGCGGCGACAATAGTGAGGGGCATGAACAGTTCTCGCCGTCAGTTTCTTGCCCGTACTGCCGCCGGTGCCGCCGTCCTCGCCGGCGGATCCTTCACCGCGACCTCCGCCTCGGCGCTCGTCAAGCAGACCAGGATCACCGCGCTCACCAATCTCACCGTGATCGACGTCGCGACTGGGCGCAGGGAGCGCAACCAGACCGTGTTGATCGGTGGTGAGCGGATCATCGGTGTCGGCCGGCTCCCGGTCCCCCGTGGTGCCGTCGAGATCGATCTGACCGGGAAGTACGTGATCCCGGGCCTCGCCGATATGCACGTCCACAGTCTCGGCGACGAGCGCGTGTCGCCACCTCTCTATCTCGCCAACGGCCTGACCACGGTCCGCGAGATGGCCGGCACCAACCCGGTGCTGTACGACTGGCGCGACCGGATCGCCGCCGGCAGCCTGCTCGGCCCGCGGATGATCGTCGCCAGCAACATCATCGACGGCGACCCGACCCTCTGGGATCCGAACCTGATCCAGGTCATCGTGGTCGACGACGCCGACGAAGCGCGTGCCGCCGTACGCCGGGTGAAGGGCGAAGGTGCCGACTTCGTGAAGGTGTACTCGCGCCTCAGCCGGCCCGCCTGGCTCGCGGTCATCGACGAAGCGCGGAAGGTCGGGCTGACCGTCCACGGCCATGGCCCCGACGAGGTGACCTCCAAAGAGGTCAGTAACGCCGGCCAGCGCAGCATCGAGCACATCCACTCGCTCGGTCTGGCGGTCTCGACCCGCGAGGCCGAGGTACGGCGGATGGTGCTCGCGATCAAGGTGGCGAACGGTGACTACAACTCGTGGTTCCGGCAGATGCACCCGATCGAGTGGATCGCCGCGAACACGTACAGCCCGTCCCGCGCCGCCGACGTCTTCGGGACGCTGCGCCGCAACAACACCCGGGTCACGCCGACCCTGACGATGCACAACGTCCTCGACCAGATCGACTACACGCGCCTCGACCCGAACCTGGCGAAGTACATGAGCGAGGACTCGATCGGCACCTACGACTACGTGATCCAGAACCTGTACGCCGCGAACCGCAGCGCGGAGGAGATCTCGCACCAGCACCAGATGTGGGCGTGGCACCAGCGGTTCGTGCGGGAACTGATCGCGCACGACGTACCGGTGATGGCCGGCACCGACACGGGCACGCCGTACTCCGTCCCGGGTTTCGCACTGCACGACGAACTCGCGCACCTGGTCGGCGCCGGGGCCACCCCGCGTCAGGCCCTGTACGCCGCCACCGTCGAGCCGGCCAAGTTCCTCGGGATGTCGGCGGACCTCGGCTCGGTGGAACCCCGCAAGATCGCGGACCTGGTCGTCCTGGACGCGGACCCGCTGACCGACATCCGCAACACTCGCACGATCCACACCGTCGTCACCCGCGGTCGGGTCATCTCCCCCGCCGACCGTGCGAAGCTGCTGGCCGGCGTCGAGGCCGCGGTCAAGGAGCCGCCCACGGCCGCGAGTGTCGCCGCAGGCGGCTGCTGCGGCAGCAAGCCCCGCAGCTAAACGACAGCCCAGCTAACGACAGCCCAGTTAAACGACAGCGGCCGGCCGTGTCTGCTCCAGCCGTGGTGGGTCCGGTGCGAGCGTCCCCATCAGGGGCCACATGCTGGAAGATCTGCTCGACCAGCGCGACGACGTGCGGATCGTTCACGGTGTAGAGCTGGTGGCGGCCGTCGCGGTGCGCTGTGACGAGGCCGGCCAACCGGAGCTTCGCAAGGTGCTGGCTCGCCGTCGGCACGCTGACGCCCACGCGGGCGGCCAGCGTGCCGACGTCGTACTCACCACAGCTCGCCAGCGCGACCAGATGCAGCCGGACCGGCGCCAGCAGCAGCCCGAAGGTACGGGTCGCGGTGGCGAGCTGTGGTGCGGTCGGCTCGATCACGCGCCGACCCGGACCTTCGGTGGAATCGGTACGCCGTGCGGGTCCCGCGTCGGGTACCCGAGCGCCGCGTCGATCAGCTCCTCGAGCCGGTCGCTCAACCCGTGCCCGAGGACGACGGCCTCCGCGTGCACCTCGTCCAGCGGTACGCCGAGGACCCGGTGCAGGAAGGTCTCCAGCAACTGGTGACGTCGATCCGCCATCGCACTCTCCGAACTAGTAGAAGCTGGCCTACTAATAGATGTTGGACGGCCGGACCATGCCCTCGGCGAGATCGCCGAAGCCGGGCGCCATGATCGCGCCGGGGTTGCCGAGGACCTCCTCGACGACCGCCGTCTCCGTGGTGATCAGCAGCGCCGCGATCGACGCCGCGCTCTCGAGTGCCGCCCGGGTGACCTTCAGCGGGTCGATCACGGCGTCCTCGACCAAATCGCCGTACCGCCCGGTGAGCGCGTTGAAGCCGTGGCCGACTGGCAGTTCGGCGACCCGTGAGACGACCTCGTCACCGTCGTACCCGGCGTTGATCGCGATCCAGCGCAGCGGTTCCGGCAACGCTCGCCGTACCACCTCGCGGCCGATCGCCTCGTCGCCGGTGAGCTCGAGTTGCGACAGCGCCGCCTGCGCCTGGGTCAGGGCGGTCCCGCCGCCGGCCAGTACGCCTTCCTCGAGCGCGGCCCGGGTCGCGGCCAGCGAGTCCTCGACCCGCAGCATCCGTTCCTTCAGCTCGACACTCGTCGCGCCACCGACCCGGATCACCGCGACCTTGCCGGCCAGCCGCGCCATCCGCAGCTGCAGGTTGTCCTGGTCGGCGTCGATCTTGGCCCGCTCGAACTGCTTCTCCAGCTGGGCGATCCGCGCCTCCACCAGCGACGCGTCCCCCTGGCCACCGACGATCGTGGTGGTGTCCTCGGTGATCGTGATCCGGTCGCAGGAGCCGAGGTGCTCGCGGGTCACGTCGGTCAGCTCGAGTCCGGTGTCCTTGGCGATCACCGAGCCACCGAGTGCGGTGGCGAGGTCTTCCAGCTCGGCGATCCGCCGGTGCCCGAACCCGGGCGCCCGGACCACGACCGACCGCATCGTGTTGTGCATGTTGCCGCCGACCAGCAGCTGCAGCGCCGGCCCGTCGACCTCTTCCGCGAGTACGACGAGCGGCCGGTCCGCGCGCTGCGCCGCCTCGAGGGTCGGCATGATCTCCTGCACCTGCGTGATCTTCTTGTTGGTCAGCAGGATCAGCGGACGGTCGTAGACGGTCTCCATCCGCTCCCGGTCGGTGACCATGTACGCCGACACGTACCCGTGGTCGAACTCGATACCGTCGACGACCTCCACCGACATCCCGAGCGTGTCCGACTCCTCGGTGGTGACGACACCGTTGCGGCCGACCCAGTCGACCGCGTCCGCGATCACCTCGCCGATCGTCTCGTCGTCGCTGGCCGCCAGGGTCGCGATGTGCCGCAGCTCATCCCGGCCGCGGACCTCGACCGCGCGGCCGCGCAACGCCTCGACCACCACCGGTACGGTGCGCTCGATGCCGCGGCGTACCCGCATCGGGTTGGCGCCCGCGTCGACCTCGCGGAGCCCTTCGCGGACCATCGCCTGGGCCAGCACGGTCGCCGTGGTGGTGCCGTCGCCGACCACCCCGTTGGTCTTCATCGCGACTTCCTTGACCAGCTGGGCGCCCATGTTCGCGAACGGCTCGCGGAGCTGGATCTCGCGGGCGATCGTGACGCCGTCGTTGGTGATCGTCGGCGGGCCGGTCAGCTTCTCCAGCACCGCGTTGCGGCCTTTCGGACCGAGCGTCACCTTGATCGCGTCGGCCAGCGCGTTCACGCCGGACTCGAGCAACCGCCGGGCGTCGGTGTTGAACCGCAGTTCCTTCGCCATTGGTCAGCCTCCTGCTGTCGGATTTTCAGGGCCGTGGAATTTCAGGGGATGAGGATCGCCCGGCCACGGACGAGCCCGCGGTCGAGGTCGTCGAGGGCCTGCTGGAACTCCTCCAGCGGGTACTTCGTGGTGTGCAGCGCGACCTTTCCGCGGGCCGCGAGCTCCATCAGGTCCTGCAGGTCGTTGTACGACCCGACCAGGTTGCCGATGAAGTTGATCTCGGTGGAGATCACGTCGATGGTCGGTACGTCGAGGTTCTCGCCGTACCCGACCACGTAGTAGTTGCCCGCCCGGCGGAGCATCTCGATCCCGTCGGCGGTGGCGCCGCCCTCACCGACGAAGTCGATCACCGCTTCCGCGCCGTGCCGGCCGGTCAGCGCCCGGACCTGTTCGACGTGCGTGCCATCGGCAACGATTCCCTGGTCGGCGCCGATCTCGACGGCCAGGTCGACGGCGGCCTGGTTGCGGTCGACCACGACCAGGGTCGCGGCCGAGATCGCCTTCAGCACCTGGATCCCGATATGACCGAGTCCGCCCGCGCCGATCAGCACGCACACCGCGCCCGGCCGGAGGGTTCGCGCTGCCTTCGCGGCCGCGTGGTACGCCGTCAGCCCGGCGTCCGCGAGCGCCGCGACATCGGCCGGCTCCAACGCATCGTCGATCTTGACGACGCTCCGCGCAGTCGTCAGCAGGTACTCGGCGTACCCGCCGTCAGTGTCGATGCCCGGGAACGCCGAAGCCTCGCAGTGCACGTCGTCACCGGACCGGCAGGCCCGGCACAACCCGCAGGTGATCAACGGGTGCAGGATCACTTTGTCGCCGACCGCGACATTCGTGACCGCGTCGCCGACCGCGTGCACCCATCCGGCGTTCTCGTGCCCGATCGTGTACGGCAGCCGTACGCCGCTCTTCTCGGCCCACTGCCTCTCGAGGATGTGCAGGTCGGTCCGGCAGACGCCGGCCCCGCCGATCCGCACGATCACGTCGAGCGGCCCGGTGATCTTCGGCTCGGGAACCTCCGTCAACTGGAGCTTGGTGTGATAGCCGACGACCTGTACGGCCTTCATCGAGTCCTCCTGGTGTTGGTGATGCGGGTGGTCATCGGCTCGTCGTCGTACCGGGTCTTGAGCAGGCCGCGGCAGAAGTGCGCGTTGCCCTCGACCGAGATCCGGACCGCCTTCGCGAACCGCAACCGCAGCGGCACCGCATCCGGCGGCACCGGTAGGCCGTCGTCGTCGACCAGCACCGGGTCCTCCGGCCGGATCCCGAGCCCGATGTCGCTCCGCCGGCGCAGCAGCGCGTCCTTCTGCGGACCGCTGGGCAGATGCCAGAGCGTCAACCCCGGCAACTCTTCGACGGTCTTGCCGGTGGATCGGAGCAGCGCCATCACGCACCGCTCCATCGCGGCCGTATGGGCTTTGCGCTGGAAGGTACGTCGGAGTTCGTCGAGATCCTGATCGGCCTCGGTACCGAACGTGCCGACGTACCCCGCGCTCGCGGCCAGACCGGCGTTGATCTTGTCCGAGTCGTGGTGGTCGTCGAGGAGCACGGTCACCATGCCCACGTCCGGCACCCGACGCAGGGCGTCCACCGCGTCGGATGCCATCAGGTAGGCGAAGTTCGGTGCACAGAACGAGGTCGGCAGCCGCAGGTGCACAGTCACGCCGGCGTCGTCGATCAGGATCGAACGGACGAAGCCGAGGTCGGTGATGGGCTGATCGAGCTCGGGGTCGGAAACGGTCGCCAAAGCGCCGACGACCTCGGACTCCAGCGATTGTGCCGACGACTGGTTCAGCGCTTTGGCGACTGCGATCATGACGCCACGGCCTCGGACAGCCGCAGTTCCGCCGGTACGTCGAGCCCGTACAGACTCGCCGCGTTGAGCCCGAGGATCTTCTTCTTCTGCGCCACCGTCAGCGGCGCGTACTCGGACTGCTCCGCCGGGATCTGGAAGTCGACGAACTTCTCGACCAGCCACTTCGGCGTCCAGAGCGCGTAGTCGGACGAGAACAGGATCCGGTCCTCGCCGATCCAGTACAGCAACTCACCGATGATCTGCGCGAAGTATCCGGGCCTCGTGTGGATGAACGGCATCGCCACCGCGAGACCGCCGTACACGTTGGGTTCCTGGGTCGCGATCCAGCAGAAGTCCTCGAGTCGTGGCAGGCCGACGTGCTCGACGATGAAGTTGAGGTCGGTGTAGTCGGTCGCCACCTTGTCGATGTCGGCGACGTCGAAGGCGTCCCGGTCCAGGGGCCGGATGGTGGGGCCCTTGTGCACGTGGATGTTCTTGATCCCGAGCTTCAGGCACTCCTCGAGATAGCGCCGCGACCACGGGCTGTCGAGCTTGTAGCCGCGGGAGTCGCCGTGCCATTCGGCGGTGTAGAGCTTGACGCCCTTCAGCCCCATCCGGTCCGCGTCCTTGCGGAGCTGCTCCAGGCCGGCCTCTTCGTTGCGTGGGTCCCACGCGTGGTTGTAAGTCAGCTTGCCGGGGTTCGCCCGGGTCAGCGCGAGCGCGTCCTCGGTCTGCCCGAAGCCGCGTTTGTAGAAGTCCCCGAGGATCGCGGGCTGGAAGATCGCGTGGTCGACGTACCCGTCCTCGAAGAGGTCCTTCAGCAGTCGCTGACCGCCGTAGTACGTGTAGGTGTTGTAGTCCCAGACGACCTCTTCCGGGCTGAGGTTCTTGTGGTAGTCGTAGAAGCAGTCGATGAACTGTTTGCCGTGGATGTTGCGCTGGTTGTCCGCGCGCGCATCCCACAGGGCGATGTGCGCATCGACGATGAAGTACTTCTCGCCGTCTCTGGAGTACATCCCGGCCTCACTTCGTGGTGAGGTCGAAGCCGATGTACTCGGCGGCGTCCTCGGGGCTGGCGAACAGGATGGTCTTGTCGTCCAGGTGCACCATCCGGCCGTAGTGGGTGGACGAGATCTCCTCGAACACCGAGCCGTCGAACTCCATCCCGAGCGCGTCGGACAGCTCGGCGTAGTCGAAGTCGAGCAGCCCGGTGCCGTCGACCCGGATCATCGACGGGTACTCGGTCAGCTCGACGGCGTCCTTGGCGCCCATCACCTGGGCGACGACCCGGCCGATCGGCGTGTTCATCAGGGTCACGCCGGTCTTGTTGGAGAACGAGGCTTCAGATCCGAACTGCATGCTCACTGGTCCAGCTCCTTCGGAGAGTCGAGCCCGAGGTCCTCGAGCAGGGAACGGAACTTGCCGGTCGCCGCGGCCAGGCTGTCCGCGAACGTGACCGACTTCTCGGCCGGCTGCGACCAGATCGGCTGCAGGGCGTGCGCCGCGTCGAGACACCGCGGAACCCAGGTCGCGAGCCACTCGCCGAACAGCACCTTGTTGCTCTCGCCGTACTCCGGGTCTCGTGTCAGCAACCGGAAGAGATTGCGGGTGTACGACAGGTCGCGGTCGTAGTCGTGCTCGCCGGTGCCGACGATGGTCGGCGTGATGTAGTCACCGTTCCGCGCGGCGATCTGCATCACCAGCTCGGTCCGGAACACCGATCCGACCAGCTGCTCGAACACGATGTTGGTGGCGAACAACAGCTCGCACCAGTCCCCCACCGCGGTCAGCCGCTCGACCACCTCACGCGTCGGCTGCCACTCCGGAGCGCTCTGCCAGACGTCCTTGTGCGCCGACCCGTCGAACGGTACGTCGGCCTCCGCCAGATCCAGGTTGAACAGCGCGAGGTCCTGGGCGAACCGCATCTTGTGAGCCGCGTTGACCGCGACCGCGGTGTTGATCATGTTCGTCGGACCGGAGCGCTGGATGCTGGTGAAGACGTGCAGCGCGAGCCCGTTCTCGGCGTGCATCCAGGCGCCGAGGTTGCGCTCGACGAACTTCAGCCAGGCCGGGTTCCAGGCGTCGTACGCCCGGGCCCGCTTGGCGTTCTGCAGGCCGAGGTCGACCTGGCGGACGACCGCCGAGTTGTTCCGGTAGATCGTCTGGTTCCACTCCTCGTTCGGGTCGAGGAAGGCGTGCCAGTTGGACGACTTCGCCGCCGTCCACTCCTTCGGGTAGCCGCCAGGGCCGTCACCGAAGCCGTAGATCCAGCCCTGGCTGAGGTGCCGGTCCGGGTCCGGCTGGACGTCGACGGTGACATCCTCGTACATCGTCGCGCGCAGCTTGGCCGGCTTGTAGTAGTTGTACGACCGGCTCTGCGAACTCGGGAACTCCAGCGCGCCCGCCTCGGAGTCGGTGAACTCGATACTCGGAAAACTGCGCTGTTTCGCTTCTGTCATGTCAGGCTCCATCGGTAACGGGGCTGGTGAACTTGTCGTAGAAGACCTGGTCCTTCGGGACGTTGCTTGCCTCCAGCAACTCCAGGGCGGCGTCCACCATCGGCGGCGGGCCGCACAGGTAGACCTCGCTGCGGTGCAGCTCGGCCTCGCGCCGCTCGACGATCTCGGTGACGTTGCCCTCCTCGACGTACAGTCCGTCCCCGCCCTGAGCCGACTCGGACAGACAGGCGACGAACTCGAAGCCGGACAACTGCGCGCCGAGCTCCCGGATCGCGTCGAGGTAGAACAGGTCGGCCGCCGTCCGGGCGCCGTAGTAGAACCGGACCGGACGGGTACTGCCGGTCTCCCGCAGGTGCCGCAGGATGGACAGGATCGGCGCCATCCCGGCCCCGCCGGCGACGCAGACGACCGGCAGCACGTGACCGTCCTTCAGGGTCGACGAGCCGTACGGCCCGGTCATGGACAGCTCGTCGCCGACGGTCAGTCCGTCGTCGAGCAGACCGGAGAACCGGCCGCCGGGGTACTTCTTGATCAGGAACTCGATCTCATCCGGTGTCGACTGGGTGGTCGCCATCGAGAACGAGCGGTGTTCGTCGGTGCCGGGGATCGTGAGATCGACGTACTGCCCCGGCTTGAAGTCGAACTGCTCGGCCGGCCGCAGCCGGAGCGACACGATGTCGCGGGTGACCGGTTCGATCGCCGCGACCCGGGTCGCGATGGTGCGGATCGGGATACCGCCGAGCAGTTCGTCCTCGTCGAAGTTGAGCAGCTCGATCGTGCAGTCGCTGTACGCGTGCGCCTTGCAGAGCAGCACGTAGCCCTCGGCGACTTCCGCGTCGTTGCAGGCGAACGTCGAGTAGCGCTCCATCTGGATGTCACCCTCGAGCAGGTACGACTTGCACGCCGAGCACTGCCCTTCCCGGCAGCCGTGCATCAGATGGATCCCCTGCCGGAACGCGGCGTCCAGGATCTTCTCCTCCTCGCCGACCTCCATCTCGATGCCGACCGGTTCGAACTGGATACGGTGCTTGTCAGCCACCGGGACCTCCTCAGGCGACCTTGGTTCCGTTGGCCCTGTACGCCGCCACGTGGGCCTCGCGCTCCGCGTCGGACATCTCGTTCAGCAGCACGTTCGGGCTCATGAACGTGTTGCCGCGGACGTCGTCGAGGGTCCACAGCTTCTTCGGGTCGTCGAGGTCCAGGTGCGGCTGACCGATCAGCGTCTTGCCGTCGTCGCGCACGTACCCGAGGTCCTGGACGATGTCGGCGAGGTCCTTGTTGTGGTGCAGCGTCTCCCACTCGCGGAAGCCGGTCAGCCGGCCCATGTTCGGCGTCGGCCGGCCGTCGTACTCGCTGCGGAAGGCGACCGCGTCGGTCCAGTAACAGGTCTCCGAGCAGTACGTGCGCCACTGGTCGTCGACCTTCTCGACCACCATGTCCTCGCGGATCAGCGCCGGCACCATGCAGGTCCAGCAGCGGTGCGGGTACTGGTACCCGACCTCCTCGAACGCGATCGGCTTGTTCTTACCGGGGTACGCCAGCCGGTTGTAGTTCTCCCACCACTTGCCGTACTTCGAGTACCAGCCGGGGTACTTCTCCTCGAACCACTCGAAGTCCTTGTCGGTCATCGCGTCGATCCGCCAGTAGTTCACCGGCCAGCCGGTCGCGAAGAACCGGGCCACCTCGTGCACGTAGCCCTTGTTGGTGATCCGGTTCCACGCTTCCTCGACCAGGTCGTGCGGAATCGTGAGACCGTACTTCTCCAGCGGCAGCAGATAGCTGCGGTAGTAGTCGTCGTAGATCCACCGGCGCCACATCTCGGCATAGCTCTCCCGGTCCTTGCGGCGGTCCTTCGTGCCGTACTCGATGAACGTGCCGATGGCCGCGTCCACGACGCAGTGGTTGTTCCACCAGGCGTAGCGCAGGTCGCGCTCCAGCAGCGGCCGGTTGCGCTCGTCGGCCAGCGCCATCAGCAGGATCGAGTAGCCGTTGCTGATGTGCCGGGACTCGTCGGACTGCACCGAGTGGAACACCGTCGGCAACAGGTAGTCGCCGTTCGCGGCGGCCTCGTCCGGCATCGCGACGAACAGGGTGTTGGTGAACGCGGTCTCCGCGACCACGGTCAGGTAGATGTTCGCCGCGGTGATCGCGTCACCGGTGATGAACCCCTCACCGAACTGCCGGCCGATGGTGCCCGCGTAGTTGTTCGCGAACGCCTTCTCGGTCATGTCGAACCCGGCCGGGTCGATGTAGTTGTTCATGTACAGGCGCTTGAGGTTCATCTGGATCGTCGAGTGCCTGACCTCGTCGATCATCTGGACGGCGAGCCCGTTGTGGATCTCCGGGTTCGGTACGGCGTCGATCGCCATCGGCATCGCCCGGGCCGCGGAGATCTCCGGGAACGGGATGATGCTCAGGAACAGCTTCTGCCACTCCAGCCAGCGCTGCTGCACCTGGCGGAACATGTTGCCGCGGATCGCGCCGTCCACGGCGCCGTACACGCGGTTGTCCTTCTCCTCCTCCATCGGGAAGTAGGACCGCATGATCTGCTTCAGCGGGTCCTTCTTCGGCGCCTTCTCGAAGGTGTAGTCGGTGCCGAACCGGGTCGCCGGGGTCGCGAACGTCGGTTCCCAGGACAACTCGGTGATCTTGGCGTGGGCCTTGGTGAGACTCTGCCTGCTCAATGTGGGCCTCCTCATCGGGGTTGAGAAGAGATGAAAGCCGCCGAATCGATGTCTGCGTGTCTCAATGTGAGATGGCGGTCACACACTGGGCCGCTACCGTGGTGGGAACTCCGCTGGTGACGGACGTGAAGGAGATGCCATGGGCGCTGCGCAGCCGGTCCGCGCTGCAACACCGAGAACGGAGATCCGGTTCTCGTGGGAGCGATCTCATGCGTCTCAGGTCGACATCGACCGCCCCGCCCCGAAGTACTTCGACCGGATCGACCGCGAGACCACGCTGATGCGCGCGGCCCGGCCGGTCATCGACGCGCTCTCGTCGGAGCTGCACAACGAGCCGGTCTGCATCATCCTGACCGACGCGAAGGGGGTCGTCCTCGACCGCCGCGGCGGCGACCCGGCCCTGCTGCGCAGGCTGGACTCGGTCGACCTGGCGCCCGGTTTCCAGTACGCCGAGTCCGCGGTCGGCACCAACGGCATCGGTACGGCGCTCGAGGTGTGCGGGCCGATCCAGATCGACGGCGCCGAGCACTACAACGGGAAACTGCGGATGTTCTCCTGCGCCGGCGCTCCGATCACGCATCCCGTCACCGGCGGTCTGCTCGGCGTCCTCGACATCACGACCCAGGCCCGGAACGCGAACTCGATCCTGCTGTCGTTCGCCAAGCTGGCCGCGCGGCGGATCCACGAACGCGTCGTCGAGGAGGCGAACGCGCTCGACCACGCCTTGCTGAGCGACTACTACGCGGCCTGCCGGCACAGCGGCGGTCCGGTGCTCGCGCTCGGCGACGAGGTGTTCATGATGAACTCGTACGCGCAGGCCCGGTTCGACGCCGGCGACCAGGCGGCGCTGATCGACCGCACCCGCGACGCCCGGGGCGGGACCAAGCCGCTGATCTTCCTCACCGACCTGCCCAGTGGGACGACCGCGCGACTGGCGTACCGCCCGACGTTCGTCGGCGACACCCTGGCCGGCGGGGTGATCCAGATCAAGGAGCAGCGGGGCCCGGCTCGCAGCCAGCACGTCGCTCGCGCGCCGTTGATTCCCGGCACGACCGGGACCAGCGCGGTCTGGCAGCACGTCGTCCAAGAACTGCTGAACGCGTGCGGCCGATCCGAGTGGCTGATCGCCGAGGGCGAGCCCGGCGCCGGCAAGCTGTCACTCCTTAGAGCGGTACGCCGCCACGTGGCGCCCGAGCGACGGCTCGCCGTACTCGATCCCGCGGTCACCGGCGACGACCTGCCGACCGAGGCGCGGGCGGAGCTGGAGGCCGGTTCCGACCTGATCATCCGGCGGGCGCACCTGCTGACTGGCGAGCTCCTCGACGGCCTGACCGAGCTGCTGCAGACCGTCCGGGACGGCGCGATCGCGGGGGACGCCTGGGTCGCGCTCACGCTGCCCGCCGACCGGTCCGAGATCGCCGACGAGCTGCTGGCGTTCTTCCCGCGGACCGTCGAGGTACCGCCGCTTCGTCACCATGTCGAGGACGTACCGGCGCTGGTCCGGTCGCTGCTCGCGAAGGCCGGGATCAACGGTCTGACGTTCTCCACCGCCACGATGAATCAGCTGATGCGGCTGCCGTGGTCGGGGAACATCACGCACCTTCGGTCGGTCCTGGCCGCGGTCGCCCGGCGCCGGCGGTCCGGCGTGGTCGAGCTGGCCGACCTTCCGCCCGAGTGCCGGGCCACCACGCGCCGCCAGCTGACCGCGATCGAGGCCCTCGAGCGCGACGCGGTCGTCGACGCGCTGTCGACGTACGACGGTGACAAGAAGGCGGCGGCCGCCGCGCTCGGGATGTCGCGAGCGACCATTTACCGCAAGATCCGCGAGTACGGAATAGTCACCTGACCCGGCCGGTCGCTCAGAAACGATCAGCGATGAACGATCCGTGATCGCGCCACTACGATCCGCGCCGGTTTATTGCAGATCGTTACCACCGTGGAACCACCCGGGCCTGCGGCCTCACCCCCGGCTCCAGTAGGTTCTGGCCATGAGCGATTCCGGCACCCTGACGAAAACCGGACTGGTGGCGCTGTCCGGCGTCAACAAACATTTCGGCGAGCTGCACGTCCTGAAGGACATCAATCTGTCCATCGACCAGGGCGAGGTCGTCGTGGTGATCGGGCCGTCCGGGTCCGGTAAGTCGACGCTCTGCCGCGCGATCAACCGGCTGGAGCCGATCGACTCCGGCAGCATCACGCTCGACGGTCAGCCGCTGCCCAGCGAGGGCAAGTCGCTGGCCAAGCTGCGCGCCGACGTCGGCATGGTGTTCCAGTCGTTCAACCTGTTCGCGCACAAGACGATCCTGCAGAACGTCACCCTCGGCCCGACCAAGGTCCGCCGGACCGACACCAAGACCGCCGAGAAGCGGGCGATGGAACTGCTGGAGCGGGTGGGGGTGGCCAGCCAGGCCGAGAAGTACCCGGCGCAGCTGTCCGGTGGTCAGCAGCAGCGGGTGGCGATCGCGCGGGCGCTGGCCATGGACCCGAAGGTGATCCTCTTCGACGAGCCCACCTCGGCGCTCGACCCGGAGATGATCCAGGAGGTCCTCGAAGTGATGATCGACCTGGCCAAGCAGGGCATGACGATGGTCGTGGTGACCCACGAGATGGGCTTCGCCCGGACCGCGGCGAACCGGGTGGTGTTCATGGCCGACGGCGAGATCGTCGAGCAGTCCGACCCGGAGACGTTCTTCACCAACCCGACCTCGCGGCGCGCCCAGGACTTCCTCGGCAAGATCCTCAAGCACTGACCCGCCGCACGGTCCGCCCGCGGCTCAACCCGCGACGTAGCTGTAGTAACCAACGAAGGGGAACCTGATCATGAGAATGCGCAACCTCGTCGCCGTCTTCGGCGTCGCGGCGCTCGCGCTCACCGCCGGTGCCTGTGGCAAGGACGAGCCCGCCGCCGGCGGCAGTAACGGTGGCAGCGCCTCGGACTCGTGCGGCGACCTGCACAAGTTCGACACCGCGAGCGGTGTCGCGGTGGCCGGCAGCCCGGCCTTCACCAAGGCGCAGTCCCGCGGCAACCTGATCGTCGGCGTCAAGGCCGACCAGCCGAACCTCGGCTACAAGGACGCCAACGGCAAGCGCTGCGGCTTCGACATCGAGGTCGCCCGGATGGTCTCGGCCGGCCTCGGTCTGGACCCCGACAAGATCGAGTACAAGGAGATCCCGTCGGCGAACCGCGAGACCGCGATCGCCGGTGGTGAGATCGACTACTACGTCGGGACCTACTCGATCACCGACAAGCGCAAGAAGCAGGTCTCGTTCGCCGGGCCGTACTTCATCGCCGGCCAGGACCTGCTGGTCCGCAAGGACGACACCTCGATGGACGCCGGCAAGACCGCGCTGAAGGGCAAGAAGGTCTGCTCGGCGACCGGTTCGACCCCGATCCAGCGGGTCAAGGACGAGCAGCTGACCGAGGCGAGCAACATCTCCGAGTTCAAGACCTACTCGGAGTGCGTCTCCCAGCTGCTGGACAAGAAGGTCGACACCGTCACCACCGACGACGCGATCCTCAAGGGCTACGCGGCCACCGCGCCCGACGAGCTGCGCGTGGTCGGCAAGCCGTTCAGCACCGAGAAGTACGGCATCGGCCTGCCGCTGGCCGACAAGGCGCTGCGCACCCAGGTGAACACCATCCTGGAGAAGTCCGCCTCCGACGGCTCCTGGAAGGCGATCTACGACGAGACGCTCGGCAAGTCGGGTTCCGACTCGACCCCGCCGCCGCTCGAGAAGTACTGATCCATCAGCCGGCCGCGGCGTCCCGCACGGGCGCCGCGGCCGGGCTGTGTACCTGTAGGCAAGAGGAAGGTCGCGATGTTCTCGGTCCTTACCGACAACTGGCCGTTGTTCCGGGACGGTTTCTGGCTGACGATCCGGTTGTTCGTGGTGTCCGGCGTGCTCAGCCTGGTGTTCGGCACCGTGCTGGGCGCGTTCCGGGTCTCCCCGGTGCCCGCCCTGCGCGGCATCGGCACCGGCTACGTCAACATCCTGCGGAACACCCCGCTCACGCTGGTCTTCGCGTTCCTGTTCTTCGGCGCCGCCAAGATGCACCTCGCGCTGCCGAACCCGTTCTGGACCGGCGTCGGCGCGCTGACGATCTACACGTCGGCCTTCATCTGCGAGGTGGTCCGGGCCGGTGTCAACACGATCTCGCCGGGCCAGTCCGAGGCGGCCCGCGCGGTCGGTATGTCGTTCGTGCAGGTGCTGACGATCGTCGTGCTGCCGCAGGCCTTCCGGGCGATCATCCCGCCGCTGATGAGTGTGCTGATCGCGTTGCTGAAGAACACCACGATCGCGGCCGGCTTCTCGGTCGCGGAGGCCGGCTCGATCCCGGCGTCGATGTCCGAGCGCGGTGAGAACCAGCTGCTCACGCTGACCTGGATCGCGATCGGGTTCCTGATCCTGATCGTGCCGCTGATCTTCCTGCAACGATGGGCCGAACGACGGACGGCGGTGGCCTGATGAGCTCTGTTCTGTACGAGTCCCCCGGACCCCGCGGGAAGTTCCGCAACCGGATCTTCAACGTCGTCGTCCTGGTGCTGCTGGCCGGCGCGATCGCCTGGCTGATCCACCGTCTGTACGTCAACGGCCAGTTCGAGAGCCGGCTCTGGCGGCAGTTCCAGTACACGGCGATCCAGAACCAGCTGCTGGACGGTCTGGTCAACACCCTGAAGGCCGCCGGACTCGCCACGGTCTTCGCGCTGCTGTTCGGTGCGGTCTTCGCGGCCGCGCGGATCAGTGATCACGCCTGGCTACGGACCCCGGCCACGTTGATCGTCGAGCTGTTCCGGGCGATCCCGCTGCTGATCCTGATGTTCTTCTTCTACTACGGCAGCATCCAGTTCCAGCTCGGTCTGGGCCCGTTCTGGGCGGTCGTCTTCGGTCTGACGCTGTACAACGGCTCGGTCCTGGCGGAGATCTTCCGGGCCGGCATCGCCGCCGTACCGAAGGGTCAGCGCGAGGCGGCGTACGCGATCGGGCTGCGGAAGAACCAGGTGGTCCGGCTGGTGCTGTTGCCGCAGGCCATCAGCTCGATGCTCCCGGCGATCGTCAGCCAGCTGGTCGTGCTGCTGAAGGACACCGCCCTCGGGTTCATCATCACCTACGCGGAGCTGCTGTACGTCGGACGCCAGATGGGCGGCCGTCTCACGTACGGGTTCCCGTACATCCCGACGTACATCGTGATCGCGATCATCTACATCGGTCTGTGCTCGCTGCTCTCGCTGCTCGCCAAGTACCTCGAGGGCCGCTCGCGGCGCCGCCGCAAGGTGACCGGCGCCCCGCCGCCGATCGTCGACGCGCCCGACCAGGCCTCCGGCCTCGATCCGGGCGCCCGCATCTGACCCGAAGGCCCTTCCGCACCCGCGGAGGGGCCTTCTCAGTTCCCGGGGCGGATGTCGTACGTCGCTCGGACGCCGGCCAGGATCACGCGCAGACCGTGCTCGAACTCGGCGTCGGGATCAGAGGCGAAGACGTCGACGACCATGCGCGACGTCAAGGGATAGCGCTCGGCGTCGACGAACTCCCGGATCTGATCCGGTTGGTACGGATTGCCGTCGGGATAGTCGACACCGGTCTGCGCCTGCTCCTCGATGACGTAGCCGACCGTGTAGTGCAGCAGGATCGGGAACACCCGGGTGACGTCGCGCGCCGAGAACCCGGCGTCTTCCAGCGTGCGCAGCGTCAGCTCGGTCACCCGCCACATGGACTCGTCGCTGACATTGGTCCCGGCGAGCACGCGGGCGCCGTCGCGGTACCGCAGCAGGGCCTTGCGCAGCCGCCCCGCCAGGTCGATCAGCCAGTCCTGCCAGTCCGTCCCGCGCCGCGGCGCCTCGACTCCTTCGACGGCACTGACGAACAGCACGCGCGCCATCGCGTCCAGCAGTTCGCGCTTGTTCTTGACGTGCCAGTACAGCGCCGGCGCCTGGACGCCGAGGGCGCCCGCCACCTTGCGCATGGTCAGGCCGTCGACCCCGCCGTCGTCGAGCAGCGGCAGCGCCGCGGTGGCGATGGTCCTGGCATCGAGTTTCACGTCGGTCTCCTGTTCGTCCTTGACAACCTTAACAACGTTTTGCTCTCCTTAACAGCGTTAAAGGAAATCGAACGACATTAAGGAGATGCCCTCATGGATGTGGTGATCGCCGGCGCCGGGCCGACCGGACTGATGCTGGCCGCCGAGCTGCGCCTGGCCGGGATCGACGTCCTCGTGCTGGACGCGCTGCCGGCGCGGACGGGTGAGTCGCGGGCGGGCGGCATTCACGCCCGCACGATGGAGATCTTCGACCAGCGCGGCCTGATGGAGCGCCTCTTGCCGCACGGCCGGGTGATCCAGGCGGGCCACTTCGGCGGCGTACCGATGGACTTCAGCGACTTCCCGACCCGCTACCCGTACACGCTCGGCATCGTGCAGGCCGTGATCGAACGCGAGCTCGAGACCTATGCGACCGACCTCGGCGCCGTCGTGCGGTGGTCCGCGCCGGTCCGCGGGTTCCGTCAGGACGACGCCGGTGTCGAGGTCGAGGTCGGCGGCCCGGACGGCGGCGTGATCCGGTGCTCGTACCTGGTCGGGTGCGACGGCGGACGCAGTACCGTCCGCAAAATGGCCGGCATCGGGTTCGGCGGCACCGACGCGACGATGACCGGAATGCTGCTCGACGCAGAGCTCGCCGAGCCGCCCGCCGGCACGGTCTTCGGGCGGCGGAGCGGTCCCGGTGACTACTCGGTGATCCAGTTCCAGCCGGGTTGGTACCGGATGATGGTGCAGCGGTACGACCGCGTGGTCGATCGTGCGCACGAGCCGACGTTCGAGGAGTTCCGCGACTCGTTCCGCGAGGTCGCGGGGACCGACTACGGGATGCACAGTCCGCGGTGGGTCTCGCAGTACGGCGACGCGGCACGACAGGCCGACCGGTACCGCGAGGGCCGGGTGTTCCTCGCCGGGGACGCCGCCCACATCCACTTCCCCGCGGGCGGTCAGGGACTGAACCTCGGCGTACAGGACGCGGTCAATCTCGGGTGGAAACTCGCGTCCGTCGTGCGGGGTCACGCGTCGAGCGAACTGCTGGACAGCTACCAGGCCGAGCGGTACCCGGTCGCTGCCAACGTATTGCACAACACCCGCGCGCAGACCGCCCTCTCACGGCCCGGCCAGCACGTGGACGCGCTGCGCGACACGTTCAGCGGGCTGCTCGAGATCGACGACGTACGCCGGCGGCTCGGCCTGATGATCACCGCCCTCGACCTCCGGTACGACGTCAAGGGCGATCACGTCCTGACCGGACGCCGCGTTCCGGACGCGGACCTCACCGTCGCCGGTGAGGCCACCCGCGTCCATCAACTGCTCCGCGGCGGCCGACCCGTTCTGCTGTCGCTCCACGGCAGTGCCGTGCCGTCGAGCGACCGCATCGACCAGATCCAGGCGCAGTGCGCCAGTGACAGCTGGACCGTGCCGGGCGTCGGCGACGTCGCCGTACCGAGCGCAGTACTGATCCGACCGGACGGCTACGTCGCCTGGGCCACGGACGAGCTCTCCACCGAAGGACTGGACGAGGCGATGGCCACCTGGTTCAGCGCAGGGTGTTGAAGGAGTCGCGGATGATCTCCAGAGCCTCGCCGGCTTCTTCCTCGGTCAGCGTCATCGGCGGGGCCATCCGGAGGACGTTGCCGTAGAGGCCGCCCTTGCCGACCAGCAGGCCGCGGTTCTTCGTCTCCTGTTGGAGCTTGGCGGTCGCGGCGGGGTCGGGGCTGTTGTCGTCGGGTTTGACGATCTCGGCCGCCAGCATCAGGCCCTTGCCGCGGACGTCGCCCAGCTCGGGGTACTCGTCGGAGATACCGCGCAGACCGTCGGCGAGCTGGGCGCCGCGCTTGGCCGCGTTCGCCTGCAGGTCCTTGTCGAGCAGGTAGTCGATCGTCGCCTTCGCCGCGCTGGTGGAGATCGGGTTGCCGCCGAACGTCGACAGCGAGTTCGCCTTGATGCTGTCCATCAGGTCGCCGCGCGCAACGACGCCGCCGATCGCGAACCCGTTGCCGAGCCCCTTCGCGAACGTCATCGCGTCCGGCACGACGCCATGCGCCTGGATCCCCCAGAAGTGGTCACCGGTCCGGCCCCACCCGGTCTGCACCTCGTCGGAGATGAAGAGGATCCCGTACTCGTCCAGGACCTCCTTGAACGCGGCGTACAGACCGTCGGGCGGCGAGGAGAACCCGCCGACACCCTGGATCGGTTCGGCGATCAGACAGGCCACGTCGCCGGCCGTCGTGGTCTCGATGACGTTGCGCAGGTCGTCGACGCAGACCTTGATGTACTCCGCGTCGGGCAGGTCCTTGAACGGGCTGCGGTACCGGTACGCGCCCTGCAGGTACTGCACGTTCACCGGGGACAGGCTGCTCGCGGACCAGCCGCGGTTGCCGGTGATCGCCACGGTGCCGAACGCGCGGCCGTGGTACGAGTTGCGCATCGCCAGCACCTGGTTGGAGCGGCGGTTCTGGGTGGCGAGCAGCAGCGCTGTCTCGTTCGCCTCGGTGCCGGAGTTCGCGAAGAACACCTTCGCTTCCGGGATCCCGGACAGCTCGGCGATCTGCTCGGCCAGCTCGATCTGCTTGCGGATCAGGTACACCGTCGAGGTGTGCGCGATCCCGGACCCGAGCTGCTCGCGGACCGCGTCGGAGATCTCCGCGATGTCGTACCCGATCGCATTGGTCAGGATGCCGGCGAAGAAGTCGAGGTAGGTGTTCCCCTCACCGTCGGTGACCCGGCGTCCGGATCCCTCCACGATCTCGATCGGCTCCTCGTAGTACAACGCGAGCCAAGCCGGCATGACGGCCTTGTGACGCTCCCAGAGCTCCGCATGTGTCATGTCCAACCATTACCTCAACTGATAGTGCACGTCTATCCAGCTAGGGTGCTCTCCGTGACGATGCCGAGCATTCCGCATGTGGACATCGAGTCCCTGGAGCAGTTCGACCGGGTGCTGGCCGCGGGCGCCACCACGATGGCCGGCTGGCGGATCCAGTCGGTCGACCTGACCGGGCGGACGGCGGAACTGGTCGGGCTGAACCCGATGGGCTCGGTGTTCCTCGGCTGCGCGCTGGAGGAGAAGGCCGACGGATGGGTCCGCGACGGCGGCGGGCTGGTGTTCCCGGCGATCCCGGCGCTGCCGTTCGACGCGTACCGCGGGCGGCTGTACGACGCCGACGAGCTGTTCGCCGGCCTCGAGCACGGGTACGACGCCACGCCGGACGCCCGGATCTACGCCTGGTCCCGGCAGCACGACGAGAAGGGCGACACCAGCCGGACCCTCGCAGCGGCGCTCCACGACCACGCGATCGCCGACGCGCTCACCGAACTCCCCGACGACAAGCCATGGGTCGGGGTGATGGGCGGTCACGGCGTACTGCGGGGTGACGCGAACTACCGCTCCGCGGTCCTGCTCGGCCGGACGCTGGCTCGCCGCGGCCGCCTGGTCGTCACCGGCGGCGGTCCGGGCGCGATGGAAGCCGCCAACCTCGGCGCGTCGCTGGCGTCGTACGACGATGCCGCTGTCGACTCCGCGCTGGCGGCGCTGAGCGCAGTACCGTCGTTCCGCCCGTCGATCGCCGCGTGGGCCGAGGCGGGTCTCGACGTACGGCGGGCGTTCCCCGGCGACGGTGGCGTGTCGATCCCGACATGGTTCTACGGCCACGAGCCGCCGAACGTGTTCGCGTCCGCGATCGCGAAGTACTTCTCGAACGCGCAGCGCGAGGACGTCCTGCTCAGCCGGGCCCGCGGCGGCATCATCTACCTCCCGGGCGCGGCCGGCACCGTCCAGGAGGTCTTCCAGGCCGTCACGCCGAACTACTACGGCGACGCGGCCACCCAGATCCCGCTCATCCTCGTCGACGTGGCGCACTGGACCGAGAAGCTGCCCGTCTGGCCCCTCCTCCAGTCCCTCGCCGCAGACCGCCCGATGGGTACGTCGATCCGCCTCGTCGACACCGTCGACGAGGCCGCCGAACTCGTGAGCTGATCAGGCGACGCGCTGCGGCGTGAACTGCATCTTCGGGTTGGCGTACGCGTCCTGCGACTCGACGAGCTGCAGCTCACGCTGCCCCGACTCGTGGGTGCGCGTGAGCAGATCGAACACGCTCGACGTCGTCCGCGCCAGCGCATCCGAGAGATCGCCCGTACGGCGGTAGTGCGCCGTGAACAGCGCCGCGGTCACGTCACCCGACCCGTTCGCCTTCATCGGGATGTACGGCGTCTGCACGAGCCACGCACCGCTGTCGTCGACCGCCAGCATCTCGATCGTGCCGTCCTCGCGGTCCGGGCGCTCCACGCTGGTGACGAGCACCGTGCGCGGCCCGGTCTCACGGACCAGCTTCACCGACTCCAGCGTGGACTCGAGCGTGTCCGGCTCGGTGTTGGTCAGGAAGCCCAGCTCGAACTGGTTGGGCGTGATGATGTCGGCCGCCGGAACCACCCGGTCGCGCAGCAGCACCGGGATGGCCGGAGCGACGAAGCACCCGGACTTCGCGTTGCCCATCACCGGGTCGCAGGAGTACACCGCCGTGGGGTTGGCCGCCTTCACGCGCTGCACGGTCTCCAGGATCACGTCAGCGATCCCCTCGCCGCCCTGATACCCGGACAGCACCACGTCGATCTGCGGAAGGACGCCGCGCTCCTCGATGCCCAGGAGAACCTCGCGCACGTCGTCCGGACTGATCATCGGCCCACGCCACGCCCCGTAGCCGGTGTGGTTCGAGAAGTTCACCGTGTAGACCGGCAGCACCTCCACGCCAATCCGCTGCAGCGGAAACACGGCCGCCGAGTTCCCCACATGCCCGAACGCAACCGCCGACTGAATAGACAGGATCTTCACCAATCGATCATCCCACCCACCCCTCAGCAGCCTTCTCCTGGTAGGGGAAGGCAGTTTGTCGGTGGGGTGGTTTAGCGTGCTCGGGGTGACGGATTTTGTGGTGGTGCCGGGGGCTTGGTTGGGGGCTTGGGCCTGGGACGGGGTGGCGGAAGTGCTGCGCGACCAGGGGCACGGGGTGTGGGCGGTGACGTTGAGTGGGCTGGCTGAGCGGAGCGGTGTGGACGCGGGTCAGCAGCAGCACGTCGAGGACATCGTCGCGGTGATCGAGTCGGAGGATCTGCGAGACGTCGTGCTCGTGGGCCACAGCTACTCGGGGATCCCGGTCGGGCAGGCGGCGGCGCGGATCGGCGACCGGCTGCGGCGGGTGGTGTACGTCGACTCGAACATCCCGACCGACGGGCAGTCGTTCGTGGACGGCTGGTCCGCGGAAGGGCAGGCCTGGGTGCGCGGCCAGATGGAACAGTCCGGCGGCTATTGGCCACCACTCACGACCGAGGACTACGTCGACCAGGACCTCACGGACGAGGCGATCGCGCTGATCCTGGAGCGCGGTACGCCGCATCCCGGCCGGGCGATCACCGAGCCGGCGTACCTCGTGCGACCGATCGGCGATCTCCCCAGCACCTACATCAAGTGCCTGATGGACGGCGCGACGCCGTCATCCGTCGTGCTCGAGCAACTCCGGTCCCCGTCCTGGGAGCTCGTCGAGCTGAACACCGGTCACTGGCCGATGTTCTCGCAGCCCGAAGCGCTGGCGAAGATCCTCACCGAGGTCCGCTGAGCCATCCCTCGGCGGTGTCGAGGAACGCGTCCACCTGCTCCACGTCGTACCCCTCGGTCAGCCGCACCGGGGTGAACTGGACCCGCCGGATCTCCCGGACCGTCACCGGACGCTCCACCGGCAGCCCGTTCACGGTCGCCAGCAACCGGTCGATGAACTCGTCGACCTCGTACGGCGCGTATCCCTCGCGCAACCGCACCGGCGTGAACAGCGGCGCCGTCCGCTCCCCCACGGCCGGCGCGGGCGCGGCGACCGGACGATCCGGCAGCCACCGCTCCGCGTCCATCAGGAAGTCGTCGACCTCGTCGACCGGGTAGCCCACGCCGAACAACGGCGTACGGAATGCTGCGTTGCGCAGCTCGTCGGCAGTCAGGGCCGGTCCCGTCGACCGGCGCTCGACCGTGGCGAGGAGGCGTTCGACGAGCGCATCGACCTGCCCGCGGTCGTACCGCTGGCCGATCCGGCGCACGGAGAACGCGGGCTTCAGCATCAGGACTCGGACGCGGCGAGCTGCCCGCAGGCGCCGTCGATCTCCTGACCGCGGGTGTCACGGACGGTCGTCGGTACGCCGCCTGCTTCGAGCCGCCGGACGAACTCGCGCTCGTCGGCCGGGTCGGAGGCGGTCCACTTCGAGCCGGGCGTCGGGTTCAGCGGGATCAGGTTGACGTGCACCCAGCCCCAGTCGCCCCGCGCGGTCAGCTTCTCCGCCAGCAGGTCGGCCCGCCAGGCGTGGTCGTTGATGTCCCGGATCATCGCGTACTCGATCGACACCCGGCGCTTGGTCTGCTGCGCGTACCCCCACGCCGCATCCAGCACCTCGTCGACCTTCCAGCGGTTGTTGATCGGCACCAGCTCGTCGCGCAGCTCGTCGTCCGGCGCGTGCAGCGACAGCGCGAGCGTGACCGGGATGCCCTCGGTCGCGAGCTGGTTGATCCGCGGCACCAGCCCGACCGTCGACACGGTCACGCCGCGGGCCGAGATCCCCAGGCCCTCCGGCGACGGGTCCGTGAACCGGCGTACGGCGCCCATGACGGCCTTGTAGTTCGCCATCGGCTCGCCCATGCCCATGAACACGATGTTCGAGACTCGGCCGGGGCCGCCGGCGATCTCACCGCGCGCCAGCGCCCGCGCACCGTCGACGACCTGCTCGACAATCTCCGCGGTCGACATGTTCCGCGTCAGGCCGCCCTGACCGGTCGCGCAGAACGGGCACGCCATCCCGCAGCCGGCCTGCGACGATACGCACATCGTGGCGCGGCCCGGGTAGCGCATCAGGACCGACTCGACGAGCGAGCCGTCGAGAAGCTTCCAGAGCGTCTTGCGGGTCTGCCCGTTGTCGCACTCCATGTCCCGCACCCGGTGCAGCAGCGGCGGCATCAGCTCGCCGACCAGCTTGTCGCGGGTCGCGGCCGGCAGATCGGTCATCTCGGCCGGGTCGGACGTCAGCCGGGAGAAGTAGTGATTGGACAGCTGCTTCGCCCGGAACGCGGGCTCGCCCAGCGCCGTGACCGCCGTCCGCCGCTCCTCCCCGGTGAGATCGGCGAGGTGCCGCGGGGGCTTCTTGGCGCGGCGCGGCTCATCGAACACGAGGGGAAGCGAAGTAGTCATAACCGCCCTATTGTCGCAAGCCGGTCCGGCGGTTCACAAATTCACATCCGCAGCGTGCTGCGGATCACTCTCCCGGCGGTCCGAGTGCCCGAGCTTGCGGTCCGGCGCGATCCGGTCCCGGACCATCTGCTTGAGCAGCGGGATTTCGGCGAACCCGCCCTCCGCCTTGCGCGACCAGAGCAGCTCGCCGTCCAGGTGGATGTCGAACACTCCCCCGGTCCCCGGTACGAGCGCGACCTCGCCGAGCTCCTTCGGGAACGTCGTCAGCAGCTCCTGCGCGGTCCAGGCGGCGCGCATCAACCACCGGCACTGCGTGCAGTACTCGATCTCCAACCGCGGTTCCCTCGTCACGGCGACCAAGGTATCTCGCCGCCGTGACGAGGGCGTTTCCTCAGGCCGAATAGCCCTTCGGCGGAATCAGCGTGGCGAGCTGGTTGAAGGTCAGCCAGTACGTCGCGGTCGGGGCGAACCCGGCCGGGTCGGCGATCAGGACAGTCTGGTCGCCGGAGTCGTACCCGATCACGGTGAAGTAGTGGTAGATCGTGTAGTTCGGGTAGCCCGGCGGGTGGTTGTTGGCCGGGGCAACGATATTGGCGACGATCGGGTAGTTGTTGTCGATGTCGAGGACGATGTCCCGCCAGAGCAGGTCACGCTGCGCCTGGGTGGGCGGGTCGTTGGGCATCTCCTTGGTCTCGTACCAGCCGGTGCCGAGGTGGTTGTTGAGCACCCGGGTGACCTGGCCGATCCAGTCGGTGCCGTTGGTGGTGGTCGGCAACTCGTTGGCCAACTGCTGCTGGCTCGGCGGCGAGATCCGGGCCGACAGCGCGATCCGGGTCGCCGCCGGGCCGCACCAGTAACCGGTCTGCTGGTACTGGAAGTCGATGTTCAGCGTCTTGACAGTCTGCGTCGAGAAGCCGAGCCTCGGCACGGGTTTGGCGGCGGCCGCAGGTGCGGCATCGACTGTCCGGGCGGGCTGGGCGGTTGCCGTGGACATCGGAAGGGCGGCGGCTGCAATGAGCGCGAGACCGCAGAGCGCGGCCTTGAACTTCGTCGTGGGGGTCATGTCAGCTCCTCACTGGGACGACCGGGGCGGGTCGTCCTGTGTTTGATACTGACACAGCAACTATCGGTTCGGGTGAAAAAATCACCGAGCCTTTCGAGCTCAGTGGAAAGGGTCGATGATTTCCCGGACCAGCCACCGCACGGCGTACTCCGGGTACGGCCGCGGGAGCGACAACACGATGTGATCGAAGCCGAGTCTGACGGCCTTCTCCACGATCGCGCGGGTCGACGCCGGATCGTCGTACGAGACGATCTGCTGCAGTGATCGGCTGATCGTCGACGGATCGCGACCGATCCGCGCACACTCCTCGTCGAGCCGGCGCATCCGATCGGCGAGTGTGTCGAAGTCGGTGTGCGGCGGCCCGCTGATGTTCCACACGTCGGCGTACTCCGCGACGAGGCGCAGCATGCGATTGCCCCAGCCACCGATCAGCAGCGGCGGACCGGCCGGCTGGATCGGCTTCGGCGCGTTGCGGTTGCGTTCGAGTGAGTAATAGCGGCCATGGAAGTCGAACTCGTCCTCGGTCCACATCCGCCGCAGGATCTCGACAGTTTCGCGGAGCCGGTCGACCCCCTCGCCCGGCGGAACGAGCGTCAGCCCGTAGGCGGCGTACTCCTCGATGGCCGGGTTCGGTCCCGCGATGCCGCTCTGGCCGGCGGGTTGATGGGTGCCGCCGGCGCCGAGGCCCATGATCAGGCGGCCGCCCGAGATGACGTCCAGCGTGCTCGCGACCTTGCCGAGCACGGCAGGCGGGCGGATCCGGTTGCTGGTGACGAGCAGCCCCAGGCGCAGCCGGGTGGTTTGCGCGGCGAGCGCGCTCAGCAGCGTCCAGCCCTCGAGTACGTCGCCGTTCTTCGGGCCGGCGAGCGGGAGGAAGTGATCCCAGAGCCAGGCGTCGCGAATCTGCGGGACCTCGTCGGCTTCGAGCCAGACGCGGCGGATGTCGGCGTACGGGACGTGCATCGGAGTGGTCTTCAGACCGAAAGTCGGTGACATAATCGTCAGGGTAACTGATGATCAGTATTCCTGACGATCAGTTCCCCGGTAGATTCGACGGTATGGCGTCCGACCGGCTGGGATATCTGCTCAAACACGTCCTGGCGCAGCTCACCGAGGCACAGACCAAGGCGCTGGCGCCGCACGGACTGAACGGCCGCGACCTGGCTGTCCTGTCGGCTGTCGCGTCGGGTGAACCGCTGTCCCAGCTCGAGGTCGCCGCGCGGTTGCGGGTGGACCGTACGTCGATCGGCGACCTGCTCGACGGGCTCGAGGAACGCGGCTTCGTCGAGCGCCGGCGCAGTCCGGAGGATCGGCGGCGGAACGTCGTCGTACTGACTTCACTCGGTGAGTCCACGTTCGAGACGGCGGAGCGGATCCGGCGGGAGGTGGAGCAGCAGTTCCTCGCTCCCCTGACGGCTCCGGATCGCTTCCGCGACGATCTGCGGCTCCTGCTGGGGGAATGAGGCCTCCGGCCTGCCCGTTGAACTGAACATGCTCTCCGTCCCTTTGTCAGTGCTCGATCGGTCCAGGACGCGTGTCGGCGAGTCGGAGGCGGAGACGCTGCGAGCCACCGTCGAACTCGCGCAGCAGGTCGAAGAGCTTGGCTACAAGCGGTTCTGGGTGTCGGAGCACCACAGCGTTCCGGGCGTCGTCGGCTCGGCGCCGACTCTGCTGGCCGCAGCCGTTGCCGCCCGCACCGAACGGATCCGCGTCGGCACCGGCGGCGTGATGCTGCCGAACCACAGGCCGCTGGTCGTGGCAGAACAGTTCGGCGTCCTGGAATCGCTGTATCCGGGCCGGATCGACATGGGCCTCGGCCGCTCGGTCGGCTTCACCAACGGGGTACGGCGTGCGCTCGGGGTCGACAAGGATGCGGCCGACGACTTCAGCACCCAGGTCGAGGAGCTCCTCAGCTACCTCGCCGGTACGTCGGGCGACCAGGTCCACGCCCGCCCCGGCGAAGGGCTCGATCTCCCGCCGTTCATCCTGGCCGTCGGTGAAGGCGCGACGATCGCCGCGTCGTTGGGACTGCCCGTGGTCCTCGCTGCCCGCTCCGATTCCACGTCAGTCCTCGAGGACTACCGGAGTACCTTCCGGCCGTCGGCCTGGGCCACTGAGCCGTACGTGATCCTCGCCGTCACCGCCGCGATCGCGGACTCCACCGAGGCCGCCCGCGAGCTCCTGCTGCCCGAGGCCTGGGCGAGCGCGTACTCACGCACCCGCGGAGTCTTCCCACCGCTCCAGGCCGAGGTACCCGACGAGATGACCGCCCGCGAGCAGGAGTTCTTCGAGAACGCACTCCGCGGCCAGATCTACGGCACAGCAGACAAAGTCGATCAAGCCCTTGGCGATCTGGTACGTCGTACCGCGGCCGACGAGCTCCTGATCACCACGAACACGTTCGACCGGTCCGCGCTGCTCGCCTCCTACGCGGCGCTGGCGAAGCTCAGCGGCTGATCCGGGCCTCCAGGCGCTTCCGCACCTCGGGCCACTCGTCGGCCAGGATCGAGAACACCACGGTGTCCCGGAACGAGCCGTCGGCCTGCCGCATGTGCCGCCGCAGCACGCCCTCGCGAGTCGCGCCGAGCTTTGCGATCGCCGCCTGCGAGCGGGTGTTCTTCGTGCCGGTCTGGATCTTCACGCGGCCGAATCCGCACACCTCGAAGGCGTGCTCGAGCAGCAGCAGCTTGGCGGCCGGGTTCACCGCGGTCCCCCAGACCGCCGGCGCGTAGCCGGTGAAGCCCAGGTGGGCCCGCTCGTTGACCAGGTCGACGTCCGCGAGGCTCGACGTACCGACGACTGTTCCGGCGGCGCCGAGCGGGCTGTCGGCAACCAGCCGGACCACGTACGCGAACCGTTTGGCCGCGGCCGGGATCCATTTCGCCCGCATGTCCTCGGCGCTGCCCGGCATCGCAGCGGGGCCGCCGCCGAACCCACCGGCGTACACCTGCTCGTTGGCGATCGCGGCGTACAGCTCGTCGATGTCCTCGGACCGCATCCGATCCAGCCGTACGACATCACCAATCAGCGACCGGCCATCCGGTGCAACGGTCATCACTTCACCAGCAAGTGGAGAACGAGCCACACCGCGGGGGCGGTTGCGAGCAGTGAGTCGAGACGGTCCATCACGCCGCCGTGACCGGGCAGCAGGTTCGACATGTCCTTGATGCCGAGGTCGCGCTTGATCATCGACTCAGCGAGATCGCCGACCGTCGCGGTCACCACGGCGACCGCGCCGACGATCGCGCCGACCCACCAGTTGCCGTCGAGCAGCAGCACGACCGACCCGATACCGGCGCCGATACACGCCAGCGTCGACCCGGCGAAGCCCTCCCACGACTTCTTCGGACTGATCGTCGGCGCCATCGGGTGCTTGCCGAACAGCACGCCCGCGGCGTACCCACCGACATCACTCGCGACCGTGACCAGGAAGAACGTCGTCACCCGCTGCGGCCCGTCGGCCTCCGGTTGCACGAGCAGCACGGCGAAACCGGCCAGCAACGGGACGTAGCCGATCAGGAACACGCCGGCGGACGTGTCCCGGACGAACCCGACCGAACCGCCCGGCATTCGCCAGAACAGCGTCCCCAGAACGGTGCCCGCGAGCGCCACGAGCAGCGCCATCGGTCCCCCGAAGTACGCCGCGACGAGCATCGCCGCCGTACCGACGAACAGCGGGATCCGCGGGATCACCGCGCCGCCGGTACGCAGTGCCTTCATCATCTCGTCGACCGCGACCAGCACGGTGGCCAGCACTACGACGACGAACAGCACCTTCTGCCAGTACAGCGAGCCGATGATCAGCGCGCCCAGTCCCACTCCGACCGCGATCGCCGCGGGCAGGTTCCGCCCGGCGCGGCTCGGGCTGGGACTCGGCGCGGGCGTGCTCTCGACGCCCATCACACCTCGAGCAGTTCGGCTTCCTTGTGCTTGAGCAGGTCGTCGATGGAGTCGACATACTTCTTCGTCAACCCGTCGAGCCGCTTCTCAGCACTCTTGCCCTCGTCCTCGCCGGCGTCGCCGTCCTTGACGGTCTTGTGCACCTGGTCCATCGCGTGCCGGCGGATGTTGCGCATCGAGACCTTGGCGTCCTCGGCCTTGGTCTTCGCGAGCTTGATGTACTCCTTGCGGCGCTCCTCGGTGAGCTGCGGCATCACCACGCGGATCACGGCACCGTCGTTCCCCGGGTTCACCCCGAGGTCGGAGTCGCGGATCGCCTTCTCGATCGCCGCCATCGCACCCTTGTCGTACGGCGAGATCAGCACCGTGCGGGGCTCCGGGACCTGGAAACCGGCCAGCTGCTGCAGCGGCGTCGGGCTCCCGTAGTAGTCGGCCAGGATGCCCGCGAACATCTGCGGGTGCGCACGGCCGGTGCGGATCGCGGCGAAGTCGTCCTTCGCAACCTCCACGGCCTTGGACATCTTCTGCTCGGCATCGCGGAGAGCTTCGTCGATCACGACATTCCTCGCTTCCTCTGGGCCACCTCGGCGCGGCCACACTCCTACCCTACGAACGCGGGTCCACCAGATAACGGACATCGACCCGTGTTCGACGATCCTAGTCGTACGGGTTGGCCTGGCCTACGCCGGGTTACTGGCCGCGGGAGACGACCGTTCCGATCTTCTCGCCGTGCACGACGCGGGCGATATTGCCCTCCTCGAGACCGAAGATCACGATCGGCAGCGCGTTGTCGCGGGCCAGGCTGATCGCGGTGGCGTCGGCGACCCGCAGGCCGCGGGACAGGAAGTCGTCGTACGACAGCTGGTCGAACTTCACCGCGTCCGGGTTCTTCTTCGGGTCGGAGTCGTAGACACCGTCCACGCCCTGCTTGCCCATCAGCAGCGCCTCCGCACCGATCTCCAGCGCGCGCTGCGCGGCGACGGTGTCGGTGGAGAAGTACGGCATACCCGAACCGGCACCGAAGATGACCACGCGGCCCTTCTCCAGGTGCCGCTCGGCCTTGCGCGGGATGTAGGGCTCGGCGACCTGGCCCATGGTGATGGCGGTCTGCACGCGGGTCTCGATGCCGAGCTTCTCCAGGAAGTCCTGGAGGGCCAGGCAGTTCATCACCGTGCCGAGCATGCCCATGTAGTCGGCGCGGTTCCGCTCCATGCCGCGCTGCTGCAGCTCGGCACCGCGGAAGAAGTTGCCGCCGCCGACCACCACGGCGACCTGCACGCCTGCCCGGGCCACCTCGGCGACCTGCTTGGCGATCGAGTTCACGACGTCGGGGTCGACGCCGAGCTTGCCGCCGCCGAACACCTCACCCGACAGCTTCAGCAGCACCCGGTGGTAGGCCGGCGAGAACGGCGAAGAGGCCGGACTCGTCTCGGTACCCAGGGTTTCCGTCACGATTCCGGCCTCCTCGTTCGTTATGTCCGCTCAGATCCTTCGCGGGATCAGGCGCCGACCTCGAAGCGGGCGAACCGCTTCACGGTCACACCGGCGCTGTCGAGCACGGCCTTCACGGTCTTCTTGTTCTCGGTCACCGACGGCTGCTCGAGCAGGACGACGTCCTTGAAGAAGCCGTTCACCCGGCCCTCGACGATCTTCGGCAGGGCGCCTTCCGGCTTGCCCTCCTCGCGCGCGGTCGCCTCGGCGATCCGCTTCTCGTTCTCGACCGTCTCGGCCGGGACCTCGTCGCGGGTGGTGTACAGCGGGCGCATCGCGGCGGCCTGCATGGCGGCGCCGCGGGCGGCCTCGACGTCGTCACCCTCGAACTCGACCAGCACGCCGACCTGGGCCGGCAGGTCCGCGGCGCGCTTGTGCATGTACGCCGTGACCTTGCCGTCGAAGACGGCGACCTTGCCGAGCTCCAGCTTCTCGCCGATGACGGCGGCCAGGGCCTCGATGTTCTCGGCGACCGACTTGCCGTCGGTCAGCTTCTCGTTCAGCAGGCCCTCGATGTCGCCGACCTTGCTCGCCGAAGCGTGCGCGACGATGTCCGCGGCCAGCTGCTGGAACTGCTCGTTCTTGGCGACGAAGTCGGTCTCGCAGTTCAGCTGGACCAGCGCGTTCTCCGCCGCGGCCACCAGGCCGTTGGTGGCGGACCGCTCGGCGCCACGCTTCTGAGCCTTGGCCGCGCCCTTGATGCGCAGCTCCTCGATGGCCTTCTCGAAGTCGCCGTCGGTGGCCTCGAGCGCCTTCTTCGCGTCCATCATGCCCGCGCCCGTGGCGTCGCGGAGCTTCTTCACGTCAGCGGCGGTGTAGTTCGCCATTCCTCGTTCTCTCGTCTTCTCGATGCGGCTGGGGTGGGCGGGCAGCGCCGGCGGCCGGGCCGCGGCAGCTGGGAGACGCCGCCCGGGCGGACCCGGGCGGCGTCAGCGGGCTGTCAGGCCTCGTCGGCCTTCGGCGCGTCCGTGGCCTCGGCGGCCGGGGCAGCCTCAGCAGCCGGAGTGGCCTCAGCAGCCTCAGCGGCCTCAGCGGCCTCCGGAGCCTTCGCCTCGGTGACCTCGGCGGCGGTCGCGATCGGCTCGGTGAGCACGTCCGCGGCCGGAGCGGCCTCAGCAGCCGGGGCAGCCTCAGCGGCCGGGGCAGCCTCGGCGGCCTTCTCCTCGGTCTTGGCCTCGCCGGTCTTGGCGGTGCCGTTCTGGCTCTCCAGCAGCTCGCGCTCCCAGGCAGCCAGCGGCTCTTCCTGGCCCAGCTCCTCGCCGGCAGCGGCGGAGCCCTGACCCGAGCGGCCCATCAGGCCGTCGGCGACGGCGTCGGCGACGACCCGCGTGAGCAGGCCGACCGAGCGGATCGCGTCGTCGTTCCCCGGGATCGGGTAGTCGACCTCGTCCGGGTCGCAGTTGGTGTCCAGGATGCCGATGATCGGCAGCTTCAGCTTGCGCGCCTCGTCGACCGCGAGGTGCTCCTTCTTGGTGTCCACGATCCACACGGCGGCCGGAACCCGGGCCATGTCGCGGATACCGCCGAGGGTCTTGAGCAGCTTGTCGTGCTCGCGACGCTTCTGCAGCAGCTCCTTCTTGGTGACACCGGAAGCGGCCACGTCGTCGAAGTCGATCAGCTCGAGCTCCTTGAGGCGCTGGAGCCGCTTGTTGACGGTCTGGAAGTTGGTCAGCATGCCGCCCAGCCAGCGCTGGTTCACGTACGGCATCCCGACGCGGGTCGCCTGCTCGGCGATCGCTTCCTGGGCCTGCTTCTTGGTACCGACGAACAGGATCGCTCCACCGGACGCCACGGTGCTACGCACGAACTCGTAGGCGCGGTCGATGTACGACAGCGACTGCTGGAGGTCGATGATGTAGATGCCGTTGCGCTCAGTGAGGATGTAGCGCTTCATCTTCGGGTTCCAGCGCCGGGTCTGGTGTCCGAAGTGCACGCCGCTCTCGAGCAGCTGCTTCATGGTCACGACGGCCATGAGTGGTTCTCCTTTTGCAGCCCGGCTTGTGCTTCCGGGCCCTGGTTTGGTTGTACCGCCGCGGATCGGGTGATCCGTGGCTCCTGATGCCCGTCGCGCCGGTCCACCCGGAGTAGCCTCCGGGACCGAGGAACGTCACAGTTTGTGCGGGCATGCGTAGTCGCCCCATCGAGACGGGGCGCCACCGGAAGTGTACGTGACCGCCTGCGCGGAATGCGAACCGGGCACCGTTGTCCACAGGCGCGACATCAGCCGTCCGCGAAGCCCCCGATCACGGCATCTTCCCTGGCATGAACCTCGCCCTGCTGACCCTCGCCACCCTCCCCCTCGCCCCGACCCCGACCGACTGGCCGCTGGAGCCCAGACCCCAGGTGGTCCGCGGCTTCGAGCTACCCGCCAAACCCTGGCTCCCGGGCCATCGCGGCGTCGATCTCGCCGGCCGCCCCGGCCAACCGGTCCTCGCCGCCACCCCCGGCACGATCACGTACGCCGGACCGCTCGCCGGCCGAGGTGTCGTCACGATCACCACCGGAGCCCGGCGTACGACGTACGAACCGGTGATCGCCGCCGTGTCTGTCGGAGCGACAGTGACGACCGGAACGGTCATCGGGCGGCTGTCGGCGGCGGGATCGCATTGCCTGCCGCGAGCCTGCCTGCATTGGGGGCTGCTGCAGGGGAAGGCGTACCTCAACCCGCTGACGCTGGTGCCTAATCGGCCGATTCGTCTACTCCCGCTCGCCGGACAGGAGGCGCATCCGGCGACCGCGCCACCGCCTGCCGCGGCGGCATCGGCGCGTTCACCAGATGGCTCATCAAGGGGAGATCAGCGAACAGCCAAGATCCTGATCGCCGCAACCGCAGCCCTGACGCTGACCGCAGGACTACTCATCAGACGCGAGTAACCGCCACCCACGTACGCCGGTCACTGGTGCGGCACGTCGCGCGCGCCGGTTACGCGTGCGGGAGGTTGAGCTGCCAGGAGACGCCGAAACGGTCGTTGACCCAGCCGAACTTCTTGCTGAACCCGTAGTCCCCCAGCGGCATCAAGGCCCCGCCACCCTCGACCAGCGCGCCGTACAGCCGCTCGAGCTCGGCCTCGTCCGCACAGTCCACGAACAACGACGTCGAAGGCGTGAAGGTGAATCCATGGTGCTGAAAACTGTCGCTGCACATGAACTGCTGCCCGGCCAACGTGAACGTCGCGACCATCACCGAACCCTCCGGCCCGGGACCCT
Source organism: Kribbella sp. NPDC043289 (assembly GCF_056436705.1). NCBI lineage: Bacteria > Bacillati > Actinomycetota > Actinomycetes > Propionibacteriales > Kribbellaceae > Kribbella > Kribbella sp. NPDC043289. The sequence goes on from NZ_JBWKCB010000007.1 coordinate 53,988, forward strand.
CAGGGCCGTACTTCGCGATCGACACGACCTCGGCGTCGTCGAACAGCGAGAGATAGAACGTCATCGCCGCTTCCGCGCCACCCTCGAACATCAGGAACGTCTTGATCTGCTGCTCGCCCATATCCACTCCCCTGTAGCCACGGCTTATATAAGCCGTGACTGTAGCACGGGTTCAGCTGCCCGGGACGCGCGCCTGCCAGGCGTCCTCGTCCTTCGAACGGCGCTCGACACCGGCCGGAAGCTTGTTCTTGGCGAGATCGACAAGCGTGGTGTTCTCGAGGACGTCGCGCAGGCTCGCGCGGGCCGCGATCCAGACCCGCTGCAGGACGACCGCGTGCTCGTTGTAGGTGACGCTCTCCGGCCGGACCCCCGAGATACTCACGATCGGGCCGTCGACCGCGCGCATCACATCGGCGACCGAGATCTCGTTCGGATCGACCGCCAAGCGCCACCCGCCCGACTGGCCGCGCTGGCTCGCCAGCACGCCGGCCCGGCGCAGGTCGGCGAGGATTCCCTGCAGGAAGCCGTGCGGAATGCCCTGCGCCCGGCTGAGCTCCTCGGCCGATACCACCGACGGATCGCTCGCCGCCCATCGCTGGGTGATCTCGATCAGCGCTCGCAACGCATAGTCAGACTTCGCCGAAACCCGCATGCTCCGAAGTCTGCCGCATCCAGCCGCTCACGCGCCGCATGCCCCGCAGGCAGACCCACTCGCAAGCCGCTCCACAGGCCGACGGGGTCAGGCTCGGGGGTGCGCCTGCTGGAACGCTTGCCGGAGACGTTCGCTGGAGACGTGGGTGTAGATCTGTGTGGTCGCCAACGACGCGTGACCCAGCAGCTCCTGAACACTGCGGAGGTCGGCGCCACCTTCGAGCAAATGGGTCGCCGCAGTGTGGCGCAGGCCGTGCGGTGCGAGATCCGGTGCGTCGACGACGGCCATCCGTTGGTGCACCATCCGCCGTACCGCTCGCTGGTCTATCCGACCACCTCGTGCACCCAGGAACGCCGCCGGACCGCTTCCTTCGCGAACCAACCGCGGGCGCGCCTCAGCAATCCAGCGCTCCAACGCTCGGCCGGCAGGCACGCCGTACGGGACCGACCGCTCCTTTCGGCCCTTGCCGAAGACTCGGACGACGCGGCGTTCACGGTCGATGTCGTCGACGTCGAGAGCGCACAGCTCGCCGACCCGGATTCCGGTCGCGTACAGCAGTTCCATGATTGCGAGATCCCGCAGTCCGACGGGACTACCGTCATCCGCCGCGACAGCGGCCGCGTCGAGGACAGACCGGGTGTCGGCCTGCCCGAGCACGCCCGGAAGGCTCTTGTGCGGTCGCGGGCTCGCGAGCAACGCTCCGGGATCCGTACTGATCCGGCCGGTCCGGTGCGCCCACGCGGTGAAGACCCTTGCGGCGGTGGCCCGGCGAGCCATCGTGCTGCGGGATTTCCCGAGACTTTGCTGTTTGGCCAGCCAGGACCGCAGACCGCGGATGTCCAGACCCTCGAGATCATCGTGACCAAGCCGAATCAAATGATCGAGTAAATCCGCGACGTCTCCGATGTAGGCTCTCACGGAGTGAGTGCTGAGGTCTCTTTCCGCCGTCAGATGCCGTTCGTAGTCAGCCAGTAACACAGTGAAACCTTCCGGCCTGGAAGGGTTTCCGCTGACATCGTCCGGTGTCATGTCTCGACGATGCGTGAGGCGACCTGGCATCGCAAGCCACCGCGCGGGAACCGGGAAAAGGAGGTCTGGTCGATAGCCCAACGGTCGACTACTGTTCGGCCCGATTGCCCTAGTAGCAACGGAGGCACCCCTGACCATGGCCCCCTCAGCGAACGGACAGACCGTAGGCCGGCGCCTGCCGGTCGAGTCGGCGTTCACTCGAGTCGAGGACGCGCGGCACCGTCTGCCGCGTTTGTTCGGTCGTCGCGACCTGGTCGTTCTCGGCCTGGGCGTGATGATCGGCTCCGGCATCTTCAGCATCAGCGGCGTCCAGGCGGCCAATGTCGCCGGACCGGCAGTGATCCTGTCGTTCGTGATCGCCGCGATCGTCTGTCTGCTGGCCGCGGCCTGCTACGCGGAACTGTCCTCCACGATCCCGGTCTCCGGTAGCGCGTACACCTTCAGCTACGTGACGTTCGGCGAGGCGTGGGCGTGGCTGGTCGGCTGGGCACTCGTCCTCGAACTCGTCACCGCGGCCGCCATCGTCGCGCGGGTCTGGTCGGCGTACTTCGTCGCCACGCTGGACGGATTCGGGGTCACGCTGCCCAGCGGGGTGGCGCAGTTCTTCGGGCCGGAGGCGAAGGTCAATCTCGTGGCCCCGTTGTTGCTGGTGGTCCTGACCGTGCTGATCGTCACCGGCACCAAGCTGTCGGCGCGCGTGCTGACGATCGTGGTGATCGCCAAGGTCGCGGTCATCCTGCTCGTCGTGATCGTCGGTGCGACACACATCAACATGGCGAACTACCACCCGTTCGTGCCGCCGTCCCGGGCCGCACCCGCGACGGCGAGTCCGACCTTGCTGGGCTGGATTCTCGACTCGTCGTTCGGCTCGTTCGGGACGATGGGCATCTTCACCGCGGCGAGCACGATCGTGTTCGCCTACATCGGCTTCGACCTGATCGCGACCGCGTCGGAAGACGCGCGCAGCCCGCGCAAGACCGTCCCGCAAGGCATGTTGCTCGGCGTCGGCGCGGTGACGATCCTCTACATCGCGATGGCGGTCGTGCTGGTCGGCATGCGCCCGTACGGCAAGCTCGGTGGGGCTGCCCCGGTTTCGGAAGCGATGGCGGCTGTCGGCGTCGGATGGGCCGCGAAGGTGGTCAATCTCGGGGCATTGCTCGCGTTGATGACCGTGATCATGGTGGTCCTCATCGCGCAGAGCCGAGTGCTGTTCAACATGGGCCGCGACGGTCTGCTGCCGAAGAGCCTCGGCCGGGTCAGCCGGGTGTACTCCTCCCCCGCTCGCGCGGCCACCGCGGCCGGCATCGCCGCACTGGGGCTCACGCTGTACCCGAAGGTGCTGGAACTCGAGGAACTGTTGGTCATCGGTGCGCTGTTCTGCTTCGCGTTCTGCGCGATCGGCGTACTGACGTTGCGACGCTCCGAGCCCAACCTGGAGCGTGGCTTCCGAGTACCGATGGTGCCGCTGATCCCGTTGCTGTCGCTGGCCGCCACCGTGTGGCTGATGCTGAACATGAAGACGAGCACCTGGACCAAGTTCGGCGTGTGGATGCTTATCGGTGTCGCGATCTACGCCCTGTACGGCCGCTGGCACAGCCGGCTCGCCAACGAGGACAGCTGGGACTTCGACCTGGGCGACACCGACCCCGGCACCGGCGGCTTCCAAGCCATCCGCCCCGAACCCGACCGCCACACCCCCGAACTCCGCGCCATCCGCACCCCACCCGACGAACAACCCGCCAAAACCCCCCGCGGCAAACACATGCGCAACTAACCGCCCCCATTCCTGTCCCCCTCCCGCCACGAACCGGGGGACTGAACAGGATCTGGGGACCATGAACAAGCAATAACCTGTCCAAACCCACCGCAAAGCGCGCAAGCACCCCACGCCCGCCCCGACCGTCGGCCCTCAAGCTCCACAGCCCGCCGGATCGGTCGAGAGCGCCGTCCGCTGAGGACCTGACCGTCGGCGGACATCCAGCGACCGCTGCGGGTGAAGGCGAGGTTGGGTTTGTCAGGCGCCGGCCGCTCAGGGCTCTGGGCCGTTGGCGGAGGGCCAGCCACCCGCGGCGGGTCAAGACGAGGGTTGGGGGCCTGAGGCATCCACCGACATCCAGCTGCCGCCGGCGAAGGCCAGGGTGGGCTTGTTATGTGCCGCCCGCTGAGGGCCCTAGACCGCTGGCGGATGCTAGCCACGGCTGCGGCTAAGGCGAGAGTCGGGTCGTGAGGTGCCAGCCGCTGAGCGCGCTGGGCCGTTGGCGGATGCCAGCCACCGCTGCGGTCAAGGCGTGGGTGGGGTCGTTAGGTCCCAGCCGGTGGGGGTTTGAGGCATTCGCGGACGTCCAGCCGCCGCGGGGCGAAGGCGAGGGGTTGTTGGGTGCAGCCGCTGAGCGCACTGGGCCGTTGGCGGATGCCAGCCACCGCTGCGGTCAAGGCGTGGGTGGGGGTGTTAGGTGCCAGCCGGTGGGGGTTTGGGTGGTTAGGGCGAGGGCTGTTAGGGACTCCAGGGCTTGTTGGGTTGTGGGGAGGTCTAGGCCGGCGGTGATGGCTATGCGGGTTGCGGGGGCTGGGGTGTGGACGGGGACGGCGTCCAAGGTGCGTTGGAGGTCTGTGGGGAGGGTGTCGGTGAGGGTTTCTGGGGCGCGGGGGTGTGGGGTGAGGCTGGTGCCGAACGGGGCGGTTGCTTCGATGATGTCGGCGACGTTGGTGGCTAGTACCGCGTTGCGTTCGCGGACCAGTAGGTGACTGCCTGCGGACATGCGGGATGTGATGGGGCCGGGGACGGCGAGGACTGCGCGGCCGCATTGTTCGGCCCAGCCGGCGGTGTTGAGGGCGCCGCTGCGTATGGCGGCCTCGATGACGACCGTGCCTTGGGTGGCTGCGGCGATGAGTCGGTTGCGGGTGAGGAAACGTAGCTTCGTGGGTGAGCAGCCGGGTGGGAGTTCGCTGACGACGAGACCGTCTTCGGCGATCCGGCTGAGGAGGGCCGAGTTGCGTTTCGGGTAGCTGACGTCGACACCGCAGGCGAGGACCGCGATCGTCAGGCCGGCGGCGGCGAGGGTGCCGCGGTGGGCGGCTGCATCGATGCCGAAGGCACCTCCCGAGACGACTGTTACTCCGTTGTCGGCGAGGCCGGAGGCGAGCTCGGCGGCTACGTGTTCGCCGTACGACGAGCAGGCGCGGGCGCCAACCATGGCGATGGCTCGGGTGAGGACGGCTCGGAGATTGGGTTTGCCGCGGACCCACAGGCCGAACGGGACGCCGGCGCGGCGCGAGAGCTGGCCTGCGTCTTCGAGGATCTCCACCTGGTCGGGCCATTCGTCGTCGCCGGGGATGACGAAGCGGGCGCCGACCGCGGCGGCGCGTTCGAGGTCTCGGTGTGGGTCGGCGCCGGCAAGTCGCGTGGACCAGCGGTCGAGGTCGGGATCGTTCTGCTGCAGGCGGTCCCAGATCTCCAGCGGTGCCATCCCGTCGAAGGCTTTTAGCGCGGCGAGATCACCGGGCTCGACAACCCGCGACAGCCCCACCCGAGCCAACCGCTCCGCATCGCCATTGCCATCAGCAACCACTAATGTCCCAACATCCCCTCCCCCTGAACCAACCCCCGAAGCACGCAATGCGCCCGCCCGCACCGCCCCCACACGCGCAGCGCCCGCAGCTACCGCCGCTCCCGCGGCGCCTCCACCCGAGGCGCCCACGTCCACGGCACCCGCATCCGCATCCGAGGACGATGACGGGGGCGAGGGCGGGCTGGTGAACGGGGTCGGCGACAGGGAGGGCATCAGGCCGAGGAGGGTCGGGGTGGAGGGGGTGGGATGGCGGGTCATTGGGTGGGTCCTTTGAGGGGGCGTTGGTCGGAGAGTGGGGTCAGCGGCGTGCCTGAGCGGAGTTGGAAAGCTTCGTGGGTTTGGTGAATGGTGGGGGTCGGGAGGTCGGCCAGGTCGGTGAGGGTCCAGGCGACGCGGATGACTCGGTCGAAGCCTCGGGCGGTGAGGCGGCCGGCGGCGTAGTGGTCTTCCAGGAGTTGTTGGCTGGCGTCGTCCAAGGGGTGTTCGCGGCGCAGGACCGGGCCGGGGACTTCGCTGTTGAGGGTCCAGGCGGTGTCGCGGTAGCGGTGGGTCTGGCGGTCGCGGGCGGTGTGGACGCGGGCGGCGACGACGGCGGTCGACTCCGCTGCTTCGCCGGTGCTGATCCGGCGCGCGGCCGGGAGGATCTGGCGTTGGATGTCGAGGCGGTCCTTGATCGGGCCGCTGATCCGTTGGCGGTATCGCGCGAGGACCTGCGGTGTGCAGCTGCAGATGCCCTGCTCGGTGCCGGCGAGGCCGCAGGGGCACGGATTCGCCGCGAGGACGAGCATGAAACGGGCCGGGAACTTCGCGACCGCGGCTGCGCGGTGGACCTCGACGAAGCCCGACTCGAGCGGCTGGCGCAGCGTGTCGAGCGTCAGCGGATGCATCTCGGGCGCCTCGTCGATGAACAGGATGCCGCGATGCGCGCAGCTGATGGCGCCGGGCCGCGGCACGCCCGAACCGCCACCGACGAGGCTCGCCAGCGATGCCGTGTGGTGTGGCGCGATGAACGGTGGGCGGACGACGAGCTCGGCGTCGTTGGTGAGCAGCCCGGCGAGTGAGTGGACGGCCGAGACCTCGAGGGAGTCGTCCATGCTTAGTTCGGGCATGAGCCCGGCCAGCCGTTCCGCGAGCATGGTTTTGCCCGAGCCCGGCGGGCCGTGCAGGAACAGGTGATGACCACCGGCCGCCGCGGCCTCGATCGCCCGCCGGCCTTCGAACTGGCCGATGACGTCGTCGAGATCCACCGCCGGGACCCGGGTCAGCGATTCCGAGACCAGGCGTGGCTCGGCGCGCGACGGCGCTTCGTCAGGGATCTCGACGCCGCGAAGCAGAGCCAGCACCTGACGGAGCGAGCGAGCGCCGTACACCTGGATGCCGGGGACGAGGCGGGCTTCGCCGACGTTCAGGTCGGGTACGACGATGCGGTCGAAGCCGGCGCGGGACGCGGCCAGGGTCATCGCGAGCGCGCCGCGGACCTCGCGAATCCGGCCGTCGAGGCCGAGCTCGCCGATGATCGCCGTCCGGCGGAGCGCCTCCGGCTCGACGACGCCGGCAGCCGTGAGCAGCGACAGCGCGATGGCGACGTCGTAGTGCGAGCCGGTCTTCGGCAGGGTCGCCGGTGACAGGCCGATGGTGACCTTGCGGTCGGGGAATCGCTCGCCGCTGTTCACCACGGCGGCGCGGACGCGGTCGCGGGCTTCGGACAGGGACGCGTCGGGGAGTCCGATGAGGGTCGTCTTCGGCAGGCCCTGGGCGATGTCGGCCTCGACCTCGACGAGGTGGCCTTCCAGCCCGACCAGGGCGACGGACCAGGTCTGTGCGAGCGGCATCAGGCCGCACCTCGCACGTGGTCCACGCTCGGTGGCGTGTCGTGGTCGAACAGGATCGCGATGACGTCGATCCGGATCTCGGCCGGTCTGAGCTGATGGGTCTGTAGCCAGCGGCCCGCCAGCTTCCGGAGCGTGGCGAGCTTCCGGTAGGTGACTGCCTCCAGCGGGCTGCCGTAGTTCAGCCCGCGGCGGGTCTTGACCTCACAGACGACCAGCGTGTCGCCCTCGCGCGCCACGATGTCGATCTCGCCGAGCTCGCAGCGCCAGTTGCGCTCGAGCACGGCGAAACCGTGCGTGCTGAGATACCTCGCGGCGAGATCCTCGCCGTACCGTCCGACGGTGTTCCTGGTCCGCATCGATGACCACCTCCGGCAGAGAACATGCCGGGATCAGGCCTCGGAAACGGACCTCACTTTCCGCCTGTGGACAACTTCAGCGACCGAAGTCGGAGTCCTTCGGGACTTCCAGGTCGGATTTCGCGAGCTCTTCGATGTTGACATCACGGAACGTGACGACCTTGGCGTTCTTGACGAACCGGGCGGAACGGTAGACGTCCCAGACCCATGCGTCGGCCATGGTCACCTCGAAGTACACGTCGCCGCCCTCGGTGCGGACCTTCAGGTCGACCGCGTTGCACAGGTAGAAGCGCCGCTCGGTCTCGACGACGTACTTGAAGATCCCGACGACGTCCTTGTACTCCCGATAGAGCTGGAGCTCCATATCGGTCTCGTACTTTTCCAGGTCGTCTGCACTCATCGGCTCTCCACTCCGGTGGGACTGGTCACATTCTGTCCCATAACGGGTCGCATAGTGCGGCGGACATTCTCGAACCGCCGTCGATGTTGTGGGCACGGGCCGTACTCGTCCAGCGCCGCCTGGTGTTCGGGGGTGCAGTAACCCTTGTGGATGCCGAACCCGTACTGCGGGTATTCCTTGTCCCAGTGCTCCATCACCCGGTCCCGCGTCACCTTGGCAATCACGGACGCCGCGGCGATGCAAGCCGCCACGCGGTCGCCCTTCCAGATCGCCAGACCCGGTACGCCGAGCCCGTCGACGCCGAACCCGTCGGTGAGCACGTACGACGGCCGGACGTCGAGCCGGAACAGCGCGCGGCGGAGCGCCTCGACGTTCGCCACGTGCATGCCGAGCCGGTCGCACTCGGGCGCCTCGATGGCCACCACCGACCAGGCCAGCGCACGCTTGCGGACCTCGTCGTAGCAGCGGTCCCGCGCCTTCGCGGTGAGCAGCTTGGAGTCGGCCAGGCCCGGGATCTGACCGCGCTTGCCGTCCGGCAGGATCACCGCGGCCGCCACCAGCGGACCGGCGCACGGCCCACGGCCCGCCTCGTCGACGCCCGCGATCGGGTCCAGGCCGACGCGGCGCAGGGCGCGCTCGTACCCGTACAGCCCGGCGTCCCGCCGTACCGTGCTTCCGCGCGGTAGCGCGCTCATCCAGCCCTCCGCATCACACCGTCCACCCTAGATAACAGAGGCGACGGATGCTCACTTAGGTGGTGGCGTGAGGGAGATCGAGGGCTTGTCCGGCGGCGGACCGGCGGCCGGCACCGACTTGAACGTGTCCGGTACGCCGAGTTTGCCCCAGCGACCCGCCGGCCAGACGATCATGATCGCCCGCCCGGTGACCTTGTCGAGCGGCACGAACGCCGCGTCGCCCTGGTTGCCACCGTTCGCGTCGACGTCCTGGAGGTGCACGCGAGAGTCCCCGGAGGCGGACCGGTGGTCGCCCATCACGAAGATCTTGCCGGCCGGAACGGTGACCTGGAAGTCCATCTGGGACGGCGCGTCACCCGGGTAGAGGTAGCTGGTCTCGTCGAGCGGCTGACCGTTCACCAGCAGCCGGCCCTTGGAGTCACAGCAGGCGACCTTGTCACCCGGCATCCCGATCAGGCGCTTGATCAGGTGGCCGTGGCTGGAATCGGGCAGCAGGCCGACGATCTCGAAGAACCGGCCGATCGAGCCACGCTTCTGGCCGCTCTCCTCCGGGCCGAGCCAGCCGCCCGGGTCCTCGAACACGACCACGTCACCGCGCTTGACATCGGTGAGCTTCTCCACCACGACCCGGTCACCGACCAGCAGGGTGTTCTCCATCGACTCGCTCGGGATGATGAACATCTGCCCGACGAACGCCCGCAGGATCGATGAGACGATCAGCGCGCCGACCACGATCAGCACGAACTCGCGGGCCGCCGCTCCGAAGCCCGAGCGGTGGGCGGATTTGGCGTCCGTCTTGGTCGGTGTATCGGTCACTTCTTCAGCCCCGGCTTCTTGAAGGTATCCGGAGGACGCAGCATCGTCATCCGGTCAGACGGCCAGATTACGCAACAGGCCCGGCCAACCACGTTCTCGACCGGCACGAATCCACCGCCGGGACCGCCCATGTGGGCACGGGAGTCGGCGGATTGCGCGCGGTTGTCCCCCATCACCCACAGGTGACCGGCCGGCACCAGCACGTTGAACGGCACCTCGGACGGCTTGGCATCCTTCAAAAGGTACTCCCGCTCGTCCAGCGGGATGCCGTTGACGGTGATCTGCCCCTGTTTGTTGCAGCAGATCACCCGGTCGCCGCCGATCCCGATCACCCGCTTGACCAGGTGTCCCTCACCGCTGCGCGGCAGGATGCCGACGAACTCACCGATCCGGCGCACCGTGCCCGGCTGGGCCTCGGCCTCGTTCAGCCAGTTGGCCGGGTCCTTGAACACGATGATGTCACCGCGGTCGACGTCCCGGTGCAGGTAGCTGATCTTCTCGGCGAGGATCCGGTCGTCCTTCGTCAGCGTGTCGTACATCGACTCGGACGGGACGTAGAACGCCTCCGCGACGAACAACCGCAGGACCACCGTGATGACGAGCGCGAGCACCGTGACGGTGCTCATCTCGACGAGCAGGCTGAGCAGCGGATTCCGCTGCTTCAGCCTGCGGTGCCGCCCCTTGCTGCGACGTGCCCTCGAGACCGGGCGAGGGCGAGCGCGAGTCGCAGTGCTCGGCGCCATAGGTGACCGTCGTCGTTAGGACGTCAGGACGCCGGAACTTCGCGCTTCTCCTTGATCTTGGCTGCCTTGCCGCGCAGCTCGCGCAGGTAGTACAGCTTCGCGCGGCGCACGTCGCCGCGGGTCACGACCTCGATCTTCTCGACGATCGGGGTGTGCACCGGGAAGGTGCGCTCGACGCCGACGCCGAAGCTGACCTTGCGGACCGTGAAGGTCTCCTGCAGGCCGCCACCCTGGCGCCGGATCACCACACCCTTGAACACCTGGACGCGGGAGCGGTTGCCCTCGACGACCTTGACGTGCACGTTGACGGTGTCGCCGGCGCGGAAGGCGGGGATGTCATCGCGCTTGCTGGAGTTGTCCAGCTCGTTCAGGACGTTGGTCATCAGGTGTCTCTTTCTCGCGCGTGCCACAGGTCACCCACGATTCTCGGTGGTGATGAAGTCATCAAAAGGCTGCCGGTCGGTGGTCACCCCCTGTGGCAGGAGCACCGAAGGGCAGCAGCAGACAATCTTGCCACACGCCCCACACCGTGACGAAATCAGGCCGCCCCGGCAGCAGAGGGTGAGAACCCGATGCCCATCACCGGCCTTATTTCCGGCGGCGCCGCTTGGCGAGGTGGACCAGGTCGACCTTCGGCGTCTGCGGCTCCCGCCGGGTCTCGCGGTACCCCGCCTTCTGGTACAGCGCGAGGTTCCGGTCGCTCAGCGCACCGGTGTTGAGCGTGTACGACGTCACCTCGGCGGGCGCGAGTCGCTCGGCGGCCCGGAGGAGGCGGGCGCCGAGACCGCGACCCTGCCAGTCCGGTGCGACCACCAGGCGCTCGATGTGGCCCACCGAACCGTCGACGGTCAACTGGACGGCGCCGACGATCCGAGCACCCGCAACTGCCTTCAGGACGATCGCGCGCTCGACGCGGGCCGCCGTATCGGCGACGTCCGCGGTGAGCGGCGGGATCGTGTAGTCGTCGTACAGCCGGGCCTCGGACAGGAACGCGGCCAACTGCAGCACGTGGATCTCGCCGGCGTCGGCGATTGTTGCGGGGAGCACCCGTACGGCGTCGGCGTCGTCCTTCTCGGCGAGCGCGTCGCCCCAGGCCGCCAGGAGATCCGGCCGGCGTTCCGAAGTACGGCGTACCGACTCCTCGTGGCGCCAGTCGGCGATCAGGCCGTGGTTCCCGGACAGCAGCACCTCGGGTACGTCGTGTCCGCGCCAGCTCGTCGGCTTGGTGTAGACCGGGTACTCCAGCAGGCCGTCGCCAGAGTGCGACTCCTCCGCGAGGGACTCCGGGTTGCCGATCACGCCAGGCAGCAGGCGCGCGACTGCCTCGACCATCACGAGGACAGCGACCTCCCCGCCGTTCAGCACGTAATCGCCGATCGACACCTCGTCGACGCGCATCCGCTCCCCCGCGTACGCCGCGACGCGCGCGTCGATGCCTTCGTAGCGACCGCAGGCGAATGCGAGCCACGGCTCGGCCGCGAGCTCATAAGCGAGGTCCTGGGTGAACGGACGCCCCGCCGGTGTCGGGACGATCAACCGGGGTTGCGCAGGACCGTCGAGGGGCGCGATCGCATCGAGGGCCTGGCCCCAGGGCTCCGGCTTCATGACCATGCCCGCGCCGCCGCCGTACGGGGTGTCGTCGACGGACCGGTGCCGGTCGTAGGTCCACTCGCGCAGGTCGTGCAGGTGAATGTCCAGCAGGCCGCTCTTGGCCGCCTTGCCGACCAGCGAGACGTCCAGGGCGGCCAGGTACTCCGGGAAGATCGTGACGACGTCCAGACGCATGTCAGTCGGCGTCCGGCTCGGTCTGGACCACCTCGGCGCCCTCCGGGTCCAGCAGACCGGGGCGGTCGGCGACGACGACGTACTGCTTGTCCAGGTTCAGCTCCGGGACCAGTTCCTCGACGAGCGGCACCAGCACGATGTTGCCCGCCGTACGGCGGATCTCCAGGAGGTCCTGCGACGGCAGGTGCACGACGTCGGTCACCGCTCCGACCTCGGCACCGTCGGTGGTGCGGACCGCGAGACCGATCAGGTCGCGGTCGTAGTACTCGTCCGGGTCCTCCGGGCGCTCGTCGTCCGAGACCTCGGCCTGCACGAACAGATTGCGCAGCTGCTCGGCCGCGGTCCGGTCCGGCGCCTCGGCGAACTTCACCAGCAGCTTCCCGCTGTGCCAGCGGCTCGACTCCACGGTCAGAGTGCGCGCCACCTTGGCCTCCGTCACCACGGTCGCACCGTCCGCGAACCGCCGGTCCGGCTCGTCGGTGCGCACGTCGATACCGACCTCGCCCTTGATCCCGTGTGCGCGGCCGATCCGCCCGACAGTCACCAACACCTGCACTACTCCTTTGTACGAGATGAAGGGCCGCACCCCAGACCGGGTGCGGCCCTTCACAGGACTACTCGAGTCAGCGGCGCGGGCGCCGGTTGAACTCGTCGACGAAGTCGATGCGCAGCGAGGACTCGGAGCTGAGGGCGCCGACGACGGTGCGGATCGCGGTCGCGGTACGGCCGTTGCGGCCGATCACCTTGCCGATGTCGTCGGGGTGGACGTGCACCTCGAGGGTGCGGCCACGCCGCAGGTTCCGGGCCCGGACGCTGACGTCGTCGGGGTTGTCCACGATGCCTCGGACCAGGTGCTCGAGCGCCTCGGTCTCCATCATCGTCAGGCCTCGGTGGTCTCGGCCTTGGCCTCTTCGGCCTTCGGCTCCGCCTTGGCGTCGTCGGCCTTGGGCTCCTCGGCCTTCGCCTCGTCAGCCTTGGGGGCCTCGGCGGCGTCGTCCTTCTTGTCAGCCTTCTTCGCCGTCTTCTTGGCGGTGACGGCCTCGGTCTTCAGCGAGCCGTGGGCCTCGGCCAGCGCCTCGTTGAAGATCTCCTGCTTGTCCCGCTTCGGCTCCTTGACCCGCAGCGGCGCGGGGGCCGGCAGGCCCTTGAACTGCTGCCAGTCGCCGGAGGCCTTGAAGATCGCCTCGACGGCCTCGCTCGGCTGCGCGCCGACGCCCAGCCAGTACTGCGCCCGCTCCGAATCGACGCGGATGAACGAGGGCTCGGTCTTCGGGTTGTAGATCCCGATCTCCTCGATCGCCCGGCCGTCCCGCTTGGTGCGGGCGTCCATCACGACGATGCGGTAGTGCGGGGTGCGCTTCTTGCCGATGCGCTTCAAACGGATCTTGACTGCCACGTTTGTGGGGTCTCCCTCGGAAATACATGTCTGGGTGAGCGCCACGGGTCGTCGTGGGGACAACGGGGTGAACACTCGGATGGGCCGACCGGGCCGTGGAGTTAGAGGGCTGCACAAACCTGGACGGACTCAGCCTGACATTCTGCCAGATTCCCCGGCCGCCAACCAATTCCAGCTCTGCTGGAGTCCTGGTGGGCGACGAGCAGGATCCGGCCGACGCCCTCCGCACGCTCGCTCGTGGTCACGCGGTGTACTGCCGCCGCTACTTCGCCCGGGGCGCTCTGGCGCTGCGCGTGGAGTTCGTCGGCCAGCAGCACCCGGTCGCCGACGCGATCGAGGCGCCGTTCGACGAAGAGCTGGACGTCCGCGCGGTGGCCGGCGTACGGAACCTCGCACCGAAGGGCTGAGCGATAAAGCTACCGAACAGCCCTGGAACGAACGGGTCAGTGCTTGATGAACTGCGCGAGTCCGGGGAGTTCGGCGGCGTACGTGTCGAGCAGCTTGTGTGCCACCGTGACCGAGTCGATCAGCGGATGCCACGCGAACGCACGTAACGCCTCGTCCCGCGAGCCCGACGCGGCGGCCTGGATGGTCGTTCGTTCGACGGCCTTCACCGAACAGACCAGGCCGGCCTGATGGTCGGTCAGCTGCGACACCGCCACCGGTAGCGCACCGTTGGCGTCCACCGTGCTCGGGATCTCCACCACCGCGTCGTCGTCGAGCTGACGCAGTACGCCGCGATTGCGGACGTTGAGGATCAGCGAGGCCCGTTCGTTGTGCGCGATCGCCCGCATCAACGACAGCGCGACCTGCTCGTACCCACCGGCCGCCATGTCGCGCTCGTCCCGCTCCCCCGCGTCCGCGACCTCACGGCTCTCCACCATGTACGTCGACTCACGCTCGGCCCGCGTCTTCTGCCACAACTCCAACGCCTGCCCGGGATGCTCCCCGGTCTCGGCGTAGAAAGCAGACTGCTGCGCCAGCAAGAACGTGCCGCGCGTCTGCTGCACACCCTGTACGGCGGCCAGCGTCTCGCGCGCGAAGTAGTAATAGTGCAAGTACTCGTTCGGAATCGACCCGAGCGAACGCAGCCACTCCGCACCGAACAGCCGGCCCTCTTCGAACGAGGACAGCGCATCAGCCGACTGCAGGAGGTCCGGCAGCCGATCCACTCCACCGGACCGCAACCCACGCAGCCAGCCGAGGTGATTCAGCCCGGCGTAGTCGTAGAACGCGGTCGACGGATCCACTCCGAGCGCCAGCGCGGCCCGACGCCCCAGTCCGGACGGGGAGTCGCAGATACCGATCACCCGGTCGCCCAGGTACGGAATCATCGCCTCGGTCACCATGCCGGCCGGGTTGGTGAAGTTGATGGTCCACGCGTCCGGTGCGACCGCCGCGATGCGCTGGGCGATCTGTACGGCGACCGGAAGCGTCCGCAGTCCATAAGCGATCCCACCGGCGCCGACCGTCTCCTGCCCGAGTACGCCGAGGTCCAGCGCGACCCGCTCGTCGACGGTCCGACCCTCGAGTCCACCAACCCGAATCGCGGAGAAGATGAAGTCCGCACCGCGCAGCGCCTCGTCGAGATCCGTCGTCTCAGTCACGACGGGAGCGTCGGCGATACCGGCTGCTTGTTGATGCAGCACGGCAGCGATCGCCGACAGTCGGGTGCGATCGGCGTCGTACAGGACGACGGATGTGATCCGTCCGGCGCCGCGGTCGCCCAGCAAGGCGTGGTACACGAGCGGCACGCGGAAGCCGCCCCCGCCCAGGATCGTCAGTCTCACGCGAGCACCACCTGCACTCCTGCCTCGGTCAGTTGGGCCCTGGTCGCCTCGTCGGCGCCGGGCTCGGTCACCACCATGGAGAGTTCCCCCGGCTCACACACCCGGGCAACCCCGTGCCCCGGGAACTTCGTCCGGTCGGCGAGCAGCACCACCTGATCGGCGGCCTTGATCATGGCTCGTTTGACCGGCACCTCGATCATCGTGCTGTCCATCACCCGGCCGTCGGGCCGGACACCACTGGTCCCCAGGAACAGCCAGTCGACGTGGATCTGCCGCAGGCTCTCCTCCGTCAGGTACCCGACCAGGGACCGGTAGCTGCGCCGCACGAACCCACCGAGCACGATCAGCTCGACCTGCTCGTCGTTCTGCAACTCCTCCAGTACGGCGAGGTTGCTGGTCACCACCGTCAACGAGCGCCCGTGCAAGTGCTGCGCGACGCGAAGTGCCGTCGTACCGATGTCGAGCAGGACGGACTCGCCGTCGGCCACCAACTCGGCGGCGCGGCGCGCGATCCGGTCCTTCTCCTCGGCATGGACGGCGTTCACGTCGGCGAACGGCTCGTCGCCACCGTCGACGGCCAGCGCACCGCCGTACACCCGGGTCAGGCGGCCCTCGGCGTGCAACTGCTCGAGGTCGCGGCGGATGGTCGCCTCGCTGACGCCGAGCTTCTCGGCCAGCACCTTGACGCCCCCGGCCCCATCGGCCCGGAGCGCGCGAACGATCTGATCCTGACGCTGCTTCGGCAACACACGCAGACCGTATCACGCAAACTCCGTCATTTTCAGTCAAAGTTGTGATCAGGTATTGCGGATCCCGTGCAAGAGTTTCAAGATTCATGCACGAGTTTGATCGACCCTGCAGGAGTGTGCTGACGATGCACGAACTGGACGTCTCGGATGGTGCGGTCTCGGATGTCTTCGATGTCGTCGTGTCCGGTCTGGTCTTCCAGGACCTCGTGCTAGGCCTGCCCACGCCGCCCCGGCCGGGCACCGAGGTCTGGGCCACCGAGTCGCACGAGAGCCCGGGCGGGATCGCGAACTTCGCGGTCGCGCTGGCCCGGCTCGGGCTGCGCACCGGGATGGCCGCGGTGTTCGGCGCGGACGACCTCGGCGACCGGGTCTGGCGCCGGCTCGCCGACCACGAGGGCGTCGATCTGTCACTCTCCCGCAGACTCGCCGGCTGGCAGACCCCGCTCACAGTGGCCCTTGCCTATGACAACGACCGGGCACTGGTCACGCGGGGCACCCCTCCCCTGCTGTCGGCCGACGAGCTGATCACCACGCCGCCGGTCGCCCGGGCCGTCGCCGCCCACATCGGCCCCTGGCCGAACGAGTGGCTGGCGAAGGCGAAGGCGGCCGGCAGCGTGGTGTTCGCCGACGTCGGGTGGGACCCGACCGAGGAATGGGACCCGGCGGTGCTCGATCAGCTCGCGCACTGCGACGTGTTCCTGCCGAACGCCGACGAGGCGCTGGCCTACACCCGGACCACGTCACCCGGCGCGGCACTCGAAGCACTGGCGACGAAGGTCCCGCTGGTCGTCGTGTCGAACGGCGCCGACGGCGCGGAAGCCCTCGACGCGAGGACCGGCGAGCGCGTCGCCGTACCTGCGTATCCGGTCCCGGCGGCGGACACCACCGGGGCCGGTGATGTGTTCGCCGCCGGCTTCATCGCCGCCACGCTCTGGGAGCTGCCGCTGGAGCAGCGGGTGCGGTTCGCCGCCCTGGCCGCGGCGCTGTCCGTCACCCGGCTCGGCGGCGCGGACGCCGCGCCGCGCTGGGACGACCTCGCGGCCTGGCAGGCCGCGCACCCCGAAGACCACCACCTCCAGGCGCTGATCAGCGCACACTCAGGAAGGTAAGAACCATGGAGCTCTCACGTCGGACGCTGCTCGGGGGCTTCGCGGCCGTGGCCGGAGGTTCGCTCGTCGGCTGCTCGTCCGGGATGAACAACGCCGGGGCACCCGCGAAGAAGAACGTCGCCACCGAACTGACCATGTGGTGCTGGCCGGGCGGCCTCGGCAAGTCGGTGCTCGACGACACGATCGCGCACTTCCCGGACCCGAAGATCAAGTACTCCGAGATCGGCGGCGACTTCAAGCAGAAGCTCGTCACCACGTTCAACGGCGGTACGTCGATCCCGGACATCACCGGGCTGAAGGGCGAGGACATCGCCTCGCTGCTCCCCCAGGCCGAGCGCTTCGTCGACCTGAAGACGATCGGCGCGGACTCGGTCCTCGGCGACTACCTGGACTGGAAGGTCAAGCAGGCCACCACACTGGACGGCAAGGTGATCGGCCTGCCGATCGACGTCGGCCCGACCGCGCTGTACTATCGCGAGGACATCTTCGCGGCGGCCGGTCTGCCGAGCGACCCGGCGAAGGTGGCCGACCAGCTGAAGACCTGGGACGACTTCTTCGCGGCCGGTGTCGAGCTGAAGGGCAAGAACCCGAAGGCGCTGCTCGTCTGGGACGCCACCGACCTCTACGACATGGTGGTCGGACAGGGCACCGAGCGGTACATCAACAAGGACAACAAGTTCGTCGGCGACCAGGACCACATCCGCAAGGCCTGGGACACCTCGGTCAAGGCGATGACGCTGAAGATCGACGGCAAGACGCCGAGCGGCAAGCCGGACTGGAACGCCGGCCTCGACCAGGGCACGGTGCCCGCGCACATCGGTGCGGCGTGGGTCGCGCTGGACATCAAGTCCGCGGTCAAGACCAGCGCGGGCAAGTGGCGGCTGGCGCCGACGCCGGGTGGTGCGGCGAACTTCGGCGGCTCGTTCCTCGCGATCACCAAGAACGCGGCCGACCCGCAGAAGGCGTTCGACGTGATCAAGTACATGCTGAGCCCCGACAACGAGGCCAAGGCGTTCGCCGACGCACAGATCTTCCCGTCCACGCCGGCGGCGTACGACAAGCCGCAGCTCAAGGCGGCGGACAAGTTCTTCGGTGGCCAGGTGCCGATCGACGTCTTCGGCCCGGCCGCGAAGACCATCCCGGTCGCGTACCAGAGCCCGTACGACGACTCGGTCGCCGCACCGTTCCACGACGAGCTCAAGACCGTGCAGTCCGGCGCCAAGACCTCCGACGCCGCGTGGGCCTCAGCCGTCTCCAAGTCCAAGGCCATCGCCAAACGTCAGGGCGTGCAGTGACAGTAGCGGCGACGATGGCGGCTGCCGAACGGGTGGCCCAAGCACCGACCCGGCGGATCTGGTCGTACTGGCGGTTCTACCTGGCGCTGTCGCCGTTCTACGTACTGTTCGCGGTGTTCGGGCTGTACCCGATGCTGTCCACGATCGTGCTGGCGTTCCAGCGCTGGGACGGTCTGAACGCGCGGACGTTCACCGGCCTCGACAACTTCGCGTTCCTGGTCAAGGACCCGACGTTCTGGCAGGCGCTGGAGAACACCGTCGTACTGTTCCTGATGTCGACGGTCCCGACGCTGGTGCTCGCGTTGGTGCTCGCGGTGATGCTGCAGTCCGCGGTCCGGTTCACCAACGTCTACCGGATCGCGTACTTCGTCCCGAACGTCACCTCGCTGGTCGCGATGGCGATCTTCTTCAGCTCGATCTTCAGCACCAACTTCGGCCTGGTGAACGCCGCGCTGCGGTCGCTCGGCATCCCGGAACAGGACTGGCTCGGGCAGCCGTGGGGCATCAAGATCGCGATCTCGACGATGATCGTGTGGCAGTGGGTCGGGTACAACACGCTGATCTATCTGGCCGGTCTGCAGGCGATCCCGAAGGAGCAGTACGAGGCCGCCAAGGTCGACGGGGCCGGTGCGGTGCGGACGTTCTTCTCGATCACGTTGCCGCAGCTGCGTCCCGTCGTACTGTTCACCGTCATCATGTCGACGATCGGTGGGCTGCAGACGTTCACCGAGCCGCAGGTGATGGTCGGCAACAGCGGCGGCACCGGGCAGAGCGGCATGACCGTGGTGTTGTTCTTCTACCGGGCCGCGTTCCTGGACAACGACTACGGGTACGCCGCCGCGATCGCGCTCAGCATCTTCGTACTGGTGCTGTTGTTCACGGCCATCAACTGGCGGATCTTCCGCGGCGGGAGTGAGGACCGATGACCCGGTACCGATTGCGCGGGATCGCCCTGCACGGCGCGCTGATCCTGGCCCTGCTGATCTTCTTGTTCCCGTTCGTGTGGACGATCCTGATGGCGTCGAACACGACCGCGGACATCTACCGGTTCCCGCCCAAGTTCACCTTCGGCGGACACTTCCTCGAGAACGTCCGGCACGTGCTCGACAACGTGGCGTTCTTCCAGTCGATGGCGAACACCGCGACGGTCGCGATCTCGACCACGCTGCTGGTGCTGTTCTTCGATTCGCTGGCCGCGTTCACCTTCGCGAAGTTCCGGTTCCCGGGGCGGAACGCGTTGTTCGTGATCCTGCTCGCGACGATGCTGCTGCCGGCGCAGTTGGCCGCCGTACCGCAGTTCCAGACGATGGCGATCCTCGGCTGGGTCGGTTCGCTGAAGGCGCTGATCATCCCCGGCGCCGCGAACGCGTTCGGGATCTTCTGGATGCGGCAGTACTTCAAGAACTCGATCCACGACGAGCTGGTCGAGGCCGCGACGCTGGACGGCTGCGGCTTCTTCGGTACCTACTGGCACGTGGCGCTGCCGTCGGCCCGTCCGGCGCTGGCGTTCCTCGGCATCTTCACCTTCGTGGGCTCGTGGAACGACTACATGTGGCCGCTGATCGTGCTCACCAACCCGAACCACGTCACGCTGCAGGTCGCACTGTCCACGCTGAACCGTTCGCACGGCGTCGACTACAGCATGGTGATGACCGGCGCGCTGCTGGCGATGATCCCGCTGGTGGTCGTCTTCGCGCTCTTCGCCCGCCAGTTCATCAAGGGCGCGACCGAAGGCGCCGTCCGCGGCTGACGGACCGATGTAAGCTGCCGGAACCCAGAGCAGCAGCTGTACGTCGGAGGGGCACATGGTAGGCAAACGGGGGCGGGTGATCGGCCGGATCGCACCCGGGATCGTCGGCGAGGTGATGCTGCCGATCCGGGGTGCAACCGAGGCCTTCTACGCTTACCCGGCGACCGACGAGGTGATCGAGGTGGGGACGCAGGTAGTCGTGGTCGACTACGACCCACCCCGCACCGTGTACGTCGCTCGCGCCATCTAAATCCGTTCCCTTGGAGGGGAAATGCTCTGGACGTACCTGATCATCGCCGCGGTCGCGGTGGTCGTGCTGCTCATCCTGTTCCGGATGGTCTGGCGGGTGGCGGAGCCGAACGAGGCACTGATCATCTCCGGCCTCGGCGCGCACTCGAGCTCCGAACAGGTCAACGAGACCCTCGGCTTCAAGATCGTCGTCGGCCGCGGGACCGCCGTACTGCCGGGATTCCAGACGGTACGCCGGTTACCGCTCGACATCCGCGCCACTCCGTTGACCGTGACGTGTGTGTCCAGCCAGGGCATCCCGCTGCACATCAAGGGCGTCACGGCGTACAAGGTCGGCGACGACTACGGCTCGATCGCGAACGCGGCCCGGCGGTTCCTGGAGCAGAGCGACGAGCAGGTGATGGGCACCATCCACGAGCTGTTCGCGGGTCACCTGCGGGCGATCGTCGGTTCCACCACGGTCGAGGAGATGCTGCACGACCGGGAGACGCTGACCACGAACATCCGTGGCTCGCTGGCCGGCGACATGGAGAAGCTCGGCCTGGTCGTGGACTCGCTGCAGATCCAGGAGATCGACGACGAGTCCGGCTACATCAAGAACCTCGGGCGTCCGCAGGCCGCCGCGGTCGAGGCCGCGGCCCGGATCGCGCAGGCCGAGCGGGACCGCGAGGCGACCGAGCGCGAGCAGGCCGCGTCGGCACAGAAGGCGGCGGCGGTCCGGCAGAGCTCGATCGCGCAGGCCGGGTACCAGGCCGAGGTCGACCAGGCGAAGTCGAAGGCGTCGCAGTCCGGCCCGCTGGCCGAGGCGCTGGCCCGCCAGGAGGTCGTGGTCGCCGAGACCGAGACGGCGAAGCTGAACGCGTCGCTGGCCGAGAAGCAGCTGGAGTCGACGGTCCTCAAGCCGGCCGACGCCGAGGCGTACCGGCAGCGCACGCTGGCCACGGCCGCCCGGGACGCGCAGATCGCAGCCGCCGAGGCGAACGCCCGCGAGGTACAGCTGCGGGGTGAGGCGCAGGCGAAGGCGACCGAGCTGACCGGTAAGGCCGAGGCCTCCGCGGTCGAGGCGAAGGCGATGGCCGAGGCCGCCGGTATCAAGGCGCGCGCCGAGGCGCTCGCCGCGAACACCGAGGCGGTCGTCGCGCAGCAGCTCGCCGAGGCCTACCCGGAGATCGTCAGCGCGGCGGCGAGCTCGTTCGAGAAGGTCGGCAACATGGTCGTCCTGAACGGTGCCCAGGGCATCGAGGACACCTTGGTGAAGACGATCACCATGGGCGGCTCCGGCTTCGCCCTGGCCAAGCAACTGATCGACTCGCTGGCCACCAAGAAGGACGATGCCAAGCCTGCGCTGGAGCCAGTGGCGGACGAGTCCGCCTGACGCTTCTGCCTGGGGATCCCCTTCCGAGGAAGGGGATCCCCAGGTGCTTTTACGCGGTGTGCAGAGTCAGGTGGTACGTCTGCAGGATCTCGTTGACCGGCTGGAACCAGGTCTCGCCGCCGCTGCTGCAGTTGCCCCAACCGCCGGACGTGACGCCCTGCGCCTGGTCACCGGTGATGAACGAGCCACCGGAGTCGCCGCCCTCGGCGCAGACATTCGTCTTGGTCGCTCCGTAGAACAGCTGGCCGTTGCCGTAGTTCACCGTCTCGTTCTTGGCCAGGATCGTGCCGCAGTGCCAGTGGGATGTCGAGCCGCTGCGGCACACCGATGCACCGATCGGTGCCTCTGACGACCCGCGGACCAACTGGTCACTCACCTGTCCCCAGCCGAGCACGACCGGCACGGTCCACCAGCCATAGCCGGTGGCGACCCAGGCGTAGTCGTTGCCGGGGAACGACCAGCCCTGGAACGAGCCCTGGTCCGAACCGTCCCACCCTCGGACAACGCCGCTGCGTCCACAGTGGCCGGCGGTGACGTAACCGCCGTACACCGAGAAGCCGATCGAGCAGCGGATGTTGCTGACGTAGTACGGGTCACCGCCGACCGTGCCGGCCGCGAAGGTCCGCGGTGCGTGCGCAGCCACCTCACGAACCGTGACCTTGCCGAGCTTCGCGATGAACGTGTCGACGGCCTGGGATCGCTTGCCTGCTTGGACGTTGACGACCACGGTGCCCGTCTTGGGGTCCGCTGCCCAGCCGCTGACCGCCGCCGGTACGGACTTGCCGGCCAGCTTGTCGACCGCCGCCTTCCGCTGATCCAGCGCCTTCGACGTCGCAGGTACGCCGGTCACCTGCGCGCCCGTCGCTCGGACAGCGGCCGCGCGGGTCTGCCCGACCAGGCCGACTACGAGCTTCTGCGTGCTCGCGTCGTACCAGGCTCCGCCGAACGTGGCGCCGGCCGCCTTCTGGGCCGCGGGCAGCAGCTTGGCGGCCGACGTCTCGGCCCGTAGCCGGTTCTGCATCTGCTGTTGGGCCAGTCCGAAGTCGCGTTGCATCGCGGTGGATTGGCCCGCGACGGCCAGCGGCTCGGCCGCTGCCAACGCCTGTGTGGGCACGGTCAGGACACCCGCCGCCAGTACGGCGGCCAGTAGGACCTTCATCTGAACTCTCCTCACCTAGGGGCGGTTCGGTGCATGAGAGCGCTCTCGTGATTGAGAGTGGCGTACCGGAAACAGTCCGTCAAGGGGCGATGACCGCCGCTGTCAGCGGGCGAGCGCCTGCAGGGTCGGCTGTTCGCGTTGGACGACCACGGCGCGCGCCTTGGCCAGGGCGGTCCGGATGGCGTCCGGTTCGGACGACATGGTCCAGTTCGACCACAGCATGACCAGCAGCCGGTTCCCGACGGGCACGGCGTAGGAGTCCATCGACGCCCCGCCGCCCTTGGACGAGATCGCCATCGAGCCGGCCGGGAGCTTCGCGCTCGACGGCACCGGCCGCACACCGATGCGGTCCGGGCAGGTCGTGCTCGAGGTCCGCAGATCCTTCAACGCAGCCTGTACGCCGCCTTGCTGGTAGACGATCCGCTCCTCGGACACGATCTCCGACGGACCTGCGCTCCACACCAGCTGGCGCCGCGCCATCCGCAGCTTCTCACTGGGCAGCCCGGCGGCGCCCGTCCCGCACAGGCCGGCAACGGTCGGCGAATCCAGGCGAGTGATTGGCGCACCCAACGGCCGCATCCCCGGAACGTCCTGGGCACCCAGGCCACCGGTAGCAAGCGCCGCAGCAGCTCGCGCGGCAGTCAACGGCTGCGGCGACGGCGCCGGTGTGCTGACAACCACCGGCGACGGGCTCGCAGCGTCCTGCTTCGATCCACCGCAGGCAGAGACGACGGCCACACTCGCTAGGACCAGCGCGACAACAACCCCGTGGCGACGACCAACCCCGATGCCCGCATCCCGCATCTTCACGAATTCCATCCGCTCTGAACGTCGTAGTGCCGACCTGATCAGGTGGCGCCGTGAAGATAGCCGACCGCCGGGTTCAAGAGCAGCGGGTCACAACCCCAGGTAGGCGAGAACCGCCAGGACGCGGCGGTGGCCGGAGTCTGTGGGCGGGAGGTCGAGCTTCAGGAAGACGTTGCCGACGTGCTTGTGGACAGCGCCGTCGGAGATGAACAGCTTCTCCCCGATCGCCGTGTTACCGAGGCCTTCGGCCATCAAAACGAGTACTTCGCGTTCGCGGGGAGTCAGGCGGTCGAGCGGGCTACTGCGCTTGACCATCAGCTGGCTGACGACCTCTGGGTCCAGTACGGTCCCGCCGGCGGCAACTCGGCGTACCGCTTCCAGGAACTCGTCGACGCGGGAGACCCGGTCCTTCAGGAGGTAGCCGACGCCTTCGCTTCCGGCAGCGAGCAGTTCGGCGGCGTACACCTCCTCGACGTACTGCGAGAACACGAGCACCGGCAGACCCGGGCGGACCCGCCGCGCCTCGATCGCGGCGCGCAGGCCCTCGTCGGTGAAGGTGGGCGGCAGCCGTACGTCGACCACCGCGATCTGCACCTCGTGCTCGGCGATCGCCTTCGAGAACTCGTCCGCGTCGGTGGCGACCGCGGCGACCTCGAAGCCGGAGTTGTTCAGCAGCAGGCTCAGACCTTCGGCGAGGATCGGATTGTCCTCGAGGATGATCACCCGCACGGAAGGATCACCTCGACGGTGGTCGGCCCACCGATCGGGCTATGCAACTCCATCTGACCGTCGATCGCCTGCACACGATGGAGCATGCCATGCAGTCCGCTCCCCCGGCCCAGCAGGTCGGACTGCTCACTGACGCGCGCTCCGCCGATTCCGTCGTCCGTGATCGCGAGGTAGAGCTCGGAACCCCTCCGCTCGAGCTGTACGTCGACATGACCGGCCGCACTGTGTTTGGTGACGTTGGTGAGGGACTCTGCGACCACGAAGTACGCGGCGGCCTCTACTGCGGCCGGGACGTTGCCCGGCTCACCGATCCGCAGCTGCACGGGCAGTGGGCACCGGGCGGCCAGTGCGGACACCGCTCCGACCAGACCGCGGTCCGCGAGGATCGGCGGGTACATGGTGCGCAGTACGCCACGCAGCTCGGTCATGGCCTGCTCTGCGCCGTCCCGGGCGTCGTCGAGCAGTTTGGCGGCCTTCTCGGGGTCCTGTGCCATCGTCTGCTTGGCGATACCGATCCGCATCGCCAGCGACACCAGCTGGGCCTGTGTCCCGTCGTGCAGGTCCCGCTCGATGCGGCGCAGCTCCGCGCCATGCGAGTCGACAGCACCAGCACGGCTCTTGGTGAGCTCCTCAACGCGCTGCTCCAGCCGGACAGTCTCCAGCTGGTCCTGACTCGGCTCAAGCAGGTGGAGCACCGCTTTGGCGTGACCACGAGCCAGTGCGGGCGCCACCCGGCCCAGGAACCACAGACTGGCGCCAACCTGCAGCGGGCCGAGGGTGAGCGCCTCCAGCCAGCTGTCGACGTCAAGACCCATCAGGCTGAAGTTGCCAGGGGCAAGCCACCACAGCAACATGCCGACGATAGCCGCCGGTGCACCGACCACTGCGATGACCGCGACGACCAGCTCCGGGATCATCACCACCGGCATCAGCAGACACCGCAGGCTGCGCTTGAACGACTTGTCCCGGGTCAGCGTGACCACGTCCCCGAGCAGCCGCGGCAGTGCCGGCGGCAGCAGTTCGGCCGCCGGCCTGCCGAGGTACCTCGCCGCTTTGCTGCGCTCGCTGTTTGCCAGCCGCACCAGACCGGCGGTGGCACCCGGGATGACCCAGCCCAACAGCAGGCTGATCGGAATCGCGGCCAGCAACGTGATCGACTTCAGGTACCGGATCACCAGGTACCCCACGGCCGGGCCACCCCGGGACAGGATCTTCGTCAACATGCCCACTATCCTGCGGCACCCGCTACGCCGCGGTCGGTACAGCAGGCTCTACCTTTCGTTCTCTAGCAGTCAGGAACGCCGGGCAGCTTCGCGTTCGGGTCGTCGATGTAGATGTTGGTCATGTAGCCCTTCTGGTCCCGGAGCTTGGCCCACCAGTTGTTGGTGTAGCCACCGGCGGTCACCGTCTCGCCCTGGACCTGGCACTCGACGAACACCCGGGTCGGACCGGCCAGCGTGGTCACGACCGACGCGGACGTCTTCGGCGCCGAGCGGACGTTGACGCCGTTGCCCCAGGTGGTGAAGTTGTACTCCGGCGGGTTCGGGTCCCCGCCGTTCACCAGCTGCATGTAGTAGTTCCAGTCCCAGTTCGGGCCCGGGTCGGTGTGGTCGTTGTTCGGCATCTCGCTGTGGCCCTTGATGTGCGCCCGGTCCTTCGGGATGCCCCGGCGATCAGCGATGTTGCGGGTGAGGGCGGCCGACGAGCGGTACATCGCGTCGGTGAACCACGAGGGCTGGTCGACGTACCCCTCGTGCTCGATGCCGATCGTGTACGGGTTCTCGGTGCGGACGTGCCAGGCGGTGTCCTTCTCGGCCACCATCTGCGTGACCTCACCGTCGCTGGAGCGGATGACGTAGTGCGCGCTCACCTGGGCCGACGCGTTCTTGAACCAGCTGATCGTGCCGGCGTAGGAGCCCTGCGTGACGTGGATGACGATCGTGGTGATCGCCGCGGTCCGGCCGGCGCGGTAGTTGCTGGTGCTGGCCGGGTTCCAGATCGCGTCCGGGTAGTCGACGGCCTGGGTCTTGCTGCGGGTGCCGAGCGGCGCGACCTTCGCGTAGGCGCCGCGGTCCGGCGTGACCTGCTGCGGGTCGGTCGAGACACCGGCGGTGCGGACACCGAGGCCGATCACCTTGTACACCTCGTCGGTGTAGAGCCGGGCGGTCGCGGCGTCGGCGGAGTGCGAGTACTTCGCGATCACGGAGTACCACTTGCCGAGGTCGGAGCGATCCTTCAGACCCGCCTGATCGGCGTACGAGTCGAGGACTGCGGCGGCGCCGAGGACGTTCGACGTGTCGTCCTTGGACAGCTTCGCGACCGGCAGGCCGGTCAGTTTGCTTGCCTCCGACATCGTTGTGTTGACGTTGTTGCTGGCCAGATGCATGACGCCGTACCCGTTCGCCTGACTCGGCGCGCCGTTGTGGCCGTCGAGGTGGGTCTCGGCGAACCCGACGCTGACGAGGACCTCCCGCGGTACGTCGTACTTCGCGGCGGCCGAGGTGAACGCGGACGAGAGGTCCGGTTGACCGGCGGGTTCTCGTGGTTCGGCGGCGTTGCTCGGGAGGGCTGTCAGGGCGAGTGCTCCGGCAGCCAGCAGGATCGTGGAAATATGGGCAGTCTTCCCCATGGGCGGAATTTCCTTCCCTCTTCGGTCCGCCGAGGGGCGTCGGCGGTCCCGGGAGCCACGCTAAGGGAAGATCTTCCGTTCCGGCCAGGGTTTGGGTGAAATCCTTCCGGTCACCGATGGAACAGCACGCGACCACGCAGCGCGATCAGTCGCGGGTGGGTGAGGACCGCCGGGTTGGCGCGCGGGTCCTCGTCGTACACGACCAGGTCGGCCGGATCGCCGGGCCGCAGCTCGCTCGGCGCCCCGAGCCACGCGCGCGCCGCCCACGACCCCGCGGCCAGCGCCTGCTCCCCCGACATCCCGATCTCGGTCAGCGCCTGGATCTCCTGCGCGACCAGTCCGTGCCCGAGCACCCCACCCGCGTCGGTCCCGGCATACACGGGTACACCGGCCTCGAAGGCGTCCCGCAAGCGGTCCAGGCGGCGGTCGTACAGGTCGCGCATGTGCGCCGAGTACTGCGGGAACTTGGCCGCGGCCTGGTCGGCGTACTGCGGGAAGTTCTCCAACTGGATCAGCGTCGGTACGACGGCGACGCCGCGCTCGGCCATGTGCTGCAGGAGATCGGGCTCGAGGCCGGTGCCATGCTCGATGCAGTCGATACCCGCGGCGAGGAGATCCGGGAGGGCGTGCTCGCCGAAGACGTGGGCCGTCACGCGGGCGCCGAGCCCGTGGGCTCGGGCGATCGCGGCGTTCAGCGCCTCGGCCGGCCAGCACGGTGTGAGGTCGCCGGCGTCGCGGTCGATCCAGTCGCCGACGAGCTTGACCCATCCGTCACCACGGCGGGCCTCCTGTTCGACGTACCCGACGAGCTCTTCCGGCTCGATCTCCCAGCCGTAGTTGCGGATGTAGCGCTTCGATCGGGCGATGTGCCGACCGGCCCGGATGATCTTCGGCAGGTCCTCACGGTCGTCGATCCAGCGGGTGTCCGCGGCCGACCCGGCGTCGCGGACCAGCAGCGCACCGGCCTCCCGGTCGACGATCGCCTGCTGCTCCTGCGTCTCGCGGTCGACCGCACCGTGCTGGTCGAGGCCGATGTGGCAATGCGCATCGACCAGGCCCGGAACGATCCAGCCGCCGGTGTGCACGGTCGTCACATCAGCAGCGGTGGGCCGGTCGACGACCAGCCCACCGCTGAGGTGGATCTCCTGTTGCTCACCGGCCGGCAACACCGTGCCGACGAGCTTGAGTACGCCGGATTCGGTCATGCTGCCGACCGTATCCGGCGCAGTGTCACTCGTGCGAGGTCATCCGTGCGAGCCGCCGCCTGGCGTGCAGGTCGGGGTCGTCGTCTCGTTGCCGGCGCACGGCGAACCCGAGGGCGTGCTCGTCGGGGTGTCCGTGGGCGTGTCGGTCGGGGTCGGCGTGGGGGTCGGCGTCGAAGGCGTCTTGGTCGGAGTCTTCGTCGGCGTCTTGGTCGGGGTCTTGGTGGGTGTCTTCGTCGGGGTCGACGTCGGGTGGTGCGTCGGCGAGTCCGTGGGCGTGTCCGTCGGCGTCGGCAGCGTCGGCTTGTGCCACTGCGTCTCCGACGGCGTGGACGGATCCACCGTCGTCGGGAGTGGGGTGGTCGGGCTCGGCGTCGAGGTCGGCGTCTTCGTGTCGTCCGGGATGTCCGGGACCTGGCGCGGGTCCACCCGGCGGTCGGCGTTGCCGGTCGTGGACGCGGTCGTGATGCTGCCCTTCGCGTTCGGCACCAGCACCGCGTTCTTGCTGTAGACCCGCATCCACTTCAGGACGGTGGCGACGAAGTCCTTCGAGTGCTGGTAGCGGAGCAGCGCCGAGACCAGGTCGCGCGGGCGCTTCAGGTCGTCACCCCGGGAGCAGAGCACGACGGCGACCGTCGTGACCGCGTCGTACACGTTGTTCGGGTTGCGGTAGCCGTCGCCGTTGCCGTCGGACCCGAACTCCGTCCAGACCTGCGGGATGATCTGCATCGGGCCGACCGCCCGGTCCCAGGTCGGGTCGGTGTCGAACTTGCCCTTGTCGGAGTCGGTGATCCGGCCGTTGCCGTGCCGGCCGTTCAGCTGCGGGCCGAGGATCCGGCCGCGGGTGGTGCCGGCGACGTCGACCCGGCCGTCGCTGGCGTGGTCGGACTCGACCTTGCCGATCCCGGCCAGCAGCGGCCAGGTCAGCCCACAATTCGGCCGCACGACCGCGAGGTTCGCGGTGGCGCGGCGGTAGGCGGGGAACACCCCGCGGGGAATGCCGTTCACAGCTCCCGGCCGCCCTGGACGGACGACCGATCGCCCGTCGGTGGCCCCCTGCACGGGGACGTCGGCGCGGGCGGGTTTGTCGGATCCGAGCCGGCCGTCCACTCCGGGACGCTGCGGCACGATCATCGTCAACTCGTCGAACTCACCACTGTTCAGCCCGGCCCCAGGCGAAGGGGCGACCGGGCTGCCTGCCGCGAGCTGACCGGAGGCACCGGTTCCGCCTGCGGCGACGGTGACGACGGCCCCGACCAGGAGCGGGGCTGTACACAATGAAGCGATGATGATTTTGACCCGACGGTTACCACTACGGGTTAGGCGCATAGCCCCTTCAACGATCCATGCGCCGGAAAGTTACATCAAGACGACGCAAAGTTACGGGCACCAGAAACACCTCGGACAACCGGCACCGGGGTAACGATCGTCGCTACCTCACCCTACTGACCGTCCACAGCCGAACGCGAATCCGTACCACTCGAAGACGCTGCGGACCGCTCGGGGCCGTTGAGGAGCGCACGGGGCTGAGGGCTGCCCTCCAGGACCGCCCGGGATTGCGCGGGCTGCTCGCGGTTTGCCGGGCGCTCAGCCGGCCGGCTGTGAGGCGGCGGGGCTGGTGGCCGCAGGGTCGGCCGGGTTCGCCTCCGGGGCGGTCGAGTCGCACGGGCTCGGCGTCGGGCTCGGCGTCTCGCCCGGCTTCGGAGTCGGCGTCGGCGTCGGGGTCTCGCCCGGCTTAGGCGTCGGGGTCGGCGTGCACGTCGGGTCGGTCGTCGTCGGATCCGTCGGCGTCGTGGGCGGTGTCGTCGGCGGCGTGCTCGGAGGTGTCGTGGTGGGCGGCTTCGACGTCCCGGTCCCCCCCGTCGGACGCGGCACCGTCGGCTTGGACGGGGTCGCGGAGGCAGAACTCGTCGGCGTCCCCGGCTTCGTCGATCCGGAGGTGGTTCCGCTCGTCGGCCGCGGGGTCGTCGTGGCGGTCGTTCGCGGCGGCGGCGTCGTGGGAACCGTTGTAGGCACCGACGTGGGTGCTGTGGTCGGGACCGTGGTCGGCGCGGTCGTCGCCGGCGTGGTGGTCGTGGTCCGCGTCTCGTCCCGGCCGTTGTCGGCATTACCGCTGTCGTCCGGGATGTCGATCTGGCCGGGCTTGTCCGGGATGCTCACGGTTTCCTTGCTGTACGTCTGCATCCACCGCAGGACCGTCGAGACGTAGTCCATCGAGTGGTTGTAGCGCAGCACCGCCTGCACGAGCCCCTGCGGGTCGGACAGGTTCGCGCCGCCGGAGCAGAGATAGTCCCCTGCGGCCCGCGCCGCGTCGAACACGTTGTGCGGGTCCTTGACGCCGTCACCGTTCCCGTCGGCGCCGAACGTCTTCCAGGTACCGGGCACGAACTGCATCGGCCCGACGGCACGGTCCCAGGTCGTGCTGCCGTCGTACACGCCCTGGTCGGTGTCGGCGATCGCCGCCATCCCGGGGCTGCCGTCGAGGACCGGGCCGAGGATCTTGCCGCGGGTGTTCCCGTTCGCGTCCACCTTGCCGCCGCTGGCGTGGTCGGACTCGACCTTCCCGATCCCGGCGAGCAGCGGCCAGGTCAGGTGACAGGCCGGCATCGAGAGCGCGAGATCCCGAGCAGCCTTCTGGTACGCCGCCAGCACGGTCCCCGGGATCCCCGAGGTGTCCCCGAGCGGGCCGGGGATCGGCTGCACGGTGCCGTCCGTCGTCCCGGTGATCGGGACCTGGACCGTGGACTTCTCCTGCGTCGGCAGGCTGCCGTCGACACCCGGCTGGGGCGGCACGTTGTTGGCCAGGTCGTCGAAGACCGCGTCCTGGCGTGGTGCGGCGAGCGCGTGCGCGTCGACGACGAACGTGTTCGAGGTGACGCCACCGACCACGAACACGGCGACCATCGCGGTGGGCGGTGCCAAGCAGACCCAGGTAGCGGTCAACTTCCCCCGCCACGTGTCCAGGTTCTTGAACTGCTGCCTCATCCGAACCGTCCTCGACGCATTCCGCAGATGGTGTGTCACTCGGGCGTAGGGACGATCTTAACCGCCGGAAGATCAGCCACAACCGGCGCCGGTGTGCCGTGACCGAGTACCGAACAGTCCTGTTCAGGCACTCGTCCCCCGGTGTTCACTGCCCCACACCTCACCACCGTAAGCACACGAACCACGGGGTACGCCAGGCCGAACGGTCGACGAATCGTCATCCGTCCGGTTGTGGGACCGTTCTTTCGTGCCCTTTCGGGAACGGCTCAGTTGCCGCCGAGCATCTTCTTCAGGTCGTCCGGCAGCTCGAAGTCGCCGTCGCCCTGGGCGCCGCCGAACGCGGCCGGCAGCTGGCCCGGCTGCGGCTCCGCGGGCTGCTGGTTGCCCTGGTTAGCCCGCTTGGCGGGGTTGCCGGAGCCGCGCTTCTTGCCCTTCTTCTGCTGCTGCTTGGCCTTCCGGCCGCCGCCGCCCATCCCGGGCATTCCCGGCATTCCGGGCATCCCCGGGATGCCCTTGCCGGACGCCATCGCGGCCATCATCTTGCGGGCCTCGAAGAACCGCTCGACCAGGCCGCTGACGGTCGAGACCTCGGTCCCCGAACCCTTCGCGATCCGGGCCCGGCGGGAGCCGTTGATGATGTTCGGGTCGTTCCGCTCGGCCGGGGTCATCGAGTGGATGACCGCCTCGATCCGGTCGATCTCGCGCTCGTCGAAGTTCTCCAGCTGGTCCTTGAACTGGTTCGCGCCGGGCAGCATGCCGAAGATCTTGGTCAGCGGGCCCATCTTCCGGACCGACTGCATCTGGGCGAGGAAGTCGTCCAGGGTGAAGTCCTTGCCGCCCTTCTTCTGCAGCTTGGCCGCGGTCTTGGCGGCCTCCTCCGCGTCGAAGGTGCGCTCGGCCTGCTCGATCAGGCTCATCACGTCGCCCATACCGAGGATGCGGGAAGCCATCCGGTCGGGGTGGAAGACGTCGAAGTCCTCGAGCTTCTCGCCGTTGCTGGCGAACATCACCTGGCGGCCGGTGACCTGCGCGATCGACAGCGCGGCACCACCGCGGGCGTCACCGTCGAGCTTGGACAGCACGACGCCGTCGAAGCCGACGCCGTCCAGGAAGGCCTGCGCCGTGGTGACCGCGTCCTGACCGATCATCGCGTCGACGACGAACAGGATCTCGTCGGGGCTGACGGCGTCGCGGATGTCCGCGGCCTGCTTCATCAGCTCCTCGTCGACACCCAGCCGCCCGGCGGTGTCGACGATGACCACGCTGTGCTGCTTGGTCCGCGCCTCGTTCATCGCCTCGCGGGCGACCTCGACCGGGTCGCCGACACCGTTGCCGGGCTCGGGCGCGAACACCGGTACGCCGGCGCGCTCACCGACCACCTGCAGCTGGGTCACCGCGTTCGGCCGCTGGAGGTCGGCGGCGACCAGCATCGGGGTCTGGTGCTTGGTCTCCTTCAGCCACTTGGCGAGCTTGCCGGCCAGGGTGGTCTTACCGGCACCCTGCAGACCGGCGAGCATGATCACCGTCGGCGGCCGCTTCGCCATCCGCAACTCGCGGGTCTCGCCACCGAGGATGTTGACCAGCTCCTCGTTGACGATCTTGATGACCTGCTGCGCCGGGTTCAGCCCACCGCGCACGTCGGCGCCGGCGGCCCGCTCCTTGATCGCCGCGATGAACTCCCGCACCACGGGCAGCGCGACATCGGCCTCCAGCAACGCGATCCGGATCTCCCGGGTGGTCGCGTCGATGTCGGCGTCGGTCAGCTTGCCCTTGCCCCGCAGGTTCTTGAACGCAGTGGAGAGCCGATCGGAAAGCGTGTCGAACACGAGAAACAGTCCGTTTCCTCGAAGCGATGAACTCCCCGAGTCTACCGGCCCCCCAACCAGTCCTTCGACGGGTTCTGCGGCGGGCACTGTGCCGGTCTCGGCGGCGGGCTTTGCGGCGGGCTTTGCGGCGGGTTCCGCGGTGGGTTCCGCGGCGGGCGCCTGTGGATAACCGCCGCGGCGCGGGCCGGGATCCCGCTAGCTTGGACTGACCCTCTCGACCAGGCTGCCAAGGAGACCCTCCCGATGCCCCTCGACATCCCCGCCTTCAACGTGGCGTTCAACCGGGCGTACGACCGGGTGCACCGCAGCGCCGAACCGGCGGACCTGGCGGCCGAGCAGCAGAAACTGCGCGGTCTGATCCCGGCCGACGCCTCGGAACACGACCGCACCTGGACCACCCAACTCGTCGACGACCTCGCCGTCCCCCCGCCCGCCCCACCGAAGCGCAGCGAGCTGTATCGCGAGGCCGAGCGGATCCATAGCAGCGTGTACCCGCCGAAGGGCACCAGCGAAGAACAGATCGCGATCCTCGAGGACGCGCGCCGCCGAATCTGGGAGATCGCCGACCGCGCGGACGAGAAAGAGCAATATCCGATCCGCGCCCTGACCAAGGATCTCGAGTCCTTGGAGAACTGGCTCCGGGACCCACCGTTCCCACTGACCGACACGCCGTTCCCCGCCTCCGATGGCTGAGTCCGGCGAGCGGGTTCCTGAGAACTCACCGGCGTACCGCGAGTTCGCTCGGCTGTACGACCTGGCGCGAGAGCTCCGACCGACCAGCGTCGACCGATGGAACCGCGAGCTGTACGCAACGAGCGGCCACGGCGGCTTCGACCACCAGACCGGCGCGATCGGTGTCCACGAGCCGATCCTTCGCCAAGGCCTGACAAAGGAGACGACGGCCGAGCCCGAATGGCAGGCGCGCGCCCTGGAAGAGGTTCTCGACCGGGCCACGCACGCGGGTATGACGGTGCGTGCGCCGGGCGAGCCCAATGCCGTCGAGACGACGCAGTCGCAGGGGCTGAACGAGGGTGTCGCGGAGGTCCGGGCCGCGACGGACTTCCATGCCTTCAACAGGATGTCCGGGTACCCGCCCGTGGCGTTCGACAACACGCTTCAGACCGGTGCGTACGCGGCGACCAACGACCTGATTCAGCAGGTCTCGGGCCCGTCCGTGGACAGGCAGCAGTTGGTGGGGCGGCTTCATCAGGGGCCGGCGATGATGCACTTCGATCAGTTGGCAGAGGCCGTCGTACAGAATCGGCTGCAGGAGATCGCGCCACCCGAGGGCGCCGATCGGCAGGCCGTACGGCGTGAGCTGGTGAGCACGATGCTGCATCCGCAGTGGGACTCGCTCGCGGGGCGGTCGCCTGATGCCGGGCGGGAGGTGGCCGGCGAGATCGGACAGGCACTCAACGCGAAGGTGGACGAGATCCGCCGCCGGGGCCCGCACCCGGGTCGCGACGCCGAAGCTGACGGCGCACCGCGTGAGAACGAGACGCGCGAGATTCCTGGAGACGCGCGTGAGGGTGAGGCGGGCGGTGGCGAGCGGCCGAGGGAAGCAGCCGACGGTGTGCTGCATGACGGTGCGGTGGGCGGTGGCGGGCCGACGCTGGACGCGGCAGCACCACAGAGGGCCGGGCAGAACGTGGATGCGGCGAGGTTCCTGAGTGGTTCGGCGCCGGCGGCCGGCGCTACAGCGCGAACCCCGTCGCTGGGTGACGGTTCGCGCGCGGCCGCTCGTACGTCCGCGCCATCGCGAAACGTCCCGACGCACCACGTGCCGCAGCCTGGCCCCGGTTCCGGCCGCGGGTAGGGCCGCCCGGGTTTGTGGAACATTGTGGCCGCCAGGCGGCCAATAGTTTCCACAAAGCCCGGCAGGAGTGGGCTTGGGGATGGCGTTTGCGCGGGTTCGGCGGGAGATCTGGGCGATCGCGGATCGCGCCGGTGGCGACAGGACCGCGATTCGGGCGTTGACGCGAGGGCTGGAGTCTTCGGAGGAGCTGCTGGGCGACGAGCATCCCTTCGGAGGGCGTTGACAAGAGGTCGTGCGGTGGCAAAGATCTAACCATTCGTGGTGGGTTTAATGGTTAGGGGTTGGCGTGCGGCGGGTTGTGGTGGATGGGGTTTCCAACTTGGGGTTGCGGCCGCCGGTGGTGGGAGCGGTGCCGGGGTGTTACAAGTTGGCGGGGGCGGTGCGGGACCAGGGGTTCGTGGGGCGGATCGGGGCGGAGGACGGTGGGTCCGTGACGCCGCCGCGGTACGACCGGGGTGACTGGAAGCCCGGGGACGGTGTGTTCAACGCTGCGGCGATGGCGTCGTACACGGTCCGGTTGGCGGATCGGCTGGAAGGGTTCCTGGGGCAGGGAAAGTTCGTCGTGCTGCTCGGGGGTGAGTGCAGCAATCTGCTGGCGCCGACGTTGGCGTTGAAGCGGCGCGGGCGGTACGGCGTGGTGTATCTCGACGGGCACTCGGATTTCCGGACGGTCGACAACGCGCCGTACGTCGGAGCCGCGGGTGGTGAGGCGTTGGCGTTGGTGACCGGGCGCGGGCAGGCGGATCTGACCGATCTCGAAGGGCGCGGGCCGTACACGCAGGACACCGATGCGGTGCTGCTCGGGATCCGGGCGGATGACGAGTACGTCGCGGACGTGGAGAAGGCCGGGATCCCGGTGTACCCGGCGGCACGGGTCGCGGAGGATCCGGTGGGCGCGGCGCGCGGGACGCTGGAGCATCTCGAGCGGGACGAACTCGACGGGTTCTGGGTGCATCTGGACGTGGACATCCTGGATGCCGCGATCATGCCGGCGGTCGACAGCCCGGATCCGGGTGGGATCGACCACGAACAGCTGCGCGCGCTGCTGCGGCCGCTGCTGGCGTCACCGAAGTGCGTCGGCTTCGACATCGGCATCTTCGACCCCGACCTCGACCCGGACGGCACCTACGCCGCCGAACTCACCGACACCTTGGTCGCCGCCCTCAGCTGACCACCCTCAGCTGGTTGTCCACACCAGTTCTTGGCCGTGGGGAGCGGCGGTGCCGAGGGAGTGTTTCTCGCCGTCGGGCCAGGTCTGCAGGTCGATGCGGTACTCCCAGCCGTCCTGCGCGCGCTCATGCGTGATCACGCGGTGCGGCTCGAGGCTGAGGTGTGCCAGCGGCGCCGCCGCGGTGGCCTGCGCGCCGAGCTCCTCCAGCCGCTGTTCGATCGCGGACCGGTCGGGGCGGCGCAGGTACTGCCACATGATCGAGTGCCACACCACCGTGACGTGCCCCTCCGACAGCTCCAGCGCACGCAGGAACGAGACCGCGTCCTCCCGCCGTACGTCGGCCGGCACGTCCCGCGCGACGACCAACGCGCCCCGCAACCGCTCCAACCGGTCAACCATGTCCGGCCACACGTACGACGCCAGCGTGAGCGCACCGTCGTCCGTCAACGGATTGACCGGCGCGATGTCGCACCCCACCCGCTCCGCGATGCGCAGCTCAACCGACGGCACCGAACCGGTCCAAGCTGGGTCGAACACCACCGGACTGTCCACCGGACCGTACGACGTCCCGTCCGCGACGTACCGGTACCGGTCTGCTCGCAGGTTCAACCCAGCCGACGCACCGATTTCGAACAGCCGCACCGGTAGCGGCAGAGTCTCAACCAGCCGCAGCAAGCCACCGTACAGCGCACCTGAGCGGCCCACCTCGTTCGTTTGCGGCGGTTGGGTCAGTAGCGACCGCACCTCCCCCAGCCGCGACCGCAGTACCTGCTCGAACGCCTCCCAGCCGAGCACCGGGTCCCAGGCGCCGCCGACGCTCGGGTAGAACGCCGCCAGCTCAGGCACCGTGCCGGACAGCACCAGACCGTGTACTGCGCCCAGCAGCCGCAGACCGATCGCCTCGCCGAACGACCGGTCCTCATAACCAGCCAGCACTTCGACAGTCACGCCACCGACCTCGTAGTCATCCACGAGCAGCCGAAGCAGTTCGGCGTACATCGGGGACCCGAGGTCCTCGCAGGCGGTCGCTTGTCGCTGGAGAGCCGTTACGACATCCACGTAGGTGAGACTAGGCCGTGTCTGGCAATTCCGCGCCGTAGCGAGCAGGTGCTCGGTGCGGTAGCTCGGTGCGCGGGAGCGAAGGTCTCGATGCGGAGCATCGTGGCCTTTGCTCACGTGCAGCGAGGTGCCGTGCCGAGTGCCGCGCAGTAGGCGGGGAATTGCCAGACACGGCCTAAAAGGTCAGGCGATCCAGGATCGACTTGGCGGTCGTTCGCGCGTCTTCCGGTTCGAGGGGCGCACCATGACGGTCGGTCAGGTAGAAGACGTCCACACACTCCGCACCGAGTGTGCTGACGTGTGCCGACCGGATGTCCGCACCGGTCGCCGCGATCGCCGCAGTCACGTCGTACAGCAGGCCTGGACGGTCATGGGCTCGCAGTTGCAGCACAGTCGCTGTCTCCGACGCATCCGGCAGCAGATCGACCCGGCTGGCGACACGTGCCCGTGCCGCGGAGGAGTCCCGTGCGGTCAACCGCCGTACGACGTCCGTCGAGTCCCGCAGCGCAACGGCCAGCCGGTCCCGCAGGCGCACCGGATCAGGAGGTGATCCAGCAACGGTCCACTGCGAGATGCCAAGCCCTTCAACGGACGTGATGACAGCAGACCGCACAGCCAGCCGCTCCACAGCGAGTACTGCGGCCACAGTCGACAGGGTCCCCACCTGATCCGGTACGGCGACGTTCACGCGCAGATCGCCGTGATGGTCGGACACGGTGACTCCGAGCCGCCCTACGCCGACCACCTGGTGCAGCACGGGCAGTGGAATCGGCGGAGCATCGTTCCACATGCCCTCGCCACCGCCTGCGAGCTCACCTCGCACCCGTCGGCACAGCTCACCCACCAGCCGCATCCGCCACGGCGACGACGCAGCCGGGCCGGCCGCCCGCGCATCGGCGTACGTCAACGCCTCCAGCAGGTCCAGCGTCTCGGTGGTCCGGACGATGCCCGCGACCATGTCCACGGTCATCGGGTCCTCCAGGTCGCGTCGCGTCGCGACCTGGGCAAGCATCAGGTGCTGCCGGACCAGCAGCGTGATGACGTCCGCGTCCGGCTCGCTGAATCCGAGCCGCCGCGACACCTTCGCCGCAATAGCCGCACCGGTCACGCTGTGATCACCCTCGACGGCCTTCCCGAGGTCGTGCAGCAGCGCGGCCACCAGCAACAGGTCAGGGCGCCGTACGTCGCGCACCATCGACGACGCCTCGACGCAGGTCTCCAGGAGATGCCGGTCGACAGTGAACCGGTGGATCGCCGACTGCGGCGGCCGGAAGCGCACCGCGTCCCACTCGGGCAGGATCCGCGAGATGTAGCCGGCCTGGTCCAGCCCCTCCCACACTTCGAGCAGTCCGCTGCCCGCACCAAGCAGAGCGCACAGCAGCCGCCGCGCCTCCCCCGGCCACGGCGCTGGCAGGTCTGCGGCTCTCATAGCCAGCCGTCCACAGACAGCCGGCGACAGTACGAGCTCACGATCCGCAGCGACCGCAGCAGCACGCAGACCGAGTACGGCGTCCCGCTCCGGGCGCGCGTCCGGCATCAGCACGACCTCACCCTCGTGCTGGCCCACTCCCTCGTCCAACGCGAGCAGCAACGGCCCACCGGTCCGTAGACGACGTCGCGACCGCGGCGGCTTGGTCATCAGGCTCTCGACCCGCCGCCACGACACATCGCACACGTGGGCCAGTGTCCGGCCCGTCGCGTACACGTGCCGCAGCAACTCGTCGCGCCCCGACAAACCGACTGCAGCGGCCACGTCGCCCGCCAGGTCAGCCACCAACCGGTCCGTCGCCCGACCGGCCACCTCATGCAGCGCGTCACGAACCTCGAGCAGGTCCCGCCGCGCACGCTCCACGACCGGATGCGGTACGTCGACCAGCCACGAGGCGACCAATGCGCGCAGTACGACGGCGTCGCGCAACCCGCCGTACGCCTCCTTCAGGTCGGGCTCGGCGAGATGTGCGAGCTCTCCGACCGTGGACGCGCGGTCACGACACGCCTGGGCCAGTCCGGGCAGCCGGGAGCGCGCAGTACGCCGCCAGTCCGCCATCAGCACGGATCGCAGTTGCAGCGTCAGGTGCGAGTCCCCCGCGACGTGCCGCGCGTCCAGCAGCCCGAGGGCCACTCGGTCGTCGGCGGCCGCGGCCTGCTGCGCCTCGACCAGCGTGCGAACGCTGTGGTCCAGCTTGGTCCGCGAGTCCCACAGCGGGTACCAGATCTGGGCAGCCAGCTCGTCGATCTTTGGGTATCCCTCGGCGTGCACAAGCATCACGTCGAGGTCGCTGTACGGCGACAGCTCCTCCCGCCCGTAGCCGCCCACAGCGACGAGGGCGACGCCCTCGGTAGGTACACCGAGGGCGTCGCATGCCTTCGCGAGCAGCAGTTGCAGCAGCGTGTCGGCCTCTTCGGCACGACCGCGCCGCTGCTCTGCCCGATCGATCATCTCAGTGTCCCGTGTGTGGTGTGGTGTGAGCGATAGCGGTGTCCAGGTGCGTGCATCGGGGTGCTTGGTCAGTGGCCTCGATGCGGAGCATCGTGGGCGCTGGGCAAGTGCCGCGAGGTGCGTGCCTGGACGCCGGTAGCGTCATGCCACACCACACACGGGGCACTAGAGCGCGTCCCCGTCCAGCTCGCCGGTCCGGACCCGGACGATCGTCTCCACCGGGGTGACCCAGACCTTGCCGTCGCCGATCTTGCCGGTCTGCGCGGCCTTCACGATCACGTCCGTCACGTCGGCGCTGTCGCCGTCCTCGACGACCACCTCGAGCCGGACCTTCGGGACCAGGTCCACCTCGTACTCCGCGCCGCGGTAGACCTCGGTGTGGCCCTTCTGCCGGCCGTAGCCGCTCGCCTCGGTGACCGTCATGCCGGTGACACCGAACGTCTCCAGGGCGGCCCGGACGTCCTCCAGCTTGTGCGGCTTGACCACCGCGGTGATCAGCTTCATGCGTTCGCACCTTCCTTCTCGGACGTCTCGGTGGACCCATTGTCCTTGTCCTGCGCCGGCGCCGCAGCAGCGGCCGGTCGCAGCGCACCGCGCAGACCCGCGGCGCTGAGGTAGTCGTAGGCCGTCTCCGCGTGCTCGACCTGGTCGACACCGGTGACCTCGTCGTCCTCCTTGAGCCGGAAGCCGATGGTCTTGTCGATCACCTTGCCGAGAATGAACGCGACGGTGAAGGAGTAGACACCGACGACCACGTTGGCCAGCGCCTGCTTACCGAGCTGCGAGACACCGCCGCCGTAGAAGAGGCCGTTGACCGCGGACGGCGCCGCCGCCGAGCCGAGCAGACCGATCGCCAGCGAGCCGAACAGACCGCCGACCAGGTGCACACCGACCACGTCGAGCGAGTCGTCGAAGCCGAGCTTGTACTTCAGCGAGACCGCGAAGGCGCAGATCGCACCGGCGAGCAGGCCGAGGATGATCGCACCGATCGGGGTGACCGCACCACAGGACGGGGTGATCGCGACCAGACCGGCGACCGCACCGGACGCCATACCCAGCGTGGTGGCCTTGCCGTGCCGCAGCCGCTCGATGATCAGCCAGCCGATCACAGCGGCGGCAGTGGCGACCTGGGTGTTCACGAAGGTGACAGCGGCGGTGGTACCGGCGGTCAGCGCCGAACCGGCGTTGAAGCCGAACCAGCCGAACCACAGCAGACCGGCGCCGAGCAGCACCAGCGGCAGGCTGTGCGGCCGCATCGGGTCCTTCTTCCAGCCGATCCGCTTGCCGAGCACGATCGCCAGCGCCAGCGCCGCGGCACCGGCGTTCACGTGCACCGCCGTACCACCGGCGAAGTCGACGGCCTTGAGCTTGTCGCCGATCCAGCCACCGTTGCCGTCGTCCAGGAACCACACCGAGTGCGCGACCGGGAAGTACACCAGGCAGGTCCAGCCGACCACGAACACGATCCAGCCGCGGAACGTGGCCCGGTCGGCGATCGCACCGGAGATCAGCGCCGGGGTGATGATCGCGAACATCATCTGGAAGGCGACGAAGGCCAGCGTGGGCGTCGACCCGCTCACCGCCTCCGGCGCGAGCAGGCCCTTCAGGCCGACCTCGGAGAAGTTCCCGATCACATGCCCGGAGTCACCGGCGAATGTCAGCGAGTAGCCGACCACCACCCAGAGGATGGTGACGACGGCGATGGTGATGAAACTCATCATCATCATGTTCAGTACGCTCTTGACGCGCACCATGCCGCCGTAGAAGAAAGCCAGGCCCGGGGTCATCAGCATCACCAGGGCGGCACTGGCCAGAACCCAGGCGGTATCGCCGGCGTTGATCTCCATCAACGTCATCCCTTCCATCGAACTGGGGGTGACCGGCGTCCTCAGTCGGGGAGGTCTCCACAACGCCGGGGAGCCCGCCGCTCGGCCACTCCGCACACGGTGTCGGCGCGCCGTTTCAGCCGATCGGTCCGTTTGTTTCAGGCATGTGACAAAGCACGCTCCCAAGTGACATCCGGGTGACATGCCTCACGGAGGGTCCGAATGTGACACTCTGGCCTGGACCACACGGGACCGCAGCTGCGCCACTGCGCCCGTCCGACCTGGGGAACGAGAAATGGAGCCGAACTATGCAGTGAGACCGCGCCGAGGCAGACCACGGGACCCGGAGGCGGAACCGCGAATCCGCCGGTACGCCGTACAGCTGCTGCTGGAGCGCGGATTCGACGGAATGACGGTGGATGACGTCGCCGAGGCAGCGGGGGTAGGCAAGGCGACGATCTACCGGAGGTGGGCCAGCAAGGAGTTACTCGCGAACGACGCGCTGACCGACCTGTTCGACCTGGAAATCCCGGACGCGGACACCGGCTCGTTGGCCGGTGACCTGTGCGAGGTCTACCGAACGGCATTGTTCTTCGCCAACACCGAGAGGGGGCAGGCACTGATTCGCCTCGCAGTCACCGAGGCGAACCGCGACCAGCGGTCAGCACAGATCTACCGGAAAGTCCTGGACCGGAGGATCGCACTGACGCAGGAAGCACTGGACCGGGCCAGATCCCGGGGTGAACCGATCCGCGACACCGCGGACCCGGTTCTGATGGTGGAGTGGATGGCGGGAGTCTTCGTCGTCCGGGCGCTCACCGGGCGCCCGATGCCACCGCCCGAGGACGCCGATCGCCTGGTCGACGTCACACTTCGGGCAATACTCGACGGACACACCGGAGCGATCTAGCCCGGCACTGTCCCCGCCGGCCTGGACCCCGCCGGAGGGACGAGGTCCTCAGCTGACCTCGATGACGATCGACGCGACGATCAGCGCCACGATCGCCAGCACCACACAGAGCGCCACGGCCCGGCGCCGACGACGCCGCAGCCGCACACCGGCCGCCCACGCCGCGTCGGCGAGATCGGTCTCCGGTAATCGGTCAACTGCTGTCAGCAGCAACGGCTGCACGTCCTCCCGCCTCATTGGGCGTCCCGCCAGTCCCCCGCGCCGAGCGCGGTCCGGAAGCGGCCGAAAGCCGCCATTCCGTGCGCGTGGACGGCGGTGTGGGACATGCCGAGCAGATCGGCCACCTCGAACTCGGTCAGCTCCTCCAGGTGCAGCAGCACGAACACGGTGCGTTGCGCGGGCGTCATGCCGGCCAGCGCCAGCTGCACCTTGTCGTCGGTGTCCACGAACGGCTTCGACCGGTTCCAGGGCCGCAGCGCCGGCTGGTAGAGCAACGGCTGGACGAACGCGTCCGGGTCGTCCACCCTGGTCCACCGAACCGACAGCTGCTTGAAGGCGTGCAGCAGTACCTCTTCTGCTCGCTGCACATCGCCGTACACGAGGTACGTCGTACGGAGCCACCTGCCCTGTCGTGCGTCGACGAACGAGGCGAAATCCGGGTCGACCGTTTCGTGCATCCACCCTCCCGCCTCTATTCAACTCCTCAACTACTGCGGGCTGCTACTGCCTGACGCGTCTCTTCGGTGATCAGGTCGAAGTTGAGGCCGCCGGCGGCCATCAGGCCGGCTGCCGCGGATGGCATGACCTGAGCGGTCGGATTGGTCACGTTGCCTGCCGCGAACACACCAGGGACCTCTGTAGCGCCCATGCCGTCGACTTTCACCGCAGTACCGACCTCGACACCGTTCGACTCGACCAGCGTCGTCTCCAGACCCAGATCGGTCACGAAGCCCGCACGGGCTCGCATGGTGCTCTGAATCGCCACAGCCTGCCGCGGTACGACCGTGCCGCTCTCCAGCCGCACACCGGTGATCTTGTCGCCGGTCACCTCGATCTGCTCGACCTTGCCCTGCACCACGGAGATGCCGCGAGCAGCCAGCTCCTCCCACTGCTCCTCGGTGGGCTCCGGCGCGGTGTGCAGGAACAGCGTCACGTCGTCGCTCAGTTGCCGGAACAGCTGCACCTGGTGGATCGCCATCGGACCAGTCGCCAGCACGCCAATAGCCTGGTCCTGCACCTCCCAGCCGTGGCAGTACGGGCAATGCACGACGTCCTTCCCCCACCGCTCGGCCAGCCCGGGTACGTCGGGCAGTACGTCGGTCAGCCCGGTCGTCACCAGCAGCCGCCGACCGCGGTACGTCGTACCGTCGGCCAGCTCGACCGTGAACCCGTCAGCGTCCTTCCGGGCCGTGGTGACGGTGCCGTCGGCGAACTCACCGCCGTACCCGATCACCTCCTGGCGACCGATGGCGTAGATCTCGCCCGGCGGCGTGCCGTCGCGGGTGAGGAAGTTGTGCACGCCGTCGGCGGGCGCGTTGCGTGGGGTGCCGTCGTCGATCACCAGCACCGAACGGCGGAACCGGACCAGGGCGAGCGCTCCGCTCAGCCCGGCGGCACCGCCACCGATCACGATCACGTCGTACGTCGTCATCTCGGGACTCCTCGTTTCTAGGTATACGCCGAGGATGCGTCGTGGTTTTCATTTTCGACAAGTATTGTTGCTGGTATGGCAAACACCGAGACGTTCGACGATGTCCTCGAGTCGGTCGGGCCGCGGCTGCGGGCGCTCCGCATCGAGCGCGGTACGACGCTGGCGCAGTTGTCGGAGGCGACCGGGATCTCGGTCAGCACGCTGTCCCGGCTGGAGTCCGGCGGCCGGAAGCCGACACTGGAGCTGCTGCTGCCGCTGGCCCGCGCCCACCAGGTGCAGCTGGACGAGCTGGTGGACGCGCCGCCGACCGGTGACCCGCGCATTTACGCCAAGCCGATCAAGCGGCACGGCACGGTGCACATCCCGCTCAGCCGGCGGCCGGGTGGACTGCAGGCGTTCAAGCAGATCCTCCCGGAGGGATATCCGGGCACCGACGTCGTACAGAAGACCCACGAGGGCTACGACTGGTTCTACGTGCTGTCCGGCCGGATCCGGCTGAAACTCGGCGACCAGGACTTCGTGCTGAAAGAGGGCGAGGTGGCCGAGTTCGACTGCCGCGTGCCGCACTGGTTCTCCAACCCGGGCCCTGGACCGACCGAGGTGCTATGTCTTTACGGCCCGCAG
Source organism: Kribbella sp. NPDC043289 (assembly GCF_056436705.1). Classification (NCBI taxonomy): domain Bacteria; kingdom Bacillati; phylum Actinomycetota; class Actinomycetes; order Propionibacteriales; family Kribbellaceae; genus Kribbella; species Kribbella sp. NPDC043289. The sequence continues at coordinate 98,412 of NZ_JBWKCB010000007.1, forward strand.
GGGGAGCGGATGCACGTCCGAGCGCGAACCACATGACAGGCCACATGACAGGAGAGACCTGGTGAGCATTGCGTTGTTCACTCTGGGCGGGACCATCTCGATGGCGGGAACGCATCGGCTGAGCGGTGACGACCTCACCGCCGCGATGCCTGGCCTGGCCGAGCTCGGCCACACGGTCGAGATCCAGGACATCGAGAAGATCCCGAGCGCCAACCTGACCGCCGCCAAGCTGCTCGAGGTCGTCGACGCCGCCTCGAAGGCCGTCGCCGCCGGCGCCACCGGGGTGGTGGTTACCCAAGGCACCGACACCCTGGAAGAGAGCGCCTTCCTGGCCGACCTGGTCTGGCCGCACGCGCAGCCCCTGGTCTTCACCGGCGCGATGCGGAACCCGACACTGGCCGGACCGGATGGCCCGGCCAACCTGCTCGCCGCCCTGCGCGTGGCCGGCTCCCCCGCCGCCCGCGACCTCGGCGCGCTGGTCGTCTTCAAGGAAGAGATCCACGCGGCGCGCTGGGTCCGCAAGACCCACAGCACGAGTACGGCGACGTTCGTGTCACCGAACACGGGCCCGATCGGTCACGTCGTCGAGGACCAGGTCCGCGTCCTCACGCGCCCGCTGCGACTGGACGGCGTACAGGGCAGTGCGGAGCCCGCGACGCTGGACGCGCTTCGCGTCGCGCTCTACACGATCACGATGGACGACGACGGCGTATTGCTGCAGGGGCTGGCGGACACTCATCAGGGCCTGGTCGTCGCCGGGTACGGCGTCGGTCACGTACCGGCCGCCCTCGCGCCCGTGCTCGGCGATCTCGCGGCGCGGATGCCGGTCGTCCTCACGTCGCGGACCGGCGCGGGCTCGGTGGTCCGCAACACCTACCACTCCCCCGGCTCGGAGGCGGATCTACTGCAGCGCGGTCTGATCGACGGCGGCTTCCTCGACCCGTACAAGGCCCGGATCCTGCTTCGGTTGCTCCTGGCAACAGATGAGGACATCGCCGCGGGATTCGCGCAGTACGCCTAACTCAGCGACGCGGCTTTCGTCACCAGGTAGTCGCGTTCGGGGAGGCTCGTCGTACCGCGGGCCGCCGCCCGGAAATGCTCGGCGGCGGCCGACCGGTCGCCGCGCATCTCGTACAGATGGCCGCGGGTGGCGTCGAGGCGGTAGTGGCCGGACAACTCGGTGTCCAGCGGTTCGAGGAGCTTCAGGCCGGCGTCGGGGCCGTCGACCATGGCGGCCGCGATCGCCCGGTTGAGCTTCACCATCGGGTTGCCGGACAGGTCCTCGAGAAGTCCGTAGAGCGCGAGGATCTGCGGCCAGTCGGTGTCCTCGGCACGGTCCACCTCGTCGTGCAGCGCGGCGATCGCCGCCTGGATCTGGTACTCCCCGAGCGGCGGCGCGTTGAACGCCTCCACCGCGAGCGCCACGCCTTCGGTGATGAACTGGTGGTCCCACAGCAGCCGGTCCTGCTCTGCCAGCGGAATGAGCTCGCCGTCCTTACCTGTGCGCGCTGCACGACGTGCATCCGTCAGCAACATCAGCGCGAGCAGGCCAGTGACCTGTCCGTCCTCAGGCAACTGCGTCCGTACTGCGCGCGTCAGCCGGATCGCCTCAGTCGACAGGTCACTCCGGTGCAGCTCCGGACCGCTGGTGCTCGTGTAGCCCTCGTTGAACATCAGATAGAGCACGTGCAGAACGTTGCGCAGCCGCTCCGGGTCCGCGTCCAGCGCGAAGCCTGCGCCTTTGAGCTTCTGCTTCGCCCGACTGATCCGCTGCGCCATCGTCGCCTCGGGTACCAGGTACGCCGTGGCGATCTCGGCCGTCGTCAGTCCACCGACCGCCCGCAGCGTGAGTGCGATCGCGGACGCCGGAGTGAGAGCGGGATGACAGCAGAGGAACAGGAGCCGGAGCGTGTCGTCGTACTGCTCGACCTGCTCCGCCGGTACGTCGCGCAGCGCGGCGCGTTCCTCGCGGCGCCGGCGGGCCTGCTCCTGACGCACCTCGTCGATCAGCCGTCGGGACGCGGTCTGGATCAGCCAGGCCTTCGGCTTGTCCGGCAGGCCGTCCCGCGGCCACGTGGTCGCGGCCGCGAGCAGTGCCTCCTGTACGGCGTCCTCCGCAGCGGCGAAGTCACCGGACCATCGCACGACTGCTCCGAGGACCTGCGGCGTCAGCTCCCGCAGCAGGTCCTCCAGCTCGTGAGAGGGGTCAGAAGTCGTGGAGATCCCCGTCGCCCTCCATGATCCGGCGTACCTCGATCGGCTGCTCCAGCGGTACGCCGCCGGGCCCGGGCGCGGCGGACTGCCCAGCCGCGATCTCCAGCGCCCGTTCCTCCGACTCCACGTCCACGATCGTGTAGCCGGCCAGGACCTCCTTGGACTCGGCGTACGGGCCGTCGGTCCAGACCGGGGCGTTCAGAGCGGTGGCCCGCACCACCTTGGCGTGCTTGGGCCAGGTCAGCGCGCTCACCTCGACCAGCTCGCCCCGCTTCCGCAACTCGTCCAGCTGGTCGGTCAGGTGCTGCATGTGGGCCTTCATGTCGGCCTCGTCCCACTCCAGCATCGGGGTGTCGCAGTTCCCGCCGTCCATGTTCATCAGCAGCATGAACTTGGTCATGTCATCTCCTCCTCAGGGCCTTTACACGTGAGACGGAGCCGGTGCCGGGTTCTCTACATCAGTCCAGCAGGGCATCGACGAACTGCTCGGGGTCGAACGGGGCCAGGTCGTCCGGACCCTCACCGAGACCCACCAGCTTCACCGGTACGCCGAGTTCGCGCTGCACGGCGATCACGATGCCGCCCTTCGCCGTACCGTCCAGCTTGGTCAGGACCAAGCCGGTGACGTTGATGACCTCGGCGAACACCCGCGCCTGGGTGAGACCGTTCTGCCCGGTGGTGGCGTCGATGACCAGCAGCACCTCGTCCACCTCGGCGGTCTTCTCGATCACCCGCTTCACCTTGCCGAGCTCGTCCATCAGACCGGTCTTGGTGTGCAGGCGGCCGGCGGTGTCGACGAGTACGACGTCGGCCTCCTCCGCGATGCCTTCCTTGACCGCGTCGAACGCGATGCTGGCCGGGTCGCCACCCTCGGGACCGCGCACGGTGCGGGCACCGACGCGCTCGCCCCAGGTCTGCAACTGGTCCGCGGCGGCCGCGCGGAACGTGTCGGCGGCACCGAGGACGACGCGCTTGTCCTCGGCGATCAGCACGCGGGCCAGCCGGCCGACGGTCGTGGTCTTGCCGGTGCCGTTCACGCCGACCATCAGCATCACCGCGGGCTGGCCGTCCGTCCGGCTCGCCTTGAGCGACCGGTCCAGCGACGGGTTCACCAGGTCGATCAGCTCCTCGCGGAGGATCTCGCGGGCCTGGGCGGCGCCGACACCCTCGACACGCATCCGGGTGCGCAGCTTCTCGACCAGCTCCTGCGTCGGCGCGACGCCGACGTCGGCGGTGATCAGCGTGGTCTCGATGTCCTCCCACGCCTCCTCGTCGAGCTTGTCGCGGGACAGCAGCGCGAGCAGGCCCTTGCCCAGCGACCCCTGCGAGCGGGCCAGCCGGGCCCGGAGCCGGACCAGCCGGCCCTGCGCGGACTCCGGCTTCTCGATCGTCGGGGCCGACGACTCCGGCGTCTCCGGCAGTTCGGTGTCCTCGAGCGTCCGCGTCGGGGTGTCACGCGGTTCCTCGGCGTCCTCACCGACCTTCGGCTCGGCCGCCTCCTTGCCCTCGACCGGACCCTCGACGGAGGGCTTCGGAGCGGCCGGCGGCAGCTCGCCCCGGCGACGGCGGGCGACGACCAGACCGGTGGTACCGACGACCAGGACGACCGCGATCACCACGACGATCGTGATCAGGGCCTGGTCGGTGAGCAGCGAGATGAGCAGTGGGGTCAACACGGTTCCCCATCTTGACAGACGCCCGGCCCGCCGCCCGCATTTGTCACGTCAGGCAAACCAGTTGTCGCGATCCGTGAGGAGGCACCAACTCGGGCCGGTGGGTGAGCAGCACGACGGTGCGGTCTCCTGCCGCGGCGAACAGGTCGGCGAGCAGTGCCCGGCCGGTCTCCTCGTCCAGGTGCTCGGTCGGCTCGTCCAGCACGAGTACGTCGCGGTCCGCGAGCAGCAGCCGAGCGAACGCCAGCCGCTGACGCTCACCACCGGACAGCCTCGCGCCGTGCTCACCGAGCATCGTGTCGAGGCCGTCCGGCAGCTTCTCGACGAACATCCCGAGTCGGGCCCGGTAGAGCGCCTTCCAGAGCTGCAGGTCGCTGACACCGGGTTTCGCGAGCAGCAGGTTCTCCCGGATGCTCGTGTCGAACACGTGGCTCTCCTGCGTCAGCAGACCGACGACGGACCGCACCTGATCGCCTTCGAGCCTGGCCAGGTCCACACCGTCCAGCAGCACCTCTCCCCCGCGCGGCTCGAGGAACCGCAGCAGTACGGCGGCCAGCGTGCTCTTGCCCGAGCCACTCGGGCCTGTGATCACCACACGACTCCCAGCGGGCATGTCCAGGCTGAGACCGTTCAGTACGTCGGTGTCGTCGTACCCGACGCGCAGCAGGTTCACCCGGAGGTCGCGCCCGGTCGGGAGCGGCAGCGGGTGCGCTGGCTCGGTGACGGGTTCTGGCGTGTCGACGAGTTCCTGGACTCTCGCGAGGGACGCCCGTACCCGGATGGCGAGTTGGGCTGCTGCGGGGACGCCGCCGAGGACGTCGGCCAGAGCGAGCGGCGTGAGGACCAGTACGGCGAAGACTGCGCCGGTGATGTTCGCCGTACTACCGAGGACCAATGCGGCCACGCTGGCACCGCCGATGCAGAGGACGAGAAGAGCGCTACCGAGGCCGGTGCTCCAGGCGGAGCGGCGTTCGGCGGCGGCCAGACGGGCGTCGTGGCGGCTGAAGTCGTCGAGCACCGAGTCGATCGCGTTGTACGCCACTACGTCGGCCGCGGTCAGCAGAGTCTCGGTGGTGGTGGCTGCGACGTCGCCCCGAGCTCCAGCGATGTTTCGCTCGGCCCGCTCGGCGGTCCGAGCAGTCAGCCACGGTACGACGGTGCACGCGACCAGCACCGCCAGCGCAACGGCTGCACCCGCTGCCGGCAGCAAGAGTGCGAGCAGCGCGACCGTAGCGGCAGCCGTCACCGCTGCGACCGCCACTGGCAGCAGGACCCGCAGCCAGAGGTCGAGGACCGCATCGACGTCCAGTACGAGCCGGGCGAGCAGATCACCCTTCCGCCGCGAGGTGAGCCCACCAGGCGCGATCTTCTCGAGGCGTCCGGTGATGCGAGCCCTCGTCTCCCCCAGAACCCGGTACGCCGCGTCGTGGCCGACCAGGCGTTCGACGTACCGGAAGACGCCGCGGCCGACACCGAAAGCGCGGACGGCCACGATCGGCACCATCAGGAGCAGTACGGGCGGCTGGGCTGACGCAGCGGTGATCAGCCAGGCCGACGTCGCGAGCAGTGCGACCGCCGAACCGGCGGCGGCAACACCAAGCACGAGAGCGAGTAGCAGTCGCCACCGCACACCGGGCTCCGGGCGGGCCAGTTGCCATCCCTTCATGCGTTCACCAGCTCTCGGGTTCCTACCGTGACGGTGCGGTCGGCGGCTTCGATCAGCGCGGGACGGTGGGCGACCATGAGGACCGTGCGGCCGCTGGCGCGCAGACCGGTGACCACTGCGGCCTCGGTGTCCGCGTCCAGGCCGGCCGTTGGCTCGTCGAGGAGGAGGACCGGGGCGTCGGTGATGAGCGCCCGGGCGAGCGCGACCCGCCGCTGCTGACCGCCGGACAGCAGCTGCCCCTGCTCCCCCACCGCCTTGTCCAGCTCCAGTTCGCCGGCGCCTGCAGTGAGAAGTGCCATGCGGATCTCGTCGTCCGACGCGTCCGGCCGACCCAGCCGCACGTTGTCGGCGACCGTCCCCGAACGCAGTCCGGGACGCTGCGGCACCCAAGCGAACTGCCGTCGCCACACCGCGGGATCGAACTCGTCAGCGGCGCTCCCACCGGCCACGACCACACCGCGCTCCGGCTGCACAAACCCAAGCAGCACAGCCAACGCCGTGGACTTCCCAGCTCCACTGGGGCCGGTCAGCGCCACCACCTCGCCCGGCCGCAATTCCAGATCGAACCCGTCCAACGCCGGCTTCCCACGCCCGGGATAGCTCACCGACACGTCGTACAACTGGAGCGGAGTCACCCGCAGGTCCGGTACGTCGGTCCGCTCGCCACGCTCCGGTAGCGGCGTCTCGAGCACGCGGAAGACCTCCTCGCTCGCCGCCACACCGTCTGCGCTCGCGTGGAACTGCTGTCCGACCTGTCGCAACGGCAGGTACGCCTCAGGCGCCAGGATCAGCACCATCAACGCCGTCTCGAGTCCTAGCTTGCCGTCGACCAATCGCAGACCAACGCCCACGGCAACCAACGCCACCGAGATGCTGGCCAGCAGCTCCAACGCGAACGACGACAGGAACGCCAGCCGCAGACTCCGCATCGACGCGGACCGGTGCTCATCGGTCACCCGGCGTACGGCGGACTGCTGAGCCTTGGCGCGACCGAACAGCTTCAGCGTGGTCAGTCCACCGACCACATCCGCGAAGTGGTGAGCCAGCACCGCCAGCGCGTGCTGACGCCGGCGGCTGCGGGCCTGTGTCGCCCAGCCGATCAACGCCATGAAGATCGGAATCAACGGGAGGGTGATCAGTACTGTCCCGGCTGCGATCAGGTCACCAGTGGCCATCCATCCGATCACTCCAGCGGGCACAGTGGAGGCGAGGACAAGCTGGGGCAGGTAACGAGCGAAATACGGGTCCAGATCGTCAAGACCCTTAGTTAGCAGGGTTGTGAGCGCACTGCTCCGTTCACCGCTCAGCCAGACCGGTCCGAGCTTCAAGGAGTGCTCCAGCACCTGTCGCCGCAGCGTGGACTTCACAGCGGCTGCAGCACGCTGAGCGACCACCTCCTGCGCCCACACGAGCAGTGCGCGTCCTGCGATCACCGCAGCCAGTCCCCAGGCCACTGCGGTCACGCTGGCGGATCGCAGTACCACTCCGGTGATGCCGTGAGCCAGGAGGACGGCCTGCGCGACGATCAGGGCTCCGCTGGCGACACCGATGAGTACCGATGCCGCCAGGAAGACACGTGCACCCTTGGCTCGCTTGACTAGCCGCGGGTCGAGCGGTTTCATGCGGCCGCGACCATGACGCGCTTGCGGAACACCCAGTACGTCCACCCCTGATACAGCAGGACCAGCGGGAAGAAGATCGCCGTGATGATCGTCATCACCTTCAAGGTGTACGCCGAGGACGCGGCCCCTGCCACGGTGAGGGTCGACCCTGGCTCCAGCGTCGACGGCATCACGTCCGGGAACAGTGCGACGAACAACGACACCACGGCCAGTCCGATCGCCAGCGTCGTACCGACGAAGGCCCAGCCCTCGCGGCGCAGCAGGTTCGCGACCAGTCCGCCGGCGAACGCCACGACCGCGAGGATCGTCAACACCAGCGAGACCGTGTCACCACGGATCGCCTGCGCCCAGGCCAGGAACGCGATCGTGAGTACCGCGGCGACGACACCGCTGCGGGTCGCTAGCCGATTCGCGCGCACTCGCAGGTCGTCCGTGGTGCGCAGCGCGAGGAAGATCGCGCCGTGGGTGATGAACACCGCGACGAACGTCAGCCCACCGAGCAACGCGAACGGGTTCAGCAGCGTGCCGAAGCCGCCGACGTACTCATGATCGGCGTCCAGCGGTACGCCGCGCACGATGTTGCCGAACGCAATACCCCAGAGCAGCGCCGGCAGCACCGAGCCGACGACGATCATCCAGTCCATCCGGTTGCGCCACGGCGCGTCGTCACGCTTGCCGCGGTACTCCAGCGCGACGCCGCGCACGATCAGGCCGACCAGGATTGCGAACAACGGCAGGTAGAACCCGCTGAACAACGTCGCGTACCACTCCGGGAACGCCGCGAACGTGGCGGCGCCCGCCATGATCAGCCACACCTCGTTGCCGTCCCAGACCGGGCCGATCGTGCTGATCGCGGCCCGGCGTTCGGGCTCGTTGCGGCCGAGCACGCGGAACAGCATCCCGACTCCGAAGTCGAAGCCCTCGAGCACGAAGTACCCGGTCCAGAGCGCCGCGATCGCGACGAACCACACACTCGTCAGTTCCATCTCGAGCCCCTCAGTACGCGTACGACAGCGGTTTGTCCGGCTGGTCCGGAGCGGTCTCGGGTGGCTCGTCCGTCCCGGCCAGACCGGCCCGGATGGTCCGCAGCAGCAGCTTCGTCTCGACCACCGCGAGGACGCCGTACAGCGCGGTGAAGCCGACCAGTGACGTGATCACCTCGCCGCTCGTCGTACCGGGTGAGACACCCGATGCCGTTGGCAACAGTCCGAAGACCAGCCAGGGTTGGCGTCCGGTCTCGGTGAAGATCCAGCCGAAGGTGTTCGCCGCGAGCGGCAGCAGCGGGAGCGGCGCGGCCAGCCAGATCAGCCAGCGCGCCGGCGCCCGGCCGCGGCGGGTCGTCCACAGCAGCCACAGCGCGATCGCCGCGGATGCCATCCCGACCCCGATCATCAGCCGGAAGGTCCAGTAGGTCAGCGGGATGTTCGGTTTGTACGACCCTGGGCCGTAGAGCTGCTCGTAGGCGTCCTGCAGCGAGTTGATGCCCTTGACCTCGCCGCCGAAATGCCCGGTGGCCAGGAACGACAGCAGGTAAGGCACCTTGATCGAGAAGATCTCCTTCGAGCCGTCCAGCGTGCCGATGGTGAAGGCCGAGAACGACGCCGGCTTCTCGGTCTCGTACAGCGCCTCGGCCGCGGCCATCTTCATCGGCTGCACCTCGGTCATCACCTTGCCCTGCAGGTCACCGCTGATCGCGACGCCGACGCTCGCGACCAGGACCACCGAGGCGCCGATCTTCAGCGCCGAGCGGAACACGTCCTTGTCGACCTTCGGCCGCCGGAGCAGGTGCCAGAGCGCGACGCCGGCCACGAACGCGCCACCGACCATGAACGCCGCGAAGATCGTGTGTGGATAGGTGACCAGCACGACCTTGTTGGTCAGCACCGCCCACAGGTCGGTCAGCTCGGCGCGGCCGCGCTCGGCGTTGTAGCGGAAACCGACCGGGTTCTGCATCCACGAGTTCGCCGCGAGGATGAAGTACGCCGACAGTTGCGTGCCGAGCACCACCATCCAGATGCAGCCCAGGTGCACAAGCTTCGGCAGCCGGTCCCAGCCGAAGATCCAGAGGCCGATGAAGGTCGACTCGAGGAAGAACGCGAGCAGCCCCTCGAGCGCCAGCGGGGCGCCGAACACGTCGCCGACGAAACGCGAGTAGTCGCTCCAGTTCATCCCGAACTGGAACTCCTGGACGAGTCCGGTGACCACGCCCATCGCGATGTTGATCAGGAACAGCTTCCCGTAGAACTTGGTCAGCCGGAGGTACTTCTCCTTCCCGGTCCGGTACCAGGCGGTCTGCAGGCCGGCGGTGATCGCAACCAGCGAGATCGTCACCGGGACGAAGAAGAAGTGGTACACGGTGGTGATCGCGAACTGCCAGCGCGCCAGGTCAAGGGTGTCCATCGGCAGGTCTCCAACCCATCTACGACGTATTGTAGTAGATGCTAGCGCGGATCTACTACGACGTGTAGTTATACTGGTCACGTGGCGAGTGAGGAGAAGGGACCGCGTCCGCTCGGGGACCTGGAGCGACTGGTGATGGAGCAGCTCTGGGCGGCCCCGGCAGCGCTGACCGTGCGCGAGGTGCACGAGCAGCTGAGCGGCACCCGCGAGCTCGCCTACACCACCGTGATGACCGTTCTGGACCGGCTGGCGAAGAAGAAGCTGACCGAGCGCGAGCGCGACGGCAAGGCCTGGCGCTACCGCGCCGCCGCGCCCCGCGAGGAACTCGCCGCCGACCTGATGCGCGACGCGCTCGATCGGGCCGGCGACCGGCGGGAGGCGCTGGTCCGGTTCGTCGGGCAGGTGTCCGACGAAGAGGCAGCGCTGCTGCGCGATGCTCTGTCCCGCTTGGACAACCCGGGGTGATCACCCCGGTCCTGCTGGCCGTCCTGGCGCTGGTGCTGACCGGCCCCGTGCCGGCCGTGCTGGCTCGTTCCCACTGGCCCTACCGGGTCCCGCGTGCGGCAGTCATCCTGTGGCAGGCGATCGCACTGGCCGCCGTACTGGCTGCACTGGGTGCTGGGATCTCGTTGTCGTACTCGATTGCCGGCCGGCCCGGTGAGCCCCGCTTCGACCCGTCGTCGCCACGTGATCTGCTGGCTGCCCTCATCCTCGCGATGACCGCACTCGTCGTTGTACGTCTGCTGTGGGCCGTTGGTCGAGTAGCTGTCGGTACGAGGGCACGGCGCAAACGGCACCGCGATCTGGTCGACGTCCTGGCCACTCCGGACGGGCTGATCCCCGGACTGCGGGTGCTGGCGGAGGAGACGCCACTGGCCTACTGTCTGCCCGCGTTGCGTGGCGCGCGGGTCGTTGTGTCGGTCGGTGCGCTGGATCGACTCGACGACAGCGAGCTGAAGGCCGTGCTCGCCCACGAACAGGCGCATCTGCGCGCGCGGCACGACCTGGTGCTGGAGGAGTTCACCGCACTGCACCACGCGTTCCCACGGTGGGTCCGCAGCGACGTGGCGCTGGAGCAGGCTCGCACACTCGTCGAGCTGCTCGCCGACGACGACGCCCGCCGTCGCAGCGGCCCGCGCCCCTTGGCCCACGCACTGGTCGCTCTGGCCGGCGCACCAGCTCCGGAAGCAGCCCTGGCCGCAGCAAAGTCCGCCACGGTACTGCGTGTCGAGCGCCTGGCCGGTCCGGCGACCAACGAGCGCCTGCTCTCGACACTGACGTACGCCGGTGCCGCGACGCTGCTGATCCTGCCCACCGTGACGATCGCAGCCCCGATCGTGCAGGCGATCGTGAACGCAGTCAGCTAAACGACCACGGTCAGCTGGTCGACTGGTGCGGTCAGCTGGTCGGTTGGTACCGCACCATGACGCCGGCGGTCCCCCACGGGCGCGCCTCGATCAGATCCAGGTTCACCGGTGACCCACCGGTCGGGAACGCGGCCTTCCCGTTCCCCAGCAGCACCGGACAGATCCGCAACTGGACCTCGTCGACCAGACCGGCCCGCAGCAACGACTGGAACAACGTGATGCTGCCCCACAGGATGATGTCCTTGCCGGTCTGCTCCGCCTTGAGCGCCCGCACCGCGTCGAGGTCCGGGATCACGATGCCCGGCTCGTAGTTGCCCCACGGTGCGCTCTGCAGCGTCGTCGACACGACGACCAGGCGCAGCGCGTTAAGCTTCGCGGCGATCGGCTCACCCGCCGACGCCTCGGTCGGCCAGAACCCCGCGAACAAGCGATACGTCTCGGCGCCCAGCAACATCGTGTCGATGCTGTCGAGCAGCTCGAGGTTGTCGTCGTCCGGCTGCATGCCGATCGAGTCGAAGAACTCCAGTCCCCCGTCCGGACCGGCGGCGTAGCCGTCGAGTGTCACGTACTCCTGGAAGATGAGTCGCCTCATCCCGCGAGGCTACCCGAAATGTTTCCCCTCACCGCGTGCCACGGCGAGCAGCACGAGACCCGACAGAACCAGCAGAACCACCATCGTGACGACGAATGTCAGCACTTCTCTCCCCGACTCCCCAACCCAACAACACAGTCCCTGACGTCCTCAGCGCGTCAGAAGTTCCCCGAATGCCTTCGCGATTTCGTCGACCTGCCAATCCAGCGTGGCCGGCGTCGCCACCACCTCGACCCACGACCACCCCGGTACGTCGGCCGGCTGCCACGGACCGCACAACGCCTCGCGGGTCCGCTCCATCCGCGCGACGGCCGCGTGCTCGATCGACTCCGCCGAGCGCGGTGCGTAGAGCCGGAACGAGTTGGTGTGCGGCGGCTCCGGGAAGACGCGAAAACCCTCGCCCTGCAAGGCTATCGCGACCTCCACGGCCCGCTGGCGCAGGTCGTCCATCAACGGCAGCACCGACCGCAGTCCGTCCCGCGCGGAGACGGCGTACGGGAACAGGGCGAAGAGGTTGCCACCGAGTCGGCGTTGCCACCGGCGTACCTCGGCGATGACGTCCTCGGGGCCGGCCAGTGCCGCACCGCTGACGCCGCCGAGCACCTTGTAGAACGAGACGTACACCGTCGACGCCAGCGCGGCGATCTCCGCCAGGCTGTGCTCGAGGTACGGCGCGCTCTCCCACAACCGTGCTCCGTCGAGGTGCAGCGGTACGCCGCGTTCGGCGCAGGACTCGGAGAACACGACCAGTTCGTCCCACGTCGGCAGCACAAAGCCGGCGTCGCGCAGCGGCAACTCGAGCGTCACCGCGGCGAGCTTCCCTGGAATGGCTGCCAGCTCGTCAGGTCGCGGCTGCCGCGGCTCGGAGGTCATCCGCTCGATGCGCAGGTGGTGCACTTCTTCGAGCGCATTCAGCTCGTGCACCAGCAGGTGGGACAGACCGTGCACTGCGACGCGGCTGGTTCCCGCGCGGTCGGCGTACACGCGCAGCACGCTTTGCTGCGCCATGATGCCGGTCGGCACGAACACCGCGGCCGGCTTGCCCAGCAGCTCGGCTACCTCCTGCTCCAGCGCAGCGACCTCACCACCGTTGCCGTACATGTCGCTCTGGTCGTCTGTGGCCGCCTCTGCGAGCATCCGCAACCGGTCCGGCACCGGCACTCGCCGGTTGGACAGCCAGCGCTCACAGCCGTCGGCCGCGTTCTTCCGTCGCTCCCGCAGGTCCTCGGAGGTAGTAGCCACAGCTCTATCCTCTCGTGTCCCGCAACCCGACTCAGATGGTGGCTGTCACCACGTGCCGTCCCTGCACCGTTCTGATCTCCACCGCATGCACCTGGTCGAGCGGAACCAGCACACCGCCGCCGAAAGTGCTCCCGTCCTTCGCTGCCTTCGCCGACACCAGCCAACTGCCCGCAACCCAGGTCTTACCGGCCTTGTCGGTGACGATCAACTGACATTGGTCTCCGGCCTTCAGGCCCTTCACCTGCACCTGGACCCAGCTCCAGCCGGTCCGCGGCTCGACGGTGGTCGCCATCGTCGTACCCGTCGCCGTGTCCACCGTGGTGACTTCCTTGTACCCGGCTGTCGGCTCCGCGGCCTGCGGTGCGGTCTGCCGACCTAGTACGACGCCACCGCCCAGCGCGCCCCCGACGACAACGAGCGCGGCGGCCACCAGCAACCAGCGGGAGCGCCGCCTGGTCGGAGTGTGCACCGGCGGATCAGTGTCGAGACCACGCGCCTCCCGCAGCGTGCGATGCAGGAGCAGATCACCGCCATCCGGCGGCCCGTCCAGGAACGCCTCCGGCGGGACCTCTGCGAGGAAGTCCTTCATCTCGGTCAGCTCAGTCAGCTCAGCCCGGCACTCCGCGCAGGTAGCCAGGTGCTCGTCGACCGCGGCGACCTCTGAAGGCTCCAGTGCGCCCAGTGCGTAGGCGCCCAGCTGTGTACGGTCGTGCTCACTCATGGGGACACCTCCGCCTCTTGTCCGGCCAACACCGCGCGCAAGGCTCGGAGGGCGTAGTACGAACGCGATTTCACGGTACCGGGCGGCACGCCCAGTTCCTTGGCAGCCTCGGCGACGGACCGCCCGCGGTAGTACAGCTGCACGAGTACTTCACGGTGCTCGGGCGACACCTTGTCCAGTGCGTCCATCACCACCATGGTGTTCACCACGGACTCGGAGTGGTCTCCCGCGACCGGTGGAGTGTCCGCCACGTCCGCCACCTCGGCCGGACGCACTGCACGGGCCCGGGCGCGGTCCGTGACGATATTGCGCGCCACAGTGAGCAGCCAGCCCCGCACTGAGCCTTTGCCTGTGGTCAGGTCGTCCGCGTGCTTCCACGCCCGAACAAGCGTTTCTTGTACGACGTCCTCGGCGGCCGCCCGGTCGCCCGTCAGGCGGGTCGCGTACGCCAGCAGACTGCGGCCGTGTTCGGCGTACAGCGTCCGGATCAGCGTTTCGGCATCGTGCGGCGCCGGGTTGTCACCCACCGTCCGCACGATACCGGGAGCAGCGGACGACGACACCCGAACAGCACTGCTCGAATCAGTAGCCGTTGCCATTGCCCGAGCTACTCGACTGCGTGGTGATCTTCGTGCCGTTCGGTGCGACGACCCACCAGAGGCCGAGGACCGCCTGGCCGTTGGCCTCGCCGGCGTTGCTGTCCTTGGCGAACCGGTACAGCGGCATGCCGTTGATGGCCAGCTGCTTGGAGCCGTCCGAGCGGGTGATCGTGGTGATCAGCGACGGCTCGATCCCGGTGAGCTGCGCCGTACCGTTGCCGGCCGGCACCGGGGGCCACTGCGCGAGGCAGTCGCCCGAGCAGTTCGACGTACCGTGGGTGTCCTTGTCGAACACGTACACGGTCCGTCCGTTGCCGTCGACAACGACCTTGCCGTAGGAACCGACGGTGGCGACGCCCAGTTTCGCGGTCCCTGCCGCCGGTTCACTGGCCGACGGACTGGCCGGTGCAGAATTGCCCGAGCCCGAGCTCGAGTAGCCGTTGCCGCCACCACAGGCGGTCAGGCCGGCCGCCCCGAGCACCGCCACGGCGAACACACTCGCCACACGCTTCATCACTACCTCCCGGGGATCACCGACCTACACCCCGCCATACGTACGGATCGACGGATCGGTTCAGACCGGGGCGCTATCGTCGCCGGCATGAGCCAAGAAATCCCCGCCGCAGTACAGCGCGCGCTCGACGCGATCGACGCCCAGGACAACGACGCCTTCGTGGCGGCGTTCGCCGCGGACGGCTACGTGGACGACTGGGGCCGGCAGTTCCGCGGCCACGACCGGATCCGCTCCTGGAGCGACAACGAGCTGATCGGCAAACACGCCACCTTCACCGGCACCGAGGTCAGCACCTCCGGCAACCCCCTGACGATCCTGACCCAGGTCGGTGGCGACGGCTACAACGGCCCGTCCCACTTCACCTTCGACGTCCAGGCCGACACCCTGGCCTCGATGACCATCACCGCCTGAGCCAGAACTACCTGAGCCCGCGGCTCACACAGCTCGAACCGTCAGCAGACCGTCGAGACCTTTGAAGTCGGCCGGATTCCTGGTGTACAACGGCAAATCCCGGCTGGAGGCGATGGCCGCGATCATCAGATCCATCCGACGCGGCTTCCGTTCGCGGCCCGCCGAGAGCACGAGCCCCACCAGACTGCCGTACCTGGCGGCAGCATCGCCGTCGAACGGCAGCGGCTCGAACTGAGCCACGGCAGCCCCGAGCACCTCCGCCCGCGCCGCGCGGGTGAACGGGTCCTTGGCCATCGCGACGCCCTGATGCAGCTCGGCCAGCGTGACCGCCGTCAGTTCGGGATAGTCCGGGAGCCCCTCGACCTCGAGGACCGGAAGGTCGATGTAGGTACAGGTGTCAAGGACCCCGACCGACCGTTCCGTGCTCACTCCCGATCCCACGGATCGTCGGCGCCCACTCTGTCCTCGGTGCCGAAGAACTCGTCCGAATCGGCCCGCAGCTGGGCCGCATCGACCCGAGGCAGCCGACGATGCCGAGCGACGAGCTCCGCAGCAGTCGGCCGCGGCCGACGGACCAGCGGGCGCAGCTCGGCGACCTCGGTGCCGTTCCGGGTGATGTGATACGTCTCGCCCGCTTCGACGGCATCCATCACCGCGGCAGAGTTGTTACGGAACTCGCGCTGCGTGATGACCTTCATGACACCAGCGTAGCGCGAGGAGACACACGGTGCTACGGCTAGACCGGTTCGGGTTCGCGGATGCGTTGGGAGATGACGGCGGAGACGCCGTCGCCGCGCATCGTGACGCCGTACAGGGCGTCGGCGACCTCCATCGTGCGCTTCTGGTGGGTGATCACCAGGAGCTGGCTGTTCTCGCGCAGTTCCTCGTAGATCTCCAGCAGCCGGCCGAGGTTGGTGTCGTCGAGTGCCGCCTCGACCTCGTCGAGGATGTAGAACGGCGACGGCCGGGCCTTGAACAGCGCGACCAGGAACGCGACCGCGACCAGCGAGCGCTCACCACCGGACAGCAGCGACAGCCGCTTGACCTTCTTGCCGGGCGGGCGGGCCTCGACGTCGATACCGGTGGCCAGCATGTCGTCCGGGTCGGTCAGCACCAGCCGGCCCTCACCACCCGGGAACAGCCGGCTGAAGACGTGCTCGAACGCGACCTCCACGTCCCGGTACGCCTCGGTGAAGACCTGCTCGACCCGCTCGTCGACCTCCTTGACGATGTCCATCAGGTCGCGGCGGGACTTCTTCAGGTCGTCGAGCTGCTCCGAGAGGAAGCGGTGCCGCTCCTCCATCGCCTCGAACTCCTCGAGCGCCAGCGGGTTGATCTTGCCCAGCTGGTTCAGCGCCCGCTCGGCCTGCTTGAGCCGCTTCTCGACCTTCGTCCGGTTGAACGGCTCACCCTCGAGCTCCAGCGTGTCGTCACCTGATGGCGTTGTCGGCAGCGGCGGCACCAGCTGGTCCGGTCCGTACTCCGTGACCAGCGCGTCGACCTCGATCCCGAGCTCGCCGAGCGCCTTCTCGTACAGCTGCTCGAGCCGCATCTTCTGCTCGGCCCGCGCCAGCGCGTCCCGGTGCACGGTGTTGGTGAGCTGCTCCAGCTCGGAGCTCAGGTTCCGGGTCGCGGACCGGGCCTGCGACAGCGCCTGCTCCCGGTCGGCCCGCTGCGCCTGGATCTCCGCCCGCTCGGTCGCCGCCAGCTTCAGCGAGGACTCCAGCCGCGCCAGCACGTGACCAGCAGCCAGATGTACGGCGTTCGCCGCTTCCGCCTGCCGCGCCCGCCGGGCCGCCCGCGCGATCGACCGCGCCCGCGCCTCGCGCTCCTGCCGGGCCGCGCGCTCCAGCGAGTCGGCACGACCGGACAGCGCCCGGGCCCGCTCCTCGGTGGTCCGCAGCGCCAGCCGCGCCTCCATCTCGGCCGCCCGACCTGCCTTGGCCTCCTCGGCCAGCCGGTCGCGTTGCGAGGTGTCCGGCTCGTCGCCGTCCTCGTCGAACGCCTCGGCGTCCATCAGCCGTTCTTCGAGCTCGGCCAGGCCGGACAGGTTCTTGTCCCGCTCCTCCTCGGCCGCCGCGATCGCCCCGGCCATCCGCTCGGCCTCACCACGCGACGCCTTCGCCAGCGACCCGAAGTGCGCCAGCTGCTCGGCGACGGCAGCCATCGCCGCGTCGGACTCGTGCAGCCGGGCCAGCGTGATCTCGACGGACTCCTTCTGCCGGGTCCGCTCGTCCTCGAGCCCCTGCAGCTCGAAGCGCAGCCGCTCGCTGCGCGCCGTCGCCTCGGTGAGCTTCTCCGCCGCCTCGTCGACCGCGGACTGCACCTCGATCAGGCTCGGTGCCGCATCCGACCCGCCGTACGCGAAATGCGCCCCGAGTACGTCGCCCGCGCGCGTCGTACACGTGACGTCGGGCAGGTTCCGCACCAGCGACCGCGCCGCGTCCACGTCGTCGACGACCGCGACCTTGCGCAACAGCCGCCGCAGAGCGGGACGCAGCGTCTCGGGGCAGTCCACGACGTCGACGGCGTACGACGCTCCGTAGGGCAAGGCCGGCCAGGCGGCATAGTCCTCGGCCGGCGCGTCGCCGAGCAGCATCCCGGCACGACCCAGGTCGTGCTGCTTGAGGTGATCGACGGCGTGCAACGCGGCGTCGGTGTGGGTGACGGCGACCGCGTCGGCGGCCTCGCCGAGCGCCGCGGCGATCGCGGTCTCGTAGCCGGAGCGGACGCTCAGCAGCGCCGCGACGGAACCCATCAGGCCGTTGATCTGCTCGGAGGCGGCCAGCAGGGCGCCGGCGCCGTCCTTGCGGTTCAGGCCGAGCTCAAGTGCTTCCTTGCGGGCGGCCAGACCGGTGCGCTCACGCTCCGCGTCCCGTTCCTCGGCGCGCAGCTTCTTCAGCCGCTCGTCCATCTCGTCGAGCACCGCCTGCGCGGCCTCGTACTGGTCGTCGAGCCCCTTCTCGCCGGCGTCCAGCCCGGCAACCTGGGTCTCCAGAGCGGTGAAATCGTGCTGGGCCTTGGCGGCCCGCTGCTCGGCCTCGCTCCGGTTGCTAGCGAGGCGGCCGATCTCGGATTCGGCGGCGGCCGCGCGGCTCTGCAGCGCGTTCACCTGGCCGGTCAGCCGGGCCAGGCCTTCGCGGCGGTCGGCCGCGGCCCGGATCAACGCGGAGATCCGGCGCTCCTCCTCGGCCTCCTGCGATTCCAGCTGCTGGCGGCGCTCGACCGACTCGGCGAGCAGCTCGGAGTGCGCCTCGACCTCGGCCTCGATCTGAGCCTCGGTCTCGCGGACCCGGGCGGCCTCCAGCTCGAGTTCCTCGGGGTCACGGCCCGGGCGCGGCTCCTCGGCCTCGTCGTTCAGCGAGCGAATCCGGTCCGCCGCGATCCGCGCCGTACCTTTGATCTTCTCGCCGAAGCCGGACAACTGGTACCAGGTGTCCTGCGCGGCCTGCAGCGCCGGGGCGTCCTCGCGGAGCGCGTCCTCCAGCTCGGCCTCCAGCTCGCGAGCCTCGCGCAGCTTCGCCTCGGTCTCGGTCCGGCGCTGCGTGAGCGCGGCCTCGTCCCGCAGCTCGGCCTCGAGCGCGGACTGCGCCTGGACGATGTCGTCGGCAAGCAACCGGGCCCGGCCGTCCCGGACCTCCGCCTGGATCGTCACCGCCCGGCGCGCCACCTCCGCCTGGCGCCCGAGCGGCTTCAGCTGGCGGCGGATCTCGGTGATCAGGTCCCCGAGCCGGTTCAGGTTGCCCTCGGTGGCCTCGAGCTTCCGGAGCGCCTTCTCCTTGCGCTTGCGGTGCTTCAGGACCCCGGCGGCCTCCTCGACGAACCCGCGGCGGCCTTCCGGCGTGGCGCGCAGGATCGAGTCCAGCTGGCCCTGGCCGACGATGACGTGCATCTCGCGGCCGATACCGGAGTCGCTGAGCAGTTCCTGGACGTCGAGCAGCCGGCAGCTCTGGCCGTTGATCTGGTAGTCGGACCCGCCGTTGCGGAACATCGTCCGGCTGATCGTCACCTCGGCGTACTCGATCGGCAGCGCGCCGTCGGTGTTGTCGATGGTGAGCACCACCTCGGCGCGGCCCAGCGGGGCGCGGCCGGAGGTACCGGCGAAGATGACGTCCTCCATCTTGCCGCCGCGCAGCGACTTGGCGCCCTGCTCACCCATCACCCAGGCCAGCGCGTCGACGACGTTGGACTTCCCGGAGCCGTTCGGGCCGACGATGCAGGTGATGCCTGGTTCGAAGTTCATCGTCGTCGCGGACGCGAACGACTTGAAGCCCCGGAGCGTCATGCTCTTCAGGTACAAGGCGAAGCTCTCCAACCCGTGAAAGGACAGACGATACCGAAGGAACCGTCATAGCTGTTCGTGACGCTGCCGCTACCCGGGGGAAGGTGTTCCGCTTCGCAGTCTACAAAGAGAATCGCGGGATCCAGCGGAGGCCGAGCCGTTCAGAAGTGGCCGGCGAAAGATCTGGGAGCACAACAGGGCTCGGAAAGTGGGCTCTGATACAAGGGCGGCGGAGGCCCGGACGGGGGCCACCGCCGTTCTGCAGCGTAGTGCCGGACGGTCGAGATGTGACTCGTTCGTGCGTCAGACCGAAGCGGGGGCGCGCAGAGCCTCGTCGACGGTGAGCAGCCGACCCTCATGGATCTGGGCCACCAGATGATCGTTCTCTGCCTGAAGCCGCATCACGTGCGCCTCCAGATCTGCGACACGCCGGTTGAGCAGACGAACCTGCTCGAGCATGCGCGGGTCAGTGCCTCCAAGATGCCCTAGAAGAGCCTTGGCCATTGTGCTGTCCTCCGGAAGGGTTCTGGCCGGTCGCGCTCCGCTTCCAGGTCACGAGGGAGCGCCGAAAAGTGTGTGCCGTCTTTCAGGGTGACACCGGCGTGGCCGACGGGTCAACCTGGGCCACATTAGTTAACAATACCTCGCTCACCAGCGGACATGCCGTGGAACGGGCTGACATTTCGGGCACCGGTACGACGAACGGTTCATGAACGGCTCGCGACGGATCGGGCGCCCGTCCCGCGGACACGGCGAACCTTCCTGGCCGTAGACGTTCAGACCGCGCTCGAAGTATCCGGACTCACCGTTCACATTGACGTACAGCGCGTCGAAGCTGGTGCCACCAACGGTCAGCGCCTCGGCCATCACCTCGTGCGCCGCGTCGAGAATCGCCTTGATTTGTTGGGGTTTCAGCGTTTCCGTCGCCCGGGCGTAGTGCAGCTTGGCCCGCCACAACGCCTCGTCGGCATAGATGTTACCGATCCCGCTGACCGCGGTCTGGTCGAGCAGCGCCCGCTTCAGGCCGGTCCGGCGGCGCCGGATCTTCGCGGCGGCCGCCACCGGGTCGAACAGAGGATCGAACGGGTCCCGGGCGATGTGGGCGATCTCGGCGGGCAGCTCCGCGCCACCCTCCGAGTACGACAGACCACCGAACATCCGCTGGTCCACAAAGCGGACCTCTCCGCGGTCGTCGGCGAACCGGAACCGGACCCGCAGGTGCGGCTCGTCCGGGGCGCCGACCGGCTGAACCCGGAACTGTCCGCTCATGCCGAGGTGTGTGAGCACCGCGTCACCGGAGGTTAGAGGCAGCCACAGGTACTTCCCGCGCCGCGCCGGCTCGGCGAACACCTGGCCCTTGAGCCGAGACACGAAATCCTCCGGCCCGGCGGCATGACGCCGTACCGGGCGGGGGTGCAGGACCTCGACGGTCTCGATGGTCCGGCCGGTGGTGAACTCGGCCAGACCCCGCCGGACGACCTCTACTTCAGGTAGCTCGGGCACTTCAGGCTTGCGAGGGGTCCACGCTGTCGGGATGCGCGGCGCGCAGGGCCTTCCAGGCGGTCTCCGCGGCCTGCTGCTCGGCTTCCTTCTTGCTCCGGCCGATGCCGTGACCGTACGTGTCGGCGCCGATCCGGACCCGCGCCTCGAACGTCTTCGCGTGGTCCGGCCCGGACTCCGCGATCACGTACTCCGGGACGCCGACGCCGAGCTGGGCGACCAGTTCCTGCAGCGAGGTCTTCCAGTCCAGGCCGGCCCCGAGCCGCGCCGACGACTCCATCAGGTCGTCGAACAGCCGGTGGACGACCCCGCCGGCGACCTCGAAGCCGCGGTCCAGGTAGACGGCACCGATCAGCGCCTCGACGCAGTCGGCGAGGATCGACGACTTGTCGCGGCCGCCGGTGGCCTCTTCGCCGCGGCCGAGCCGCAGGTACTTGCCGAGCTTGAGCTCGCGGGCGACACCCGCGAGCGCACGCATGTTGACCACCGCGGCCCGTAGCTTGGCCAGTCGGCCTTCGGACAGGTCCGGGTGGTTCCGGAACAGCGACTCCGTGACGATGACGCCGAGCACGGAGTCCCCGAGGAACTCCAGCCGCTCGTTCGTCGGCAGCCCACCGTTCTCGTACGCGTACGAACGGTGGGTGAAGGCGTGCTCCAGCAATTCGTCAGCCAGCGATACGCCGAGCCGCTCATTCAGCTCGGCGTAGAGCCCCGTTTCGTTGGCAGAGTTCACTGGGTTGGTGGCCGTTTAGCTCTCGACGACCTGGCGACGCTCGCCCTTGGCGCCGTACTGGCCGCAGTTCGGGCAAACGGTGTGCTGCAGGTGCTTCGCGCGGCAGGCGGGGTTCACGCAGGTGACCAGCGACGGGGCAGTGGTCTTCCACTGGGCCCGGCGGCTGCGGGTGTTGCTGCGCGACATCTTCCGCTTCGGAACGGCCACGGTTATGACTCCTTGCTTCGGCCGGGGGCTGGTGGACCCGGCCGGCTGGCTGACTCGGTTCGGTTGTTCAGTTGTCCTGCTGGTCGTTCTGGAGCAATCCGTCGAGGGCTGCCCAGCGGGGGTCGGTCCGATCCTGGTGTTGATGGCCGGGCTCGTCCGCCAGGCGCACCCCGCACTCGGGGCACAGACCCGGACAGTCGTCCGTACACAACGGCTGGAACGGTAGCGCGAGCACCACCTGGTCCCTCAGCACCGGCTCGAGGTCGATCAGATCGCCCTCCATCCGGCTGGCCTCGTCCGGCTCGGCGTCGCTCTCCGGATAGACGTACAGCTCCTGGACGTCAGCGAGGAACTCGTCCTCGATATCGACCAGGCACCGCGCGCACTCCCCGACCAGACGGCCGCGGGCCGTTCCGGTGACGAGCACCCCTTCGACCACCGATTCCAGCCGTAGATCGAACTGGATCGGATCGCCTTCGGGGACGCCGATCACGTCGATTCCGAGATCCACCGGCGCCGGGCCTGAGAAGGTGACTTCGCGTTGGGACCCTGCGCGGCGGGTCAGCTCGTGGGTGTCGATCACGAGTGGGGACCGCGGGTCCAAGACGCTCAGAGCAAACCTTTCAGGCGTGGGCAGGCAAGAACTCGGTCTCGTCGAGACCGATGAACAACATTACCAACTCTGCGGCGTAGCACCCAATTCGGGGGGACACTAGAGCTTGTCCAGTAACCGCGAGTGAACGGGCGGCGTCACGAACGTACTGACGTCGCCGCCGAGCCGGGCGATCTCCTTCACCCAGCTCGAGGAGATGAACGCGTGCTCCGGCGCGGTCGGCAGGAACACCGTGTCGACGCCGGTCATCCGCCGGTTCAGCTGCGCCATCTGCAGCTCGTAGTCGTAGTCGGCCGCGGAGCGCAGCCCCTTCACGATCACCCCGGCGCCCTCGGCGCGGCAGTAGTCGACGACCAGGCCCTCGAAGCTGCCGACCCGGACGTTCGGGAACGGCGCGACCAGCTCGGTGAGCATCTCGAGGCGCTCCTCCGGCCCGAACAGCCGGTTCTTCGACTGGTTCACCCCGGTCGCGACGATCAGCTCGTCGAAGGCGGCGGCCGCCCTGGTGACGATGTCGAGATGCCCGACAGTGGGTGGATCGAAGGTGCCTGGAAAGACCGCCTTAGCCATGGCGGTGACCGTACCAAAGGCGCGCCTCGCCGTACTTGCGATCTCGCAGCGCGGCGAACCCTTCCGGCCACTCCCACGGCTCCCGCTTGCCGCGCTCGACGACCACCACGGCGTCGTCGGCCAGCCAACCGCTCGCCGCCAGATCCACCAGGATCTCCTGCAACTCGACCGTCTCCAGCTTGTACGGCGGGTCCGCGAACACCAGGTCGAACACCGCCGGAGTGTCACTCGCTGTAACCTTCTCAACCGGTCGCGTCAGCAACTTGGCCCCCGGCAGCCCGACTACCTTGATGTTCGCCGCGATCACCTCCGCGGCCTTCCGGTCCGACTCGACGAGCACGGCCTGCGCGGCGCCTCGCGACAGCGCCTCCAACCCGATCGCTCCCGAGCCGGCGTACAGATCGAGCACCGCCAGCCCGTGGAAGCTCCCGAACTCGGACTCCAGCGAGGAGAACAACGCCTCCCGCACCCGATCAGCCGTCGGCCGCGTCCCACTCCCCGCCGGTACGTCGATCCGCCGGCCTCCCGCCGCTCCCCCGACAATCCGCGTCACGTCTTCTCCAGATACTCGGTGGTCTCGGATTCCAGGGCGTTTCGGACAGTCGCTCGCAGCGCCGGGTACTCCGCCAGGTCCGCGTCCACCGAGACGATCGAGTTCGCCACGTGGCGCGCCGCGAAGATGATGTCCTCGTCGCGCAGCACGCTCAGCAACTTCAGGCTCGTACGCCGCCCGGACTGCGCCACGCCGAGGACATCGCCCTCACGCCGCGTCTCCAGGTCGATCCGGGACAGTTCGAACCCGTCCGTGGTCGAGGCGACCGCCTCCAACCGCCCGTACGACTTCGATCCCGCCCACAGATCCGTGACGAGCAGGCACAGTCCCGGCACCTTGCCCCGCCCGACCCGGCCACGCAACTGGTGCAGCTGCGAGATCCCGAACCGGTCGGCGTCCATGATCACCATCGTCGAGGCGTTCGGTACGTCGACCCCGACCTCGATCACCGTGGTCGCGATCAGGACGTCGACCTCCCCGGCCGCGAACCGGGACATCACCGCGTCCTTCTCCTCGGCCGGCAGCCGCCCGTGCAGGATCTCCACCCGCAGGTCGTGCAGGATCTCGCCGAGCGCCTCGGCGACCTGGATCACCGAGATCGGCGGCCGGGCCTGTTTCTTCCCGCCTTCGTCGGTGTCGAGGAGCTCGCCTTCCTCGTCGGTGGCGTTCTTGACGTCGTCACCGATCCGCGGGCACACGACGTACACCTGGTGGCCCTTGCCGACCTCCTCGCGGACCCGGGTCCAGGCTCGTTGCAGCCAGTCCGGCTTCTCCTTCGCCGGGACCACCGACGACTGGATCGGCGACCGGCCGGCCGGCAGTTGGGTGAGCGTCGAGACCGCGAGGTCGCCGAACACCGTCATCGCCACGGTCCGCGGGATCGGCGTCGCGGTCATCACCAGCACGTGCGGGGTGTTCTCGCCGGACTTCGCGCTCAACGCGGCCCGCTGCTCGACACCGAACCGGTGCTGCTCGTCGACCACCACCAGCCCGAGATCCGCGAACTGCACCTTGTCCTCGAGCAGCGCGTGCGTCCCGACGACGATCCCCGCGGCGCCACTCGCGGCGTCGAGCATCGCCGTACGGCGGCCTGCCGCGTTCAGCGAGCCGGTCAGCAGACCGATCTTGGTGGCATGTTCCGCGCCGCCGAGCATGCCCTGCTCGGCCAGGTCACCGAGCATCTTGGTGAGCGTCTTGTGGTGCTGCACGGCGAGCACCTCGGTCGGCGCGAGCAGCGCGGCCTGGCCACCGTTGTCGACCACGGACAGCATCGCCCGCAGCGCGACCACGGTCTTGCCGGAGCCGACCTCGCCCTGCAGCAACCGGTGCATCGGATGCGGACGCGCGAGATCAGCGAAGATCTCCTCCCCCACCTCGGCCTGCCCCTCGGTGAGCTCGAACGGCAGCCGCTCGTCGAACTCGTCCAGCAGACCGCCCTGCACCCGCGGCCGCGGTACGGCGTTCAGCGCGTCGGTCACCGCGCGACGCTGGGCGAGGATCGTCTGCATCACCAGCGCCTCCTCGAACCGGAACCGCTGCTGCGCGTCGTGGATGTCCTTCTCGGTGTCCGGCAGGTGCACCTTGCGGAGCGCGTCCGGGAGCGCGAGCAGCTTCTCGTTGCGCAGGATCAGGTCCGGGATCGGGTCGTCGAGGCGGTCGTCGAGGCTGTCCAGGACGATCTTGACCGACCGCTCGATCGTTGCGGTCGGCAACTTCGCGGTGGCCGGGTAGAGCGGGCGGAACGGCCGTGCCCGGCGTTCGATCTCGGCCTCGCTCAGATCCTCCTCGTCGAGGATCTCGGTGCCGGGCCCCTTCAGCTGCATGATGTCGCGGAACATCGTCACCTCGCCCCAGAACAGGGCCGCGGTGCCGGGCGTCAGCTTCGTCGCCAGCCAGGGCTGGTTGAAGAACGCGAGCTCCAGGTCCCGGCGGCCGTCGGTGACCACCACCTTGGTCAGCGTCCGCCGCCGCGACCACTTCTGGACGTCGGTCAGCGGGATCTCGGCCTTGGTGTCCAGCGACCGCACGGAGACCTTCTTGACCCGCCCGTTGACGGTCGCCTGGTCACCGACCTCGAGCTCGTCGAACGGGGTCAGCTCGCCCTTCTTCAGGTACCGCCGCGGGTAGTGCCGCAGCAGCTCGCCGACGGTCTCGATGGCGAGCACGTCCGCGAAGGTCTTGGCCGTCTTCGCGCCGAGGAAGTCGCGGAGCTTACGGTCCATGTCGTTCTTCATTCCACCCCGATCAGCAGCGGGTACCTGTCCTGCCCTCCGTCGTACACCACGACGTCGACATCTTTGCGTTGCCGGCGCACGTGGCGCTCCACCGCGTCGGCCAGACCGGGGTCGGCGTCCCGGCCGGTGACGACGGTGAGCAGCTCGCCTCCACCACCGAGCAGCCGGTCGACCACCTTCAGCGCGGCCGACTCGAGGTCCTCGGTGATCAGCGCGAAATCGCCGTCGACGACACCGAGCGCATCGCCGATCCGGCACCGTCCGGCCATCGTCCAGGCGTCCTTGACCGCGATCGTGACCGCACCGTGCCGGGTCTGCCCCGCGGCCGCCGACAGATGAACGACGTCGTCGTCGAAGCTGCGCTCCGGGTCGTGCACCGCGATCGCGGCCAGGCCCTGGACCTGCGCGCGGGTCGGGATCACGGCGACCCGGATCCCGTCCTGGCGCGCGGCGGTCGCGGCGGCCTCGGCGACCCCGATCGAGTCCGAGTCGTTCGGCAGGATCACGATCTCCGGCGCCTGCGAGGTCTCGATCTCCTGCAGCAGCTCACCGGTCGAGCACCGCCGGCCGGGGCCACCGCGGATGATCCGGGCGCCGGACTCGCGGAACAGATCGGCCAGCCCGTCACCGGCGACGACCGCGATCACGGCGCGTCCCGGGGCCGGCTCGTGGTGGTGGGCCTGATCGGCGAAATGAGTGACCCGGATCCGGTGCGGGCGGCCGATGTCGATGCCGTGCTCGATCGCGGCGCCGACATCGTCGGTGTGAACGTGCACGTTCCACAGCCCGTCGCCGCCGACCACGACGACCGAGTCACCGAGCGCGGCCAGCGCCTGCCGGAAGTCGGCGATCTTGTCGTCCCCCGCGTCGAGCAGATACATCACTTCGTACCCGGGTCCCTCGGGGCTGACGCTGCTCTCGCCTTGGGGCTGCACCCGAGCCGGTACCACCACGCGCACGTGCCGACCGGTGAGCACCGACTCCATCGCACCGAGAATCACCACCAGGCCGGCTCCCCCGGCATCCACGACGCCCGCGCGCCGGAGTACGTCCAGCTGCTCTGTCGTCTCGGTGAGGGCCTGGCGGGCGGAGGCGACCGCGGCGAGGCAGACGTCGGCGAGGGTCTTGCCGTCGTTCGCGGCGGTCATCGCACCCGTGGCGGCGGCCCGGGCGACGGTCAGCATGGTGCCCTCGACGGGCTGGGCGACCGCGCCGTACGCGGCGTCGGCGGCGTACGTGAGCGCGTCGGCGAACGCCGCGGCCTCACTCATCCGCGCATCCGCCAACACACCGTCGGCCGAGTCGCGTGGCGGGTTCTCGCCCGCGGCGCGGGCACGCGGGAGGTTCTCGTTGAGGCGGAGGCCGCAGGCGCGGATCAGCTGGGAGGTGATCACGCCGGAGTTCCCGCGGGCGCCGAGCAGCGCGCCGCGGCCGAACGCCTGGATCGCCTCGGTGAAGGTCAGCTCACCCTTCGGCAGCGCGTCACAGGCCGCCTCCCAGGTCAGGTAGAGGTTCGTGCCGGTATCGCCGTCCGGGACCGGGTACACGTTCAGCTCGTCGATCTCGGCCCGCGCCCGCGCCAGCTCCGCCAGCGCCGTCCGGGCCCAGGCCCGCAACACGTCGACCGTCAATTCCTCCACGCCCGGAAGGCTAACGCGTACCGAAGGACGGGTGGTGGTCCCCTCACCGGCCGGTCCACGCGGCTCGCCAGGCGGGCGGGAGCGTCTGCGTACCCGACTACGTGGTGTTGTTCGGTACGGTTCCCGGGTGAGCGGCGGCAGGAGTGTGTTGTTCTCGGCCGCGGCCGACAGTTACGAGTTGGCTGTGCGCGAGATCCGGGGCGAGTTCGGCCGGGACGTGCGGGTCCAGCGGGTCGGCGCGGATCTGGGGCGGGTGGACGGTCCTTCGGTCCAGGAGTTCGCCGCGGCGTGTGACGTGGGGCGGATCATGTTCGTCCGGCATCTCACGGAGGAGATCGCGAGCTTCGCGGAGCTACCGCCGGAGTACGAGCTCGCGGACCTGGTGCTGGGCGAGCTGCCGGAGTACCCGAAGGCGCTCGCCGTACAGGCCTGGACCGACGATGCGGGCACCGGCGGGTCGTACTACCACCGGCTCGAAGAGGCGTTGACCGGCCGCGGCGTGACCGTGACGCGCTCCGGTCAGGAGCTGGTCGTCTCCTGCTACGTGGGCCGCAAGGCGATCCTGCTCGGGCTCAACCGGCGCGCGGACAGCTTGTCGGACTGGCCGGGTGGGCGCATGCGGCTGGCCCGCGGCGAGGAGCGGGTGTCGCGGTCGGAGTTCAAGCTGGAGGAAGCGATCGCGACCTTCGGACTCGAACTGCCCGCCGGCGGTAAGGCCGTCGACCTCGGCGCCTCACCGGGCGGCTGGACCCGCATCCTGCGGCAGCACGGCCAGGAGGTGTGGTCGGTCGACCCGGGCTCGCTGGACCCACGGCTCCGCTCCGACCGCCGGATCCACCACGAGGCGACCACCGCCGGCCGGTTCTTCGCGGCGAACCGCGTCAGGTTCGACGTGGTGGTCAACGACATGCGCATGGACCAGGTGACTAGCGCCCGCATGATGCTCGACGCGGCCGCCCACCTCCGCCCCGGCGGCCTCGCGATCGTCACCCTCAAGGGCGGCGGCAAGAACCCCTTGGACGGCGCTCGCCGCGGTCTCGATGTGCTCCGCGACCAGTACGCCGTACTCCACGCCCGCCAGCTCCACCACAACCGCAACGAGATCACCACGATCGCCGAGCGCCGCTAGCTCCCGCCCGGCACCGCGAGATCGGCCGGGAACGCGAGTAGGCGCCCGGGAGAACCCGGGCGCCTACTGAAGGCCCTACACGGAGTAAAGCTGAAGGTCAGCCGACGACGCGCTGGACCTTTCCGGCCTTGATGCAGGACGTGCAGACCTTCATGCGGGTCGGGGTGCCCTTGATGAGCGCCCGGACCGGCTGGATGTTGGGGTTGAAACGGCGGGGCGTACGAGCCTTGACCCGCCGGATCATCGCGCCCTTACCCAGGCGGGCAACGCTGTTGCCGAACGTCGGCTGCTTGCCGCAGACATCGCACTTCTTAGACATGATTCTCCGTGTTCAGGGTCGTGACTCCGACAGATCATGTTACATGCGTGTCAGCACACGACCAATTCGGCTGCCCAGCGTCCGCTAGGCAGTGAGATAGGCCACTTCCTCGTCCGTCAGCGTCACCGACAGACCAGGTGTCGAGGTCCGCGTCTCGCTCACGTGCCGCGGCCCGATCAGCGGGAACACCGGGTACGGCTGGTGCAGCAACCACGCGAGCGCGATCGCGGTCGGCTCGACTCCCTTGGCGGCCGCCAGCTCCCGGGCCCGGTCGAGCCTACGGAAGTTGTCGTCGGAGTAGAAGCAGCGCACCAGTTCCTGGTCCGACGTGTCTTCCGGCTTGGCCCGCCCGGTGAAGAACCCGCGTGCCTGGCTCGACCACGGGAACAGCGCGACCTGCCGCTCCCGCAGCCACGCCTGCGACTCGTCGTCGGAGACATGCCGGCACCCGGCCCACGGTACGTCGTACGCGCGGGCGAGGCTGAGGTGGTTGCTCAGCAGCGTGAACGGCTGCTTGCTGTTCGCCTCGGCGTACGCGTTGGCCTCGTCGAAGCGGGCGGTGGACCAGTTCGATCCGCCGTACGCCTTGATCCGGCCGGCCTTGAAGTGCTCGTCGAGGACGTCGACGAACTCACCGACCGGGATCTCCTCGTTGTCGCGGTGCATCAGGTACAGGTCGACGTGGTCGGTCTGCAGCCGCTCGAGGCTCTCGTTCAGCTGCCGCGTAATCGACTCCGGGTCGCAGTACGGCGTGTGCGCGCCCTTCCCGATCACGATCACGTCGTCCCGGTTGCCGCGCGACGTCATCCACTGCCCGAGCAGCTTCTCGCCGCGCCCACCGCCATAGATGTACGCCGTGTCGAACGTCGTACCGCCGCGCTCGACGAAGTCGTCGAAGACGACCGCGGCGTGCGGCAGCGTCTGCTGGTTGTCGACGCCCATCACGAGCCGGGACACCTGCTTGTCCAGACCCGGCACCTTGCCGTAGGTCATCGGGGCGTCGTCGCGCCGGGTCAGCGGGCGGCCGGTCGCGGTCGGGACGGTCGCGTCGTCCCGCTCGCTCGCGTACTGCTGCCCGATCGCGGCCCGCCACTGGTCCTGCACGGTGAGGTTGCCGAGCGTGTCCGCCCAGGTCATCTCCGGCGCCTGCTTGGCCCCGGAGGCGATCGCGGCCTGCACGGCCTCGGCCTCGGCGGTGTAGATCAGGGCCGGCTCCGCGGAGATCTCCCGCGGCTCCTCCCCCACCTTGTACAGCGTCACGTGGGTCGGCTTGCCGTCGCCGCCGAACCACGGGTCGTCGACCTGCAGGTAGCCCTTGCTGCCGTAGATCCGGACCTGGTTCTTGTCACCGAGCCGTACGCCGGTGCTCGCCTGGGCCGTGACGCCGCCGTCGAAGAACAGCGTCGCCACCGTCCACTCGTCGACGCCGGTCTCGCCGACGGTGCCGACCGCGGTCACCGCGGCCGGGTCCTGGAACGGCTGCCCGGTCGCCGCACCGGCGATCAGCCGGGCGACCGAGACCGGGTAGCCACCGACGTCGAGGATCCCGCCGCCGGCCAGGTCGTCGGCGAAGATCCGGCTCTCCGGCCGGTACCCGGCGGCGAACGCGAAGGTGGCCTGGATCTGGTGGACGGTGCCGAGCTCGCCGTCGCGGACCAGCTGGGTGATCAGCTTGGTCTGCGGCAGGCACCGGTACATGTACGCCTCCATCAGGAAGACGTCGTTGCGGACCGCGGCCTCGATCATCGCCTCGGCCCAGGCCCGGTTGATCGCGAGCGGCTTCTCGCACAGCACGTGCTTGCCGGCCTCGGCGGTCTTGATCGCCCACTCGACGTGCATCGGGTGCGGGGTGGCGATGTACACCGCGTCGACGGTCTCGTCGGCCAGCAGTTCCTCGTACGAGCCGTGCCGGTTGGCGATGTCCCACTTGTCGGCGAAGGCGTTCGCCGACTCGAGGGACCGGCTGCCGACGGCGACGACCTCGTTGGTGGGCGACGTCGGCACCTGGCTGGCAAAGCGGGATGCGATGTTGCCGGTGCCGATGATGCCCCAGCGGAGCTTGTGGTCAGTCAAAGGGAGTCCCGTGTGTGTTTTGTCGGTTGGGTCAGAATTTCAGAACTTCATGGCGCCTGCGGCCAGGTCCGCGATGAACGAACGCGCGCCGATCAGGAAGACGCCGATCAGGGGGATGACACTCATCAACGCACCGGCCATCACCATCGAGTAGTCGGTGCCGTAGATGCCGTTCAGCTGGTCGAGGGCGACCTGCAGGGTGAGGCGGTTCGGGTCCGTCATCACGATCAACGGCCAGAGGTAGTCGTTCCAGACGTTGATGAAGGTGAAGATGCCGAGGAAGGCCAGGCCGGGCCGGAGCACCGGCAGGCCGACGGTCAGGTACTGCCGGAAGAACCCGGCGCCGTCGACCTTGGCGGCCGAGATCAGTTCGTCGGGGATCGCGCCGCTGGCGTACTGGCGCATCCAGAAGATGCCGAACGCGTTCGCCGCGCCCGGGATGATGAGTGCCTTCAGCGAGCCGATCCAGCCGAACTCGGCGAGCGTCACGAACTGCGGCACCAGCGACAGCTGGGTCGGGATCATGAAGGTCGCGAGCAGCAGCGCGAACAGGAAGTTCCGGCCCGGGAACTGGTACTTCGCGAACGCGAACGCGGCCAGCGAGTCGAAGAACAGCACCAGCACCGTGACGCCGAGTGAGGCGATCAGGGTGAGCAGCATCGAGGAGAAGAACGGCACCGCGTCCAGCACCTTGCCCATGTTCTCGAACAGGTGCGAGCCGATCACGAGTTTCGGTGGGTAGGCGAAGATGTCCGTCGTGGTGTTCGAGGCCATCACGAGCATCCAGTAGAACGGGAAGATCGAGACCGCGACGCCGAGCATCAACACGATGTGCCCGACGACGGTGCGCATGCGCTCAATGGACATCTGCGGCCTCCTTCTTGGCATTCTGGGCTGCGATCCGGCGTTCCACCCGCCGAGCGGCGCGTCGGGTCAGCCGCTCGTCGTCGTTCCCGCCGATCAGCCGCCAGTTGATGATGCTGAACAGCACGATCAGGATGAACAGCGCCCAGCCGATGGCGGCTCCGTACCCGAACTGGTTCTTGATGAACGCGCTCTGGTACAGGTACGAGACGATCGTCAGGCCGGCGTCGCCCGGACCGCCGATGTTGTCGGTGTCACCGAACAGCACCCGCGACTCGGTGAAGATCTGCAGACCGCCGATCGTCGAGGTGACGGCGGTGAACAGGATGACCGGCCGCAGCATCGGGACGGTGATCCGCCAGAAGGTCTGCCGGGGACTCGCGCCGTCCACCTTGGCGGCCTCGTAGACGTCGGCCGAGATGGCCTGCAGGCCCGCGAGATAGATGATCGCGTTGTAGCCGACCCAGCGCCAGGTGACGATGGTGGCGATCGCGATCTTGATCCCCCACGGCTGCGTCAGCCACTCGATCTTGCCGACGCCGATGGATTCCAGGAAGGCGTTCAGCAGCCCGAAGTTGTTGCTGAAGATCGAGCCGAACACCAGCGTGACGGCGACCACCGAGGTGACGTTCGGGATGAAGTAGGCGATCCGGTAGAAGCTGCGGAACCGAGTCGCGTTGTGCAGCGCGTTGGCGATCACCAGCGCCAGCAGCAGCATCGGCACGGTGGACAGCACCCAGATGACCATCGTGTTGCCGATGGCCTTCCAGAACACCGGGTCCGACAGCAGGTAGTTGTACTGCTCCAGCCCGACCCATTTCATCTGGCCGATGCCGTCCCAGGAGTGGAACGAGATCCAGATCGAGAACAGCACCGGGAACGCGCCGAAGATCGCGAACAGGATGAAGAACGGCGCGACGGCGGTGTACTGCGGGAACGCCTGCCGGTACTTGTTCGGCGGCTTGTCGGCGGACGTGGCGGCGGCGCTGACCGCCGCCGGTGCGGCCTTGCTCGTGACTGCCATCTCAGATCGCCCCCGCTCGGGACAGCTCGCGTTTGATCTGGACCTGCGCGTCGCTCCAGGCCTGGTCGGGTGACTTACCGGCCGTCTCGACGTTGATCAGCTCGTTGCTCAACGGCGTACCGACGACCGAGTCGTACGCCGAGAAGTAGGCGCCCGGGTACTTCTTGGCGGACTCCGCGAACACGTCGACGATCTTCTGCCCGCCGAAGAACGGGTCGGGCGCGCTCAGCCGGGAGTCGGTGTAACTGGCCGGCGTCGACGGGAACAGCACCGGGTCGAGGAACG
This sequence comes from Kribbella sp. NPDC043289, assembly GCF_056436705.1. Lineage (NCBI taxonomy): Bacteria > Bacillati > Actinomycetota > Actinomycetes > Propionibacteriales > Kribbellaceae > Kribbella > Kribbella sp. NPDC043289. Next base: position 131,459 of record NZ_JBWKCB010000007.1, read on the forward strand.
CCTCTGCCTGATTCTTCGAGGACTCCAGCCAGCTGATGAACGCGAACGCGGCCTCGGGGTTCTTGCAGTACTTCGTGATCGCCAGGAAGGACCCGCCACGGTTGCCGGCCCCACCAGGAGCTGCCGTCACCCGCCACAGACCCTTGGTCTTCGGTGCCGCGTTCTTCGGACCGAGCTGGGCCCACCAGACCGCGGCGTTGAACGCGACCAGCCGGCCGTTCGTCACCACCGCGTCGGCGTCGGTCGAACCGCTCTGGGCGTTCGCCGACAGCCCTTCCTTGACCACGCGAACGGCCAGGTCGAAGGCCTCCCGGACGTGGTCCTGATCGCCGATGTACTGACCGTCCTCGGTCATGTACCGCTTCGGCTGCTGGGCCATCCGGTAGCTGAAGATGCTGGTGATGTTGTCGGTGATCGCCGATCCGGGCACCGCCTGCTTCACCTTCTTGCCGAGCGCGATGTAGGTGTCCCAGTCCGGCGCCAGTTCGGCGACCGCGGCGGGGTCGACGTCGATCCCGGCCTTGCCGAAGATGTCGGTGCGGTAGAACAGCGCGGTCGGCCCGGTGTCCATCGGGTAGGCCATCATCTTGTCGTCCGGCGTGATCCCGAGCTTCCACTTCCAGGGCAGGAAGTCCTTGGCGAGGTCCTTGGCGCCGAGTTCGTTCAGGTCGTGGAACTGGTCCGCGTTCGGGAAGTAGGTCGCGACGTCGTCGTTGATCGCGATGATGTCCGGGACCAGGGACTTGCCGGCCAGCGCGGTCAGCACCTTGGTCTTGTAGTTGGACCCGATCCGCGTCATCGACAACTTCATCGCGTCGTGCCCGGGGATCGCTTTCTCCGCCTGGCCGATCAGGCCGTCGTTGACGGACCCGACCCAGGTCCACATGCTGAGCTCGTTCTTTCCACCCAGCGAGCTGCGGGATCCGCAGCCGGTGAGACCCGCGGCGGCTGCGGCGGAGCCGACCGCGAGGAACTGCCTTCTGCTCAAGCTCATAGCCTCACCTGGCGCTTTCTGTTGGTTTTCGCCGGAAGGTGTCCAGATATGTTTACGTAGCCATTAGGTAAGCGCATACCGACTGAACCGGTCAAGGCTCCAATGACAAGATTGGTCTCATGAGCTCACCGACCGTCGTCTCCGCAGTCCTGTTCGACGCCGACGGGGTCGTGCAGCGTCCCAGCTCCGACTGGTGGACCCGGCTGGCGTCACTCGTCCCCGCCGACTCGGACGCGTTCATCGGCGATCTGATGGCCGCCGAGAAGCCCGCGCTGGTCGGCAAAGGCGACTTCCGGGAGGCGGTGGCCGACGTACTGCGCCGCTGGAACTCGACCGCGACGATCGAGGAGGCCCTGGAGCCGTGGAGCTGGTTCGTCGCGGAGCCCGAGGTGGTCGCGCTGATCCAGTCGCTGCGGGCGGCCGGCATCGGCTGTCACCTCGCCACGAACCAGCAGGCCTACCGGCGAACGCTGATGCAGGACGAGCGCGGGTACGGCGCCTGGTTCGACCAGACGTTCTACTCGTGCGATCTCGGGCTCGCCAAGCCGGATCCGGCGTACTTCCGGGCGATCCTGGGCGCGATCGACGTACCGGCTTCTGAGGTGTTGTTCATCGACGACAACGAAGACAACGTGAGCGGTGCGTTGAGTGTCGGGCTGCGTGCGGAGGTGTACGACCTGGGGGCCGGCGTACCGGCGTTGGAGAAGCTGCTTCGGCGGTACGACCTGCCGATTCCGGACTGAGGTCTTGTGATGGCGGGACGGCTGTGACATCGTCACCGGGCAGCTGACAACGTAGGACAGTCCACCAGCCGTCCCTGGAGGCACCTCATGTCCGATCGCCGACGTCGTACGCTCACCCGCCGCCGTGCCCTAGGCCTGACCGCCGGTCTCGGCCTGGCTACCGCCGCCTCGCCCTCGCTCGCGCTGGCGGCCCCGCCCTCGCCGTACCCGAAGGGCCAACGGCCGCGCTTGCTGAACGTCTTCGCCGAGGACTCGCTCAGCACCGCCGAGCGCACCCTCGCGACCACGCTGCAGGGCCTGATGGCGCGCCGCAGCGGTGAATCCCTCTACCTGAACCTGCCGACGCTCGGCTACCAGCACTGGCTCGACGACCTGACCTCCCGGTACGGCGTCGTGGCCCGCGCCGGCGACCTGTGGAAAACCGTCAGCCGGTCGGGCGTTCGCGGATATGTTCTCTTTCGTACGGGCACCCCGTCGGTCAACGTCGCGACCACGCTCGCGGGTGTGACGGGTGCTGTCGCCATCGAGGAGAGCTTGGAGGCACTCGCGATCCGCAACGGGTTGCGCAAGGTCCTGGACGTGCGGGACAAGGACGACCGCTGGGTGTTCGACACGTACTGGCCGAAACTGCGGCACGACGTCGCGGTCGAGCAGCGTGCGGACATCCCCGAGCGGCTGCGGGACTACGTCACGATGGCGGGCGCACTCGCGTTCTTCGACGGCAACACGGACTTCCGGGCGGAGGTGGTCAAGGCACTGGACGACGACGGCACGGTGATCGGCTGGGGCGACGCGTCGCACGGCGAGGACGCGTTCATCGGCGTGAATTCGGCGGCCGGCGTCAAGGCCCTGCCCGCCGACCATGCCCGCAATCTGTCGGTGCTGTCCGGCATTCGCGAGGAGCGGCTGTCTCAGCACGTTTCCGCGGCCCTGCCCACTCCGGATCCGGACGCCCACTACGTGAGCTTCCTGATCACGGACGGCGACAACATCCAGTGGGCGCTCGGTGACTTCCCGACCGATCCACGGTGGTTCGGCAGCCCGCGTCGCGGCGAGGTCGACCTCGGCTGGGGGATCTCGCCGTCCCTGATCGATCTCGCGCCATCGGTGATGCGCTGGTTCTACGACAACTCCCGGAAGGATCGCTGGGTCGTCGGTCCGTCGGGCGGCGGGTACCTGTACCCGAGCCGCTATCCCGCGGGCGCGCTCGACAAGCACACCGCCACGCTCGCTCGCGCGATGGGCCGGGCCGATCTCTCGGTGGCCCAGATCATCGACTTCGACGCGTTCGAGAAGACCGGCGTGTGGTCGTCGTACCTCAAGCATCGGGAGATCGACGGGCTGATCTACCTCGAGTACTCGAGGTACGACGGCCTCAAGGGCAAGGTCACCTGGGCCGAGGGCAAGCCGGTGATCGGCGCCCGCACCATGCTGTGGGACGGACTCCCCGGCGCCGACGAGGCCTCGGTCACTGCCGAGCTGAACGCCGCCACTCGCAACCCACGCTCGACCGCGGGCTATTCGATCGTCGTCTGGCACGCCTGGAGCAAGTCCGTCGACGACGTCCTGTCGGTCGTCAACGGACTCGCTCCGCACGTCAAGGTCGTCCCGCCGGACACCCTCGTCCGCATGGTCGGCAAATACGCCAAGCCGTAGTCACAGCTCCCGGAAGTAGACCGCGACCGGGAGCTGGACGCAGCCGAGGCTCTCGTAGAACGCCCGGGCCGGCGCGTGAAAGTCGTCGCCGCCGGTGCCGATCTCGACGTACTCCGCTCCCTCGGCACGCATCGCTGCGAACGCGTGCTCGCACAGCGCCGTAGCGAGGTTCGACCGCCGCTCGTCCCGCGCGACCGCCAGCAACTCGACGGTCCCGCGGCTCCGCGCCTCGTCGACATGCCACGCGACATACCCGACGGGTACGCCGTTCTGCTCTGCGACGGCGACGTACTTGTGCTGTTCCGGCGCATGCAGCGCGGGGAGCTGGCGCCGGTAGTCGCCGCGCCAGTCGCCGTGCTGGTGGTGGAAGATCGTCTCGCCGACCAGCGGGCGGAACGACTCCTCGAAGAACGGCCCGAAGGTGTCGATGGTGAGGTCGATGAGCTGGGCCAGGTCAGCGTCGACGTACGAACGAATCTGCAGGCGAATCTGCATGGAAAGTGCCTCTCACTGGGTGCATCCGGGCAGGCGCGACCGGCCCGCCACGGCTGCCTCGAACGAGGGCGCGGCGACGAGCCGGGGTCAGCGCCGGATGCGTCCGGCGGCGAAGCACTCCATGCCGGCGAGCCTACCGACGAACCGGCGGTACGGCGACCTGGATCGTGTGCACCTGTCCGGTCCGGGGACCGTTGATCAGCCGCCCGATGTTGTCGGTGATCGGTTCGTTCATCCGCCACTCGGCGGTCAGGACGCACAACGTCGGACCGTCGAAGTCGACCAGCGCCAGCGCGAACGGCGCCCGGTTCTCCGCGAGCTCGATCCGGTCCAGGATCTCGCCGCCCTCGGTGACCCGGACGACCCCCTCGGACCCGGTCTGCACCCAGATCGCGCCGTCGGCGTCGAGACAGATCCCGTCCGGACCGAGGTTCTCGGCGAACACCCGGCGGTTCGACAACCCACCGTCGGGGTCCACGTCGAACGCGGTCAGCCGGCCGGCGAACGACTCCGAGATCACCAGCGCCTTCCCGTCCGGAGTGAGCAGCATTCCGTTCGGGAACTCGATATCGCCGGCGACCTCACGGATCCGCCCGTCCGGCGTGACCAGCTTGATCCAGCCCGGTTTCGGCGCCTCCCCGCCGGCGAAGTCGAAGTCCGCGCCGTCGATATAGATGTTGCCTCGGGCATCCACCACGATCTCGTTCGCGGCCAGCTCGGCGAGCACCGTGATCGAGCCGTCGGGCTCGTAGCGGCGCAGCTTGTCTCCGGTGGTCAGCATCCGGCCGTCCGGCAACCACTCGATCGACCACCCCATCAGGCGCTCCACCGGCACCTCGAGGTACTCCGTAGTACCGTCGGCGTCGACCGCGACGACCTGCTGCTCGATCCAGTTGCAGAACCACAGCCGTCCGTCGTGCCAGCGGCCCGACTCGGGGAATCCCAGGCCGTCGAGCAGGAGCTTCAACTCGGACATCACGCCACCTCGTTCGTCTGTTCGGGGTCGATTCACCCCCTACACGAACGAGGATCGGCCAGATCGACGGCTGAGGAAGAACAGCAGGCCGATCAGCGGGAGCGTCACGAGGTACGCCGTTCGCAGGTCGACGACGCGAGCCAGGACGGCGAGGATCGCGGGCGCGAACAGGATCGCCGTACCGGAGGCGAGGGCGCCGATCGCGGCGAGGCGGGCCGAGCTGAGACCGGGAGTGGCGACCAGGGCGGCCAGCGTGACCGGGTACAGAGGGGCGACGCCGAGGCCGGCGACCACCAGGCCGAGCGCGACTGCGGCCGGGCTGTCGAACAGGCTGACGAGGAGGGTGCCGCACGCCGCGAGCGCGCCGGAGGGCAGCACCGGGGACCAGTTGCGCCAGTGGATCGGGCCGATCGCGCGACCGATCGCCATACCGATCGGGAACGCGCTGCCGAGCAATGCCGCGGTTGCTGTCGGCAATCCGGTCGCCACCAAGCGTGCCACCGCCCACACCACGAAACAGAACTCGACCGACACCGCGAGCACCACTCGCAGCCAGCCCACGCCGACGTCCAGCGCGACCCGTCGGCCGACCCGGCGCCACTTCCGCCCCAACCCGACCGCCGGCGCCGAATCAATCAACACTGCCACCGGAGCCTCATCCCGTGTGGTGGCTCGCGTTGTTCGGCGGGTCGGCTCGAGGCGTCTGGTGAGGATCGCGAGGAGGAGCAGCGGTGGCGCGGCGGCGATCATCGCGAGGCGGCCGCTGGGGCCGAGGCCGTCCAGGGCGCCGATGGCGAGTGGGGCGAGGATGCCGGTGCCGCTGGCGACCGCGTTCACCCGGCTCAATCGGGCGGCCGCTGTCGGACCGTTCAGCATCAGCGGCGCGACGAGCACCAGCAAGGCCCCACCGAGCCCGACGAACAGCCCACCGGCGATCACGACGGAGTACGCCGGTGCGACCGCGATCAGCACTGCACCGATCGCGCAGACCACCGACCCGGCCGCCAGCACCGATGGCATCGCCCACGACCTCAGCAACCGCGGGCCGACCACCGCCACGACCAGTAACCCGACAGCGAACCCCGACGACAGCAGGGCCAATCGGCTCGTCGGCTCGTTCAGATCCCGCGCCAGGATCGCCACACACGCCCCGAGCCCGGCCAGCACGAACCCCATCGCCGACAGCGCGATCCCGATCCGTACCTCGTCGCCGCGCGCCCCGGCCGCCGTCGGCGCCGCCGCGCGCGTGGTCACTCCAGACCTTTGAACAGCGCATCGAGCTGCCGGAGGTCCGCCAGCTCGAGATCCGCCGAAATACCCTTCAGCCCGGCCGTCATCGCGCCCGCCGCGTCTCCGGCCGACCGCCCGACCACGGTGTCCTCGACCACCAGGCACGCCGCCGCCGGTACGCCGACCAGCTCCGCGGCCCGCAGATAACCCTCCGGGTCCGGCTTCCCGCGGCGTACGTCGTCCACGGTCACAAGGATCTCCGGCGCGATCCCGGCCGCGGTCAGTCGCACCTTCGCCAACTGCGCCGGCGCACTGGTGTAGACCGCCCACGGCATCCCGATCCGCTCGAGCGTCGCGATCAGGTCGACCGCGCCCGGCTTCTCGACCACACCGTCGACGTCGTTGACCTCGAGTTCGTACACCCGCGCCCAGGCGGCCGTGCGCTCGTCCGCCGACGCCTCCGGCAGGAACTGCGCGATCGTCGCGGCCGCCGGGTTCCCGTGCGCGACCGCGAGCACGGCGGCCGGGTCGAGCCCGTACTCGACCGCCCAGCGGCTCCAGCAGCGGTCCACGACCGCGTCCGAATCCACCAGTGTGCCGTCCATGTCGAACAGCACCGCGCGGATGTCCCGGATCTCCATCAGTCCTCCCATTAAACTCGTCCTCCGAGCATAAGGCGAAAGGCAGCGATGACTCCAGTGCGCCGTGGACAGTGGCAGACGGCTTCGGACGTGCTGACCCAGGTCAGCCGCCGGCCCGGGATCACCCGGGCCGCTGTCGCGCGGGCGCTGCGCCTCAGTACGGGTTCCGCGACTGAGGTGACCGCCCGGCTACGCGACGTACATCTGCTGACCGAGGAGCCGGCGCCGAGTCGGGGGCGTGGCCGGCCGACCACGGTGCTGCGGGCGCATCCTGAGGGACCTGTGGTGCTCGCACTCGACCTGCGGCAGAGCAGTTGGCGGAGTGCGGTCGTGACTCTCGACGGGACGCTGCAGGAGCCGCAGTACAAGCGGCACCGGAGTCGGCGCGCACAGGTCGTGCTGAACAACCTGCGGCGTGCAGTGGAACAGGCGCAGGAGCAGTACGGCGCTCGGCTGCAGATGGTGAGTCTCGCCGTACCAGGGACTGTTCGCGACAACCATCTGATGCAGGCACCGACGCTGGAGTGGGCCGAGCTCGACCTGGCGCAGGTCACCGCCGGCACCGCGGTCCCGCTGCTCGCCGGGAATGACGCGACGCTCAGTGGTGTGGCAGAGGCCCGCACGGGTGCTGCGGCAGGAGCTGGTACGGCAGTGCACCTCATCATCGAGGTGGGTCTCGGCGGGACGCTACTGATCGACGGAGTACCGGCGCAGGGCGTGTCGGGAGCAGGTGGCGAGTACGGTCACATTCCCTTCGGTGACCGCTCGCGGACCTGTCCGTGTGGTGCGCGTGGCTGCTGGGACCTGGAGATCGACGGACGAGCACTGGCGCGCCACCTCAAGCAGTCGATGCCGGACGACCCGGTTGCCTACACAGAAGAGGTACTCCGGCGCAGTGACCGGGCTGCACGCGATGCAGTTGCCACTGTGGTCGCTGCGCTCGGCACTGGCATCGCCGGGCTCGTGAACGCTCACGACCCCGATGTGGTCACCATCGGCGGTCTGGCGATCCCACTGCGTGCAGCTGCCGAGCGCACCTTCGACGAGGCGTACCGGGGTGGTCTGATGACGTTCCACCGTGGGTCTCCCCCGCCGGTGCTGCCCGCCACGCACCAGCTGGACGGTCCGCTCCGCGGTGCGGCCGCGCTGGCGTTGGACCAGCTCACGAGTGAGCCGGCCGTCGCCGCCTGGGTCGCCCAGCGCTAGTCGACTCTTTCGGCTACCTCTTCTACCTCTTCGGACGCCGCATCGTCTGAGGTCGCTGCGTCGTCTGAGGTCACCGCGTCGTCTGAGGTCGCGGCGTCGTCGGCTTCGGTTTCTTCGACCTTGGGTTTGGGGACGATCGGCGGCTCGACCTTCGCCAGGATCTCGATGATGTCGTGCCGGTGGTGCTGGATCTCGTGGGCGGTGTGCCGGATGATCCAGCCCAGCGTGCGCGGCGCGCGGACCGGGTAGTTGTACAGCCCGAGCTTGCCGAGCTCCTGCGGCCGCAGTACCCGCGCTGCCGCCCCGAACTCCTTCGCGAACCGGACCAGCGCGGCGGCGACCTCCATCGGGTCCTGGTTCTCGTACTTCTCCTGCTTCACCCGACCCGTTCGGTCCATCGGCGCGTACACCGGCCGGTCCTCGGCCAGGCACTGCGCGATCCGGAACCGCTGCACCTCGAGTACGTCGCGCACGTGGCAGGCGTACTCGATCGCCGACCACACCTCCGGCTCCGGCCGCAGCCGCACCACGTTCGAGTCCGGACCGGCAGCGGCCTTCGTCAACGCCATGCTGCAGTCGGCGGACTGCCGGATCAGCAACGTCACAGTGCCCTGCAGGTCACCCGTGTCGTAGTTGAAACCGCACTGCTCGCAGTACCCGTCGACCGGGGGCTGCTGCTTGCTCAACTGGTGCTCCCTCGAAATCTCCATGCGTGATCGACCGGTCCGATGCCGTCGCCGAGTGCGAACCCGGCGGCGATCGCTCCGGTCACATACTCCTTCGCCGCACCGACAGCACTCGGTACGTCGTACCCACGAGCAAGGTACGCCGCTATGGTGCTCGCCAGCGTGCAGCCGGTGCCGTGCGTGTGCCTGTTGTCGGCCCGGACCGCGCTGTACGAACGGCGTACCCCTGGACCGTGCAGTACGTCGGTCGACGCCGTACCGACGTCGTGACCGCCCTTCACCAGCACCCACGAGGCGCCTGCGTCCAGCAACTCCTTCGCGGCGAGCTCCCGGTCCTCGACCGTCTCCAGCTGTACGCCGGAGACCGGACCGAGCTCGGTGAGGTTCGGAGTGAGGACAGTGGCCAGCGGGACGATCTCGGACCGTACGGCGTCCATCGCGTCGGCCGCGAGTAGCGCGTCGCCGTGCTTCGACACCGACACCGGATCGACCACGACCGGCACTCCCGGCGGCAGGGTTCGCAGCAGCGAGGCAACGACCCGGACCATGGACTCGGACGCCAGCATGCCGGTCTTCACCGCGTCCACACCGATGTCGTCGACCACGCTGTGGAACTGCGCGCGCACCTGCTCCTCCGGCAGCTCCCAGGCGCCCTGGACGCCGAGGCTGTTCTGCGCGGTGATCGCGGTCAGCACGCTCATTCCGTGCACGCCGTTGGCGAGCATCGCCTTCAGATCGGCCTGGATCCCCGCGCCGCCACCGGAGTCGGAACCCGCGATCGTCAGAACTCTCGGCGGTGCCATCTCAACTCCTGAAGTGGGCGTGACCTGTCTCCGCAGCATACGGCGACCCGTCTACGGTGACGGTCCCGGCCGGGAGTTCTTCGTTGCCCTCAGCAACCGAGCCGATGACGGTCCAGCCGTCGGGCACGTCGGCGGGCTCGAAGGTGCCGACCAGCGCGTGGTCCTCACCGCCGGTCAGCACGAACTTCAGCGCGTCCACACCGGTAGCCGCGGCCACCGCCTGCAGCGGCTCGGGCACGGTGAGCGCCTTCGTGTGCACATCGATCTTCACCTGGCTCGCCGCCGCGATGTGCCCGAGGTCCGACAGCAGTCCGTCACTCACGTCGCACAACGAGGAGGCGCCGGCGAGCGCGGCCCGCGGCCCTTCGGCGTACGGCGGCTGTGGGCGGCGGTGCGCCTCGACAACGGCCCGTGGCGAGCGGAACCCGCGGGCGAGCACCGCCCAGCCCGCCTCGGCCCAGCCGAGCCGGCCGACGTACGCGACCTCGTCCCCGGGACGCGCGCCCGAGCGCAGCACCGGCGACCGGCCGTCCAGCGAGCCGAACGCGGTCACCGAGACCACGATCTTGTCGGACTGGACCGTGTCGCCGCCGATGATGCTGGCCTCGACCAGTTCACACTCGTCCACGAGGCCCTGGTTCAGCTCCAGCGCCCAGGCGGTCGGCAGCTCGGCGGGGCCGCCGAAACCGACCACCAGCGCGGTCGGACGGGCACCCATCGCCACGACGTCCGCCAGGTTCTGCGCGGCGGCCTTGCGACCCACGTCGTACGCCGACGACCAGTCCTGGCGGAAATGCCTGCCCTCCACCAGCAGGTCGGTTGTGATCACCATCCGGCCGTCCGGCACCGCCATCACGGCCGCATCGTCACCAGGACCGACCAGGACGTCCGCACCTGTGGACAGCCCCTTGGTGACGGCCGCGATCAGGCCGAACTCACCGGTGCTCCCCAACGTCTCTGTCACGTCAACTGACCTCCCATATCGCTAGCCGGAGTCTAGGCGGTACCGTGACGGAGCAACGAGTACGCCCGGCCACCTCGCAGTACTGTGGCCGGAGCCCCGCTGAGGACGACTGAGTGGAGAACGACGTGGTGGTCCAGGCCTACATCCTGATCCAGACCGAGGTCGGCCGCGCGGCCGACGTCGCGGCACAGATCGCCGAGGTCCAGGGCGTCACCCTGGCCGAGGACGTCACCGGTCCGTACGACGTGATCGTCCGCGCGGAAGCCCGCAACGTCGACGAGCTGGGCAAACTGGTGGTTGCCCGGGTCCAGAACGTTCCCGGCATCACCCGCACGCTGACCTGTCCGGTCGTCCACATCTGATCGTCGTCCACAGGGCCCCACCCCGCTTCGGTATGCCCAAGATCCTGCTCGCCGCGCTCGGCGTTCTCCTGCTCGCCGGGTGCAGCCCCGGCGCCACGCCCGTACCGGTCCCCTCCCCGGCACCTGAGGTCGCCGCCGCCTGCGCCCAACTCGTCCAGGCGCTGCCCACCAAGGTCCTCGACCAGAAACAGCGGAAGACCACCCCCGAGAGCCCGCTCACCACCGCGTACGGCGACCCGCCCATCGAGGTCACCTGCGGCGTCACCCCACCGGCCGGCATGGCCGAAGCCCAGTCCCAGTGCTTCGAGGTCAACGGCATCGGCTGGTTCGCCAAGCAGGTCCAGAACGGCTACATCTTCACCACCATCGGCCGCGAGCTCTACCTCGAGGTCGCCGTCCCCGACAAGTACACCCCCGAAGCCAACGCCCTCACCGACGTCTCGGACGCTATCCACAACCACAACAAACTCGTCACGCCCTGCACCTGACAACGGCATACTCCCTGACGAGATCGAAATTCGTCGCGTGGTCGTGTCCGGTCGGAAGGAGGAGCGGCGACGTCTCGGGTGGAGGTGTCCGGTGGTGGGTGCCTGGATGACGGGAGAAGCTGATGAAGTACATGATCCTGACGTACGCGTCGCAGCAGGACTACGACGGAATGGCGGGGAAGGACACCGGGAAGCCGGCCTGGAAGCCGGAGGACTTCGCGGCGATGGGGGCCTTCATGGAGAAGTTCAACAACGAGCTGGCCGAGTCGGGTGAGCTGGTCGAGACCCGCGCGCTGGCGGCACCCGTGCTGACGCGCCGGTTCGGGTCGAAGGACGGGCAGTCGGTCGTCACCGACGGGCCGTACGCGGAGACCCAGGAGGTCCTCGCGGGCTACTGGATCGTCGAATGCGAATCCTTCGACCGAGCCACCGAGATCGCGGGTCGGCTCGCGGACACCCCGGCGCCGGACTTCGTCCGAGCAACGGCGTACGCCGACGTCCGACCGATCGTCGAAGGCCGCGACGAGCTAGTGGAGTAAGCAAGGTGCTCGCGCCACAGTTCCAGTACGGCGGGTCGACCTGCCTCGTCTCGCCGGCCGCGAGCGCGCAGACGAACAGCGCGTTCCGGTGCGGCGGGTCAACGTGCCTGGTCCCGCTGAGCTCGAGGGCGCAGACCTACGACGCGCCCCGGTGCGGCACGGCGACAGACCTCGCGTTGCACAGCACGCCGACCCATGGGGCGCTCCGGCGCGGCAGGGCGAGCGGCCTCGCGTTGTGCAGCGCGAGGGCGCGGATGGACGGTGCGGGTTCATGACTGGTGACCTCGAGGAGCTCCTGCGGCCGTTGGTGCCGCAGGTCCTCGGGGCGCTGGTCCGGCGGTACGGGCACTTCGACACGGCCGAGGACGCGGTGCAGGAGGCGCTGCTCGCCGCCGCGCAGCAGTGGCCGAAGGACGGCGTACCGGATAGTCCGCGGGGGTGGCTGATCACGGTGGCTTCCCGACGTCTGACGGATCTGCTCCGGCGTGAACAGTCCCGTCAGCAGCGGGAGGACCGGGTCGCGCACTGGGCGCCGCTCGGTGAGTCGGTCGGAGATGCGGACGACACGCTGGTGCTGCTGTTCCTGTGCTGCCACCCTTCGCTGTCGCCGGCGTCCCAGATCGCGTTGACGCTGCGGGCGGTCGGCGGTCTGACGACAACGGAGATCGCACGGGCGTTCCTGGTGCCGGAGGCAACCATGACGCGGCGGATCACCCGGGCGAAGGCAAGCGTCAAGGACAGCGGCGCGCACTTCACGCTGCCGGCCGATCGGGAGGAGCGGCTGGGCGCGGTCCTCAAGGTCGTGTACCTGATCTTCAACGAGGGATACGCCAGTACGACGGGCCCGAGCCTGCAACGTGTCGAGTTGGCTGCCGAGGGGATCCGGCTGGCGCGGATGATTCACCGGTTGCTGCCCGACGACGCCGAGGTGGCTGGGTTGCTGGCGCTCATGCTGCTGACCGACGCGCGACGCCCAGCGCGCACGGGTCCGCTCGGGGAACTGGTACCGATGGCGGAGCAGGATCGATCGCTGTGGATCCGGGAGTTGATCCAAGAGGGCGTCGACCTGATCACCGCGACGCTCCCCCGCGGGCCGGTCGGGCCGTACCAACTGCAGGCCGCGATCGCCGCAGTACACGACGAGTCCCCCTCCGCCGAGGAAACCGACTGGCCACAAATCGTCGCGCTGTACGAGGTCCTACTGCAGCTAACCGACAACCCAATGGTCGAACTGAACCACGCGGTAGCCGTCGCAATGGCACACGGCCCAGACGAGGGCCTCAAGCTACTGCACTCCATCGAAAACGACGACCGCCTCGTGAAGGACCACCGTTTGGCAGCGGTGCGAGCGCATCTACTCGAGATGTCCGGCGACCGAGCAGGAGCCCGAGCCGCGTACGAACAAGCAGCCACCCAAACCACCAGCGTCCCCCAGCAGCGCTACCTCCACTCCCGAGCCAACAACCTGTAGCCCGCCGGCCCCACTCATAGGCCGGACCGTAAGCCGGATTCTGCACACCTGCGCACGTGATGAGCACGCAGCGACGGTTAAGCAGCGCGGGACACGGCGCGAGGAGCGGCACACCCAGGAGCGCGAGGATCGGGCCGCGCGGAGGGCGCTGCTGAGGTTTGGGGAGAACTTTGCACCGAAATCGGCAGGCAATCCTCCCCAAAGGCGATCGCGTGTGTCAGCGATGGGCGGTCTAGTGGGCGCGGGGGCGACGAGCGGGGCGCAGGACGCGGGCGCGGAGCTGCGGTTGGGGAGGATTTGGTGCCCGGAATGGGTGGGCGATCCTCCCCAAGGTGATCGGGTGGATCAGCGTTGGGTGGTCCAGTGAGCGCCGGGGCTGCAAAGACTGCGGAGGCACGCTTGGGCTCACACGAGGGGATAACCACTCCTGCGAGGGGTTATCTACTGGTGTGCGAGGGGTGAACCCCTAACGCTACGGGTTATCCCCTCGCATGGGGCGAGCGCTCCGTCAGCTCCAGAGCAACTCGCGAGGAGTGGGGTGCGGGACGCGGGCGCGAGGTGCGGGACGCGGGCGCGGGCGCGGGCTGCGGGCTGCGGGTTGGGGAGGATTTGGTACCCGACATGGGTCGGCAATCCTCCCCAAGGTGATCGGGCGGTGGTGGTTCAGCGAGCGCCGGGGCTGCAAAGAATGCGGAGGCGCACTTGGGCCTTCACACGAGGGGATAACCACTCCTGCGAGGGTTATCTGCTGGTGTGCGAGGGGCGAACCCCTGACAGCACGGGTTATCCCCTCGTGTGGGACGAGCGCTCTGTCAGCTCCAGCAACTCGCGAGGAGCAGAGCGCGGGCGCCGGAGCACGGTCTGGGACGTGGGCTGCGGGACGCGGAGCTTGGGGCGCGGGGTTCCGGGAGGCGAGCGCGGTGCTGCGCGTGTGCGGTGCAGCGCGGCGCGGTGCTGCGCGGGGCGGTGCGGGGCGGGGCGGCTCCGGTGCGGGAGCGGAGCTGCGGGACGCGGAGCTTGGGGCGCGGGGTTCCGGGAGGCGAGCGCGGTGCTGCGCGGGGCGGGGCAGCGCGGGGCGGGGCGGGGCGGGCGGCGCGGCGGGCATGGCGGGGGTGCTGGTGGGGAGGGATTGGTGCCGCGGTAGGGCTCGTGGTGCCTGGTCCGTGGTGGTGGGTGGGGTTAGGGGTGGGTGGGCCAGGGGGTGCGTTCTTCGGGGCGGTCGTTGGTGGTGGTGCCGGAGGCGGTGGCGAAGTGGCGGCTTAGGCGGTGGGTGGGTGTGTAGGGGGCCCAGCCGGGGTTGCCGGTTTTGGCGAAATCGACCCAGGTGCGGTGTACGAGGTCGGCCAGGTGTTGTGGTGGGGCGGAGCCGAGCATCGCGGCGGCTGCCGGGTCGTCGAGGTTGTCGAAGACGAAGGCCAGCTCGAGGGCGTGGCAGGCGCCGAGGGTTCCGCCGCAGGCGGGGGAACGCCAGCCGAACTCGTACATGAAGGTCCCTGGATGCGACTCCGCGAGCCGGATCGCCGGGATGCGGTAGTACGAGTCCGTCATCACCGCGGCCAGGACGTCCCCCGGCGTCGCGCCGGGGCGGTTGGCGCGATATCGGCGTACGCCGTTAATGGATAGGCCGAAGCGCATAGCGGCCGCCGCATACAAAAGCGGTGTGTTGAACTTGGCGCCGACCCCGGTTGGGACGAGGAAGAGCCGCGCTTCCTCGCTGTTCGTCCCGATCAACACGGAGACGTCCGCGGCAGCCCCCGCCCGCAGGCGATCGAGCGGCGCCGCGGGCAGGTGGACACCGTCGACCACGGGACCGAACGGCAGCAACGTGCGAGAGACATCGCCCCACTCCTTGCGACGTGCCTTCGCCATCACCTGCTGGCCGAGCTGATCCTGCACCGCGATCAGCCGCTCGACGGGTACGTCGGCGAGCGCCTCACGCGTCGGCGCAGTACCCAACGCCGCGGCCAGCCGAGTCCCGACCAACCGAGCGGTCTCAGCCCCGATCGTGTTGTGACCGGCGCCTGATTCCGCGATCGCGCGATGGAACAGGCCTTCGGCGGCGGGCATCGCGAGCAGCGTGCAGACGCTCATCGCACCGGCCGATTCGCCGAACACGGTCACGTTGTCCGGGTCGCCGCCGAAGCCGGCGATGTTGTCGCGGACCCAGGTGAGCGCCGCGATCTGGTCGAGCAGCCCGAGATTCGGAGCACCGTCGCCGAACCACAGGAACCCGTCCGCGCCGAGCCGGTAGTTGATCGTCACGAGTACGACGCCGTCGCGGGCGAACTGCGTGCCGTCGTACAGGGACAGCGAACCGGCGCCGCTGACGAACGATCCGCCGTGGATGAAGACCATGACGGGCGCGCGCCCGGTGAGCGCCGGCGTCCAGACGTTCAGGTTCAGGTAGTCGTCGCCCGGGATGATCGTCCGCGCGACGAGTTCGCTGACCGCCTCGCTCTGCGGCGCCGTCGCCCCGTACTGCGTCGCGTCACGCGGCGCAGTCCAAGGCGAAACAGGTTGCGGCGGCTGGAAGCGGTTCGGGCCGACGGGCGGCGCGGCGTACGGGATGCCCTTGAAGGTGAGTACGTCGTCGCCGCTCCCGCGGACCGGCCCGTACTGCGTCGCGACCACGGTCATACGGTTGCTTTCAGCTGCTTTCAGCGCAGACCGGTCGGACGCGTCATCGCGAGCTGCAGCAGGTGCTCGACGAGCGCCGGGTAGTCCTTGCCGGAGGCCGCCCACAGCCGCGGGAACATGCTCGTCGGCGTGAACCCGGGCATCGTGTTGATCTCGTTGATCACGACCCGGTTGTCCTCGTCCAGGAAGAAGTCGACCCGCGCCAGCCCTTCGGCGTCGATCGCGTCGAACGCCGTGAGCGCCTTCGCGCGGACCTCGGCGGCGATCTCCTCCGGCAGCTCGGCCGGCACCGACAGCGCGGTGTACTCCTCGCCCTCCGGCAGGTACTTCGTCTCGAAGTCGTAGAAGTCGTGCCCGCCGCCCGAGATCGCGATCTCGCCGCAGACGCTGACCTGCGGCTTGCCGCCGTCCAGACCGCCGAGGACGCCGACCTCGATCTCCCGCGGGTTCTTCGCGGACGCCTCGACGATCACCTTCGGGTCGTGCGCCCGGGCCTCGACGATCGCGTCGTCGAGCTCGTCCAGGCTATTCACCTTGCTGATCCCGAGGCTGGACCCGCCGCGGCACGGCTTCACGAACACCGGGTAGCCGAGCTTGTCGACCGCCGCGCGACACGCGTCCGGGTCCTGCCGCCAGTCCCGGTCGCGGATCACGACGTACGGCGTGACGTCCAGCCCGGCGCCGGCGAAGACGACCTTCATGTAGTGCTTGTCCATACCGACAGCGCTCGCGAGGACACCGCTGCCGACGTACCGGATGTCGGACATCTCCAGCAGGCCCTGGATGGTGCCGTCCTCGCCCCACGGGCCGTGCAGCAGCGGGAAGACCACGTCGACCTGGCCGAGCGTGCTCGGGACCTGCTCCGGCTCACTGACCACGAGCTCCCGGTTCGCGCCGAACAGCACCGGCAGCGCCGTCACGTCGACCTCGGGGAGCTTGCCGTCGGTGATCGACAGCCGCTCCGGATCGCCGCTCTCCAGGACCCAATGACCGCTCGTACTGATCCCGACCGGCACCACGTCGTACTTCTCCCGGTCGATGACCTGCAGCACGTTCGCCGCGGTGACACAGGAGATGGCGTGCTCGCTCGACCGGCCACCGAAGACGACGGCGACGCGGGGCTTGCGCTGTTGTTCCGAGTACTCACTCACCGGCTCGACTGTAGCGGCCCGGCGATCAGGTTCCGACCTGGGTTCGGTTAAGAGCTCTTCAGATCTGCTCGTCCCAGGTGACTGGCAACGCTGTCACTCCGTACACGAGCGTGTTGTTTCTGTAGTCGATCTCCTCGAACGGTACGGCGAGTCGCAGCGTCGGGATGCGCGCGTACAGCCGGGTGAACACCTCCTGCAGCTCGAGCCGCGCCAACTGCTGCCCGAGACACTGATGCGGCCCGAACCCGAACGCGACATGCGCCGATCCCTGCCGCGCGACATCGAGCCGATCCGGATCCGGGAACACCTTCTCGTCCCGGTTCGCCGAGGACAGCGCCACGATCAGGTACTCCCCCGCACCGATCGTGGACCCACCCACCGGTACGTCGTCCGTCGCGAGCCGGAACAGGCCGAAGTGCACCACCGACAAGTACCGCAACAACTCCTCCACCGCCGCCGGCGCCAGCGCGGGATCCGCCCGCAACGCCTCCAGCTGCGACGGGTTCCGCAACAATGCGAGCGTGCTGAGCGCGATCATGTTCGCCGTCGTCTCGTGTCCAGCGACGAGCAGCGTGACCCCGATCGATACCAGTTCCGGCAGGCTCAACGGCGTACCGAGTTCCTCGCCGCGGGTGATGAGTCGCGACAACAGGTCGTCCTCGCGCCGCGCCAGCTTCGCCAGGACCAGCTCGACCATGTACTGGTTGAACGCGTCGCTGACCCGCATCTGCTCGTCCGGATCGCCGTCCACCTGGACCAGTACCGCGCTCCGCGCCTGGAACTCGGCGCGGTCCGCGTACGGGACGCCGAGCAGTTCGCAGATCACCAGCGACGGGATCGGCAGCGCGAACTCCTGCACCAGGTCGACCGGCCCGCCGCCGGCGAGCATCGCGTCCAGCCGCTCCTCGATGATCGCGGTGACCCGCGGCCGCAGCGCCTCCATCCGTTTCACCGCGAACTCCCCCGCCAGCATCCGCCGCAGCCGTTTATGGGCCGCACCGTCGACTTGCAGGATCGAGCCCGACTCGACCTCCCGCTCCAGATCGGCATCCGGTACGACGTGCTCCGACGGCGCCGATCGCGAGCTCAACCGACTGTCCCGCAGCACCGTCCGTACGTCGTCGTACCGGCTGACCACGTACGCGTCGACGCCGGCCGGGGTGGAGACCTTCGTCGGGGCGTCGGTACGGCGGAACGCGGCGTACTCCCGCGCCGGGTCGAAGGGACACCCGGACGGCCGGCCGACGGGAAAGCTCTCGGTCATCGCGCGCCTCTCGGTAGAAAACGGTAGTGACTACCATATGGCTGAAACTGCCGATCAGAAGGAGCTACCGGCGAGTCGGAGAGGCGGTAGCCTGCCTGCCCATGGGACTGCGCGAAGTGAAGCGGGAGCGGACCCGCCGGCTGATCGCGGACAAGGCGTTCGAGCTGTTCAACGACAACGGCTTCGGCCGGACCACGGTCGAGCAGATCGCGGCCGCGGCCGAGGTCGGGCCGAGCACGCTCTACCGGTACTTCCCGACCAAGGAGACGCTGGTCCTCGAGTTCGTCGACGACTGCCTGGCCGACGCCGTCACCTGGTTCCGCGAGCAGCCCGAACTGGAGCTGCCGGACGGTCTGCGCGCGGTCATCGAGCGGGTTCTCGACCAGTTGGAGAGCAACCCCGGCCGAGTCCGCGCGGTGTTCGAGCTGGCCGAGCAGACCGGATCCGTCAGCGCCCACCTGAACGAGCTGATCTGGCGGTTCCGCAACGACCTCGCCGACGAACTGACGCTGCGGCTACCCGCCGACGGCCGGTCCGAGTTCGTCGCCGCACTGTCCGCCGGGATCGCGATGAACATCATCGAGACGGTCGTCCGCGTCTGGGTCGAGACGCCCGGCAACACCGCGGCGCGGCCCCTCGCCCGGCAGGCCATGGACCTGCTCAGCACCGGCGGCATCCCCCTGCCGATCGCCCCGAACGGGGTCAGCGACAATTCCAGCCATGACTCCTGACCTCGATCCCTCCACCGTCGTCGTCCACGCCGGTCGGCCCGAGCGGGTACCGAACGCACCGGTCGGCAACTCCCCGGTCTTCAGCTCGACGTACGTCGCCGGCGGGGACCGTGGGTACGGACGGTTCGGGAACGACGCGTGGACCGCGCTCGAGGACACCCTCGGCCAGCTCGAAGGCGGTCGCGGCCTGACGTTCGCGTCCGGCATGGCGGCGGTGGCGGCGATCGCGGACCTGATCCCGGTCGGCGGCCGGGTGGTCGCGCCGCAGCACGCGTATTCCGGCGTACTGGCGCTGTTCGATCAGCAGGCCGCGACGGGCCGGCTGAAGGTCGACCGGGTGAACGTCGCGGACACCGAAGCCGTCGTCCGCGCGGTCGAGGGCGCCGACATGCTCTGGATCGAGTCGCCGACCAACCCCGCGATGGAGGTCGCCGACATCCCGGCCCTGGCCGCGGCCGGGCGGTCCGCCGGGGCGACCGTGGTGGTCGACAACACGTTCGCGACTCCCCTGCTCCAGCAGCCGCTCCGCCTCGGCGCCGACGTCGTGATGCACTCGGCCACCAAGTTCATCGCCGGCCACTCGGACGTCGTCCTGGGTGCGGTCGTGACCGCGGACGACGAGTTGTGGTCCGCGATCGAGCTCCGTCGCCGCAGCCTCGGCGCGATCCCCGGTCCGATGGAGGCCTGGCTCGCGCTCCGCGGTCTGCGCACCCTCGCGCTCCGCCTCGAGCGAGCCCAGTCGAACGCGCTGTTCCTCGCGGAGCGCCTGCTCGCGCATCCCCGGGTCAGCCGGGTCCGCTACCCCGGACTACCGGACGATCCGGGCCACGACCGCGCCGCCGCGCAGATGTCCGGCTTCGGCGCGATCCTCGCGTTCGAGCTCGGCGGCGACGCGGCCGGCGCCCAGCGGGTCTGTGAGTGCACCGAGCTGTGGGTGCACGCGACCAGCCTCGGCGGCGTCGAGTCGATGCTCGAGCGCCGCCGCCGCTGGCCGATCGAGGTGCCGACGATCCCGGAGGACCTGATCCGGCTGTCCGTCGGGATCGAGTACCCCGACGACCTGTGGGCCGATCTGGAGAAGGCGCTCAGCGCGACTTCTTGAGCACCGGCCCGCCGAGGAACGTCAGCACGCACAGGACGACGGGCAGGATGAACGCGATGTTCAGCGGCATCCAGTGCGCCAGTCCACCGATCACCGCGGGCCCCGCGAGCAGACCGACGTACCCGAGGCCGACGACGCGGGCCATCAGGGCGCCGGACGAGCGCGGGTCGAGGTTGCCGGCCGCGGTGAACAGCTGCGGTACGCCGCCGGCGAGACCAAGCCCGAAGATCGCCCACCCGACGAGCGCGACGGGCACCCACGGTACGACGATCACCAGCGTCAGGCCGACCGCTGCCATCGCGGCACCCCAGCGCACGATCGCCGCCGGACCGACGACGGCCGCGACCCGGTCGGTGAGGAACCGGCCGACGGTCATCGCGACCGCGAACGAGCCGTACGCGAAGGCCGCCGTACTGACCGAGGTGCCGAGGATGTCGCGGAAGTGCAGGGCGGCCCAGTCGTTGGCGACACCCTCGGACAGCATCAGCCCGAACGCGAGCCCGCCGAGCGCCCAGACCAGCTTCGCGGGCGGCTTGGCCCGCTCGGTCGCCGGCTCGTCGTGCTCCTCGACCGTTGCCTCCAGCAAGAACCGGCTGGCGATCAGCGACAGCACGATGCAGACCAGACCGGACAGGCCGAGCGTGACCTCGGTCGGTACGCCGGCCCGCAGCGTGGCCGCACCGATGACGGCCGCGATCGCGCCGCCGATCGACCACATGGCGTGGAACGCGGCCATGATCGGACGGGGGTAGCCGCGCTCGACCACGACGGCCTGCGCGTTCATCCCGACGTCGATCGAACCGTTGCCGAAGCCAACGAAAATCAGGGCGAGCCCGAGCGTCCACCAGTTGGTGGCCAGGCCGGGGCCGGCGAGCGCGAGACCGAGCAGGATGCCGGCGGCCGGTACGAGCCGGCGTTGTCCGATCTTGTCGACCAGCGGCCCGGCGACCTGCATGCCGATGAACGCTGCGCCGCCGAGCACGAGCAGCAGCAGTCCGAGTGTGCTGTGCGTGATGCCGGTCGTCTGCTCGATGCTGGGAATGTGGACGACCCACATACCGACCGCGAACCCGTTCAGTCCGAAGTACAACCAGGTGGCAACGCGAGCGGCGCGGGGTGGGGCGGCTTGAAGTACATCGGTGGCGGTCAAGAGGCGACCTCGACGAGTACGCCGCGTTGGGTGAGCATGGTTCGTTGGTCCTCGGGGGAAGAGTCGTCGGTGATGATCAGGTCGGGCCGGTCCGCAGGGCAGACGAAGGCCAGGGCGGCGCGGTCCCACTTGGCGCCGTCGGCGACCACGATGGTCCGGGTGGCGACGTTCATCGCCTCCTGCTTGACCTCCGCGTCGCCCAGGTCGAACGCGGTCAGCCCCGCGTCCAGACTGAAAGCACAAGGACTGAGTACGGCCGCATCGAAACGCAGCGCCCGCAACGAGGCGACGGTGAGCGGGCCGACCAGCGAGAGCTCGCCCTTGCGCGCCTCACCGCCCGGCATCAGCAGCCGGATCCGCGGCGCGTCGGCCAGTTCCTGCGCGACATGCAGCGAGAGCGGCATCACGGTCATCGTGCGGTCGTGCAGCAGCTTCGCGGTCTCGAGCGCCGTCGTACCGCTGTCGAGCACGATTGTCTCGCCGTCGCGAAGATGCTCGACGGCGGCGCGAGCGATCGCCTGCTTGGCCGCGGTCGCCGCCTGCGCCCGCAGCGAGTACGGCGGCTCGAGTCCGGACGGCATCGCGGACACCGCACCACCGTGCACCCGTTTCAGGACACCCTGGGCGGCAAGGAAGTCGAGATCGCGGCGAACCGTCATGTCCGAAGCCTCGGTGGCCTCGACCAGTTCTTGGACCGACACTCGGTCCACGACTCGTAGTCGTTCTACGATCACTTGATGCCGTTCCGCACTTCGCACGCGCAAAAAACTACCATCCGCCTGATCGTTCAAACAGATAGCTTGTTTACTTGTGACTGAAGACACCACACTCGTCAAGCGCTCGCGGTACGCCGTCGCCGCGGTCTTCTGCGTGCACGGATCGGTCACCGGGTCGTTCGCGACCCGGGTGCCCTGGATCCAGGAGCACGCGGGAGTGTCCGCCGGCCAGCTCGGCCTCGCGCTCGCCTTCCCGGCGCTCGGCGCGGCCCTGATGATGCCGCTCGCCGCCCGCGTCAGCCACCGACTGGGGACCCGCAACGCGCTTCGCGGGCTGCTCGCGCTCTGGACCCTCGCGCTGGTGCTGCCGTCGCTCGCGCCCGGCCTGCTCACGTTGTGCGGCGCGCTGCTGATCTACGGCGGCACGGCCGGTATGGCCGATGTCGCGATGAACGCGCTCGGGGTCGAGGTGGAGCACCGGCTGAAGAAGTCGATCATGTCCGGGCTGCACGGGCTCTGGAGCGCGGGTGCGCTGATCGGATCCGCCGTGGGGACCGTCGCCGCGCACGCCAACCTGAGTGCGCAGATCCATCACGCGATCGCGGCGGCGGTGCTGACGCTGATCGGTGTGGCGGTGTGTCAGTTCGTGCTGAACATCCATCCCCAGGAGGACGAGGAGCCGCCGGCGCGGTTCACGTTGCCGCCGAAGTCGGCGCTGCTGATCGGCGCCGTCGGGTTCTGCGCGGTGTTCGCCGAGGGCGCCAGCCTGGACTGGTCGGCCGTGTACCTGCGCGACATCCTCGACAGCTCAGCGGCGGTCGCGGCGGGTGCGACCACCGGGTTCGCGCTGACGATGACGATCGCCCGGCTCTCCGGCGACGCGATCGTCGACCGGTTCGGCGCCGTACGGACGGTGCGGTGGAGTGGGGCGATCGCGACGCTCGGCGGTCTGCTTGTGGTGGTTGCACCGACACCGCTCGTCGCGATGATCGGTTTCGGGCTGATCGGCATCGGCATCGCCGTCGTCGTACCGCTCGCGTTCGCTGCCGCCGGCCGCACCGGGAAGAACGCCAGTCAGGCGATCGCCGGCGTCGCCACGATCACGTACGCCTCCGGCCTGGTGGCGCCGTCCATCATCGGCGGCATCGCCCAAGCCAGCAGCCTGACCGTCTCGTTCCTCGTCGTCACCGCCCTCGCCGTTGGCATCGCGGTGTTCGCCCGAGTCCTCGCCACGAGCCGACAGCCGGGAGCGGTAGCGCGATGACTGTGACCTTTCGAGTAGCCGGGGCGGACGATGCGCCCGCGGTCGCCGAGCTGCACGGGGACAGCTGGCGACGGCACTACC
The DNA here is from genome assembly GCF_056436705.1 of Kribbella sp. NPDC043289. Classification (NCBI taxonomy): domain Bacteria; kingdom Bacillati; phylum Actinomycetota; class Actinomycetes; order Propionibacteriales; family Kribbellaceae; genus Kribbella; species Kribbella sp. NPDC043289. The sequence goes on from NZ_JBWKCB010000007.1 coordinate 154,809, forward strand.
GCGGTGCTTATGCGGACGCGTTCCTCGATGACGAGTGCCCGGAGTACCTCGGGGCGATGTGGGCCGAGCGACTCGCCGCACGCGAGGGGACGCTGACGACGCTGGCGGAGTACGACGGGCAGCTCGTCGGAATCGCCCACGTCGTGTTCGACGCCGACGAGCAATGGGGCGCGCTCGTCGACAACCTGCACGTACGGGCGCCCCTCAAGCGCCAGGGCATCGGCACCAAACTGCTCGCGCTGACGGCCGACGCGGCACCGGACGGGTACTACCTGTGGGTGCTCGAACAGAACACCGCCGCCCAGGCGTTCTACGAAGCCCGCGGCGGGATCCGGGAGGACAGCAAGCACGTCCCGCCACCGGGCGGCGAGCCACGCCGTCTCAACGGCACCCCGACGTGCTTCAGATACTGCTGGCCGAAGGCGTCTGCTTGATCGTCTCGATCAGCGCGTACGACGCCTGACTCGCGGCCTCGGGATCACCGGCGCGGATCGCCTCGAGCACCACCACGTGGGCGTCGAGGATCCGGTGGTCCTCGGGGATCGACGCGGTCTGGTGGATCGACTCGGTGAGAACCTCGGCGATCGCGTCGTACAGCCGGAGCAGCAGTGGGTTCCCGCTGGCCACGACGACGCCGCGGTGGAAGTCGGTGTCGACCGCCACGAACGCATCCATGTCCCCGGACTCGAGCGCTGCCGCGCGGCGCTCGAGGACCTCGGCCAGCGCGGCCACACTCTCCGGATCCGGATGCTGCGCGGCCAGACGGGCGGCCGCCGCCTCGATCCCGGCGCGGGCGTCGAGAACGTGCGTCAACGACGCCGAGAGGTCATCCCTGACCAGTACGCCGCTGATCTCGTTCGTCGCCCGTACATAGGTGCCGTCGCCGACCCGCGGCTCCAGAAGGCCCGTCAGGCTCAGCGAGCGCAACGCCTCCCGCACGGTGCCGCGACTCACGCCCAGCTGCGTCGCGAGCTGGTTCTCGCCCGGGATCCGGGAGCCGCGCGCCCATTCCCCGGACTCGATCAACGCACGGAACCGCTCCGACACCTGCAGCACCAGCGGCACCTGCCGCACCGGTCCGTCGAGTGACATCCGCCACCGGCCTCTCTCCCCTGACCTAGCGTACAGTGTAAATGTAGGACATCTGCAGAGAAGCGTGTGAGAGAGGGTGTGTCGTGGCGGTCATGACCGAACGAATGACTCGGGAGCGGTCGTCGCTGATCACGGCGACCGCCTTCGTGGTGGCGCTGAGCCTGCGGCCGGCGCTGACCGCCGTCGGTCCGGTGCTGCCTCGGATCGGTGACGCCCTGAGTCTCGGCGAGGCCGCGCAGGGCCTGCTCGGCACGCTCCCGCTGCTCGCCTTCGCGGTTGCCTCCCCGCTGGTCCACCTCGCGTCCCGCCGGTTCGGCATGGAGCGGGCGGTGTTCGTCTCGCTGCTCGTGCTGGCGGCCAGCAGCGCGCTACGCCCGTACACCGGCACCGCCGGCCTCTGGATCGGTACGGCGGTCGTCGGGGCCGCGATCGCGGTCGGCAACGTACTGGTGCCGGTCATCCTCAAGCGTGACTACGCGGGCAACGTGTCGCGTGCGACGGGCATCTACACGGCGTTCATCACCGGCGGCGCGGCGATCGCATCGGTTCTCGCCGTACCGATCGCGGACGCGGTCGACTGGCGGCTGTCGCTGGCGGTGTGGGGCGGTCTCGCCGTACTCGTCGCCGTGATCTGGCTGCCGCGGACGCTCTCGCCGGAGCCGATGCCGTCAGGTGCCCGCGAGGAAGGCGCTCCCCCGGTGAGCGTCTGGCGGCAGCCGATGGCGTGGCTGGTCACCGGCTTCATGGGTCTGCAGTCCACCAGCTTCTACCTGTTCGTGAACTGGCTGCCCACGATCGAGATCTCCACGGGCGGTGTCTCGGAGCGCTCCACCGGCGTACACCTGTTCCTGTTCCAGGTGTTCGGGCTGATCGGCGGTCTGAGCATCCCGTTCCTGCTGAAGCACCGGACGAACCAGCGGGCCGGTCTGATGATCGCGAGTACGCCGATCCTGCTCGCGCTACTCGGTCTGATGCTGGTGCCGCGGCTCGCTCTGGTCTGGGCGATCGTCGGCGGCCTCGGCCAGGGGGCCGGGCTGGTCGCCGCGCTCTCGCTGATCAGCATCCGGGGCCGCGGTCACCACGAGACCACGCAACTGTCCGGGATGGCGCAGGCGGTCGGGTACACGCTGGCCGCGGCCGGGCCGGTGGTTGCCGGCTACCTGACGCAGGTCACCGGCGGATGGCGGACGACGTTGAGCGTGTTCGCCACGCTCGCCGCCGTCCAGGTCGTGCTCGGCTTCGTGGCCGGCCGAGACACCCGGCCGGCCTAGCAGCCGCCTGCTGGGAAACAAAGTGCCACGCAGTGGCGAAAAGTTTCCCAGCTACTTGTCGGTGGAGAAGGCGGAGTCGAAGGCCGCGGCCGGCTTGTCGAAGGCCAGGTTGCGGATGACGTTGACCGCCTCCGCCGCGCCGACCTTGCGCTCCATACCGGCGTCCTCCCACTCGACCGAGATCGGGCCGTCGTAGCCGATCGAGTTCAGCACCCGGAAGCAGTCCTCCCACTGCACGTCGCCGTGCCCGGTGGAGTAGAAGTCCCAGCCGCGCCGCGGGTCGGCCCACGGCAGGTGCGACCCGAGCCGGCCGTTGCGGCCGCCGCCGACCCGCATCCGGGTGTCCTTGCAGTCCACGTGGTAGATCCGGTCCTTGAAGTCCCACAGGAAGGCGACCGGGTCGATGTCCTGCCACACCATGTGCGACGGGTCCCAGTTCAGGCCGAACGCGGGGCGGTGACCGATCGCCTCGAGGGCGAACGTGGTGGTCCAGTAGTCGTACGCGATCTCCGACGGGTGCACCTCGTGCGCGAACCGGACACCCTCGGCGTCGAACACGTCGAGGATCGGGTTCCAGCGGTCGGCGAAGTCCTGGTAGCCGGCCTCGATCCGCTCCGCGGGCACCGGCGGGAACATCGCGACGTACTGCCAGATCGACGAGCCGGTGAAGCCGACGACGGTCTGTACGCCGAGCTTCGCAGCGGCGCGGGCGGTGTTCTTGAGGTCCTCGGCGGCCCGCTGCCGGACACCCTCGGCGTCGCCGTCGCCCCAGATCCGGGACGGCACGATCGCCTGGTGCCGGAAGTCGATCGGGTCGTCGCAGACCGCCTGCCCCACCAGGTGGTTGGAGATCGCGAAGACCTGCAGGTTGTACTTCGCCAGGATGTCCTTGCGGCCCTGGACGTAGGAGTCGTCGTCGACGGCCTGCTGGACGTCGAAGTGGTCACCCGAGCAGGCGATCTCGACGCCGTCGTACCCGGCCTCGGACGCGAACTGGCAGACCTCCTCGAACGGCAGGTCGGCCCACTGGCCGGTGAAGAGTGTGATCGGACGAGGCATCTGAGCTCCTACGAGTTGTCGACGGTGATCCAAGCGCTGTCGTTTGCAGCCGACCGCAGTACGGCGTCGACCACGCGTGCCGACCGGGCTCCGGCGGCGAAATCGGGCAGGCCGTCCGGGAGGTCTCCCAGTACGGCGGCATAGCTGTCGGCGACGAACGAGTCGAACGCGTCCTGGTACCCCTGCGCGTGCCCGGCGGGCAGCCGGTTGACCCGCGCGGCCGGCGGGCTGAGCGTTTCGGGATCGCGGGTCAGCAACTGCGACGCGTCCCGGCGACCGACCCAGAGCCGGTCCGGGTCCTCCTGGTCGAAGCCGAAGCTCGACTCGGTGCCGGACACCTCGAGGTACAGCCGGTTCTTCCGGCCGGCGGCGACCTGACTGACCACGATCGTGCCGACCACGCCCGCCTCGGTCCGGAACTGCGCCGTCGCAAGGTCCTCCGTGCGAACCTCGACGCCGCCGCGCTGCGCCCGCACCGTCCGGAGCTGCGCACTGATCGCGGCGATCCGGTCGCCGGTGACGAACTCGGTCAGGTCGCACCAGTGCGAGCCGATGTCGGCGAAGGTCCGCGACGGGCCGCCCGTGGTGTCGTCGACGCGCCAGTTCTGATCGTCGGCGCCGGCCAGCCAGTCCTGCAGGTACGAACCGTGCAGGCTGGTGATGACTCCGGCGTCGCCCGCAGCGATCCGGGTCCGCAGCTCGCGGACCATCGGGTGGTAGCGGTACACGAACGGTACGGCGCCGACCAGCCCCGCCTCCTGCGCCGCGGCCGACAGCCCGGTGGCGTCCTGCACCGAGGTGGCGAGCGGCTTCTCGCAGACCACGTGCTTACCGGCCTCGAGGGCCTGCAGCGTGACCTCGCGGTGCGTGTTGTTCGGCGTACAGACGTGGATCAGGTCGATGTCGGCGGCCAGCAGTTCGTCGAGCGTCGCGAACCCGCGCTCGGCGCCGGTCGCTTCGGCCGCGGCCCCGGCTCGCGACGGTGACGATCCGACGGCCCCGACGACGGTGGCGCCGGAAACCAGCGCCGCCCGGCCGTGGACCTGGCCCATGAAGCCGCCGCCGACGATCCCGACCTTCAGCTTTCGCGCGTTGGTGGACACGTCGAAGGACGCTATGGGACCCTTTTGAACCCTGTCAAGCAAAAGTCCACGACCAGCACGACGAAAGTCCGGTGTTGACGTCCTCCCCACCTTGCAGGTCGGGATTCGAACCACTACCCGGAGGTAGCAAGTTGCGGTTCACGCTTCGTCGAGACCCTCGCGGGCACCTCTTGGCGTGCGCTGACGGCCCGTCCGGCCGCGATGTTGACTGCCGCGTTGACGTCCGCGTGTGCCCGATGTCCGCAGGCCACGCACTCGAACACCGCTTGACTCTTGCGGTTCTCCGATGCGCGGTGCTGGCAGATACTGCAGGTCTGCGACGTGTAAGCGGGATTGACTCTCTCGACCCTTCCGCCGGCCTTGTACTCAAGACGACTCACCAAGGCACCCCAACCGTTGGCCAGGATGCCTCGGTTCAGGCCGGCCTTGCTGCGCCGACGGTTCGGCAAATAGGCACCCGGTCGCACTGGATCCATCCTCGGCGCCGGTCGGTGGACCATCTGACCGATGCGCAGGTCCTCGACGCGGATGGCGTCGAACCGTCGTGCGATGTCGGTACTGGTCTTTTCGACCCAGTCCCTGCGTCGATCCGCGACTCGAGCATGCAACTTGGCGATCGCTGTCCTGGTCCGCTGCCGCCGGTTGGATCCTCGGCGGCTCCGGGCGAGACGACGTTGCAGAAACCGCAATCGGCGCTTCTCGCACCGCGACAGCCCGGGGCACGACAGGAGTTCACCTGTGGACAGCGCCGCCGAAATGGCGATACCCCGGTCTATGCCGACTACCTCGCCTGTACCTGGCGCCGGGATCGGCTCCGGAACAGCTGCAAAGGCGATGTGCCAGCGACCCACCCGGTCGCGTGTCACGCGATAAGATTTCGCTGCAGGGACAGCTCGGGACAGCCGGAAGTGAACCCAGCCGACCTTGGGAACGAGTGCGGCGGCCCACTTCCGGTTCAGCTTCACGACACGGGATGCCTGGCCACCGACGATACGGAAACCCTCGTGGCGGCCCGCCTTGCGCCAGGTCGGGCGCCGATGTGTGCCGGCGTAGAAGCCCTTGACGGCCAGCGCGAAATCACGAAGTGCCTGTTGCTGCACGGTCTGCGAGCCTGCCCGCAGCCAATCGAACGCAGAACGGGCCTCGGTCAGTTGTCGCGCCTGCTCGCGGTAGCCGGGTGCGGCGCGTTGACCTCGAGCCCACATCGACCACTGCTCGAGCGCCAGGTTCCAGACGTACCGGGCATGGCGGCATTGCTCCACCAACGCAGCCTGCTGTGCCGGAGTCGGGTACATGCGGAACCTGGACACGAACCTGATCCAAGCAATCACGACCGACAGTTCTTGCAATGCGCCCGGCGAGGGCGGCGGCGCCGCGCGGTCTGGGACAGCGAGACCTTCCCGCAGCGAGTCCAATGAGCGATCTGGGTACGGCGGACCAGGTACTGCGGCTGCTGCTCGACGGGCAACCGCGGACTCGGGCCGAGCTGATCGAGCTCAGCGGTCTGGCGCGGTCCACGGTGACCGGCCGGATCGAGGAGTTGCTCGCCGCCGGGCTCGTCGTACCGTCCGGGGAAGCGGCGTCGACCGGGGGCCGGCCGCCCGCGCGCTTCCGGTTCAACCCGACCGCGAGGCTCGTACTGGCCGCGGACATCGGCGCGACGCACCTTTCGGTCGCCCTCACCGACCTGACCGGCGAGATCCTGCACCGCTCGACGACACCCCTGAAGATCGCCGAGGGACCGGAGATCGTGCTCGCCGCCGTCGCGCGCGCCGGACTCGCGCTGCTCCGGGAGGCCGGCCGCTCCCCCGCCGACCTGGCCGGCACCGGCGTCGGGCTGCCCGGTCCGGTCGAGCACAGCACCGGACGGCCGAACCATCCGCCGATCATGCCCGGCTGGGACTCGTACGACGTCGTCGGCCGGCTCGGCCGCGAGCTCCCGGGCCCGGTGCTGGTCGACAACGACGTGAACATCATGGCGCTCGGCGAGCACGCGACGGCGTACCCGGACGTCGACGACCTGTTGTTCGTGAAAGTTGCCACCGGCATCGGTGCGGGCATGATCAGCGGCGGCCGCCTGCACCGCGGCGCCCAGGGCGCGGCCGGCGACATCGGCCACATCCAGATACTCGGCCACACCGAACTCTGCCGCTGCGGCAACACCGGCTGCCTGGAGGCGATCGCCTCGGCGACAGCACTGGCCGCCGGGCTCGAAGGAGCTTCGACCAGCCAGGACATCGTCGACCTGGTGCGGTCCGGCAACACCGAGGCCACCGCGGCCGTTCGACAGGCCGGGCGCGAGATCGGCACCGTACTGGCCGCCGCGGTCAGTCTGCTGAACCCGTCGCTGATCGTGCTCGGCGGTTCGCTGTCCCAGGCCGGCGACAGTCTGCTGGCCGGCATCCGGGAGACCGTCTACGCACGATCGTTGCCCTTGGCCACCACCGGCCTGCAGGTCGTAACCAGCCGCGCCGGCCAGGACGCCGCCCTCCGCGGCGCCGCCATCCTGGTCCAGCAACAGGCACTGGCGACCTGACAGCAGCTCCACCGCTGTGCAGAGCTGGAGTCACGCCCACGCGGTGGCGATCTGCTCGGCTGCCGCGACCAGGCGGTCCAGGAACGCGCCGCCGCGGGCTCGGCCGAAGCCGTTGCGACGACCGTGGTACGCGCCCTGGACGCAGCGGAACTGGGCCCAGCGACGGACGCGGACGGGGTGCAGCTCGGCCGCTTCGGCGAAGATCTCCAGTTCGCGTTGCAGCGGCTTCGCCAGGTCGCCTGAGTCCAGGTGGGAATCGAGATACGGGAGGACGCGCGGCAGGAGCAGCGTCGCGCCGTCGTACGCCGGGTCGCCGACGTACCCCTTCGGGTCGACGGCCAGCCAGGGCTCGCGGTCGGCGCGGAGGATGTTGCGAGCATGGAAGTCACCGTGCACGACGAGCTCCGGCTGCTCACGACCGAGCTCGTCGACCACGTTGAGCGCAGCATCCACCACCCGCGCCGGCAGTGCCTCCGGAAAGTCGGCCGCGCCCGACCGTACCTCGTCGTACCACTCGTCGGCGCGGGCGCAGAGCCGAGGCAAGTGATCCGGTGCGGCAATGCTCAGGCGCTTGCTCAGCTCCCCCGCTACCGCCGGGATCGCGTCGTTGTCAGGGAGGCCGATCAACTGTTCCGGGTGCGCCCGCTCGAGCAGCAGGGCGTAGCGCTCGTCGTCGCGTTGGTGGAGTCGTACGGCGCCGCGCCCGCCCCAGGCCTCGAAGGCGTCGGCCTCGTAGTCGTTGCCCGGGTGCGGGAACGAGATCTTCACCACCCGGTCGCCCTCGACCGGGATGACGACGCCGACCTCGCCGTGCATCGTGTCGCCGGTCGGCTCGACGTTCCAGCTGCTCAACACCGTGTCCGCGATCGACGGCAGCTCGTCCAGCCACGCGCGGCCGCGATCGCCTTCGCGGGCGATGGTGGACTCGGCGAACTTCGCCGGGATCATCCCCACCGCTCCGACTTCGCGGAGCGGGAGACCAGGCTGAACAGCATGTCCCTCGGTGTCATCTCGCCTGCGACCACCTTGGTGACGTGCTCGGCGATCGGCATCTCCACGTCGTGGTGGTGCGCCAGCTCGCTGACCGACGCACACGACTTCACGCCCTCGGCGACCTGCCGGGTGCCGCCGGCGATCTCGGCGACCGTCAGGCCCTGACCGAGCTTCTCGCCGAAGGTCCGGTTCCGCGACAGCGGTGACGAGCAGGTCGCGACCAGGTCCCCGAGACCGGCCAGGCCCGCGAACGTGTGCTCGTCCGCGCCCAGCGCCGTCCCCAGGCGGGCGATCTCGGCCAGGCCGCGGGTGATGACCGAGGCGCGGGCGTTGTCGCCGAAGCCGAGGCCGACGGCCATCCCGACGGCGAGCGCGATCACGTTCTTGCAGGCACCGCCGAGCTCACAGCCGACCACGTCGTTGTTCGTGTACGGGCGGAACGTCGGCGAGTGGCACAACTTCTGCAACCGCGCCGCGGTGCCCTCGTCCGCGCACGCGACGACCGACGCGGCCGGTTGTCCCTCCGCGATCTCCCGGGCCAGGTTCGGACCCGAGACGACCGCGATCCGCTCCGGGCCGGCGCCGGTGAGCTCGGCGATCACCTCACTCATCCGCTTCGTCGTCCCGAGCTCGACGCCTTTCATCAGGCTGACCAGGGGTACGGCGTTCGGCAGTACGCCGGCCCAGTCGGTCAGGTTCTCGCGCAACGACTGCGATGGGACCGCGAGCACAATGGCTTCGGCGCCGTCGGCGGCTGCGGCCGGATCGTGGGTCGCGGTGATCGCGTCCGGCAACCGCAGTCCCGGAAGGTACTCGGCGTTCTCGTGCTCGGTGTTGATCGAGGCACACAGCGATTCCCGCCGGCCCCAGACGGACACCTGGTTCCCCGCGTTCGCGAGCACCACCGCGAACGCCGTACCCCAGGAACCGGCGCCGAAGACGGCGACCTTGCTCATGCCTGCTCCTCACGATCGGCATCGTCGGCACGCTCGGCCTTGCGGGCCTTGCGGAGGTCGTAGAGCTCCTTGGGCGGGGTCTCGCCGCGCAGTTCACCCAGGGTCTCGGCGACCCGGGCCATGATCACCTCGGTTGCCTCGTGCAACAGCTCGTTGGTCAGCGGCTTGCCCTCGAACGCGCTCAGGTCGACCGGTGCCCCGGCCCGCACCTGCAGGGTCTTACGCGGCAGCAGCCGGAATCGGATCTTGCCGGTGTAGGACTGGATGATCTCCTGGGCGCCCCAGTTCGCGATCGGGATCACCGGGCAGCCGGTCATCAACGCGATCCGGGCGGCGCCGGTCTTCCCCGTCATCGGCCACATCCCGGGGTCTCGGGTGATCGTGCCCTCCGGGTAAACGCCTACACACTCACCGCGTTCGACCGCCGCCACCGCGTCCCGGAACGCGTCCGCGGCCTGGGTGGAGCCGCGGTGCACCGGGATCTGCCCGGCACTGGTGATGATCGTGCCGAGCACCGGGATCTTGAACAGCGAGGCCTTCCCCAGGTACCGCGGGATCCGCCGGCACTCCCAGAGGTAATACCCGAGCACCACCGGGTCGAAGTGCGAGATGTGGTTCGGCACGAACACCACACCACCGGAGCGGGGCATGTTCTCCCGGCCGGTGAACCGGCACTTGGTGAACACGATCATGAACGGCTTGACGATCGCGACGATCAGCCCGAACCAGAAGCCGCGCGGCGGCCGTGGGTCACTGCGCCGGCTGTCCACTACTGCCTCCTGGTGCTCGTCCCGACCATCCGTCATGGGAGAATCCTGCCTGATGGCAGACCTACAGGTCGCTCCCTGGACCCTGGCGATCCCGGTGAAGCGTACGGCGATTGCGAAGAGCCGGCTCGCCCCGGCCTACCCTCAGCACCGTCCCGAACTCGCCCGCGCCTTCGCCGTCGACACTACTGCGGCCGCGCTCGCCTCTCCCCTGGTGCATGCCGTCCTGGTCGTCACCGACGACCCGCTGGTCGCCGCGGACGTCACCGCCGCGGGCGCCCGGGTGGTCCCGGACCTCCCGGCCGCCGGACTCAACGAAGCCTTGCTGCATGGCGCGACTGTGGCCGCGGCCGAATTCCCGGGCCACGGTGTCGCGGCCCTGTCCGCGGACCTTCCCGCACTCCGCCCGGCCGAGCTGACCGCGGTACTCGCGGCCTGCACATCCCCGCGATCCTTCGTCGTCGATCTCCCCGGCACCGGTACGACGCTGCTCGCGGCGGCTCCCGGTGTGGCCCTGGATCCCCGCTTCGGCGTGGGTTCCGCCCTGGCCCACCAGGCGTCCGGCGCGCTCCCGATCGAGCTGACCGGCATCGAGTCGGTACGTCGTGATGTCGACACCGCGGCGGATCTGGCGCACGCCGTCCAACTCGGCGTGGGACCGGCGACCGCGGACGTGATGTCGCTGGTTCTCGGTGCCGCGACCGGGACCGAGGGTCTAGCCTGCTGACATGCAGGCAACCGTGAGCGCCTACGACAGCGAAACGTTCTCCGGCGCGGTGCTGACCGATACCGGGATCGTGCTCCCGTTCACCGTGCACGCGGTCGCCGACACCCCGGTGCGGCATCTGCGGGTAGGCCAACGAGTGCGCATCGAGACCGCCGGGTCCGGCGCCGCGACCACCGTCACGAAGGTCGAGTTCGGCACCCAGTTGTAGACGGTTGCCGTCGGCACCCCGGTCACCGGTCGCGGCAGACAACGGCGAAGGCCGGTCATCCCCTGGAGTGGGGTGACCGGCCTTCGCTGTACTACTGGTGACTGCTGGTGCCGCAGTGCGTGAAGATCAGCGAGCGGTACGCTTCGCCGCGGTCTTCTTGGCGGGGGCCTTCTTGGCCGGCGCCTTCTTCGCAACAACCTTCTTGGCCGGGGCCTTCTTGGCAACGGTCTTGGCCGGAGCCTTCTTGGCAACGGTCTTCGCCGGCGCCTTCTTGGCGACCGTCTTGGCCGGGGCCTTCTTGGCGACCGTCTTCTTCGCGGCGGCGGTCTTGGTGGCAGCGGCCTTGGCCGGCGCGGCCTTCTTCGCCGGGGCAGCCGCCTTGGTGGCGGTCGCGGCCGGCTTCGGGACGACCAGCTTCGGCAGCTTCTTGGCACCGGAGACAACGGCCTTCAGCTCCGCACCCGCGCGGAACTTCGGAACCACGGTCTTCTTGGCACGCTTGGTCTCACCGGTCCGCGGGTTGCGCACGATGCGCGCCCCACGCTCGATGGCCTCGAAGGCACCGAAACCGGTGATGGCGACCTTGCCGCCCTTCTTGGTCAGCTCGCGCTCTACGGTGTCGATCACCGATTCCAGCGCGTGCTGGGCCTGGCGGCGGTTTCCGTCGAAGTGCACTGCGAGCGCTTCGACCAACTGGCTCTTGTTCACTGCTTCCCTCCGTGAACTAGGCGTCGAGCACAGCGCTCGATCTCACAGGAACGTTATGGACTCAACACGCCGTTCACAAACACCAACGCGGCAATTCGGCCTTGTTTTGGGCGATTCGGGCCACAATTTCGCCCGTTTCGGCCCTGGAGAGCCCTTTTCAGAGCCATCCGCGGCGTTTGAAGATCTGGTGCAGACCTCCACACACCAAGGCCATCAGGCCGATCGCGAACGGGTATCCGTACTGCCAGTGCAGCTCCGGCATCTTGTCGAAGTTCATCCCGTAGACCGTCCCGATCAGCGTCGGGGCGAACAGGATCGCCGCCCAGGCAGAGATCCGCTTCACCTCTTCGTTCTGCTCGCTGCTGGCGATCGCGAGGCTCTTCATCTCCTCGTTCTGCTGCTGGGCCACCAGGGTCGCGTTCACCGTCAGGATGTCCCGGAGCAGTTCGCGGAAGCCGTCCACCTTCTCCACCACCTCGGTGACGTGGTCGGCCACGTCCCGCAGTGAACGTTGCAGTTCCTCGTCCACGCCGTACTTCTGGAAGCCGCCGCGGAGCTGCTCGAGCATGCCGATCAGCGGCCGGGTGGCGCGCTGGAACTCGATCACCTCACGGGACAGTTCGTAGATGCGCCGCGACACCTTCGGGTCACCGCGGAACACCTCGGTCTCGATCTCGTCGATGTCGTTCTCCAGACCGGCGACCACCGGCGCGTACCCGTCGACGACCTTGTCCATGATCGCGTACAGCACCGCTTCGGCACCGCGGCTGAGGAGTTCGGGGTCGCGCTCGACACGGCGCCGTACCGCTGCCAGGTTGGGCGCTTCGGCATGCCGGACCGTCACCACGAAGTCCGGGCCGACGAAGACGTGCACCTCACCGAACTCGACCTCCTCGGTCGCGTCCCGGTACCGCGCGGCCTTCAGGACCACGAACAGGGTCTCGCCGTAGCGCTCCAGCTTCGGCCGCTGATGGGCCTCGTTCGCGTCCTCGATGGCCAGCTCGTGCAGGTCGAACTCCTCCGCCAGCGAGGCGAGCTCGCGGCGGTCCGGCCGGTACAGGCCGATCCAGGCCAGGCTCTGTGCGGCCGGGCTCTCGATCGCCGTGTGCAAGGCGGAATAGGTGTCCGCCAGCGAACTCGGCGTCGAGACCCGGCGCCCGCCACAGTAGATCGCGCTGTCGACGACGCTGTGCCCGTTGGGCAACTGCTGGTCGCGCGACGGCTTCTCGGCCGGCTCGAGCGGTGCAGGGGCCGCGGTGGCGGCGTGCTTGCGGGCGGCGGCGCGCAGTGACGGGGTGCGGCTGAACGCACGGATCGTGCGAAGGCGCAGGTCGGACATGTGTCCTCCAGGTGCGGTGGCAACAAGTGAAAGAGGGGCGCACGTCTGCCCGACCCGCAACTACTGGAGGAGAAAACTGAGAGCGGTCAGCTCCTCGGCGGCCGAGCGAGACCGGTATGTCTGGAGGGCTCGCTGTTCATCAGCGCCTCACCTCCTTGGTCTCGCAAGCCTTGTACTGACACGTCCTTCGGGGACGATGCCAGGGTAACACCAGAGTTATCGCCGCCGGTCCTCCGAACGTTACGGCGGCGACCACTCTGTGCATGCTTCTGGCGGAGATTCAGGCCTTCGCCGGAAGGGTTGCCGGCTTGAAGGACGGCCGAGTCGCTTCGTAGGCAGCGATCTCGTCCGCGTGCGACAGCGTGATGCCGACGTCGTCCAGACCGTTCAGCAGCCGGTAGCGCGTGTAGTCGTCGATCTCGAAGGGTGCCGAGACGTCACCGGCCGAGATCGTCTTGTTTTCCAGGTCGACCGTGACCTTCGTGCCCGGGTCGGACTCGACCGCGGCCCACAGCTGCTCCACGACGTCCTGCGTGACCAGGGCCGCGAGCAGCCCGGCCTTGCCCGAGTTGCCGCGGAAGATGTCGCCGAACCGCGACGACACGACTACCCGGAACCCGAAGTCGAGCAGCGCCCAGACCGCGTGCTCACGCGACGATCCGGTGCCGAAGTCCGGTCCCGCGACGAGCACCGAGACGCCGCCGTACTGCGGCTGGTTCAGCACGAACTCGGGATCGTTGCGCCAGGCCGCGAACAGGCCGTCCTCGAAACCGGTCCGGGTGACCCGCTTCAGGTACACGGCCGGGATGATCTGGTCGGTGTCGACGTTGCTCCGGCGCAGCGGGGCCGCCGTACCGATGTGCTGGGTGAAGGCTTCCATGGTTGCGTTGCTCCTCAGACGTTCGCAGGTACGGCGACGGGCGGCAGGTCGGCCGGAGCGGCCAGGGTCCCGGTGACAGCGGTCGCGGCGGCGACCAGCGGGGACACCAGGTGGGTGCGACCGCCCTTGCCCTGGCGACCTTCGAAGTTCCGGTTCGAGGTGGAGGCGCTGCGCTCCCCCGGGGCCAGCGTGTCCGGGTTCATCCCCAGGCACATCGAGCAGCCCGCGCCGCGCCACTCGGCGCCCGCGTCCTTGAAGATCGTGTCCAGGCCCTCGGCCTCGGCCTGCAGCCGGACCCGGCCGGAGCCCGGGACGACGAGCATCCGGGTGCCCTCGGCAACCTTCCGGCCGGCCAGCACGCCGGCGGCGGCCCGCAGGTCTTCGATCCGGCCGTTGGTGCAGGAGCCCAGGAACACCGTGTCCACATGGATCTCGCGCAGCGGCGTACCGGCGGTCAGGCCCATGTACTCCAGGGCGCGCTCGGCAGCGACCTTGTCGTTCTCGTTGTCGAACTCGTCCGGCGACGGCACGTTGGCCGACAGCGGCAGGCCCTGACCCGGGTTGGTGCCCCAGGTGACGAACGGCGCGATCTCCTCGGCGCGGATGACGACCTCGCGGTCGAAGGTCGCGTCCTCGTCGGTCGCGAGGCTCTTCCAGTACTCGACGGCCGCTTCCCAGTCGACGCCCTGCGGGGCGTGCGGCTTGTCCTGCAGGTACGTGAACGTGGTCTCGTCCGGCGCGATCATGCCGGCCTTGGCGCCCCACTCGATCGACATGTTGCAGATCGTCATCCGGGCTTCCATGCTGAGCGCCCGGATCGCCTCGCCGCGGTACTCGACGATGTAGCCCTGGCCGCCGCCGGTGCCGACCTTCGCGATCAGCGCCAGCACCAGGTCCTTGGCCGTGACACCGTCGGGCAGTACGCCGTCGACGGTCACCGCCATCGTCTTCGGACGGGCCTGCATCAGCGTCTGGGTGGCGAGCACGTGCTCGACCTCGCTGGTACCGATGCCGAAGGCAATCGCCCCGAACGCACCGTGGGTCGAGGTGTGGCTGTCACCACACACCACGGTCATGCCGGGCTGGGTCAGGCCGAGCTGCGGGCCGATCACGTGTACGACGCCCTGGTCCGGGTCGCCGAGGGTGTGGATCCGGATGCCGAACTCCTCGGCGTTCTTCCGCAGCGTGTCCACCTGGGTGCGCGACACCGGGTCGGCGATCGGCTTGTCCACGTCGAACGTCGGGACGTTGTGGTCCTCGGTCGCGATCGTCAGGTCGGGACGGCGGACCGTGCGGCCCGCCAGGCGCAGCCCGTCGAAGGCCTGTGGACTGGTCACCTCGTGGACCAGATGGAGGTCGATGTAGAGAAGGTCGGGTTCTCCCTCGGCTTGGCGCACGACATGCGCGTCCCAGACCTTTTCCGACAACGTCCTACCCATCAGACTTTCTCCTTCGGGGTTTGCTGGATCCGCACCGCCACTGGTGCGTCATCGCTCACAGTGCTCTCAATTAGGCTGTAGAAGCGACTTGCGTTCCACGATTCGAGACGGCAATATCGTCTCATGGACAACTCTAGCGGAGTCGGTGTTCTCGACAAAGCAGCCCTCGTACTGTCCGCCCTCGAGTCCGGGCCGGCGACCCTGGCCGGCCTGGTGGCGGCGACGGGCCTGGCCCGTCCGACGGCCCACCGGCTGGCGGTCGCCCTCGAGCACCACCGCCTGGTCGGTCGTGACATGCAGGGACGCTTCGTGCTGGGCCCGCGACTCAGCGAGTTGGCCTCGGCCGCCGGTGAGGACCGACTGCTCGCGACCGCCGGCCCGGTGCTGGCGCGACTGCGGGACATCACCGGTGAATCCGCGCAACTGTTCCGCCGCCAGGGTGAGTACCGCGTGTGTGTCGCCGCCGCCGAGCGCCCGTCCGGCCTCCGCGACACCGTCCCCGTGGGCAGCCAGCTGACCATGGCGGCCGGGTCCGCTGCCCAGATACTGCTTGCCTGGGAGGACCCGGAGCGGATGCACCGCGGCCTCCACAACTCCTCGTTCAACGCGGCCGCACTGGCCGGCGTCCGCCGGCGCGGCTGGGCGCACTCGGTCGGCGAGCGTGAGCAGGGCGTCGCGTCCGTCTCCGCGCCGGTCCGCTCCCCCAGCGGCAAGGTGATCGCGGCGGTGTCGGTCTCCGGCCCGATCGAGCGGCTGTCCCGGCAGCCCGGCCGGATGCACGCGCCCGCCGTGATGGCGGCCGCCGAGCGACTTTCCGAGGCCCTGCGGCGCGCCTCGGAGTAGCGGCGCGCGCCAGGGTGGTTGTCACACGGCGTAACTGAGATCACCATGAGGGTTAACCCCTCAAGGAGGTCGACATGGAGCGTGACTGGCTGACTCTCGGATGGAAGATGCTGCTCGTGCGCGGCGCGATCGGCATCGTGTTCGGCATTCTCGCGATCGCCTGGCCGATCCACACGGCGATCGCGCTGGCGCTGCTGTGGGGCTTCTGGGCCCTCACCGACGGCATCGGTTCGATCGTCCAGGCCTTCCAGCCCGAGTCCCGCGGGAGCCGGATCTGGCTGGTGGCGCTCGGCGTGATCGCGTTGCTGGCGGCCTTCTTCGCGATCACCAGCCCTGGGATGACCGCGGCCACGCTGACCTGGATCCTCGGGATCTGGCTGATCATCCGGGGCATCTTCGAGCTCGCCGGCGCCTTCAGCAGCTGGCAGGTGATGCCGCGCTGGCTGCTGGTGCTGAACGGTCTGTTGTCGTTGCTGATCGGCGTGCTGTTCGCCGCCAAGCCGGGCGCCGGCGCGGTGAGCCTCGCCGTGGTGCTGGGGATCTCGGCCCTGGTCTGGGGCGTCGTGCTGATCGGCGTCGCCCTGTCCGTACGACGCATCACGCCGGGCCCGGCCGAAGCCACCCCGGCACCCGCCTGACGTCTGTCGCTATCCGAGGGCGGTTCCGGTTTCTCTGGTGCGGTCCTTGGCTGCCGTTGCCGGGTCGACGCCGGGGCCGCCCTCGGCGCGCGCCGCCGTACCCGCTCCCGCGACGCCGTCACCGGCCAGCCGCGCCGCCGCCGTGACGTCCGCCTCGCGGGTCGCCTCGGCGGCGGCACCCGGTGCGGCTTCGTTCTCGAGCCGGCCGATCGCGCGCTGGACGTCCTCGCCGATCCGCCGGCCGAGGATGTCGCCGCGCTGCTTGAGCACCGTCTGCGACTCGCGCGACTCGTCCAGCTCCTTCATCGCGACGGCCAGCTGATCGCCGATCACGGACGTGAGCCGTTCGGTCGCCGCCGCCCGTACGGCGGTGTCCGCCTGCTGCAGCACCGGCGAACGGTTGACCAGGATCTCGGCCGTCACCATCGCCTTGTCGAGCCGCTCGGAGGCGTGCACGCGGTCAAGCAGTCGGCCGTCCCCGGTGCCCCGCTGCTCCACCGGATCGACGATGCCGGCGAACGCCCCGACGAGTCGCTCGCGCGGAGTGTCCTGCGCCCAGCCGTTACCACTCCGAAGGCTCCGTGCCACGGCCGGGGAAATCGTCTGCGCGGCCTCCAATTGGTCGACCACATGCGGGTAGTGGAACCGCCCGACCGCTGAGCCGATGGCGTCGGACAGCTGCTGGCCCTGCCGGTCCTGGACCTGGCGCGCGGCACCACGTCCCGCACCGGCGCTGAGCTCACGGGTCAGGCCGAGTCCGAGCTGCTGCACCTTCGACACTTCGCCGCCGGTCGGCCAGCTACGCGTCTTACGCCAGGTCGTGCTGCGACCAAGCCGGTCGAGCCTGAGTCCGTCGCCTTTGTCCTCGCCCCCGCTGACCCCGACGCCGAGGACGCCGCTGCGCAGCTTCTCCGGCGAGAAGTACGGACCGAGCAGCACCCTGCGGTCGTACCGCTCCGGTGGCTTCTCCTGCAGGCGCTCCCGGACCGCGGCCTCCCACTCGTCGACGAACCGTGCCGCTGCCTTCGAGACTGGTTCCTCTGCCACAGGCCGGATTGTGCGGCCACCCGGCAAACGCCGAGACTCGCCCACCCGACGACGCGGTTAACAACCGCAGGACGTGCTCGGAACCAGCTCGTAGTCGAGGACGTGCCGTGCCGCTACCCGGTCGGAGCGATCGAGCAGCAACTCGACGGCGCTCCGCGCGGTGTCCTCGATTGGCTGCCGAACGCTGGCCAACGGCGGGATCGTCACCAAGCACTCGCTGGTGCCGTCGAACCCCATCACCGCAACGTCTTCCGGAACCCGCAGCCCGGCCTCCCAGGCAGCGAACAGCACCCCGAACGCCTGCTCGTCCGTCGAACAGTAGATCGCCCGCGGCGGCCGCCTCTCCCCGAACCACGCCCGTACGGCGTCCCTTGCCGCGAACCGTGACACCGGCGCGGCGACGTACCGGGCCGACGTGCGTGGATGGGCCTTCAGTGCGTTCTCGATACCGCTGCGGTGTTCCGCCGTACCCGGTGATTCCTCGGGGCCCGTGACGATGCCGAGGGTGCGGTAGCCGTGGGACAGCAGGTGCTCGGCCGCGGCCTCGGCGGCGGCGACGTAATCGATGGACAGCGTCGACACGGTCACCCCCTCGGGAACGGGGTGCAGAGCAACGACCGGTACGCCGGCCGCCGCGAACCGCTGGATCGCGGGCTCGACCAGCAACGAGACGAGCACGACACCGTCGACCTTGCGCTCGATGAACGATCCGATGTGCGCCGACTCCTGTTCCGGATCGCCGGACGAGTCACCGATCAGCAGCAGGTGATCGTGCTGCCGCGCGAAGCTCTCCAGGTGCTCGGCGAGCGTGGCGAAGTACGGGTTGCGGATCTGCGGGATCAGCAGACCGAGCGAGTACGTGCGTCCCGCGCTCAGTGCACGGGCGAGGATGTTGGGCCGGTAGTCCAGCTCCGCCGCGGCCTCCAGTACGCGCCGACGGGTCTCCGCCGACACCGGCCGTGGGCCGTTGTTGAAGACGTAGCTGACGACCGCGGTGGACGTTCCGGCCCGCTCCGCGACATCACGCGCGGTCGCCATCGGACTCCCCGTGCGCCCCGCCCGCCGTCACGATGCGCGCCGTGATCTCCTCGGCCACCTGCTCGGCGTCGACCCCGGTGACGATCCGCACGGTGCCCTCGGGATCCGCGGTGAACGTGCTGTGCCCGGCCCGCTCGCCACCGACAGCGATCGTGATCCGGCCAGGCTCCGAGAACGTGAACAGCTCCGGCCGGCTCAGCGTCAGTACGGCGATCGGGTCGTGCGGCACGTTCCACGTCTCGCTCCAGAACGCCCACCACTGCTCGATGTCCGCGCCCAACGCCGCGCCCAAGGCACCCGCGCCCCGGATCCGCTCGAGTCGCGCGGACTCGATCGTCACTTGGCGCGTGATCTCCAGACCGGTGATGGTGGTCGGGATGCCCGCGGTCAGGACGGCCTGCGCCGCGACGTCGTCGGACTTGAAGTTGTGCTCCGACACCTCATCGCCGAACGACCCGCCCATCACCCACAGATGCCGGATCCAGCGCGCCGCCTCGGGTTCGAGCGCCAGCGCGGCAGCGAGGTTGGTCAGCGGTCCGATCGCCGCGACGTCGAGCTCACCAGGTTGCGCTCGCAGTCGTGCGACCAGCCGCTCGGGCGCACTGTCCGCGCTGATCGCCTCGTGGTCGAGGCCGTCGTGCAGCGTGCCCTCGTGGCCGGCCCACCAGACCTCACGCCCCGACACCGGCTCCACAACCCCTGGTACGACGTCCAGTTCGCGGCCGGCGAGGACGCCGTACCGGCGGGCCAGCTGCGCGCGCAGCCGGGTGTCGCCGTACACGGTGTGCACCTCGAGCAGGTCGAGTTCGGGGCTGCCCAGGATCTGGGCGAGCGCCATCGCGTCGTCGACGTCGGAGCCGATGTCGGTGTCCAGAATGATGGATCGCATAGCGGGCATGGAATGCATGGTCTCCCTATTTCAGGCCACTGCTCGAGACGGACTGGACGAAGTACCGCTGGAAGCCGGCGATGACCACCAGCGGGATGACGGTGAGGACGACGGCCCCCGCGAACACGAGACCGTAGTCGGTGAAATTCTGGCCCTGCAGGTTCGAGAGCGCGACCGGACCGAGGACGTGCCGCGCGTCGGTGCCGATCAGCAACGGCCAGACGTACGACTGCCACTGGAACAGGAACAGCATCAGGCCGGCGCCGATCAGCGCGGGTTTGGACAGCGGCAGGTAGATCCAGCGGAAGACGCCGAACCAGCCGAGTCCGTCGAGCCGCCCGGCCTCGACCAGTTCGGCCGGGATGCCGAGGAAGAACTGCCGGAGCAGGAAGATCGCCATCCCGTTGCCGATCCCGGGCAGCACCAGGCCGGTGAACGTGTTGGTCAGCTGCCAGTCCCGGAACATCGACGACAACGGGATCGCGATCGCGTCGAACGGCACCAGGAAACTCAGTACGACGATCCCGAACACCAGCCCGCGGCCGCGGAACTCGAACGCCGCCAGCCCGAACGCCGCGGTCGCGCAGACGGCGAGCCCGATCACGACCGTGGCGGCGCTGACGACGATCGAGTTGAGTGTCGCGCGACCGATGTCACTGCTCAGCAAGGCCGAGTAGTTGGTCAGGGTCGGCCGCAGCTCGAAGAACGTCTGCCACGACAACGGACTGAGGTTCGCGAACGTCTCCGAGCCCGGCCGCAGCGAGTTCGTGACGACCCACAGCAGCGGCAGGAAGAACAGCAGTCCGACGACTCCACCGAGCACCGAGAGGCTGACCCGCTTCACTGGTCACCCCGCAACAACCGGAACTGCCCCGCCACGATCGCGAGCGTCAGTGCGACCAGGATGACGACCTCGGCCTGCGCGACGTGGATGTCGCCGATCGCGTAGGCGCGGGTGTAGACGTCGTACATCAGCAGGTTGCTGTTGCCGTTCGGGCCGCCCTTGGTGAGGATCTGGACCGGCGCGAACACCAGCAGGTTCGACACGGTGTCGGCGACGAGTACGAAGGCGAGTGGCCGCCGTACCAGCGGGAGGATGACCGACACCATCCGGCGCCACGCACCGGCGCCGTCGAGCAGCGCGGCCTCCCGTACTTCGACCGGGACCTCCTGGATTCCCGCGATCAGGAAGAGCATCCAGTACCCGACGCCGATCCACGAGAGCAGCACGATCAGCGACGGCAGCACCTGGCTGGACGACGTGAGGAACGGCTGCGCCGGGAGGCCGAGTCGCTCGAGTACGCCGTTCGCGAGGCCGTCCGGCCGGTAGATGACGCTCCAGATCACGGCCGAGACCGCAGGCGGGGTGGCGATCGGGAGGATCACCAACGTCCGCCAGAGCTTCGAGCCGGCGGCCTTCTGGGTGAACAGGACCGCCAGCAGGAACGAGACGACCACCTGGATCGGGTTGACCAGCACCGTGAAGAGCAGCGTCACGCCGACCGCCTGCCGGAAGTCCTTGTTCGACAGCAGATCGGTGTAATTGCCCAGCCCGGCGAACACCCGCCCGCCGCGCAGCAGGCTCTCGGTGTAGAAGCTCTCGGTCACGGCCGAGATCGCCGGCACGATCCGCAGTACGGCGAGACACACCAGCGCCGGCGCGAGGAAGGCCAGGGCGATCAGCCCCTGCCGCTGCTTCACTTGATCCGCCTCATTTGATCGACTTCCAGGCCTCGTCGAGCTGCCGCGTCGCCTCCTGCAGCCGCGCGTCCGGGTTCGTCCCGTTGCGGATGTCGGCGAACGCCTTGGCCAGCACTTCCTCGAACTGGATGTACCCGACGCTCACCGGCCGCGGCACCGCGGTGTGCTCACTCTCGTACGTCGTGATCGCCGCGGCACCGGCCGTCTTCGCACCGGAGAACGCATCCATCTGCGGGGTGTACTGCTTCTGCGCGGCGAGGTTCGCCGGGATGATCGTCGTCGTACTCGTGGTGGCCAGGTTGCCGGCCGGGTCGAGCGTCGCGAACTCGAGGAACTTCCGCGCCATCCCCTGCTGCTTCGACGCCGGGTTGATGCCGAGCGACCACGAACCGGTCGGCGTGACCGGCTTGCCGCCCTGGAAGTACGGCAGCGGCGCGACGCCCCAGTCGATCTTCGAGCTGCCGAAAATCTTCAGGTCCCACGGGCCGCCGACGAAGAACGCGACGTTGCCGGCCGCGAACACCGGACCGGTCTGGAACCCGCCGATCCCCCGCGGCGACAGTCCGCTCGCGAACGTGGCGCCGTACCACTGCATGGCCTTCTTCCAGCCGTCGGTCTCGATGGCGGGCGTCAGCGCGTCGTCGCCCTTGATCCCGGAGCCGCCGCCGAGCGACTCGGCCAGCGGCTGCAGCTGGTAGTACGCCTCGGGCTGCTCCATGAACAGTCCGTACTTCGTCCCGCCCGCCTGCATCGCCTTGCGGCCGGCCGCCTCGACCTGCTCCCAGGTCCAGCGCTGCTGCGGGTCCGCCGTCGGCGGCGTCACCTTCGCCTTGGCCAGCGCGGTCTTGTTGTAGAAGAGGAACTGCGTCGAGTTCCACATCGGCAACGACCACAGCTTGTCGCGGAAGTGGTTGGTCTTGTACGCCGTCGCGCTCACCGAACTCTTCACGCGGCCGTCGAGGTCACTGAGGTCGGTCAGGAACCCCTTGGCGGCCAGCTGCGAGACCCGCGGCTCGTCGACCGTGTAGACGTCGATCCCGGTGTCCTTCGCAGCCAGCCGCTGCTGCATGGTCGCGTTGAACTGGTCGAACGGGATCTGCGTGTAGGTGACCTTGATCCCCGGGTTCTTCGCCTCGAAGGCCTTGATCACGGGCTGGTAGGTCTCGGTGTTGTCGGTCCCCGCGAACGTGATGGTCCCGGTCTGCGGACCTTGGTCCGCGGCGGCCGGGGCGGCGGAATCCGCCGAACCGCCACAGCCGGCGGCGAGCAGCACGACCGCACCCAGGGCAGCGATCAGCGCGGCGGGACGGGGGAAGAGGTTCCGCGGCACGGCAATCCCCTTTCAACGACGGGCCAGAACGGCCGACGGGAGGTCTAAGCGCGTAGACTCTAAGCGCTTAGACTCGGGTCTGTCCAGCACTCCCCTGTGTGGAACTTCAGTGCCACCCACCGCACCTTTTCTTCCACAAACCCGCTGCCCTCACCCGAAGCGGCCGGCCGCCCCCACGCAGCCCCAGCCCACGCGACCAGCTCCGCACGCACCCCGCACGCGCGCAACCCCCACCCACCCGCGACCGGTTCCCCAGCCGATCCCACCCGCCCCGCACCCACCTCCGGCGCAACGCAACAGCGCCCCCCACCACTCGGTGGGAGGCGCTGATTCTCTGGTAGCCCCGACGGGATTCGAACCCGCGCTACCGCCTTGAGAGGGCGGCGTGCTAGGCCGCTACACAACGGGGCCAGAGGTTTTGTCATCCGGACCTTTCGGCCCGGGCAACGAGGTTGAACTTTACCGATTTTCATCGGTGCGGTCCAATCCGCTGGGGTACTAGGACTCGAACCTAGACTAACTGAACCAGAATCAGACGGGCTGCCAATTACCCCATACCCCAAAGGCATTTCACTGAGTTGGAGAGTTTGTTTCCGCCCTCACCATCCCGGCTCGGAGAGCTTACCCGAGCATGCGACCGGACACCAAAACGGGGTCCCTCGGGCGCGTTGTCACTCCCGTCACACCCGACTCTCCTGACGCTCGGTCGTCAGGTTCATCCGGCCCGCGATCCACAGCGCGACCGCCCCGAACGCCGCGAACTTCACGACGTCGACGATGACCAGCGACCAGGGCGCGTCCTTGACGCCGAGGCTCGCGCCGACGCTGTTCGTCAGGGCCGCGAACACGAACGTCACCACGTTGTTCGCAGCGTGCCCCGCGATGCCCGCTTCCAGGCCGCCCGTGCGGACCACGAGCACCCCGGCGACGAGACCGAACGCGAACCGGTCCAGGAACAGCGCCGGGCTCTGCCACGGCCAGATCCCGTGCGCGGCGGTGAAGAGCAGAGCGGTCACCAGGACCACCACCACTGAGCTACGGGCCAGCGCGCCCATCGCCTGCAGCAGGTAGCCGCGGAAGTAGTACTCCTCCCCCGCGGCCTGGAACGTCGACGTGAGCAGCGTGACGGCGATCACGGCGACCGCGTCCGACGCCGCGCCACCACTGTGCCGCTCGCCGGTCGCGAGCTCGACGTTGCCGAACTGGACGACCGCGAGCGCCAGCAGCTCGATCACGATCGCGGCGAGCGCGAACCACGCCAGCGGCCGCCAGCGCAGCCCGCCGACCACTGAGGACAGCAGCCCCGGTGGCTGGCGGTTGAGTTTGCGGGCGACCAGGATGCTGAGCGGGATCAGCACGATCAGCGACAGGTTCGTGGCGAGCAGCCCGAACCAGGACATCGTGCCCTCGGGATCGGTCCGGATCGCCTGCTGGACACCGAGGATGACCAGGCTGGCGACCATCCAGCCGACCAGGATCGCCAGCGACCCGAGGACGACGTACCCACGGGGTGCCTCCGGCGTGCGGAGCAGGTCCTGGTACTTCGTCCCGCTCTTGCGGGTCACGTCCTTCGCGGGCACGGTCATGCCGTCGTACGACGGGCCTGCTCGAGCCGGCGCAGCGATGTCTCGCGGCCGAGCAGCTCGAGTGACTCGAACAACGGAGGGGAGATCCGGCGGCCGGAGATCGCCACCCGGACCGGGCCGAATGCGTTCTTCGGCTTCAGCCCGAGCCCGTCGATCAGCGAGGCCCGCAACGCCGCCTCGATCGCCTCGGTCGTCCAGTCGACGTCGGTCAGCGCCTTGATCGAGGCGTCGAGGACCGCGTCCGCGTCCCCGGCCAGCCCCTTCGCGGCCGCGTCCGGGTCGATCGAGAACTTGTCCTCGCTGACGAACAGGAACCCGAGCATGTCGACCGACTCGGACAGCGTGTTCATCCGCTCCTGCACCAGCGGTACGGCGGCCCGCAGTACCGCGAGCTGCGCGTCCGAGGGCTCAGCGGGCTCGGCGGGCAGCACCCCGCCACCCGCCAGGAACGGGATCATCCGTTCCGCGAACTCCTCGGCCGGGATCATCCGCATGTGCGCGGCGTTGATCGCCTCGCACTTCTTCGGGTCGAAGCGGGCCGAGTTCGCGTTCACCTTGCGGATGTCGAACGCCTCGATCATCTCCGCCATCGTGAACACGTCCCGGTCCTCGGCGATCGACCAGCCGAGCAGCGCCAGGTAGTTCAGCAGACCCTCGGGCAGGAAACCGCGCTCGACGTACTCGGTGAGTCCGGAACCCTTGTCCCGCTTGGACAACCGCTTGTTGCCCTCGCCCATCACGAACGGCAGGTGCCCGAACCGGGGCGTCCGGCCGCTGCCGATGCCGATGTCCGCGAGCGCCTCGTAGAGCGCGATCTGGCGCGGTGTCGACGGCAGCAGGTCCTCTCCCCGCAGGACGTGGGTGATCTCCATCAGCGCGTCGTCGACCGGGTTCACCAGCGGGTAGAGCGGGTAACCGTTGGCCCGGACCAGGACGTAGTCCCCCAGGTTCTCCGGGAGGAAGGTGATCTCGCCGCGGACCAGGTCGTCGAACACGATCGGGCGATCCGGCATCCGCAGCCGGACCACGGGCCGGCGACCCTCGTCGATGTACGCCTGCAGTTGCTCGGGCGGCAGGTCGCGGCAGTGACCGTCGTACCCGCTGTGCTGGCCGGAGGTGCGCGCGGCCTCGCGGCGCTGGTCGAGCTCCTCCTGCGAGCAGTAGCAGTGGTACGCCTTCTGCGCGGCGAGGAGCTTGCTGACGACGTCGGCGTAGGTGTCCATCCGCTCGGACTGCAGGTACGGCCCGAAGTCGCCGCCGACCTCCGGGCCCTCGTCCCAGAGCAGGCCGAGCCAGCGGAGGGCGTCGTAGGTGTACCGGTAGCCCTCCTCGGTGTTCCGCGAGGTGTCGGTGTCCTCGATCCGGAGCACCAGCTTGCCGCCGTAGTGCCGGGCGAAGGCCCAGTTGAACAGGGCGCTGCGGATGTTGCCGACGGTCAGCAGGCCAGTCGGGGACGGTGGGAAGCGCACTCGGACCTGATGCGGTTCCAGGCCACCCAGTACGTCGTTCACGGCCCGGTCAGTCACGCACGATCACCTTGTTCGTCAGAGTTCCGATTCCTTCGACGCTGATCGAGACCTCGTCACCGGGCAACATCGGGCCGACACCCGCGGGGGTGCCGGTGAGCACCACGTCGCCGGGCAGCAGCGTGGTGAAGGAGGTGATGTAGGCCAGCACCTCCGGGACGTCGAAGATGAACTGCGAGGTCCGCCCGTCCTGCTTGAGCTCGCCGTTCAGCTCGGTGCTGACCCGCAGGTCCGCGGCGTCGAGCTCGGTGCTGATCCACGGGCCGAGCGGGCAGAACGTGTCGTACCCCTTGGCCCGGGCCCACTGGCCGTCGGACTTCTGCAGGTCGCGCGCGGTCACGTCGTTCGCGATCGTGTAGCCGAAGATCACCTCGTTGACCCGCTCCTTGGGCAGGTCCCGGCAGATCCGGCCGATCACGATCGCCAGTTCGCCCTCGAACTGCAGGTCGTTGGTCTGCTCCGGGTAGACGATGCCGTCCCGCGGGCCGATCACGCTGGTGTTCGGCTTCAGGAAGATCATCGGCTGCGTCGGTACGTCGTTGCCGAGCTCGGCCGCGTGCGCCGCGTAGTTCCGCCCGACGCACACCACCTTGCTGCGCGGGATCACCGGCGCCAGCAGCCGGACGTCAGCCAGCTGCAGCTTCTCCCCGGTGAACTGGGCCGACCGGTACAGCGGGTCCGAGTCGAGCACGTTGACAGTGCCGGTGAGCCCTTCGGGGTCGTCGGTCTCGACGACGCCGTACTTCGGCTCGTCCTCCACGGAGAATCTGGCGATACGCACGGGCCGAGCCTACCGTCGGCGACGAATGCGGCAGTGATGTGGTGACGATGAGACAGTGATGTGGTGACGATGGAGATTCGCTTGGCCCGCCAGGACGAGTACGACGCGGTGGGCGAGCTGACGGTGGCGGCGTACACGCACGACGGTTTCGTGCGCGGTGACTACGCGATGACTTTGCGTGCGGCAGCGGACCGGGCCGCCAAGGCCGAACTGTGGGTGGCCGCGGACGAAGACGGTCTGCTCGGCACGGTCACCTACTGCCCGGTGGGCTCGGTATACCGCGAGATCGGCCGCGACGACGAGGGCGAGTTCCGGATGCTCGGTGTCGCGGGACGCGCGCGCGGGCAGGGCATCGGCCGGGCGCTGACCGAGCGCTGCATCGAGCGGACCCGCGAGCAGGGCCTGCGGCGGATCGTCATGAGCAGCGCGAACTACATGGCCACCGCCCACCGGATCTACGAGCGTCTCGGGTTCACCCGGATCCCCGAGCGGGACTGGGCTCCCATCCCGGGCGTCGATCTCTACGCGTTCGCCCTCGACCTATGACCGTCACGCTGCCCTTCGACGAGTGGTCGGCGTACGCGACGGAGCACACCAAGCGGGTCGACGTACTGCTCGCCGGTCATCTGGAACGCCGCCGGCGCCGCGAGCCGCATCCGGTCGAGGACTTCCTCTTCACCTATTACCCGACCCGTCCGAACCAGCTCCGCATCTGGCACCCCGGCCCCGGCGTCCACCTGCAGGAGGCCGCGGTCTACGCCGAGCGACGCGGGTACGTCGTGAACGACGGAACTGCCGCGCTCGACCCAGCCGAGATCGAGCGCCGGGCGGACAGCATCACCTGGATCCGGCGGCTGCTCGCCGCGACGCTCGATCTGCAACCGCAGTTCGGCTGTTTCGGCCTGCACGAATGGGCGATGGTGTACCGGACTCCCGAGGTACGGCACGCGTCCTGGCCGCTCCGGTTAGGGGCCGAGGGCACCGATCAGGTCGTCGAGTCGCACAAGATCGGCTGCTCGCACTTCGACGCGTTCCGGTTCTTCACCGATCCCGCGCGGCCGCTCAACTCCCTGCAACCGACCCGCGAGTCCCAGCCGCGGCTGGAGCAGGGCGGCTGCCTGCACGCCAACATGGACCTCTACAAGTGGGCGACGAAGCTGATGCCCTTCACCCCCAGCACGCTGCTCCTGGACTGCTTCGAGCTGGCGCGCGACATCCGCACCCTCGACATGCAGGCCTCGCCGTACGATCTCGCGAAGCTCGGCTACTCCCCCGTGCGCATCGAGACGGCGGCCGGCAAAGCGGAGTACACGACTGCCCAACGCTCCTTCGCCGACCGCGCCAGGCCGCTGCGCCGGCGACTCGTGGAGCTCTGCGACCAGTTGCTGAGCTAATCTCGCAGCATGGGAAAGATCGTCGCGATCGCCTTCGGCGTCCTGCTCATCGCCACCGGCGGTGTCTGGACCATGCAGGGCCTGGGCTACCTCAAGGGCAGCTCGATGACCGGCAGCACCCTGTGGGCCACTGTCGGCCCGATCATCGCCGCCTTCGGAGTGGCGCTGCTGTACGTCGCACTCCGCGGACCGAAGAAACGAAGCTGACCGAGCCGGCTCGAGAATCAGCAGCTCGACAGGACGTGTGCCCGGCACTGGCCAACGCCCACGCTCAACCAACCGGAGAAACCCTCGCAGTGGGCATATACGTACTGTCGAGCGGCCGGACTCAGACGCGCACGATCGCCCATTGGTAGTGCATGACGCGGCCGTCGTCCCAGGTAGCCCAGTCCTCCACCGCGCCGTACCGCTGGAGAACCTCACGCACTCCCTCATCGGAGCGGATGCTGAAGAACCGCCCGGGTCCATAACCCGTGTTGTCTTCCCACACGCGCTCACCGGCGCTGACGTCACCCCACAGGCCGACGGCCAGCGGTGCGCCGGGCTTCAGGACGCGCACGATCTCGCGCAACGCCAGATCCAGGTCCTCGTCGGCCACATGCAGCAACGTGCTCATCGTCCAGCCTGCGTCGAACGTCCCGTCGCCGAACGGCAACTCGAGCACCGACGCCACCTCGGCACGCAACCCGAGCCCACGGCACACCTCGACACTTGCGGGCGCCAGATCCACCCCCGTGTAGTCGAACCCCGCCGCCGCGATCGCCGCACCGTCGCGGCCCGGACCACAGCCGATCTCCAACACCGTATGACGCCCCTCGGCCTGCAACTGGCTGAGATAAGCAGTACGACGGTCCACCCGGGCATCCGGCAGCTCACGGTCGGACCGGGCCCGGACCTCGTTGGAGTAGTAGGTGATCAGGTCCTGCTCGCGGTTCTGACGATTCATGACTTGGTCGCTTTCAGTGCGAAGAGGAGTGGGATTCGCGGGGCGGGGTCAGGGAGGCGCCACCAGCCCTCCGGGGTTTGCTGCATGGATGGCCAGCGGGGCCACGGGAGTACTTCGGATTCGCGCAGACTGGTGAGCTGGAAGCCGGCGCCGGCGAGCGTGCTGACGATCTCCCCCATGCCGTGCCGCCACTCGTAGCTGGTCTGGCGACCGGGGACCTCGTCGCCGGTGTAGGTGACGGTTGAGTCGTGCGCGATCGGCCCGCGTCCTTCGAGGTAGTCGGCGCGGATGACCAGGTCGTCCGACTCGCCGGGGAGAGAGACCTCGCGCAGCGCATTGAGCAACGGATGGAACTCGACGACGTACAGAGCGCCCCCGGGCTTGAGCAGCTCCCGTACGACCTCGGCCCACTGCTTCAGGTCGGGGAGGTAACAGAGCGCGCCCTTTCCCGTGTAGACGATGTCGAACTGCCGACCGTCGACCGCCTGCACCGCGTCGTACACGTTCGCGTGGACGTAGTCGACGTCGACTCCGGCCGCGGCCGCGATCCCCCGCGCCGCATCCAGCGACTTCTCCGACAGATCGAGACCGCTGGCCCGTGCACCCCGCCGCGCGAACTCGATCGTCTCCGTCCCGAGATGACACTGCAGGTGCAGTACGTCGCGCCCCTCCAGCGGACCGAGGTCGTCCCACTCGTAGTCCGCGAACCAGAACTCGGCGGGGCGGTCGTAGAAGTCGCTTGCCGCGTGCAGCGGCGCCCTCGCGTTCCAGTCGGCCTCGTTGGCGGCCACCATGTCCTGCGTCTGCGCGTCGAGAGTCACACCAAGCAGTCTGCCCACAACCGGGTCCACAGCCTGGCAGACTCCCATCCATAGCCTTGTTCAAGGTTTGTGGATAAGGTTGAATAAGAGTATGGCGAGGGTGGAGTTACACCGCTGGCCCGGGCACCCCGATGGGTTCACCCGGGCCGAGCGGCTGGGCGGGTCGTACGAGCTGTACTTCCCGGACCCGCTGGTCGGTCGGGAGTTCAACCTGAGCGACGACGTTCTCGCGGCACTCGAGGACGCCGCCGGCGATCTCGCCCGTCTGGACGCGACCGCCGCCGTCCTGACCAACAGCGAGGCCCTCGCGCGACTCCTGCTGCGCGCCGAGGCGGTCGGCTCGTCCCACATCGAGGGTCTCGTCGTCGGAGCCCGCCGCCTATTGAAGGCCGACGTACTGCGGGATCGGGCGCGGGACGTCACGGCCGAGGAGGTACTCGGCGCGGTCGACGCGATGACCTGGGTGACCGAGTCCGTCCAGGCCGGTGACAAACTCGAGGTCGACCATCTGCTCGAGGCACACCGGCTCCTGATGGCGCAGTCGCCGAACCCGGAGTACGGCGGCGAGATCCGCTACCTGCAGAACTGGATCGGCGGCCGCTCCCCCGCCGAGGCCTACTACGTCCCGCCGCCGGCGCAACTGATCCCGGAACTGCTCGCGGACCTGATGACCTTCGTCCGCGAGTCGCCGCTGCCGGTGCTCGCCAAGACCGCGATCGCGCACGCCCAGTTCGAGACCATCCACCCCTTCGCCGACGGCAACGGCCGGACCGGGCGGGCCCTGATCCACCTGATCCTGCGTGCCGACGGCCTGGTGACGCGCACGGTGCCGCCGGTCTCACTGGCGCTCGCCACCCACGCGACGGAGTACGTCGACACCCTGACCGCTTTCCGGTACGTCGGGCGCTCGACGACCGCGAAGGCCCGCGCGGCCGCCAATCCGTGGCTGCGGATGTTCGCGCTGGCCTGTACGCACGCGACCGCGGAGGCCGCCCGTTTCGAGCAGACGGCCGTCGATCTGAAGGCGTCCTGGCGGGAACGCGCCGCGCCGGTCCGCGCGGGCTCGGCGACCGAGCTGTTGATCGAGGCCCTGCCGGCCGCACCCGTCCTCACACTCGCCGCCGCGGCGCAGCTCATCGACCGCTCGCAGCAGGCCGCCAACCAGGGCCTCGCCCGACTGGTCGAGGCGCGGATCTTGCGCGAGGTCACCGACGGCCGGCGGAACCGCGTCTACGAGGCGCCCGAGCTGATCGACGCCTTCACGCTGCTCGAGCGCCGCTTCGCGAGCCCGGCCGCGGACACGCAGATCGAGCCGCCTAGCAGACCCGTTCCGTCGAGGCCACGACCGACACGCTAGGTGGTTTGACTTTCCGTTCCCTGTGGAGCAAGAATTCGAACATATGTTCGATCGTACAGGGGAGCTGTTATGCCGGAGCCGTTCGACTGGGACATCCTGCACAGGCCATCGGCGATGGCCATGGTCCGCGGCCAGCTCGGCTTCAGCTGGATGGTCCTGTCCGGCCGGCTGGCCCGGCTGACCGACGAGCAGTACTTCTGGCGCCCGAGCAGCGAGGCGCTCACCGTCGTCCGGCGGCACTACACAGGACACTTCCGCGCACTCGGGTCCGGCGAATGGGTCGCGCAATGGCCGGACGAGCCGGACCATCGCGGCCCACGGACGATCGCCTGGCTGATCGCGCACCTGACCGAGACGTTCTTCGAGCGCTGGGAGTGGACGTTCGGCGAAAGCCGGCAGGGCCGCGCGGACATCACCCTGCACGGCAACGCGCGGGATGCGGTCGCCTGGCTGACCCACTGGGTCGAGGCCTGGCAGGACGCGATCGCCGGCCTCGACGAGGACGCGGTGACGACGGTCGGCCTCAGCCAGGCCAACGAACTCGACGCGGCCGAGCCGTTCGGCCACGTCGTACTGCGCCTCAATCGCGAGCTGATCCATCACGGCTCCGAGATCATGACGCTCCAGGATCTGTATGCGGTCGCGGCGTGAGGACCACAAGATGTGCGACACGCGGCGTGGCGCTACCACAAGATCTAGATGTTCCGACTTAGCATCACTACTGCTGGTGGTTCGGGATGGTCGACGACACAACATGTTGTTCATCTCGAGGCAACAGGGGAATCCGGTGCGAGTCCGGAACTGCCCCGCAACGGTGAGCGGTCGTGACGTCCAGCTGCGTCCGCGAGTCCGGATACCTGCCACCGGTGCGTGTACCGCCGGTACACGCGGTCCGAGATCTCGCGGGTGGGTCGCAGGGCGTGACGGGCAGTGGTACCGGCCGGTGCTGCCGTCTCGTCGTGCGCCTGCTCGCGTGGTGCCGGGTCTCCGAACACTTCTGGAGCGCACACCTGTGACCATTGCTTCCTCATCGTCAGCCTCTGTGGCGACGGACCGGGAGATCGAGCTGACCGTCGTCCGTCGCGACGGCAGCAGTACTCCGTTCGACGCCACCAAGATCTCCGTCGCCGTGACGAAGGCGTTCCTCGCTGTCGAGGGCGCCGACGCGGCCGCCACCCACCGGGTCCGCGACCTGGTGACCGACCTGACCGGCCGGGTCGTCGGTGCCCTGACCAGCCGCGGTCTGAATTCGCTGTCCGGGCGGCGCAGCGTGCAGGTCGAGGACATCCAGGACCAGGTCGAGCTGGCGCTGATGCGCGCCGGCGAGCACCAGGTCGCCCGCGCCTACGTCCTGTACCGCGAGGAGCGGACCAAGGCCCGCACCCCCGCCGACGCGTCCGGCGTCACCGAGAAGCCGGCGCCGTCCGTCCGCGCCGCCGACGGCACCCGGTCCCCGCTAGACGTCGATCGTCTCCAAGTGGTCGTCGCCGAGGCAGCTGCCGGTCTCGACGCGGTCGACCCCGAACTGATCCTGAACGAGACCCTCGGCGCCTGCTACGACGGCATCGCGCAGCACGAGGTCGAGCTCGCGCTGGTGATGGCCGCCCGGTCGTACGTCGAGACCGAGCCGCAGTACAGCTTCGCCGCCGCACGTCTCCTGCTGGACCGGATCCGCCGCGAGACGCTGGGCCGCGTGTACGGCGAGCCCCGGCAGGCCAGCCAGGCCGACATGACCGCGGCGTACGCCGACTACTTCCCGCGGTACATCCGGGTCGGGATCGAGGCCGGGCAGCTCGACCCCCGGCTCGCCGAGTTCGACCTCGAGCGGCTCGCCGAGGCCATCGATCCGGACGCCGACCTGACCTTCACGTTCCTCGCGCTGCAGACGCTCCACGACCGCTACCTGCTGCACATCGACAAAGTGCGGTACGAGTTGCCGCAGGCCTTCTTCCTTCGCGTCGCGATGGGGATGGCGCTGCGCGAGGACGACCGGGAGGCGCGGGCGATCGAGTTCTACCAACTGCTCAGCTCGTTCCGCTTCATGTCGTCGACGCCGACGCTGTTCAACTCCGGCACCACCCGGCCGCAGCTGTCGTCCTGCTTCCTCACCACGGTCGAGGACGATCTGGCCGGCATCTTCCACGGCATCCGCAACAACGCCCTCCTCGCCAAGTACTCCGGCGGCCTCGGCAACGACTGGACCCCGGTCCGCGGCATCGGCGCCCGCATCCGCGGCACCAACGGCGAGTCCCAGGGCGTCGTCCCCTTCCTCAAGGTTGCCAACGACACCGCGGTCGCGGTGAACCAAGGCGGGCGCCGTAAGGGCGCGGTGTGTGCGTATCTGGAGACGTGGCACATCGACGTCGAGGAGTTTCTGGATCTGCGGAAGAACACCGGGGACGAGCGGCGGCGTACGCATGACATGAACACCGCGAACTGGGTGCCGGACCTGTTCCTGCAGCGGGTCGAGGCCGGTGGTGAGTGGACGTTGTTCTCGCCGGACGAGGTGCCGGATCTGCACGACCTCTACGGCACCGCGTTCGCCGATGCGTACCGCGCGTACGAGGAGGCGGCGGATCGTGGCGAGATCCATACCTTCAAGCGGGTCAAGGCGGTTGACCTCTGGCGCCGGATGCTGACCGTGCTGTTCGAGACCGGGCATCCGTGGATCACCTTCAAGGACGCCTGCAACCTGCGTTCACCGCAGCAGCACAGCGGTGTCGTGCACTCGTCGAACCTGTGCACGGAGATCACCCTGAACACCACGGTCGAGGAGACCGCGGTCTGCAACCTGGGCTCGGTCAACCTGGTCGCGCACCTGACCGACACCGGCCTGGACGACGACCTGCTCCGGGACACCGTCAGGACAGCGGTCCGGATGCTCGACAACGTCATCGACGTGAACCTCTACACCACGCCGGAGTCGGAGCGCGCCAACCAGCGGCACCGGCCGGTCGGCCTCGGTCTGATGGGCTTCGCGGATGCGCTGTTCACGCTCCGGGTCCCGTACGCCTCCGAGGCCGCGGTCGAGTTCGCCGACAGCTCGATGGAGCAGATCAGCTACCACGCGATCGAGGCGTCCAGCGATCTCGCCGCCGAGCGCGGCCGCTACTCGTCGTACGACGGATCGCTGTGGAGTCTCGGGATCCTGCCGATCGACTCGCTCGACCTGCTGCACACCGCGCGCGGCGGTGACGTGACCATCGACCGGAGTACCCGGCTGGACTGGGACACCCTGCGGGCGAAGGTACTGCGCGACGGGATGCGGAACTCGAACGTGATGGCGATCGCCCCGACCGCGACGATCTCCAACATCTCCGGCGTGAGCCAGTCGATCGAGCCGACGTACAGCAACCTGTTCGTGAAGTCGAACATGTCCGGTGAGTTCACGATCGCGAACCCGTACCTCGTCGCCGACCTCAAGGACCGCGGGTTGTGGGACCAGGTGATGGTGTCGGACCTGAAGTACCACGACGGTGTGCTGGCCGGCATCGACCGGATCCCGGCCGATCTGCGTGAGCTGTACGCGACGGCGTTCGAGATCGACCCGCTCTGGCTGGTGAAGGCGGCGTCGCGGCGGCAGAAGTGGATCGACCAGGCGCAGTCGCTGAACCTCTACATGGCGAAACCGTCCGGCCGCGCGCTGGATGAGCTTTACCGGTCAGCGTGGCGCTTTGGCCTCAAGACGACTTATTACCTGCGTTCCCAGTCAGCAACCCACGTGGAGAAATCCACGCTTCAAGGCACCGACGGCCGGCTCAACGCCGTACCCGTTGCTCTCACTGAGCCCACCGGAGCCGTGTGCTCCCTCGACGACCCGGACTGCGAGGCCTGCCAGTGAGCTCTCTGTCGATCGGAGCGGCCCGTGTCGAGGTCGCCGACAAGGCGATGATCAACTCCCGCGCGGACGTGAACCAGCTCCTCCCGCTGAAGTACACGTGGGCCTGGGAGAAGTACCTCGCGGCCTGCAACAACCACTGGATGCCGACCGAGGTGTCCATGCAGGCCGACATCGCCTTGTGGCGGCGTCCATCAGGGGCCAAAGACGGCCTCACCGAGGACGAGCGGCTCATGCTCAAGCGCAACCTCGGCTTCTTCGCCACGGCCGAGTCCCTGGTCGCGAACAACATCGTCCTCGCGGTCTACCGCCAGCTCAGCAACCCCGAATGCCGGCAGTACCTGCTCCGCCAGGCGTTCGAGGAGGCCGTCCACACCCACACCTTCCAGTACATCTGTACGTCGCTCGGTCTCGACGAGGGCGAGCTGTTCAACATGTACCGCGAGGTGCCGTCGATCTCGGACAAGGACGCGTGGGCGCTGAAGTACACCCAGCACCTGGAGGACCCGGACTTCCGCACCGGGACACCGGAGGCCGACACCGCGTTCCTGCGCGACCTGATCGCGTTCTACGTGGTCTTCGAGGGCATGTGGTTCTACACCGGGTTCGCGCAGATCCTGTCGCTCGGCCGGCGGAACAAGATGGTCGGGATCGCCGAGCAGTACCAGTACATCCTGCGCGACGAGTCGATCCACCTGAACTTCGGCATCGACTGCGTCAACCAGATCAAGCAGGAGAACCCGCACCTGTGGACGGCCGCCTTCCAGGCCGAGGTCCGGCAGATGCTCGCCGAGGCCTGTGAGCTGGAGGTCGCGTACGGCCGGGCGACGATGCCGAACGGCATGCTCGGCCTCACCGCGGACCTCTGTGAGCAGTACATGCGGTTCATCACGGACCGCAGAGCGGAACAAATCGGAATTTCTCCGCTGTTTGGTGAAACGCGGAACCCCTTCGGATGGATGTCAGAGGTGATGGACTTGAAGAAGGAGAAGAACTTCTTCGAGACCAGAGTGATCGAGTACCAGTCCTCCAGCGGACTCAGCTGGGACTGACACCCCGATCCGGAAGGCCCGCGGTGCAACTCGCCGCTCCGCGGGCCTTCCTTCAACTCACTCCGGGCAACTCACACCGGGCAGCTCACTCCGGGCAGCTCACTCCGGGCCGTGCTTCTGGATGAAGTCGAGTGCGGTGCGGGCGACCTCTTCCCAGCCGTGGTCGATGACGAGCGAGTGCCCGCGGTTCGGCAGCTCGACGAACTCGGTGATGCCGGAGTTCTTCGCGTGCTGCTTGTACGCCGCGTGCGTGATCGCGTGCGGCACCGTGTGGTCCTTCTCCCCCGACACCAGCAGGATCGGCCCGCGGTTCTCGGCCTTGTACTCGACCTTGGTCTCGCTGAACGGGTTCAGGTTCGCGACAGCGGCCTGGAAGATCGGTACGCCGGACGCCGCCACATGGAACTCGTCGTACAACTGCCGGGCCTCGTCCTCGTCGAGGGCGTTGGCCCATCCGTACTTGAACTCGTCGAAGCTCAGCGTGACCGAGCGCCGCGCGTTCGCCGGGTTGCCGAGGACCGGCGACCCGGACTTCAACGCCGACGCCGGCAGCGGCAGTACGCCGCGACCCGGCGCCGGGTCGATCGACACGGTCACGGCCGACGCTCCCTCGCCGGCGATCTTCTGGGCGATCAGCCCGCCGAACGAGTGCCCGACCACGGCGGGTTTCCGGTCCAGGCCGCCGATCGCGTCCAGGTAGTGATCGGTGACCGCCTGGACCATCTTGTGTGCGAAAACCTCCGGGTGCTCGCGCGCCTCCGCGACCGTCTCCGGGTCGTCCGGCCACCCCGGAGCGACCGTGCTGTACCCGTTCTCCTCGAACAACCGCCGCCACCGGTCCCAGCTGCTCGAGAGCAGCCAGAGCCCGTGCACGAAAACCACAGGTTGCTTACCGGACGCATTGGCCGAGTCCACCTCGGCCCGCTCGCGATCAGTCAGCCCCATCGAAACCCCCTCCAGGTCAGGAATGCCCGCGACGCTAGCCCCTCACCACCCCCCTTGGGAATCGATTCAGCGCGGATTGTCCGCGTGGGTCAGCGTCTCCCACGCGAAGAAATAGTTCGCGCCGGCCGGCCGCTTGCTCTCGGTGTACTGCAGCGTCGTCGGCAGCTGCTGGCCGAGCCGGTTGTGGTAGTGGTTGTAGACGATCTCGGTGACCGCCCCGAGGCCCTTTTTCACCGTCCCTCCGCAGAGGTTCGACGGCGTCGGCGCACCGTTCTCGAGCCGCGTGTGGAAGTAGAAGCCGTCAGTGAGTCGCTTGCCCGCTTCGGCGTACAGGTCGACGCCCTGGTGGTAGGCGGTCTCGGCGACGTGGGTGGCGGCAGTGAGGCCCCAGCCGGTGTGCCCGAAGTCCCGACAGGTCTCCTGGGCGAGTCCGTTCGAGAACGTCGACTGGCCCTGCCAGTAGTCGACGATCTCCTCGCGGGTGTCCTTCGACGAGCAGGTCGACGGCGCCTTCGGGTACGAGCCGTCGGTGGTCTCGTAGACGTACCCGGGCAGCCGGCCGCGCCAGATGCTGACCGCCTTGTCGAACGCGGCCCGGTCGTCGAGGAACACGGCGATCCCGATCGCGGCGTCGGTCATGATCAGTTCCCAGTTGCCGTTCTTGCAGCCGGCGCCGTTGCGGACCTCGGGCAGGTACACGTCGCGCAGCATCTTCTCGAAGCGGCCGCGCTGCGACCACGATCCGCCGTACGTGCGCTTGATCAGTTCACCGGCCCGCGAGAACGAGGCGCCGGACCAGCCCGTCTGCAGCGGGGCGTTGGTGTTCGTGTGGTCCTTCAGTACGGCGGACCACGCGTCCATGATCGCGATCGCCTTCTTGGCATAGCGATCGTCGTCGGTGACATACCAGAGCAGCGCGTGGGTGTACGCAGCGAGCGCATCGTTGCGTTCGTCGGAGCACCCGTAGTTGGGGTTCGAGCTGGACCCGCACTCGACGATCGCGCGCGGTTTCGGGGTGTACGACAAGGCGGCGTACGAGCTGGCCTTCATCGCGTCGTACGCCGCCTTCTGTGGCTGGGCGCCGGCCTTGACCTGCTGCTTCACGAAGTCGAGCTGGGCCTTGTCGACGAGGACGCCGGGGTGCTTGAACGTCGGCGGCGCCGCCGTACTGGTCTGGGCGGCGAACAGTACGGCGGACGCCGCGACCAGCGTCAGTGCCAGGGTGAGAAGGAGTGGGCGGTGCAGTCGCATGGCTGCCTCCTGCGATTGGGGCGGAGACAGCAAGCTAGCCCGACTGCAACTATTAGTAAACCTTACTAACCAAAGATCAGCCGAGCAGTTCGAGGATCTCCGCTGTGGTGCCGGACTCGCCGAGGCGGGGGAAGATCCAGGTGAGGGAGTTCTCGTGGGCGGTGGCGGACATGTCGGTCATCGCGTCGGTGGCGAGCGTGACGTGGTACCCGTGCTCGTACGCAGCGCGCGCTGTCGACTCGACGCCGATGCTGGTGGCGACGCCGGTCAGGACGATCTGCGTGATGCCGCGGCGGCGCAGGTGGACGTCCAGATCGGTGCCGTGGAAGGCGCCCCAGTTGCGCTTGGTCACGATGATGTCGTCGGCGTTCCCCGCCAACTGGTCGACGATCTGGTCGGCGCCGGGCGGCATCGTCCCGCCGGCCGAGCGGGCCGGACGCTCGGTGCGGCCGGTGAGCCGGTCCCCACCGTCGGCGGCGAAGCTGACTCGGACCAGGACCACCGGCAGGTTGTGCTTGCGGAACGCGTCGGCGAGTTCGACGTTCCTGCTGATCACGTCGGAGGTGGCGTGCGGCTCGCCCGGGATGGTGGCAACGCCGTTCTGAAGGTCGATGACGACCAGGGCGGTCTTCGGGTCAAGGGTGGTGACGGACACGGAGGGACCTCTCTATTCAGGGAGTTTCAGGAACGTGACCAGCGCGAGCAGACCGGACACGACGAGCAGGAAGATCGCCATGTCGTGCAGTCCGGCCGTGGTCGCGCCGTGCTGGAAGAAGTGCGCGTTGGCCGCCGCGGAGATCAGCGCACCGACGTACACGCAAGTGCGCAGCAGGCCCGCGGACGAGCCGATCCGGGCCGGATCGGCCTGCTGGTACAGGGCCGTCTGGTTGGCCAGGTTGTTCAGGCCCTGCGGGATGCCCGCGATCACGCCGACCACGGCCAGGATCCAGATCGGCGTACTCGGGCCGACCAGCAGCTGTGCGGCCGCGGCCAGGATCAGGAAGACGCAACCGGCCATCAGCTTGCCGCGGATCCGCGGGCTGCGACCGGTGAGCGCGGTGAACAGGACCGCGGCCAGGGACAGCGGCAGCAGGAGCAGACCGGCCGAGGACGCGTTCAGGCCGCGTGATTCCTCGAGCCATTGGGTGAAGCCGTAGAGGAACGAGTACGCGCCGACGAACGCGAGCACCTGGCGCGCGTACGTCAGCATCAGCGGCCGATTGCCACCGAGCACCCGCAGATCGATGAACGGGGCAACGATCCGCAACTGGGTGATCACGAACGTCACCCCGAGACCCAGCGCGAGCACCACCAGATACCACCGCGAGACCTGCGGGTTCATCAGGAACAGCATCGCCGACACCAGCGTCGACGCGAACAGCGCGATGCCGGCGAAGTCGATCTGCCCGGCGACGCGGGAGCGCGGTGTCCGCGGGAGCCAGAGCGCGCCGAGGACCACACAGATCACCGACAGCGGGACGTTGATCGTGAAGATCAGATGCCAGCCGCCGAGCCCGATCAGCAGGCCGCCGAGCGTCGGGCCGATCACCGCGATCACCTGGTTCGCGATCGACAAGCTGCTCAGGATGACCGCGGGTGTCTCCATCCCGGTGCGGTCGGCCTCGCTGCGGATCAAGGACATCGAGGCCGGGTACGCCGCCGACGTACCGAGACCGAGGAGGACGCGGGAGAGGATCAGTACGCCGAGGTTCGGGGCCAGCGCGCCGAGCAGACCGGCGACGCCGACGAGCGCGGTCGAGATCAGGTAGAGCGGTCGCGGACCGAACAGGTCGACGAGCCGGCCCATCACCGGCTGACCGACCGAGGTCGCGAGGTACAGGCCGGTCACCAGCCACGCGGTCTCCGACGGCGGTACGCCGAACGCGGCGCCGATCGGGATCAGCGCGACCGCGAGCATCGACGAGTTGATCGGGTTCAGCGACGAACCGACGATCATCGGCGCGATCAGGCGCCGGTCGAAGCGCTGCTCCGTCAACGCCCGGCCGCCTCGACGGCGTGATCGAGCAACGCC
Organism: Kribbella sp. NPDC043289; assembly: GCF_056436705.1. Classification (NCBI taxonomy): domain Bacteria; kingdom Bacillati; phylum Actinomycetota; class Actinomycetes; order Propionibacteriales; family Kribbellaceae; genus Kribbella; species Kribbella sp. NPDC043289. The sequence goes on from NZ_JBWKCB010000007.1 coordinate 194,902, forward strand.
AGCGCCCGGATGATGGTCTGCCGCTCGGCCTCGGTGCAGTGGTCCTGCAAGGTCTGCGCCAGCCACTCCTGCCGCACCTTGCGGTCGCCCTGCAGGCGGCGCCGGCCCTTGGAGGTCAGCGACACGACCTGCCGCCGGCCGTCCTCCGGATCGGGATGCCGCTCGATCAGATCGGCCGCGCGCAGGGCCGCGATAATCGCCGCCATCGACTGCGGCCGCACCCGCTCGGCGCCGGCGAGCACGCTGGCCGACGCCGGTCCGTCCTTGTCCAGCCGGCTGAGCACCGAGGACTGCGACGGCGTCAGGTCGTCGATGTCCGCAAGCGCCTTCAACTGCCGCTTGACCCGCCCGAACACAACCCGCACCTCACTCGCCGCACGCATCGCGGACGCTGAGATCTCCATACCGCCCACCATAACTCATCAGTCCAGACTGATCAGTTCAGACTGTCATTAGCGCGTGCGGCGGCGCTTGAGGGTCGGGAGGATGCAACGCCCGACGACATCGAGGCCGTCGGCGAGGCGGAGGACGGGCGCCAGGCCGTCGACGAGGTCCGCCTGCATCGGCCGGACGTCGTCCTGATAGACATCCGGATGCCGTACCCGGCGGCTGTTGCGCCGCTTCACCGGTGCGGCCGATCCGCGGCGCGAGGACGCCGTACTGCGGCTTCAGGTGCTGACCGACAAGGAGCGCGAGGTACTCGCCGCGGTCGGTGACGGACTCGCCAACAGCGCGATCGCCGAGCGGCTGTACCTGAGCGAGGCGACTGTGAAGAGCCACGTCAGCCGGATCCTGGCCAAACTGCAGCTCACCAACCGCGTCCAGGCCGCGATCCTCGCGCACTACGCGGGGCTCAGCTGATCGTCACCTCGAGGACGCCGATCACCTTCGCGAGCCGCGCGGCCACCCGCCCGGCGTCGAAACCGTTGCCCTCGACGACGACCCGGAGCTCGCCGGCGTCCAGGGACAGGGCAAGTTCGCGGACGTCGTACGGGTTCAGCAGCACGGCGATGCGGGCCAGCATCCCCTCCACCTCCACCACGCGCGCGGTGAAGACGGTCACCGTTCGCTGGACGGCGAGCAGGCTCATCGGACGACCTCCTTGTGACGCAGCAGACCGAATGTCATGCCGTCGACCAGCGCTTCCCAGGACGCCTCGACGATGTTGTGCCCAACGCCGACCGTCACCCACGACCCCTCGCCGTCGGCGGTCTCGATGAGAACTCTGATCACCGCGTCCGTGCCGTGTCCCTGGTCGAGGATGCGGACCTTGTAGTCCACCAGCTCGAACTTGTTCACCACCGGGTACGCCCGCTCGATCGCGGTCCGCAGCGCGTGGTCGAGCGCGTTGACCGGACCGTTGCCCTCGCCCGTGACGATCTCCCGCTCACCGCCGGCGACCAGCTTCACGGTCGACTCGGACACCGCCTCGCCGTCGGCACGCGACTCGGTGATCACCCGCCAGGACTCGACGTCGAAGAACGACGCCCGCTGCCCGGTCACCTCTTCGGTCAGCAGCAGCGAGAACGACGCGTCGGCTGCCTCGAACGTGTACCCGCGGCTCTCCATCTCCTTCACCCGATCGGTCACCCGGCTGACCAGATCCCGGTCGTTCCCGAGGTCGAACCCGAGCTCGCGGCCCTTCAGCTCGACACTCGCCCGGCCGGCCATCTCCGACACCAGCATCCGCATGTCGTTGCCGACCCGCGCCGGATCCGTGTGCTGGTAGAGATCCGGGTCCACCTTGATCGCGCTGGCGTGCAGACCGGCCTTGTGCGCGAACGCGGACAGACCGACGTACGGCGCCCGGTTCGACGGCGGCACGTTCGTCACCTCGGCGATCGCGTGGGCGATCCGGAACGACTCCGCGAGCTTGCCTTCCGGGAGCACCTGCAGCGCGCGCTTCAGCTCCAGGTTCGCGACGATCGCCAGCAGGTCGGCGTTGCCCGTGCGTTCGCCGTACCCGTTGATCGTGCCCTGGACGTGCGTGACGCCGGCTTCGACAGCGGCGATCGAGTTCGCCACCGCGCAGCCGGCGTCGTTGTGGCAGTGGATGCCGAGCCTGGCCCCGGTGGATTCCAGTACGTCCCGGACCACCTCCTGGAGCTCCCTCGGCAGCGTCCCGCCGTTGGTGTCGCAGAGGGCCACGACATCGGCGCCTGCCTCGGCGGCGACCCGTACTACCTCGAGCGCGTACGCCCGGTTCGCGCGGTAGCCGTCGAAGAAGTGCTCGGTGTCGAGGAACACCCGCTGACCGTTCTCCCGCAGGTGCCGGACCGTGTCGGCGACCATCCGCAGGTTCTCGTCGAGGGTCGTCCGGAGCGCCCGCTCGACGTGTGCATCGTGGCTCTTGGCAACGAGTGTGACGACGTCCGCGCCGGAGTCCCGCAGCGCGGCCACCTGCGGGTCGTCGGCGGCACCGTTCCCCGGCTTGCAGGTCGCGCCGAACGCGGCGAACGTGGCGTTCCGCAGGTGCAGCTCGGTCTTCGCCCGCTCGAAGAACTCGGTGTCCTTCGGCACCGCGCCCGGCCAACCGCCCTCGATGAACCCGACCCCCAGATCGTCCAGGTACTGCGCGATCGCGATCTTGTCGGCCACGGACAGCGCCAGACCCTCCTGCTGCGCGCCGTCGCGCAAGGTGGTGTCGTAGACGTGGAAATCGTCCGAGATGCTCATGGTCGGCCTTCCGGAAGGGGTCTGTCGGGCAAACAAAAAACCCCCCGCAAGGTGCGAGAGGTCTGCGCGCTCAGGTACAGCTTGCTGAGCGCGCCTAGCGAATAATCACCCGATAGTGCTTCATGACGTTTCGCAGTCTGCCACAGAATCACCGCTCGGTAACGGCGCCGTCTCGCATCACGAACATTCAGTACGCCGACCAGTACTGCAGCGCCCGCTCCAGTCCCGTCAGGCGGTGAGGGACCAGCCCGGGTCGTCCCAGGCGGTGTAGAAGTCCTCGCGGGTGAGGGGCCGGAGGCCCCATTCCTCGCGGTCGAGGGCCTGGTCGGTGAGGATGCCCTCGTCGTCCTCGAGGCGCTGCCACCAGTACCGCGTGGTCTCACCGTCCTCGCCGACGCCGAGTTGCCGGATGACGACCCACTCGCGCTCGTGCCAGACCGCCTCGTACAGCCAGTCGGTCCCGTGGTCGTCGGCGACGGCGCCGTACGTGCGTGGGGCGGTGCCGCGGTCCAGGTCGCGGATCAGTTCGACGGTGGACCGGATCGCGGCGACGGTCTCGGCCGGCCAGCCGCGGCGCTCGGCGAGCTCCGCGTAGTGGGCCTCGACGTCGTCCGGGAAGCTGCTCATGGCGCCCGACCCTATCGAACCCGGCCCGCGGACAGCGACCACCGGTCCAACCCCCAGACCTGAAAAGATCCTGTGAAACGACGCTCGAGAAGTGTCGAACGGCATCCCCGGGGAGGCCGCGCACACGACATCAGGAGCGGTTCAGATCTTGGTCATCCAGCCGTGCGGGTCGGCGGCGCGGCCGTACTGGATGTCCAGCAAGGCGCTGCGGACGGCCGCGGTGACCGGGCCGCCGTTGCCGTCGCCGATCTGGATCTCGCCGTCCTTGCCCTTCAGCGACGCGACCGGGGTCACGACCGCGGCGGTGCCGCAGGCGAAGACCTCGCGCACCTTGCCGGAGGCCGCGCCCTCGCGCCACTCGTCGATCGAGATCTTGCGCTCGGCGACGTGGTGCCCGAGGTCGGTGACCAGCTTCAGGATCGAGTCCCGGGTGACGCCCTCGAGGATCGTGCCGGACAGCTCCGGCGTCACCACGGTGTTGTCGTCGAGGACGAAGTACAGATTCATCCCGCCGAGCTCTTCGACCCACTTCTTCTCGACCGCGTCGAGGAAGGCGACCTGGTCGCACCCCTGCTCGATCGCCTCGGCCTGCGCGAGCAGCGAGGAGGCGTAGTTACCGCCGGTCTTCGCCGCTCCGGTGCCGCCGGGCGCCGCCCGCGTGTACTCCTCGCTGAGCCAGATCCGCACCGGCTTCACACCGCCGGAGAAGTACGAGCCGGCGGGCGAGGCGATCACGCAGTACGTGACGTGGCTGGACGGGCGGACGCCGAGGAACGGGTCCGAGCCGAACATGAACGGACGCAGGTACAGCGAGGTCTCGCCACCGCCCGGGACCCAGGCCTTGTCGATCTCGACCAGCTTGTACAGCGAGTCGAGGAAGGCGTCGGTCGGCAGCTGCGGCAGCGCGAGCCGCTGCGCGGACCGCTGGAACCGGGCCGCGTTCGCCTCGGGGCGGAACAGATGGATCGAGTCGTCGGGATGCCGGTAGGCCTTCATCCCCTCGAAGATCGTCTGGGCGTAGTGGAACACCGCGGTCGCCGGAGACAGCTCCAGCGGTCCGAAGGCGGTGATCCGCGGGTCGTGCCAGCCCTTCTCGGCCGTCCAGGTGGCGATCGCCATGTGGTCGGAGAAGTACTGCCCGAACCCCGGGTTCGCCAGGGTCTGGGCGCGCTGGTCGTCGCTGGCCGGATGGGTGGTTGGCTCAACGGTGAAAGACAGATCGGCGCTCATGTCCGCACCGTACCTCTTGGCCAAGTGGTCATGCGAGAGTCGCCCTTCACCCGGCCGCGCGCTTGGCGATCGCGTCGCCGATCTCGCCGGTACTGCGGGCAGCACCAGTACGCTCCTCGATATCCGCCTCGACAGCCGCCTCGATCGCCCGCGCGGCCTCGGTCAGCCCGAGGTGGTCGCAGAGCAGCGACGTGGACAGGATCGCCGCGGTCGGGTCGGCCTTCTGCTGGCCGGCGATGTCCGGCGCGGAGCCGTGCACCGGCTCGAACATGCTCGGCGCGGTCCGGTCCGGGTTGATGTTGCCGCTCGCGGCCAGCCCGATGCCACCGCTGATCGCGGCCGCCAGGTCGGTGATGATGTCGCCGAACAGGTTGTCGGTGACGATCACGTCGAAGCGCGCCGGGTCGGTGACCATGAAGATCGTCGCCGCGTCGACGTGCAGGTAGTCGACGGTGATCTCCGGGAACTCCTCGGCGACCTTGTCGACGGTGCGCTTCCACAGGTGGCCGGCGTGCACCAGGACGTTGTTCTTGTGTACCAGCGTGAGCTTCTTGCGCGGCCGCGCCTGGGCCCGCGCGAACGCGTCCCGGACGACCCGCTCGACGCCGTACGCCGTGTTGACCGACACCTCGGTGGCGATCTCGGCCGGCGTCCCGACGCGCAGGGCGCCGCCGTTGCCGACGTACGGGCCCTCGGTGCCTTCGCGCACGACGACGAAGTCGACCTCGCCCGGGTTCGCCAGCGGGGAGCCGACGGACGGGTAGATCTTCGAGGGCCGCAGGTTCACGTAGTGGTCGAGGGTGAACCGGAGCTTGAGCAGCAGACCGCGCTCGAGGACGCCGGACGGGACGCTCGGGTCCCCGACCGCGCCGAGCAGGATCGCGTCGTGCTTGCGGATCTCCTCCAGCTCGGCGTCCGGCAGCGTCTCACCGGTGGCGTGCCAGCGCTTCGCGCCGAGGTCGTACTCGGTCCGCTCGAACGTCACGCCGTACTGCGCGGCGACCGCGTCGAGGACCTTGAGGGCCTCGGCGGTGACCTCGGGTCCGATCCCGTCACCGGGGACGACGGCCAGCGTGAAGTTCTTGTGATCGCTCACTTCTTGGGTTCTCCCCCATTGTCACGGCGGTTCATGGCCTCTTGGACAGCCTTGACCTGATCACCGGCCGGGCGCGTGGTACGGCGACGGCGGGTCGCCTTCCGTTCGCGCGCGTCGATCGCGGGCCAGTTGGCTGGATACATGTCGTACATGCTGCTCCTCCCCAATATGGCGTGGGTGGCAGGGTGCGCACGAATTTACTCGCACGTCCGACTATTTCACCACTATGCGGGCAGGTTGTCCCGAGATGTGAGATCTCAGTGCTGGTGCTGGACCGGAACTGTGCGACTCTCAGCCCGTGAGTGCTCCTCCAGAACTGCCGCCGCTGGTCTCGGCGGCCCTCAGCCTGTCCGGCCGGCGCGGATTCGTCAGCTCCACCAGGAACGAGACCGGTCGGTTGCTCGCCACCCTCGCGGCCTCGAGGACCGGCCTGCTCGGCGAGCTCGGTACCGGCTGCGGCGTCGGATCCGCGTGGTTGCGCAGCGGCGCCGGCGACGGGACGAACATCGTCACGGCGGAGAGCGATCCGCAGCTCGCGAAGGCGGTCGGTGAGCTGTTCGCCGCCGACGAGCGGATCGAGGTCGTCTCGGCCGACTGGACCGCACTGATCGAGCGCGGCCCGTTCGCGCTGCTGTTCGTGGACGCGCGCGAGGCGAAGCTGTCCGCCCGCGACGTGATCGCGGACGTGGTCGAGCCCGGCGGCTTCGTGGTGCTCGACGACTTCACGCCGTCCGCGGTCTGGCCGCCGATGTACGAGGGCCGCGTCGACACGCTGCGCCAGGAGTGGCTGATGGACCCGCGGTTCACCACCGTCGAGGTGATGGTCGCCGCGGACGCCGCCGTACTGCTCGCGACTCGGCGCTAGAAACTGCTGCTGGAACTGAAGCGGGCCCGAGCTATGGAGCTCGGGCCCTGGTCAGCCGCCATGCGCCTGCGGGCGGCTGACTGCCTTCAGTAAATCAGTCGTTCGCCTGAATCAGGCTTCGAGGTCCACCGTACGAGCCGTCGCGGCCTGGACCGCCTCGGTGATGTCGTCGAGCACGGTCGGGGCGATCGCGGAGTCGACCGACAGCGCGACCAGCGCCTTGCCGCCCTTGCGGTCCCGGCTGACCTGCATGCCGGCGATGTTCACGTCGGCGTCGCCAAGGATCCGGCCGATCTGGCCGACCGCGCCCGGACGGTCCTCGTAGGTGAGGAACGCCAGGTGCGCCGCGAGCTCGATCTCGACGTCGAACCCGTCGATCTCGACCAGCCGCTCCGACTGCCGGACGCCGACCAGCGTGCCGGACACCGACACCTGGGCGCCGTCGGCCAGCGTGCCGCGCAGGGTGATCAGGTTGCGGTGCTCCGGGCTGTCGTGGTCGGTGACGAGCCGGACCTCGAGGCCCCGCTCGGCCGCCAGCAGCGGCGCGTTCACGTACGAGACGTTGTCCTCGACGACATCCGCGAACACCCCCTTGAGCGAGGCGAGCTCGAGCACCTTCACGTCGTACTGCGTGATCTCGCCACGGACCTCGACGTCGAGCTGCTGCGCGACGCCACCGGCCAGCGCGGTGAAGATCCGGCCGAGCTTCTCGGTCAGCGCGATGCCCGGGCGGACGTCCTCGGCGATCACACCGCCCTGGACGTTCACCGCGTCCGGGACGAGCTCGCCCGACAGCGCCAGGCGCACCGACTTGGCGACCGCGATACCGGCCTTCTCCTGGGCTTCCTCGGTGGAGGCGCCGAGGTGCGGCGTGACGACGACGTTCTCGAACTCGAACAGCGGCGAGTCGGTGCACGGCTCGGACGCGAACACGTCCAGACCGGCGCCGGCCACGCGGCCTTCCTTGAGCGCGCTGTACAGCGCCTGCTCGTCGACGATGCCGCCGCGGGCCGCGTTCACGATGATGACCTCGGGCTTGACCTTGTGCAGCTGCTCGTCACCGATCAGGCCGATGGTCTCCGGAGTCTTCGGCAGGTGCACCGAGATGAAGTCACTGCTTGCGAGCAGCTCGTCCAGGGTGGCGAGCCGGACACCCATCTGCGCGGCCCGGCCGGCCTGCACGTAGGGGTCGTAGGCGATCACGTTCATGCCGAAGGCGGCCAGCCGCTGCGCGACCAGGACGCCGATCTTGCCGAGGCCGACGATGCCGACGGTCTTCTCGAACAGCTCGACACCCGAGTACTTGCTGCGCTTCCACTCGCCCTTCTTCAGCGACTCGTTCGCGGCCGGGACCCGGCGCGCGGACGCCAGCAGCAACGCGACCGCGAGCTCGGCGGCGCTGGTGATGTTGGAGGTCGGGGCGTTCACGACCATCACACCGGCCTGGGTGGCGGCCTTCACGTCCACGTTGTCGAGGCCGACGCCGGCGCGGGCGACGACCTTCAGCTTCTTCGCGGCGGCCAGCGCCTCGGCGTCCACCTTGGTGGCGCTGCGGATCAGGATGGCGTCGACGTCGGCGATCGCGGGGATCAGCTCGGCGCGGTCGGCGCCGTTGGCGTGGCGGATCTCGAAGTCGGGACCGAGGGCCTCGACGGTGGCCGGGCTGAGCTCTTCGGCGATCAGGACGACGGGCCGGGTTACGTCAGTCATGGAGGAATCTCCTGCAGAAGCGGTAGGGGCTCATGATGAACAGAGCACCGCGCTGTGCCCGCTGGATCGATGGTACCCCGTCCGCGCGACCACGGATGCCCGGGACCCGCATGCCGGTCACTCTCCGCTCATCCGGTCTGATTAGGCGTTCTCGCAACTGACAGCGGCCGACGTCGGGCTGGCGCTGTCGATCACCAGCTTGCCGTCCTCGCGGACCAGTTGGTACCGCACGTCCATCCGGCTGCAGGTCCGGCCCGCGGAGCCGTCGGCGTCGGACGCGAACAGGACGTTGTACGACATCCGCGCGTACGAGCCGTCGGGACTCACATCGGTGAGCCTGGGATCGAAGAAGTACGACGTCACGTGGCTCCGCCGGTCCCGCGCCTCGGTGAGCGACTTCTTCAGCTTCTCGGAGTACAGCGACTGCAGACCACCGAAGTCCTGCTGGTTCTCCAGGGTCAGGTAGTTACCGAGCAGGCTTCGCACCTCGACGGCCAACTGCGTACGGGCGACCTGCAACTGCGGGGCGATCGCCGTCTGCGGACCGCGCGACTGTGGGCACGTCCCACCGGGTGCGACGGTGATGCCGGTCGGCGCCGGGGCGACGTACCCGCGGAGTTTGTCGAGGCCGACGATCGAGCTGTCCTGCACCGTGTCGCCGACGACCAGTCCGACGACGTTGCCGGACTTGTCCACGACCGGGCCGCCGAGCTTGGCCGCGTTCATGACGGAGCTCAGCGCCGTCGGGTCGTGGGCGGAACCGATCGGGTTGATGACCTGCTTACCGGCCGAGGTGTAGCCGACGAGCGCTCGCTCGGCCTTCGGGTCCGGAGCGGCGGGCGCCAGCTGGACCGCGGTGCCGTTGACGCCGATCGACTGCAGGACGGCGACACCGTCCGTGCTGGTGCCGAGCAGGTTGGCCCGCCGGATCCGGCCGTCCGGCATCACAATCACGACCGCCCGCGGCAGCTTGACCGCGGACGTCGCGGTCAGCACCCGCCCGTTGTCGATCAGTACGCCGGAAGCCTCGCCCGTCCCCGCGCAGCTCGTCGCAAGCACCCGGACCGTGGCCGGGCCGACCGACTTCAGGACCTCGGCGGTGTCGATCCGGACGGTCTGCGCGCGGACGAACCAGCCCGCGCCGGCACCACCCGCGACGATCACCAGCAGCGCGACGAAGCCGGCCAGGATCCGGCCGAAGATCCACGGCCGCCGCGGCGCCGGTCCGTCCGGACGACGGCTCGGGGCGGCCTCCAGCTGGGTCAGCGAGCCGGCGCCCGCCGGAACCCGCCGAGGCGGCCGCGGCAGCGCGTTCCTGCCGTCCTCCACCGCCGGTCACCTCCCCCGAACATCACCCATACAGCACCTGTCCAGACCGCAAACCGTCACACATTGTGTCAAACAAAAGGGCCCGGACCATCCACCTGGACGGTCCGGGCCTTCTGCGTCGTACGTCAGCGGGCGGCGGAGCCCTCGACGTAGTCCTCGTCGTGCGACTTCACCCACGCCATCAGGCCCCGCAGCTCCTTGCCGACGGCCTCGATCGGGTGCGACTCGCTCTGCTTGCGGAACTCCGCGAACTCCGGCGCGCCGGCGTCCTGGTCGGCGATGAAGCGGGCCGCGAAGGTGCCGTCGGTGATGTCACCGAGGACCTCCTTCATCCGGGCCTTCACCGACGCGTCGATGATCCGCGGGCCGGACACGTAATCGCCGTACTCGGCGGTGTCGGACACGGACCAGCGCTGCTTGGCGATGCCGCCTTCGTAGATCAGGTCGACGATCAGCTTCAGCTCGTGCAGGCACTCGAAGTACGCGACCTCGGGCTGGTACCCGGCCTCGGTCAGCGTCTCGAAGCCGGCCTGGATCAGCGCCGACACGCCACCACAGAGGACGGCCTGCTCACCGAACAGGTCGGTCTCGGTCTCCTCGGTGAAGGTGGTCTTGATCCCGCCGGCCCGCAGACCGCCGATGCCCTTCGCGTACGCGAGCGCCAGATCCCACGCCTTGCCGGTGGCGTCCTGCTCGACCGCGACCAGCACCGGTACGCCGCGACCCTCGGAGTACTCGCGACGGACCAGGTGACCCGGGCCCTTCGGGGCGACCATGAACACGTCGACACCCGCCGGCGGCTTGATGTAGCCGAACCGGATGTTGAAGCCGTGACCGAAGACCAGCGCGTCGCCGTCGACCAGGTTCGGCTCGATGGCCTCCTTGTACAGCTTGCGCTGTGCCGGGTCCGGAGCGAGGACGACGATCACGTCGGCCTCCTCGCAGGCCTCGGCCGGAGTGAGCACCCGCAGGCCCTGGGCCTCGGCCTTCGCCCGGCTCTTCGAGCCTTCCGGCAGACCGACCCGGACGTCGACGCCGGAGTCGCGCAGCGAGAGCGCGTGGGCGTGGCCCTGGGAGCCGTAGCCGAGGACGGCCACGTGGCGGCCCTGGATCACCGACAGATCGGCGTTGTCGTCGTAGAACATTTCAGCTGCCACTTGCGGCACTTCTCCTTAGTGTTGATTCGGTACGGCGGCGGCGGTGCGGCCCGGGGGCGGCCCCGGCACCGGGTGGTGCGGAGGGGCAGGGTGCGGCGCACGGTCGGCGGGTCGCGCCTGCACCGTCGGAGGCCCCGACTGGACGTGCGGCGGCGGCACCGCGACCGGCCGCAGCGTGCGGTCGGAGATGGAGCGGCTGCCCCGGCCGATCGCCACCATGCCGGACTGCACCAGCTCGCGGACGCCGAAGGGTTCCAGCACCCGGAGCATGGCCTCGAGCTTCTCGGGATTACCGGTCGCCTCGATCGTGATCGCGTCGGGTGCCACGTCGACCACCTTCGCACGGAACAGCTGGACGGTCTCCAGCACCTGCCCGCGGGTCAGGGTGTCCGCCTTCACCTTCACCAGCAGCAGTTCGCGCTGAACCGTCTGCGTGGGCTCGAGCTCGACGATCTTGATCACGTTCACCAGCTTGTTGAGCTGCTTGGTGATCTGCTCCAGTGGCTGCTCGTCCACGCTGACCGCGATGGTCATCCGGGACACCTCGGGGTGCTCGGTCGGACCGACCGCGAGCGAGTCGATGTTGAACCCGCGGCGCGAGATCAGTGCGGCCACCCGGGCCAGCACACCGTGCTTGTTCTCGACCAGGATCGACAGCGTGTGCTTCGTCATCAGAGTTCCTCGCCTTCCCACGTCGGGGCCATGTCGCGGGCGATCTGGATCTCGTCGTTGCTGACGCCGGCGGCGACCATCGGCCACACCATCGCGTCGCGGTGCACGACGAAGTCGACGACGACCGGCGCGTCGGTGACCGCCATCGCCTTCTCGATGGTGGCGTCGATCGAGTCCTTGTCGGAGCAGCGCAGCCCGACACCGCCCATCGCCTCGGCCAGCTTGGCGAAGTCCGGGATCCGGGCCGAGTGCAGGTCGGTGTTGGAGTAACGCTTGTCGTAGAACAGCGTCTGCCACTGCCGGACCATGCCCAGCGACTGGTTGTTGATCACCGCGACCTTGATCGGGATGCCTTCCAGCGCGCAGGTGACGAGCTCCTGGTTGGTCATCTGGAAGCAGCCGTCGCCGTCGATCGCCCACACGGTCTTGTCCGGCCGCGCGACCTTGGCGCCCATCGCGGCCGGCACGGCGTACCCCATGGTGCCGAGGCCGCCGGAGTTCAGCCAGTGACCGGGCTTCTCGAACGGCAGGAAGTGCGCGGACCACATCTGGTGCTGGCCGACGCCCGCGGTGTACACGGCGTCCGGGCCGGCGATCTCACCGATCCGCTGGATCACGTGCTGCGGCGACAGCGTGCCGTCCTCCGGCTCGTCGTACCCGAGCGGGTACCGGGCGCGCACGCCCTCGAGCTGCTTGCGCCAGGCCTCGTACGACGGGGTGCGGCCGGCGCTCGCGATCTCGGCGCGCAGCGCGGCCAGCAGGTCGGTGATGACCTCCTTGCAGTCACCCACGATCGGCACGTCGGCGGCGCGGTTCTTGCCGATCTCGGCCGGGTCGATGTCGGCGTGGATGACCTTCGCATCGGGCGCGAACGAGTCGAGCTTGCCGGTCACCCGGTCGTCGAACCGGGCGCCCAGCGTGATCAGCAGATCGGAGCGCTGCAGTGCGCCGACCGCGGACACCGAGCCGTGCATACCGGGCATCCCGAAGTGCAGCTCGTGGGTGTCCGGCAGCGCGCCGCGGGCCATCAGCGTGGTGACCACGGGGATCCCGAGCAGCTCGGCGAGCTCCTTCAGCTCGGCGCTGGCCTGGGCACGGATCACGCCGCCGCCGACGTACAGCACCGGCTTCTCGGCCGCGGCGATCAGCCGGGCCGCCTCACGCACCTGCTTGGGGTGCGGACGGGTCACCGGCCGGTAGCCGGGCAGCGCGAGCTCGGTCGGCCACTGGAAGTCGACGCCCTGGGTCTGCATCGCGTCCTTGGTCACGTCGACCAGCACCGGGCCTGGCCGGCCGGTGGAGGCGATGTGGAACGCCTCGGCGATCGTGGTGGCGATGTCGTTCGGGTCGGTCACCAGGAAGTTGTGCTTGGTGATCGGCATCGTGATGCCGCGGATGTCCGCCTCCTGGAAGGCGTCCGTGCCGATCGCGGCACCGGCCACCTGACCGGTGATGGCGACCATCGGCACCGAGTCCATGTACGCGTCGGCGATCGGCGTCACCAGGTTGGTCGCGCCCGGTCCGGAGGTCGCCATACACACGCCGACCTTGCCCGACGCGGCGGCGTACCCCTGGGCGGCGTGACCGGCGCCCTGCTCGTGACGTACCAGGATGTGGCGGATCTGGGTCGAGTCGAGCATCGGGTCGTACGCCGGGAGGATCGCGCCACCCGGGATGCCGAAGACGGTGTCGACTCCGGCATGTTCCAGTGCACGGATCAGAGCCTGTGCCCCGGTCAGCTGCTCACTCATGAGTGCCTTCCCTAGTCCTGTCACGCTGTGGCTGTTTGGCTTTTCGCGACCGATCCATCCTCGCTTGTGGCCGTTGTCGCTGCGCTTCCGGGTCGCGGATAGTCGCATTGGCAACAAAAAACCCCTTCCGCCGGGTTGGCTGAAGGGGCGCGCTCGACTCAGTGGTCGCGTCAGTCGGCGCGCCGCACAAGTACGAGGAGAATCGATCGCATGTGGCAACATTCGCCGACACACCGCGACCGGGTCAAGTTCAGCGCGACGGTGTCTCATTTCCTGAGACACCTGTCTTAGGAATGGCGAGTCGGTAACTTAATGACGCTGTGATGGCTCTGTGAAGTTGGTTAGTCACATACTGATCTGGTGAGACCGCAAGGTTTTTACCGCCCCCTCTCCAGATCGGAGTGACACATGCGCCTCTCGATACGACTGCTCGTGGCGTCCGTGCTGATCGCACTGTTCGGCTCGTTCTCGCTGACGGCGTCCGCGGCCGACACCCGGACGACGATCGTGAACGCGGCCAACGGCGAAATCGGCCAGCAGGAAACGCCGCCCGGCAGCAACTGCAACCCGTACGGTCCCTGCGAGTCCTGGTGCGCGCACTTCGCCACCTGGACCTGGCGGCAGGCCGGCATCGACATCCCCAACTACGGCTTCACCGGTGACATCTACACCTGGGGCCAGGGCAAGGGCCGCACCCACGACGGCTCCACCGGCCTGAAGCCCGGCGACATCGTCCTCTACGGCACGGGCCCCGACAACACCGACACCAGCGTCCACACCGGCGTGGTCGTTGCCGTCGGCACCGACGGGAAGATCACCACGGTCGAGGGCAACTCGAACAACCAGGTCAGCAAACACGGCCCCTTCGACCCGAAGCACGCCGCCGACGCCGGCCGCCCCGCCGACATCTACGGCTGGGTCTCCGCCACCTAGAAACCCCTGATCGAGCCGGTGCGGCGCTCGTCCCCCGCACCGGCTCCCATATTCGATTGGTCCACCGTGCAGTGGCTCCCTAGCATGCAGGGCGTGACCATCGATCCGTACGGCGACGAACAACTGGTGCATCTGTACGACCTGGACAACCCGGCCGGCGAGGACCACGCCTACTACCAGGCGCTCGCGGACGGGACCCGCAAGGTGCTGGACTTCGGCTGCGGGACCGGCCTGCTGACGCGCTCGCTGGTCGCGCCGGGGAGGGTGGTGATCGGCATCGACCCGAGTACGACGATGCTCGGGTATGCGCGCCGGCAAGCAGGCGCCGACGGCGTCACCTGGGTGCACGGGGACCATCACGCGGTGCAGCCGACGGGCGATGTCGATCTCGTGGTGAGCGCCGGCAACACGATGATGCACGTCGCGGAACACGAGGCGTCGGTGAACGCGATCGCCGCCGCGTTGCGTCCCGGTGGGATGTTCGCGTTCGAGTCGCGCAACCCGGCGGCGCGTGCGTGGGAGCAGTGGACGAGCGAGGCGACGTACGGCGAACGCGACACCGCGGTCGGGCATTTGAAGGAGTGGCTCGAGCTGATCGAGATCGCCGACGGGCGCGTGGTGTTCGACGCGCACAACGTGTTCCCGGACGGGCACGACGCGGTCTATCGCAACGTCCTGTACTTCCGGTCGACCGACGAACTGCTGGCCGATCTCCGGACCGCTGGTTTCGCCGACGTGACCATCGACGGTGGATGGCACGGCGAGTCGCTCGCCGAGGACTCGCGGCTGCTGGTCGTCCGCGCCACGAAGTAGGCTGGCGGTACCGCGACTGGCGAGGGTGGGTCACCACCGGGGAGCGAAGTACACAAGGCGTCGTCCGCCTGGGCGCCTCCGATCGACTCGGAGGTCCCGATGCGTCTGCGGTACGGCATGAACCCTCATCAAGCGGCCACCCTGGAGCACCCGCCGTTCACGGTGCTGTCCGGCGAACCGTCGTACATCAACATCCTCGACGCCCTGACCGGCTGGCAGCTGGTGCGGGAGGCCGCGCGACAGTTCGGGAGGCCCGCGGCGGCGTCGTACAAGCACGTCTCTCCAGCTGGCGCGGCGCTCGGCGCGAGCGTCGCGGAGGCGTACGGGAGAGCTCGGGACGCCGATCCGAAGTCGTCGTACGGCGACTTCGTGGCGGTCTCGCACCCGGTCGACCTGGAGCTGGCCGGTGTGCTGAAGCGGGTCGTGTCGGACGGGATCATCGCGCCCGGGTACGACGAGGGCGTGCTCGAGATCCTGGCGGCGAAGAAGCGCGGGACCTATCTGGTGCTGGAGGTCGACGCGGAGTTCGAGCCACCGGCTGAGGAAGTACGGGAGATCTTCGGCGTGCGGCTGACGCAGGAGCGCGATGAGCTGCCGCTGCCGAGTGATCTGCCGGACGACGCCGTGCTCGGGATGATCGTTGCCCGGTACACCCAATCGAACACCGTGGTGATGGTGAAGGACGCGATGGCGATCGGTATCGGCGCCGGTCAGCAGTCGCGCGTGGACTGCACGCGGCTGGCCGGTGAGAAGGCCGCGCTCTGGTGGTCACGCCAGTCCGACGAACCACTCACCGGCGTGACGATGGTGTCCGACGGCGCCCTGCCGTTCAGCGACAACGTCGACGAGGCGCATCGGTACGGCGTCACGCACATCGCCGAGCCTGGTGGGTCGATCCGGTCCGACGAGGTCGCGGCCGCGTGCGCCGAGCGCGGGATCCGGTGGTCCGCGACCGGCGTACGCCTGTTCCGGCACTGATCTCAGGCACTGCTTCAGGAAGCGGAGCCGACCTTCTGCCGTGCTGGAGGTGCCGGTGGTTCGCCGCCTTCGAGCTGGATGTCGGGGACGATGCGGTCAAGCCAGCGCGGCAGCCACCAGGCGCGCGGGCCGAGCAGCGTCATCACCGACGGGACCAGGATCATCCGGACGATGCTGGCGTCGATCAGTACGGCCACGGCCATACCGACCGCCAGCATCTTCACCGTCGGGTCGTCGTCCAGCACGAAGCTCAGGAAGACCACGACCATGATCGCGGCCGCGGTGGTGATCACCCGCGCGGTCGCGCCGATCCCGATCGCCACCGCGCGGTGGCTGTCCTTGGTCGCGATCCACGCCTCGTGCACCCGGGACAGTAGGAACACCTCGTAGTCCATCGACAGCCCGAAGACGATCGCGAACATCAGCATCGGCACGAACGACGGGATCGGGACCTTCTCGTCGATCCCGACCAGCGAGGATCCCCAGCCCCACTGGAAGACCGCGACGATCACGCCGTACGCGGCTCCTACCGACAACAGGTTGAGGATCGCCGCCTTCACCCCGATCAGCAGCGAGCGGAACGCGACCGTGAGCAGCAGGAACGCGAGTAGCACCACCGCGCCGATCAGCCAGATCATCCGGCTGCCGACCTTCTCGGTGAAGTCGACGTACCCGGCCGTGGTGCCGACGACGTACGTCGGTTCCTTCTGGCTCGGCAATACGTCGTCGCGGATCCGGTTCACCAGGTCCTGGGTCGCGGCCGCAGACGGCGACGTGGTCGGGATGACGTTGATGATCGCGGTCGTCCCCGCGCTGTTCGTACTCGGCGTCTGGACGGCCGCGACGCCCGCCTCCTTCTGCAGCGTCGACGCGAGCCCGTTGAGCACCGACTGCCGGTCGCTCGGGCTCACCGACTGCAGCTGGACGACGACCGTCAGCGGACCGTTGGCGCCCGGACCGAATCCTTGCGCGACCAGGTCGTATGCCTTCCGGCTGGAGTCCTGGGCGGGATCGGTGCCGGCGTCGAGCTGGCCGAGGTTCATCGAGAACAGCGGGATCGCCAGCACCAGCAGGACGAGCGTGGCGGCGATGCCGTACGGCCACGGCCGGGCGCTGACCCGGCGGCCCCAGCGGGCGAACGCGCTCTGCTCGTGCTTGGCATCGCGGCGTTCCTGTTCCTCCGCGCGGTGTTCGGCGATCGCGGCCTCGTCCGGCAGTTCGTCCTCGACGTCGCGTTCTTCGGCGAGGTGCTTGCGGTCCTTGCGGTTCAGGATCAGCAGCTTCGAGAGTCCGAGCATCGCCGGGATCAGGGTGAGCGCGGCCAGCACCGTCACGGCAACGACGATCGCCGCCGACAGCCCGAGCGCGCCCACGAACGGTACGCCGGACACGTACAGCCCGAGGATCGCGATCACGACCGTCCCGCCGGCGACCAGGATGGCCGCGCCGGACGTCGACTCCGCGCGACCCACCGACTCCTCGACGTCCATCCCGTCGTCGAGTTGCTCACGATGGCGGGACACCAGGAAGAGCCCGTAGTCGATCGCGACGCCCAGACCGAGCAGGGTCGCGACAGTCGGGGCAGATGTCGGGAACTCCTTGGCCGCCGCGAGCAGACCGAGGATCGCCAACCCGCCGCCAACGCTGAACACCGCCGACACCAGCGGGAGCGCGGACGCGACGATCGAGCGGAACATCAGGAACAGCAGCACCAATGCAAGCCCCAGACCGATCGCCTCCGACGGGAGGTCGTTGGCCTGCTTCCCGATCTGGCCGGCGCCACCGCCGTACTCGACCTGGAGCCCGGCCGCGCGGGCCGGTTGGACGGCCGCGTCCATCTTGTCGACGTACGTCTTGTCGAGGGACGCCGGGACCACCGAGAACGAGACTGGGGCGTTGACGATCGTGCCGTCCTTGGAGATGTACGCCGTCTGCGAGGTCGCGAGCGGATCCACCGCGCTGACGACGTCGGGCAGCTTGCCGAACGCCGTCATCGACTGCTGGACCGCGGCCGACTGCTGGGCGACAGTGCCGGTCTTCGCATGGAACACGATCGAGCCCGAGTACCCGCCGGCGGTGGTGAAGTCCTTGTTCAGGATGTTCAAACCAGCGGATGACTGACTGCCGGGAACCGTGTAGTTGTTGACATAGGTGCCGCCGAACGCCGACTTGAGCACGAACAGCCCGACGACGATCACCACCCAGCCGGCGATCACGAACCAGTGGAAATGTGCCGCGCCGCGACCGAGCCGGTGCAGAAATGCGTGCATAGGGCGCCCCTCCCCCGGGCACCCCCCAGGTGACGGCCCAGCCGTCGGCCCCCACCGGCGAATGTAGGTCTGCCCGGTCCGGGCCCACAACCCCCCGCCGCGGATGGTGACAGCGTGTCCTCAGCCGCTGGCGCTCAGCCGATGGGAGCCCGAAGCAACGGCTTCCCGAACCTCCGCAGCAGTCTCCGGTACGCCGAGCCGCGTCGTGTCGAGCGCATGTCGCTCCAGAGCGCCAAGATGCGCGAACGCGCCGTGCAAACCGGTCAGCGCGTCAGCGTCGGTCAGCTCGGGCTCGGGCCGGGCCTGCCCACGCTGCAGCGTCGTCCCGAGGTCCGCGCGCAGAACGACGTACGACATCGTCCAGCCGCCGGCCGCGGCCGCGTCCCGGAACGGCTGCAGGAACCACGGCCCGATGATCCCGTCGACCACCACGTCGTAGCCGCCGCGGGCATAGACCGCGACCGTCGCGACGATCGCGTCGACCACGACCTCGTTCTGCCGCTGGGATCCCGGCAGGTACGGCGCGATGAAGCCGGTGCGGATGCCGCGGTAGTACTCGTCGGTGGTCAGGTGCATCGTCGGCCGCGGCGCGTCGGTGGCGACGAGCCGGGCGATGGTCGTCTTGCCCGAACCCGACGGGCCGGTCAGCAGGAGGACGGTGCTCATGCCGACCGACGCTACGGGTTATCCGCCGGCGACGCTCGGGAGTATCAGGAGCTCGTCCCCTTCGGACAGCGGGGTGTGGAGGCCGGAGAGGTCGCGGATGTTGTCGTTGCCGAGGTAGATGTTCACGTGCCGGCGGACCGCGCCCTGCTCGTCGGTGAGGCGCCGGCGGAGCGCCGGGTGCGCGGCCTCGAGTGCGCTGAACACCGCGCCGACGGTCGGTGCACCGTCGACCTCGACCTGCACGCAGTCGACCCCGCCGGCGAACGGCCGCAGGACCGTGGGCAGCCGGACAGCGATCATCCCAGCACCGCGGCCCGCACTGTCAGTACGTCGGGAAGATGCCGCGCGACCTCGACCCAGCTGTCGCCGGCGTCGGCGCTCGCGTAGACACAGCCGTCCCGCGTCCCGACGTACACGCCGGCTGGGTCCGCGGTGTCGGTGGTCATCGCGTCGCGGAGGACCGGCACGTAGGACACGGCGGGCAGCCCGGCGGACAGCGGCTCCCAGGTGGACCCGGCGTCACGCGAGCGGTAGACCCGGCACTTCGCCTCGGTCGGGATCCGGTTCGCGTCCGCGACCAGCGGGAACACGTACACGGTCTCCGGCTCGTGCGGGTGCACGACGATCGGGAACCCGAAGTCCGACGGCAGGCCGTCCGCGATCGACTTCCAGATCGCGCCACCGTCGTCCGACCGGTACACCCCGTGGTGGTTCTGCGCGAACATCCGCTCCGGTACGTCGGGATGCGCGGCCAGCTTGTGGACGCACTGGCCGAACTCCGGATACGGGTCGGGGAAGAACTTCGCCTGGATGCCCTGGTTCGCCGGCTCCCACGTCCGGCCGCCGTCCGCGGTCCGGTACACGCCGCCGGTCGACATCGCGACACTCATCCGCTCCGGATCGGTCGGGTGCGGCAGGACCGTGTGCACGGCCTGGCCGCCGAACCCGGCTCCCCACTCGGACCGGTGCGGGTGGTCCCAGAGCCCGCGGACGAGCTCGAACGTCACTCCCCCGTCGGTCGACTTCCACAACGCCGACGGCTGCGTCCCGGCGTACACGACACCGGGCTGAGCGGCCGGCGCGGGCTGGATCTGCCAGACCCGCTCGAGCGACGCGCCGGCGTCGGCGGGGAACCCGATCGAGCCCTCCGGCGGCTCGGCCCAGGTCGCGCCGACGTCATCGGAGTGGAAGACCGCCGGACCCCAGTGCTCACTGGTGCCGCCGACGAACAGGCGCGGCCGGTCGCCGCGGGTGTCGACGCCCACGGCGTACACACTCTGCATCTCGAACTCCGGCACCGGACCGTCGAGCCGCCACTCGCGGCGGCCCGCGTCGCTCCGGCCGATCCAGAGCCCCTTCTTGGTCCCGATCAGCAGCACGGCCTCGGACATCGTCGTCCCTCCTCCTACCGTGGCGGCCCCGCCACCACATTGATCAACGGCTCCCCGGACGCGTAGCGCTGCAGCTGCGCGCGCACCAGCCGGGCCACCCGCGGCGCGAACGCCGTCGAGGCACCGCCCCGGTGCGGATTGATCAGTACGTTCGGAGCAGACCACAGCGGGTGTCCGGTGGGCAACGGCTCAGGATCCGTGACGTCCAGCGCGGCGCTGATCCGGCGGGTCCCGAGCTCGGCCAGCAACGCGTCGGTGTCCACCACGACACCGCGCGCGACATTCACCAGCAGCGCACCGTCCTTCAACCGGGCCAGGAAACTCGCGTCCACCATCCGCTTGGTCTCCGGAGTCGCCGGGGTCAGCAGCACCACGACGTCCGCGCGCGGCAACAACTCCGGCAGCTCCGAGATCGGGTGTACGCCGTCCCGCGCGCGCCGCGCGACCCGGATCACCTCGCACTCGAAACCGCTCAGCCGCCGCTCGAGCGCCTCGCCGATCGCGCCGTACCCGAGAATCAGCACCGTCCGGTCCGCAAGTGAGTCGTCGACCTCGTCGTACGACGACGGCCAGATCTCCTTCTCCTGGTCACGGACGGCCCGCGGCAGCCGCCGGTACGACGCCAGGATCAGCCCGACCGCCAGCTCGGCCGTGGACGCGTCGTGCACGCCGCGCGCGTTGCACAAGGTCACCCCGTCGGCGATCCGCGACTGGGCGTGCTCGAACCCGGCCGTCTGCAGCTGCACGACCTTCAGCGAAGGCATCTCCCGGATGACGTCGAACACGTCCCCGCCGCCCATGTAACTGGGCACGTAGAACTCCACCTCGTCGAGCGACTTCGGCCGCTCCGCACCGGAATAGAAGTCCACGTCGAACCCGTCCGGGACGCCGCCGAGGAACGCGTTCGGGTCCTCCCACGGCAGCCATGTCTTCACCACATCAGCCATGACCACGAACCTACTCGGCCCGCCGGACAGTGTGAACTCCCGTGCCACAGCGCGGGCACCGTCGTAGCATGGATCGGTGCCTTCGACATCGGATGTGGCAGCGACGGTCGCACACGATCAGGCCGTCGGGCGGCTACGGGATTCGTACGAACGCATCCCGCAGGGTGAGCCGGTCCGGCTGGCGAAGCGCAGTTCGAACCTGTTCCGCCCGCGAGCCGAGATCGACAGCCCAGGGCTGGACGTGTCGAAGCTCACCGGCGTGATCAGCGTCGACCCGGCCGCCCGGACCGCCGATGTCCAGGGCATGTGCACCTACGAGGACCTGGTCGCGGCGACCCTGCCGCACGGGTTGACGCCGATGGTCGTGCCGCAGCTGAAGACGATCACGCTCGGCGGCGCGGTGACCGGGCTCGGGATCGAGTCGACGTCGTTCCGGGCCGGCCTGCCGCACGAGTCCGTGCTCGAGCTCGACATCCTCACCGGCGCCGGCGAGGTCGTCACCGCCCGGCCGACCGGCGAGCACGCGGACCTGTTCCGGATGTTCCCGAACTCGTACGGCACCCTCGGGTACGCGACCCGGCTGCGGATCGAGCTCGACCGGATCTCGCCGTACGTCGCCCTGAGGCACGTCCGCGTCGGGCTCGACGACCTGGCTACGGCGATCACCGCCATCGTTGCTGACGGCACCTACGGGGGCGAGCCGGTGCACTTCGTCGACGGGGTCGCGTTCAGCCCGTCCGAGGCCTATCTCACGCTCGGGCGGAACAGCGACGCCGCGGCCCGGACCAGCGACTACACCGGCCGGCAGATCTACTACCGCTCGATCCGGCAACGACCGAAGGACGTCCTCACCGCGCACGACTACCTTTGGCGCTGGGACACCGACTGGTTCTGGTGCTCGGCCGCCTTCGGCGCACAGCAGCCGGTGGTACGGCGCCTGTGGCCTCGGCGCTGGCGGCGCAGCGACGTGTTCCACAAGATCGTCGGCTTCGAGAACCGGCACCAGATCGCGGCCCGCCTCAACCGCAGGCGCGGCCGGCCGGACCGCGAGCGGGTGGTCCAGGACGTGGAGATCCCGGTCGGCGAGCTGGCCGGGTTCCTCCGCTGGTTCGACGCCAATGTCGGGATGCGCCCGGTCTGGCTGTGCCCGCTGCGCCTGCGCGGATCCGAGTCCTGGCCGCTGTACCCGCTGCGGCCCGGCGAGATCTACGTGAACGTCGGCTTCTGGGGCACCGTGCCGATCGCCCCCGGTGATGCGGACGGCGACGTGAACCGCCGGATCGAGCAGGCCGTCGCAGACTTCGGCGGCCACAAATCGCTGTACTCCGACGCCTACTACGACCGAGAGACCTTCGACCGGCTCTACAACGTGCCGGCCCTGACCACGGTGAAACAACGGTACGACCCGAACGCCCGGCTCACCGGGCTCTACGAAAAGGTGGTGACGCGCCGATGACGACGCTTGCGACCCAGGTTTCGATCGCCGAAGCCCTCACGACCGTGCTCCCGGGCGGCCTGCCGTTCCGGTTCACGGCGTACGACGGCAGTGCGGCCGGCCCCGACGACTCGCCGATCCATCTGCACCTGGCCACCGAGCGTGGGCTGTCCTACATCCTCACCGCGCCGGGTGATCTCGGGATGGTCCGCGCGTACGTGATGGGTGACCTGGAGATCACCGGCGTCCACCCCGGCGACCCGTACCAGCTGATGCGGCTGATCCTCGACGAGTTCCACCTCCAGCGGCCGAAGGCGGCCGAGGCGCTGCGCATCCTCCGCGGGCTCGGCTGGAGTCACCTGAAGCCGCCGCCGCCCCCGCCACAGGAGCACCTGCCGAAGTGGCGCCGTACGTTCGAGGGGCTGCGGCACTCGAAGGCGCGGGACCGGTCGGCGATCCACCACCACTACGACGTGTCGAACACGTTCTACGAGTGGGTGCTGGGGCCGTCGATGACCTACACCTGCGCCGTGTACCCGTCGCTGGACGCGACGCTGGAGGAGGCGCAGTTCGAGAAGTACGACCTGGTCGCGCGGAAACTCGACCTGCAGCCCGGGATGCGGCTGCTCGACGTCGGCTGCGGCTGGGGCGGCATGGTCCGGCACGCGGCCCGCGAGTACGGCGTCCAGGCGCTCGGCGTCACCCTGTCCGCGGCGCAGGCCGAGTGGGCGAACGCGGCGATCAAGGCCGAAGGCCTGGAGGACCTGGCCGAGGTGCGGTACCTGGACTACCGCGACGTCCCCGAGCGGGACTTCGACGCGGTGAGCTCGATCGGCCTGACCGAACACATCGGGGTGCGCAACTACCCGTCGTACTTCAGCTTCCTGCACGACCGGCTGAAGCCCGGCGGCCGGCTGTTGAACCACTGCATCACGCGGCCGGACAACCACTTCCGGCACACCGGCGCGTTCATCGACCGCTACATCTTCCCCGACGGCGAGCTGATCGGCTCCGGCCGGATCATCTCCGAGGCCCAGGACGCCGGCTTCGAGGTCCGCCACGAGGAGAACCTCCGCGAGCACTACGCCCTCACCCTGGCCGCCTGGAACGACAACCTGGTAGCCCACTGGGACGAGGCCGTCGCCGAGGTAGGCCCGGCCACCGCCAAGATCTGGGGCCTCTACCTGGCCGCCAGCCGAGCCGGCTTCGAACACAACACCATCCAACTCCACCAGGTCCTCGCGGTGAAGCCAGACGACCGCGGCAACTCCCACTTCCCCCTCCGTCCCACCTGGGGCAGCTGATGAACTGCGTACCGAAGGACGGGTAGTGGGTGGCTTGCACGCCGCCGCCCACGCCCGTCGCCGGCTCAGATCCGGTCCGCCAGGGCCACCACTACCCGTTCTTCGGTACTTCGCCGGGGCGCTAGTTTGGGGGCCAGAGCGAGTGGAGGGAGGCCGGCGTGCGCGGGAGGGCTGCTGTGGTGGTGGCTGCGTTGGCGTTGGTTAGTGGGTGTTCGGAGGCGACGCCGAGTAGGTCGGGGTCGTCTTCGGCGCCGGCGGCTTCGGGTACGGCGGCGCCGGCCGGGACGCTTGCGTTGACGGTGGCGTCGACCGTGGCGACGGGGATTCAGGTGCCGTGGGGGTTGGCGTTCCTGCCGGACAAGAGTGCCTTGGTGGCGGAGCGGGATGCCGGTGCGATCAAGCGGATCGTCAACGGCCGGGTGACCGATGTCGGCACCGTGGACGGCGTGAAGTCGTCGTCCGAGGGTGGGTTGCTGGGGCTGGCGGTGGATCCGGGGTATCCGGGGAAGCCGTACATCTACGCGTACTACTCCAGCGGCGACGACAACCGGATCGCGCGCATCACCTACCAGGACGGGAAGCTCTCCGACCAGCAGGTGATCCTCGACGGGATCCCGGAGGCGGCGATCCACAACGGCGGGCGGCTGCGCTTCGGACCGGACGGGTACCTGTACGCCGGAACGGGCGACGGCTCGGATCGGCCGAACTCGCAGGACGACAACTCGCTCGGCGGGAAGATCCTGCGGATCACCACCGACGGCAAGGCCGCCCCCGGGAACCCGGACGGCCGGATCTGGATCACCAAGGGCCACCGCAACGTCCAAGGCCTCGCGTTCGACGGCAACCAGCTGTACGCCGCGGAGTTCGGGCAGAACACCTGGGACGAGCTGAACGCGATCACCCCCCGCGCGAACTACGGCTGGCCCGCCGCCGAGGGCATCAGCCACCTGGACGGGATGACCGACCCGATCGCCCAGTGGCCCACGTCGGAGGCCTCACCGTCGGGGATCGCGTTCGCGCGCGGGTACATCTTCATGGCGGGCTTGCGCGGCCAGCGGCTCTGGGCGATACCCGTTGCCAACGGCAAACGAGTCGGCGAGCCGCAGGCGTTCTTCACCAACCGGTACGGGCGTTTGCGCACGGTGGAGGTCGCGCCGGACGGCTCCTTGTGGGTCACCACGTCCAACACCGACGGCCGCGGTCAGCCCCGCGACGGCGACGACCGGATCCTCCGGGTGACGATCAGCACGTCCTGAGCAGTCAACCGTTTCGGCTCCGGCAGCGTCTGGTACTTGTTGAAGAAACCCATGACCTGAGGAGGAGATCGGCATGCCGACCGGCCAGGCGTCTGGCGTCCCCAGCAACGTGATCGCATCGGTGAGCAGGTACGAGGATGCTCAGCGAACGGTCGACTACCTGAGAAGCTACGGGATGGACGCGACGAGTCTGGAGGTCGTCGGCGCCGGTCTCCGGCAGGCGAGCAGACGCAGAGCGGTGCCGGTCGTGCGGATGACCGCGACGGGTGCGTTGCAGGGCGCCCTGCTCGGGATCCTCACCGCCGTCTTCGTCACCCTGGTCGCCGAGACCACCCTGAACGGCCTGGCCGTCGTGGTCTGGGGCTTCGTCTACGGCCTCATCGTCGGGACGCTGTGGGGTCTGTTCCGGGGCCTCGTCCGCAACCGCCCGGACCTGGTGAGTACCGAGATCCACCCGACGCGGTACGAGGTCCGCTGCCCGGCCGACGAACTGGCCGTGGCGCAGACGTTGCTCGCGGACGCGGCCGACCTGGACGACGGCCGGCTCGAGCGCGAGGTCATCGCGGACGCTCCCCACTCCGAGCAGCCGGCACAGGAACACCGCGACGCGGCCTGAGCCTGGGGGTGCCAGTGCGGCACCCCCAGTTCAGCGTCAGATACCCAGCTTCTCGTTCAGGAGCTGGCGGACCTTGGCGGCGTCGGCCTGGCCGCGCATGTCCTTCATCACCGCGCCGATCAGCGCACCTGCGGCGGCCGGCTTCCCGGAGTTGACCTTCTCGACCACGTCCGGGTTGGCCGCGATCGCGCGGTCGATCGCCTCGATCAGCGCCGAGTCGTCGGACACCAGCGCCAGGCCACGCTTCTCGATGATCTCCGTCGGCGTGCCCTCCCCGGCGAGCAGTCCTTCGAAGACCTGCCGGGCGAGCTTGTCGTTCAGCGTGCCGTCGTCGACCAGCTTCTGCACCTCGGCGACCTGCGCCGGGCCGACGCCGAGCGCGTCGAGCTCCTGACCCGACTCGTTCGCCGAGCGGGCCAGCTCACCGAGCCACCACTTCTTCGCGGCCGCCGGGGTGACGCCGAGCTCGACGGTCGCCACGATCGGCTCGAGCGCGTTGCCGTTGATCACGTCGCGCATCTCGAGATCGGTGAAACCCCAGTCCTCCTGCAGCCGCGCCCGGCGTACCGAAGGAGCCTCGGGCAGGGTCGCGCGGAGTTCCTCGACCCATGCGCGGGACGGGGCGACCGGGACCAGGTCGGGCTCCGGGAAGTACCGGTAGTCGTCGGCGTCGGACTTCTCCCGGCCGGACGTGGTGATGCCGGTGTCCTCGTGCCAGTGCCGGGTCTCCTGCAGGATCTTCCCGCCGGTCGACAGGATCGCCGCCTGCCGGGTGATCTCGTAGGTGATCGCGCGCTCGACCGAGCGGAACGAGTTCACGTTCTTGGTCTCGGTGCGGGTGCCGAGGGCCGTCGTACCGTGCGGCTTCAGCGACACGTTCGCGTCGCAGCGCAGCGAGCCCTGGTCCATCCGGACGTCCGAGACGTCCAGCGACAGCAGCAGGTCGCGCAGCATGCTCACGTACGCTCGGGCGACGGCGGCGGCCTTGGCCGGCGGGACCTCGATCGTCTTCGTGACGATCTCGATCAGCGGGATCCCGGCCCGGTTGTAGTCGACCAGCGAGTGCGAGGCGCCGTGGATCCGGCCGGTCGCGCCACCGATGTGGGTGGACTTGCCGGTGTCCTCCTCCATGTGCGCGCGCTCGATCTCGATCCGGTACGTCTCGCCGTCGACGACGACCTCGGTCCAGCCGTTGAACGCGATCGGCTCGTCGTACTGCGAGGTCTGGAAGTTCTTCGGCATGTCCGGGTAGAAGTAGTTCTTCCGGGCGAACCGGCACCACTCGGCGATCTCGCAGTTCAGCGCCAGGCCGATCTTGATCGCGGACTCGACGCCGCGCGCGTTCACCACCGGCAGCGCGCCGGGCAGACCGAGGCAGACCGGGCAGGTCTGCGTGTTCGGCGGCGCGCCGAACTCGGTCGGGCAGCCGCAGAACATCTTCGACTTCGTGTTCAGCTCGACGTGGACCTCGAGGCCCATCACCGGGTCGTACTGCGCCAGCGCGTCGTCGATCTCGAGAACGTCTGCAACGGTCATCGGGTCACCTCCAGCTCCGGAGCCTTGGTCATCAGTACGCCGCCCCACTGCTCGGCCAGCGCGGCCTCGAGCGCGCCGCCGACCTTGTACAGCAGGTCGTCGCGCATCACCGGCGCCATCACGTGGAAGCCGACCGGCAGGTTGTCCTCGTCGGCCAGGCCGCACGGGAACGACGCGGCCGCGTTGCCGGCCAGGTTGGACGGGATCGTGCAGAGGTCGTTCTTGTACATCGCGATCGGGTCGTCGATCCGGTCACCGATCGCGAACGCGGTCGTCGGCGTGGCCGGCGAAACCAGCACGTCGACCTGCTCGTAGGCGCTGGCGAAGTCGCGGGCGATCAGCGTCCGCACCTTCTGCGCCTGGCCGTAGTACGCGTCGTAGTACCCGCTGGAGAGCGCGTGCGTCCCGAGGATGATGCGGCGCTTCACCTCGGCGCCGAAGCCCGCCTCGCGGGTCAGGCTGGTCACCGTCTCGGCGCTGTTCGTGCCGTCGTCGCCGACCCGCAGGCCGTACCGCATCGCGTCGAACTTGGCCAGGTTGGACGAGGCCTCGCTCGGCAGGATCAGGTAGTACGCCGGCAGCGCGTACTCGAAGTGCGGGCAGGAGACCTCGACCACCTCGGCGCCGAGCTTGGTGAGCAGCTCGACCGCCTCGTGGAAGCGGGCCTCGACACCCGGCTGGTAGCCCTCGCCACCGAGCTCCTTCACGACACCGATCCGCAGACCGGCGACGTCACCGTTCCGGGCGGCCTCGACGACGGCCGGCACCGGCTGGTTGATCGAGGTCGAGTCCATCGGGTCGTGGCCGGCGATCACCTCGTGCAGCAGCGCCGCGTCGAGTGTCGTCCGCGCACACGGACCGGGCGTGTCCAGCGAGGACGCCAGCGCGATCAGCCCGTACCGCGAGGTGCCGCCGTACGTCGGCTTGACCCCGACCGTGCCGGTGAACGCACCCGGCTGCCGGATCGAGCCACCGGTGTCGGTGCCGATCGCGAGCGGCGCCTCGTACGCCGCGATGGCCGCGGACGAACCGCCGCCGGAACCACCCGGGATCCGGCTCAGGTCCCACGGGTTGTGGGTGGTGCCGTACGCCGAGTTCTCGGTGGAGGAACCCATCGCGAACTCGTCCATGTTGGTCTTGCCGAGAATCACGATCCCGGCCGCCTTCAGACGCTGCACGACGGTCGCGTCGTACGGCGGCTTCCAGCCCTCGAGGATCTTCGAGCCGGCCGTGGTCGGCACACCCTCCTGGGTGAGCACGTCCTTCAGCGCCAGCGGTACGCCGGCCAGCGGGGACAGCTGCTCGCCCGCGGCCCGCTTCTCGTCGACCGCCTTGGCCTGCGCGAGCGCACCGTCGGTGTCGACGTGCAGGAACGCGCGGACGTCGCCGTCGACGGCGGCGATCCGGTCCAGGTGGGCCTGGGTGATCTCCACCGAACTGGCCTGCCCGGACGTCATCAGCTCCGAGAGCTCGGCCGCGGTCTTCCTGGTCAGATCAGACATGTCAGTCCTCCTCCAGGATCCGCGGCACCCGGAAGCGCTGCCCCTCCTGCGCAGGCGCGCCGGAGAGCGCCTGCTCGGGCGTCAGGCACGGGACGTTCTCGTCCGCGCGCATCACGTTGGTCAGCGGCAGGGCGTGCGAGGTCGGCGGAATGTCGTCCGCCGCCACCTGGCTGACCTGGCCGACCAGTCCGATGATCTGGTCGAGCTGCGGCGCAAGGTGGTCGAGCTCGTCGTCGGAGAGCTCGATCCGCGCCAGTCGCGCCAGGTGCGCGACCTCTTCGCGGGTAATCGATGGCATGTACTGTCCCAAGTGCAGAGGCTGACGTAAGTCATGTCGACACATGACTGACGTCAGCTTAGTGGGCTGCGGAAGCGGGATTTCCCACCCCCTGCGCAGTTCACCTATCGGAGGCCCGGGCGTGTCCCACCTACCGCTCTGTAACATGGGCGGCGACAGGGCGTTACGCGCATGGTGCTTGGCTGGGAGATGATCGTTCGGTGTTCCTGCTGCGCTTGATCATCCCCGACAAACCGGGTTCGCTGGGCGTCGTCGCGACCGCGCTCGGCGAGGTGAACGCCGACATCCACGCCATCGAGATCGTCGAGCACCGGCGTGAGAACGGCACCGCCGTCGACGACATCGTGGTCGACCTGCCGCCGGGCGTGCTGCCCGACCGCCTGGTCTCCGCGTGCAACGGCGTACCGGACGTCGAGGTCATCTGGTTCTCGCGGTACGGCGCCGGTGGCGGACTGCACATGGACCTGGAAGCCGTCGAGCAGATGACGTCGGCTCCGTCCGAAGCGATCGATCTCCTGGTCGAGCAGGCGCCGGCCGTGCTGCACGCGGACTGGGCCGCGCTGCTCGACGGCACCGGCAGCGAGGTGAAGGTCGCGCTGGAGACGAGCGCGACGCCGGAGTTCGGCGAGGTGGCGGACCGCTGGCTGCCGATGGAGAAGGCGAGCACCCTCGAGGCCCCGGACCACAAGGGACTCGCGGAGTCGGTGCTGGTCGCCGCACCACTGGAGTCCGAGCGCCGGGTCCTGGTCATCGGTCGCCGGGGCGGTCCCGAGTTCCTCGGCTCCGAGGTCGCCCGGCTGTCGTACCTGGCGTCACTGGCCGTGACGATCCGCGCTACTTCGTGAGCTGAACCGAAAAACGCCCCCGCTCGTCGAGCGGGGGCGTTTTTACGTGAACTCTTACGTGAACTGGAAGTAGGCCAGGAGCCAGAGGGCGGCGATGATCAGCAGGATCACGACGCCGACCAGGACGACGATCAGGATCGCCTGGCTGTTACTGCCGTTCTTGTCCGGGAGGTCGAACTGGGTGGGGCCCCAGGCCCCACCACCGTCGACACGCTTCAGGGCCTCCGGCGGTGGGCTGGCCACCGTCCGTGAGTCCCGCTTCTCCCGGGGGAACTTCATCCAGCCTCCGTGCCCACTCAGACGTAGAACGACTCGTACTTGATCTCGACCTGCTGGGAGGAGTAGCTGTCCGAGCTGGTCCCGCTGATCGTGACCCGCCAACCGGCGACATAAGAAGCGTACGGCTTCCCGTCACTGTGCGCCTGGACGTACGCCTTCAGCGCCGCGACATCGCCGCCCTTGAGGACACCGAACGTGTCGTTCAGCCCGGCGGTGAGGGCCTTCTTGGCGTCCCCGGCGTCGCCGGAGGCGCTCACCTGGATGTGCTTGATGCCCTCGCCCTCGCTGGCGTACATGTACACCCGCTGGGAGCCGTACTTGCCGATCTCCTTGGTGCAGGAGCTCGTGCAGACGTACTGCTTCGTCTTCAGCGCCGCGACCAGCTGCGCCTCGGTGGTGTCGAAGGTCTTTTGCGGGAGGTCCAGCGAGTCCTCACCGGACTTGCCGCCGGACAGCTCGAGCGCGTCGCCGTCGTTGCGCAACTCGAACTCGCCCCAGGTGCTGCCGACCTTCTGCGACTTCTGTCCGGTCGTGACCGCGTCCTGGACCTTCTTCACCTGGTCGCCGCCGAACGTGTCGTTGCCGACCGCCTGCAGGACCTGGTCGAAGACGACCTTGGCGTTGTTCAGGTTGTCCTCGTTCGCCGACTTGAACCGCACCGCGATGATGGTGCCGTCCGGCTTGAACTGGAAGACCGCCTCCGCCTCCGTGGTGCCGTCGTACTTGAAGCAGCCGCGGTGCGCGCCCTGGCCGGTGTTGAACAGGTCACTACAGCCGAAACCGTTGCTCTGCAGCCTGTCGGTCGCGGACTTGGCCTGACCGGTCGCGTTGCCGAGCTCACCGTTCTGGTTGGTGCCGGTGGTCGGGCTGCCGCCGCCGGTCGGCTGCGCGGTGGTGGTCGGGTTCGATTCCGGGGTGTCGTCGCCGCCGAGGAAGCGCACGCCGAGGAAGATCAGCAGGCCGATCACCACGAGGCCGACGACACCGCCGCCGACGATCAGCGGCAGCTTCTCCTTGCTGATCCCGCCCGGCCCCTTGGAGCCGCCGCCCGAATCACCCGGCTGCCACTGCGGCTGCCCGGGCTGTCCGCCCTGCTGCTGGTGCCAACCGCTCTGCTGTTGCTGCTGCGAGCGCTGGCCCCACGACTGCTGCTGGTAGGCGCCGCCGCCCTGCTGCTGCGACTGACCCCAACCACCTCCGGGCTGACCCTGCTGACCAGGCTGCTGCTGACTGGGCTGCTGATGGCCGGGCTGGTCCTGCTGGCGCCCAGGCTGCTGTCCCCAGCCGCCACCCTGCTGCGGGGGCTGGCCCTGGCGCGGCGGCTGACCTTGCTGAGGCTGCTGCGCGGGCTGTCCCTGCTGCGGGGGCTGCTGTGAGGGCTGCTGGGGCTGCTGGGGGCGTTGGCCCCACCCGCCCTGGCCCGGTGGCTGCTGTCCCCAGCCACCACCTTGTTGTGGCGGCTGCTGGCCGCCCTGTCCCCCGTGCTGCCCGCCTGGCTGGCCCCCCGGCTGCCCAGGACCCCACGGTCCCTGCGGCGGCGTCGTCATATTTGCTCCTTTTAACCCACGTTCCGACGTGCAAAGTTAACAGTCCGACGGCTCAGGTCGGCCGTCGGATCCGTCGGGTTGGAAATGCTTCGATTTGTCCGGTCGCGTCAGGTCGCCTCAGGCGCCGGCGTGGTCGCCACCGCGGCCGCCGCCTCCGCGCCGTCGTCGAGCAGCACCCGGAACCCGGCCGCGTCCAGGATCGGTACGCCGAGCTGGACCGCCTTGTCGTACTTCGACCCCGGCGAATCCCCCACGACCACGAAGGACGTCTTCTTCGACACCGAGCTCGCGACCTTCCCGCCGCGCCCGACGATCGCCTCGGTCGCCTCGTCCCGGCTGAACCCCTCGACCGTCCCGGTGACCACGACCGACTGCCCGGTCAGCGTCTGCGGGAGCGTCGGGCCGGTGCGCTCTTCGCGCATCACCACGCCGGACGCCTGCCACTTGTCCACGATCGCCTGGTGCCACGGCACCTGGAACCACTCGATCATCGCCTGCGCGATGGTCGGCCCGACACCCTCGATCTCGGCCAACTGCTGCTCGCTCGCGGCCCGGACGTCGTCAATGTTGTCGAACACCTCGGTCAGCGCGGCCGCCGCGGTCGGGCCGACGTGCCGGATCGACAGCGCCACCATCACCCGGGACAGCGGTTTGGCCTTGGCCTCCTCGAGGTTCGCGAGCAGTTTGCGCGCGTTCGCCGACAACGCGCCTGCCTTGGTGGTGAAGAAGGCGCTCTCGGCCAGCTTCTCCTCGGTGAGCGCGAACAGGTCACCCTCGTCCGCGAGCAGTCCACCGCTGATCAGCGCATCGGCAGCCTTGAACCCGAGCCCCTCGATGTCGAACGCGGACCGCCCCGCCAGATAGAACAACCGCTCCCGCAGCTGGCCCTGGCAGTACTGCGAGTTCGGGCAGCGGATGTCGACGTCGGATTCCTTCGCCGGCGCCAGCTTGGTGTTGCACCAGGGGCAATGCGTCGGCATCTCCCAGGCCGGCAGGTCCTTGGGACGCAGGTCGACGACCGGCCCGAGCACCTCCGGGATGACGTCCCCC
The DNA here is from genome assembly GCF_056436705.1 of Kribbella sp. NPDC043289. Lineage (NCBI taxonomy): Bacteria > Bacillati > Actinomycetota > Actinomycetes > Propionibacteriales > Kribbellaceae > Kribbella > Kribbella sp. NPDC043289. The sequence continues at coordinate 227,681 of NZ_JBWKCB010000007.1, forward strand.
GCCTTCCGCAGTACGACGGTGTCGCCGGGGCGGACGTCCTTGCGGGCGACTTCCTTGGCGTTGTGGAGCGTCGCGTACTCGACCGTCGACCCCGCGACGCGGACCGGCTCCATGTGCGCGAACGGGGTGACCCGGCCGGTGCGGCCGACGTTCACCTCGATCTCGATGAGCTTGGTGTTGACCTCTTCCGGCGGGTACTTGAACGCGATCGCCCAGCGCGGCGCGCTAGACGTCGAGCCGAGGGCGCGTTGCAGGTCCACCTCGTCGACCTTCACCACGACGCCGTCGATCTCGTGGTCGACCGAGTGCCGGTTCTCGCCGTAGTACGCGATGAAGTCGTTGACCTCGTCGAGGGTGCCGACCCGGCGGGCGCGGTCGCTGGTAGGCAGGCCCCACGCCTTCAGCTGCTCGTACGCCTCGGAGAGCCGGCCGATGTGGTGGCCCTCCACCTTGCCGAGGCCGTGCACGACGAACCGCAGCGGGCGGCTGGCCGACACCCGCGGGTCCTTCTGGCGCAGCGATCCGGCGGCGCTGTTGCGTGGGTTGGAGAAGACGTCCTTGCCGGCCTCGACGAGCTGGGCGTTGAGCTCCTCGAAGTCCTCGACGCGGAAGTAGACCTCGCCGCGGACCTCCAGGAAGGACGGGAGGTCCGTGCCGTCCAGCTCGTTCGGGATGCTCTTGATCGTGCGGACGTTGGGCGTGACATCCTCGCCGGTGCGGCCGTCGCCGCGGGTCGCGCCGCTGACCAGCTTGCCGTTCTCGTACACCAGGTCGAGGGCGAGGCCGTCGACCTTGAGCTCGCACAGGAACCCGCTGTCGTGGATCTGCTGGACCGTCACCTCCCGCTCCAGCCGCTTGGCCCAGGCCTCCATCTGCTCCGCGGAGAACGCGTTGCCGAGGCTCTCCATCCGCTGCGGGTGGTCGACCGGGGTGAAGAGGGTGGAGATCGGCGCGCCGACCTTCTGGGTGGGCGAATCCGGCGTCCGGAGCTCGGGGTACTGCTCCTCGAGCGCCTGCAGCTGGTGCATCAGCGCGTCGAAGTCGCCGTCCGAGATGATCGGGGTGGCCAGGTAATACCGCGCGCGGTGGTCCTCGATCTCCTTGCTCAGCGCCGCGTGACGCTCCAGAACCTCCGCCGGCGCAGCTGTCTCCTCCGTGCTCATGAGGAGAATTTACCGCCGCGCGCCGACAATTCCGCTCAGGCGTCGGCCGCTTCGCCGACCACGTCGACGATGTCCCGGAGGACCTTCAATCGCGCTCTGGCATCGGCCGGTGACGGAGCGGCAGCGAGTCCGCACGCGGGCGTGATGACGATCCGCTTCATCAGCTCCGGGTCGAGACCGAGCTCCCGCCACCGCCGAACCAACGGCTCGGCCGCCTTCCGGGGATCGGGTACGGCGCCTGTGGTCGCCACCAGCCCCGCGTAGAGCGATGTGCCGGACTCCACCGCGGCAGCGATCTGGTCCCACGCCGCCGTGTTCAGCAACGACACATCGACGGCGACGCCGGCCGCGCCGGCCTTCGTGAAGACCTCGATCGGCGGCCGCGCGGCACAGCAGTGCACAACTGTCGGCGCGTCCCCGGTGAACAAACTCAGCAACTCGACAGCGCCCGGGCCGTCCACAGACCGATGTTTGCCCCAACCCGACGCCGTCGGCACAGCCCCGGCAAGGACAGCGGGCAGCCCCGGCTCATCCACCTGCAGCACGACTTCCGCGCCGGGAACCCGCTTTCGGATCTCGGCGACATGCTGCTGTACGCCGTCCGCCAGCGCCTGCGCCAGATCACGCCGCGCACCGTAGTCCGCGAGCACCTTGTCGCCGCGCGGCCGCTCGATCGCCGCCGCGAGCGTCCACGGCCCGGTGACCTGTACCTTCAGCGGTCCCTCGTACCCGTCGCCGTACTCCTCGAGCACGTCCAGGTCTTCCTTCAGCAAGGCCCGGGCGCGCCGCTGGTCCAGACTGGCGCGCGCGTCCCCGCCACCGGTCAACCGCCACCCGACCGGCTGCAGATCCGCGGCCAGTTCGGTCAGTACGGCGACGGTCCGGCTCAGCATGTCGCCGTACGGGCGCGCCGGAAGCTCCGGCAGGAACGGGATGTCGACCAACTCGAGGACGGCGCGCATCCACTCACGAATGTCGTCGCCGGGGACGGATCCCAGACCGGTTGTCGTCATACGGCAGCGGTGACGCGCTGGACGGTGTCGATGGTGGCGGAGCCGATCACGCGGGTGCCGTCGTACAGGACGACTGCCTGGCCGGGGGCGACGGCGGAGGTCGGCTCGGTAAAGGTCACCTCGACCTGGTCGTCCTCGACGCGGGCGGTGACGGCCACCTCCTCGCCGTGGGCGCGCAGCTGCGCCTTCACCTGCAGTTCCTCGGTCGGCGCCGGGCCGCACCACCGCGGCTTCGAGGCGGTCAGGCGCTCGACGGCGAGCTCCTCGCGGGACCCGACCGTCACGGTCCGGTCGACCGGCGAGATGTCCAGGACGAACCGCGGCTTGCCGTCCGCGGCCGGCGTACCGATCCGCAGACCCTTGCGCTGACCGATGGTGAAGCCGTGCGTGCCCTGGTGCTCGCCGAGCTTGTTGCCCTGCGCATCGACGATGTCACCCGGCGCCTCCCCGAGCTGCGCGCCGAGGAACCCGGCGGTGTTGCCGTCGGCAATGAAGCAGATGTCGTGGCTGTCCGGCTTGGCCGCCACCGACAGCCCGCGCCGGGCGGCCTCCTCGCGGATCTCGGTCTTGACCGTGTCCCCGAGCGGGAAGAACGCGTGCGCGAGCTGCTGCTGGGTCAGTACGCCGAGCACGTACGACTGGTCCTTCGCCGGGTCGACCGCCCGGTGCAGCTCCCGCGACCCGTCGTCCAAGTCGACGATCCGCGCGTAGTGCCCGGTCGCGACCGCGTCGAAGCCGAGCGCGAGAGCACGCTCCAGGACGGCGCTGAACTTGACCTTCTCGTTGCAGCGCAGGCACGGGTTCGGCGTGCGGCCGGCGGCGTACTCGCTGACGAAGTCCTCGACCACGTCGGCGTGGAAGCGCTCGGCCAGGTCCCAGACGTAGAACGGGATGCCGATCACGTCCGCGGCGCGGCGGGCGTCGCGGGAGTCCTCGATCGTGCAGCAGCCGCGCGCGCCGCTGCGGTACGACTGCGGGTTCCGGCTGAGTGCCAGGTGCACCCCGGTCACGTCGTGCCCGGCCTCGGCCATCCGAGCGGCCGCGACCGCCGAGTCGACCCCGCCGGACATAGCGGCGAGTACCCGCATCAGCTGTTCCTTCCCACGTTCTGCAGGCCGGCGGACTTCGCCCGCTCCACGACCGGCCCGATGTTCTCCAGTACGGCGTCGACGTCGGCGCGCGTACTCGTGTGCCCGAGGGTGAACCGGAGCGAGCCGCGGGCCCGCTGGTCGTCGTACCCCATCGCCAGCAGGACGTGGCTCGGCTCGGCGACCCCGGCGTTGCACGCGGACCCGGTCGAGACCTCGATCCCGCGCGCGTCGAGCAGCAGCAACAGCGAGTCGCCCTCGCAGCCGCTGAAGGACAAGTGTGCGTTACCGGGCAAGCGGCCGGTCGGGTCGCCCGACAGCTGCGCGCCTTCGATCGTGCCGGTGATGCCGTGGATCAGCGCGTCGCGCAGCTCGGCGAGCCGCGGCGCCTCGTCCGCCTGGTGCTTGATCGCGTGCTCGGCCGCGACCGCGAAACCGGCCGTCGCGGGCACGTCCAGCGTGCCGGAGCGGACGTCGCGCTCCTGTCCCCCACCGTGCAGGATCGGCGTCAGCTTGGTCTCCTTGTGCACGACCAGCGCCCCGATCCCGTACGGACCGCCGAGCTTGTGCGCCGACAACGTCATCGCGTCCACACCCAGCTCACCGAAGTCCACCGGCACCTGCCCGATCGCCTGCACAGCATCGGTGTGCACGGGTACGCCGTACTCCTGCGCGATCGCGGCGATCTCGCGGACCGGCTGGAGCGTGCCGACCTCGTTGTTCGCCATCATCAGTGTGACGAACGACACGGACTCCGGGTCGCTCTCGATGGCCCGGCGGACGTCGTCCGGAGCGACCCGGCCGAGCTCGTCGACCGGCAGCCACTCGATCTCGGCCTTCTCGTGCTGGGCGAGCCAGATCGCCGGGTCGAGGACCGCGTGGTGCTCGATACCGCTCAGCAGGATCCGGCGGCGCCGCGGGTCCGCGGCCAGCCGGGCCCACCACAGCCCCTTCAGCGCGAGGTTGTCGGCCTCGGTGCCGCCGGAGGTGAACACGACCTCGCTCGGCTGCGCCCCCAGGCCTGCCGCGATCGACTCACGCGCCTCCTCGACCGTCCGCCGGGCGCAGCGGCCGGAGCCGTGCAGGGACGACGCGTTGCCGGTGCGCGCGAGGTGATGGGTCATCGCCTCGATCGCGGCCGGGAGCATCGGGGTCGTCGCCGCGTGGTCCAGGTACACCGTGCGACGGTCGGAAGTAGCCATAACGACTTCAAGGGTATGTCCGCCGCCGTTGTTCCCGCTCCTCGGGACTCACCTGCAGAGATCGACGGTGACCCTGAGCGTGACCTGGTGCTCGAACCGCGCTCCGAGCGTCTCGAACCGCTCGGCCGCGTCCTGCAGCAGCTTCTGGTCCCTCGTCAGCCGACCCCGGCCGCGCCGTACCGCCGCGTCCACCCAGGCGTTCTCGGCGGCACCTCGCGCTGCCTGCTCGAGGTAGTCGGCGGCGTCCGGGTGACCGGCAACGACGGCCAGTTCTGCCCCCGCGGCCCGTGCGTACCCTTCCCACCACGGCTCCGGGAACGGCGCGAAGGCCCGCTCGACGGCTCGGTCGGCTTTGCCCGGGTCCTGATGGAGGGCGAGCCGAGCCGCGACGAACGCTGCGTTGGCCGCCAGGCTGGGCGCGTCCGCGGCGTCGGACACCCGCGCCATCTCCAGCGCCCGCGCCTGCCAGACCTCATCGAGCCCGGTCCCGAGCAATCCGTGGGCGAGCGCCGCGCAGGACGCGCCCGACGCCATCCAGGCGTGCGGCGGGCAACCGGCGGCGCGCCACCCGGACCACATCGCATCCGCCGTCGCGATCGCCTCGTCGAACAGCCCCGCGAGCGCGAACGCCCGGACCTTCCGTGGTGCCGTGATGAACGGTTGCGACTGCGCGGGATCCACTGTCAATCGCGCCAGCCGCACCGCCTCGGCCACGTCGCCGACCGCGACCGCGGTGGTCGAGGCGACGTGGAACGCGTCCACGATCTCCGCGACGGCCCGCGGATCGTGCTCGGGCAACGTCTCGGCCAGCACCAGCCGCTCCTCGGCCGCGATCCGCGCGTCGCGGAACCGTCCGGCCCCACCGACTGCCGTCCCGTAGACATCGAGCGCGTTCATGACCATTAACGGATCGCCCGACTCCCGAGCCGCCGCCACCGCCGCCTCGGCCAGTCCGAGGTCGAATCGATGGACCCACGCCCGAGCGACTTGTACCGCTGCGGTGTCCCCGGCGAGCAGGCTCTCACCACCATCAGCCGGAGGCGGTACGGCGACCTCGTAGCGGTTCACGATCATCACAGCGGTCGCCAGCGCTTCCCGCCGTACTGCCTCGTTGCCTTCGGCTGCCGCGCGCTCGGCGGCTCGGAGCATCAGGTGGTACGACTCGGTGCCGTCTGCGATCACCTCGGTCGCGTCGGCCGCGTCGCGCAGGTCGTCGTACAGCTCGGTGGCGTTGGTCGCGCGCGCGGCGGCGGTGAGGTAGTGGTCGTGTGCTTCGAGGAATCGCCTGCGGGCGAAGGTCAGGTGGGCGAGCTTGCGGGCAAGCGCGCGGGTGGCGCCGCCGGCCGCTCGGAGGTCCGGGGCGAGCAGCTCGAACTCCTGCTGCCAGTCCTGCCCCTTCTCCAGTTGTTGCTCCAGGCGAGTGGCGGATCGGTCGGCCCACGCGACATGCAGTGCGGCGACTTCGTCGTACTCGTCGTCGAGCTGTTCGAGGGCGAAGACGCGCACTGTCTCGAGCATGCGCCAGCGGCTCGTCCCGGCGTGCTGGCTGCGGTGGAGCAGGCTCTTGTCGGTCAGCCGACCGAGGAGGTCACTCAGCTCGCTCTTGGTGCTGTCCGGCGTCACACCGGCCGCAGCGGTCAGGTCGAAGCCACCAACGAACACACCGAGCCGCCGGAACAGGTGTCGCTCGTCCTCAGCCAGCAGGTCGTAGCTCCACCCCATCACCCGTGCCAGGGAGCTGTGCCGGTCGTCAGCACCCCGCCCACCCGACAACAACCGCAGTCGATCGTCCAGCGCGGCCAGCAACCCATCAGCTCCCAGTGAACCGGCACGCGCCGCAGCCAACTCGATAGCCAGCGGTACGCCGTCCAGCTCGGCGCACACCTTCGCTGCCAGGTGAGCGTCGTCAGCCACCTCCGGCGCGACCAGCGCGGCACGTTCCCGAAACAGCTGCACCGCCTCGCCCAGCGGGCCGAGCTGCACCGGCCGCTCCCCCGCCACACCGAGCCGCTCCCGACTGGTCGCCAGTACTGCGGTCTCGGGCGCCTCAGAGAGGATGCGGGACACCAACGCGGCCACGTCGTCCAAGAGGTGCTCGCAGTTGTCCAGCACGAGCAGAGTGCGTCCGCGCCTGAGTCGTTCGAGCACTGCGTCCGCCGGGGACTGCGGTGGTTGCTCACTGACCTGGAGTGCTTCAGCGACTGCCGTGATGACGAAGCCGGGACGCACTGGGACCAGATCGACCACTGCACCGCCGTACGGGTAGCTGTCCGCGACATCGGCTGCCACGCGCAGGGCGAGACGGGTCTTTCCGACACCGCCTGGTCCGAGGAGGCTGACGAGGCGATTGCTGCCGAGTGCTCGGCCCAGGTCGGCCCGGTCCTGCTCGCGACCGATGAAGCTCGTACCGGGACCGGTCGGCGTACTGAAGCCCTCTGGTTGCGCACCGGCGAGGGCGGCGAGTTGATGCCGGTCGGCGACGCCGTACTTGCGGAGCAGCGACGAGATGTGGCTCTCGACGGTGCGGACGCTGATGTGCAGCCGACGGGCGATCTGCGCGTTCGAGCGGTCCCCGGCGAGGGCCGCGAGTACTTCGGCCTCGCGCGCCGACACGTCCTTCGGACCGTTCATGCGCCCCATCATGCGCGATCAGTGGTGCTTCCGTGGTCGCCACGGATGCCGATGCGTGGTCCCGGCTCTGAAGGTGGAGGCACAACCTCAGAACAGGGAGAAGGCCATGGGACAGGTATTGCTCGACATCACGATGTCGCTCGACGGTTTCGTCACCGGACCAGGAGCGGACCTCGCACACGGGCTCGGGATCGGCGGCGAACCGCTGCACGACTGGCTGACCGGCGAGGACGCCGCGGACCAGGCGGCGTCCGCGCTGACGATGACCGACATCGGCGCCGTACTGATGGGACGACGGACGTTCGACGTCATCGACGGTCCGCAGGGCTGGGACGCGGACGCCGCGAGTGCTGAGCGGCCGGCGATCTTCGTCGTCACATCGAACCCGCCGAGCCGAGTCCGGATGGAGGGCTGGTTCGAGTTCGTCACCGACGGCATCCGGCCGGCCCTGAAGCTCGCTAGGGACGCCGCCGGCCCGAAGGACGTGATGATCATGGGCGGCGGACACCTGTGCAGGCAGTACCTGTACGCCGGACTGGTCGACGAACTGCGCGTCCACGTCGCACCGATCGTGCTCGGCGATGGCACCCCACTGTTCGAGCGCACCACACTGACACCGATCCGCCTGGCCCTCCGAAACGCCGTGAGTACGCCGAACGCGACCCACCTCACGTACGCCGTGACCCGTCAGGAGCCGTGATGTCACAGGAGATTCTCGACCGGCGCGCCGCGGCAGTCGTCGACGCGAACAAGCACCTGACCCTCGGCACGGTCGGCGCCGACGGGCTGCCCTGGGTCACGCCGGTCTACTTCACCCCAGACGGCAACACCACGTTCTACTGGGCGTCCTCGCCGGACGCAATGCACTCCCGCAACCTCGCGCACCAGTCGACCGTCAGCATCGCGATCTTCGACTCGAGCGTGCCGATCGGCGGCGCGTCCGCGGTGTACTTCCGCGCCGAGGCCGGCCTCGTCCCCGACGACGAACTGGACGAGTGCGCGACCCTGTACGCCTCGCGCTATCCCGAGCTGCGCGCGTACTCCGCCGATGAGTTGCTCAGCGACCTGCGCCTGTACCGCGCCCGCGCCACGGCGCACTGGTTGCTGGTCCGCGGCAGCGACCCGGACTACGGCACGGGGATCGACGGCCGGCGGCCGGTGTGGACGTGATGACCCGCTGACCCGCCATCCTTCCGGGGAGCGACACCTTTCGCAGCCGGAACAGACAGGCCGGAACACAGACAGGGCGGGGACATGAGCAACGACTGGTGGGTCGAACGCGAGCAGAACGAGCGGCTGGAGCAGTTGCAGAGCGAGATGTCGTCCGCGCGCCAGGCGACCTCGCGACTGCAGTCCCAGCTGTCCAAACTGCAGGGCGGACTCCAGGACCGCGTCAACCGGTTGTCGACCGCCTTCGACGCCTTCGTCGAGCTGTCCGACCTCCGGTACGAGATGGCAGGCTTCCTCGACGCCGCCGAACTCCGCCGGTACGCGAGCCGCGTCCTCTCCGCGATGGCATCCGGTACGGCGCTTCCGCCGGTCGCCGCACCGGTCCCGCAGTACTGGCTCGGCCCCGCCACCGAGGCGCTGATCGGGCTGTACTCGTCCGAGCCGAACGACCAGGCCCTGCACACCGCCCTCGAGCTCGACCAGCGTCGTACGTCGGCCTTCCTGGCGCTGGCATTGGCGACGCTCGGGCTGCGGCACGATGTGCGGAGCGAATGGCTGGACGTGGCGTTCGGCGTACCGGCTTCGGACGGGACGGTGACGCGGACGCAACGGGTGCTGTGGACGACGGCCGCGCGGGGCGGGTTCGGCGTGGAAGGCCTCGAGCTGGTGGTGAAACGGCTCCAGTCGGTCGCTCCGCCTGCCGACGGCTGGCTGCCCCGGTTGGAGAAGCGCGGCGAGACTCCACGCACCACCCGCGCGCGCTTCGACGCCGTGAACGAGCAGGAGTCCGCCCGGGTCCAGCTGGGCCGCGTCCGCAACGCGGTCGAGACCATCGCGGGCAACACCGCGGCCCGCGAGCCCGACCCGGCCCTCGGCTACCAGGAGACCGCGGCCAAGCAGGACTCCACCGGCGACGCCGCGGCCCGCAACTCCGGCCGCGACTCAGGCCGCGACTCGGCCGGTGCCAAGCGGCGGTCGAAGCGTGGTGACGCGGAGGCGAACGCCGAGCGGGACAGTGCGCCTGCCCTGCTGCGGCTGCTGATCTCCGAAGGCAGCGAACCGGAGCGGGAGCCGCTGGCGCGGGTCGCGGTACTGCGGGCGCAGATCAGCGGATCGGGCGAGGGCACGGCCGAAGGACTCGAGGACCCGGTCGGCACGATCGAGAAACTGCTCGACGCCGACCTGGCCCAGACCGACGAGCCGCACCTGCCGGCTGCCGCGCTGCGGGTGATCGCACCGTCGGTGCTGCCGGCCATCGAGGAACTCGCCGAGGTCGCGGGCCGCCCGAGCCCCGCGCAGGTCTCGGTCGACGTCGACGTGCACACGATCACGATCCGCCCGGACGGCCCGGACCAGCGCGAACTCGGTTCGGCGATGGCGTCGATCAAGGCCGGCGCCGGCGACATCACCAAGGGAAATCTCGCCGTCCCGGTGGTACTCGCGGTGGCCGGCGTACTGGTCGCGGTCGGTCTCGCCTTCGTGCACGGGGCCTGGATCGTGGCCGGTCTGGTGCTGGTCGGCGTCGCTGCGTCCCGGTACTGGAAGCTGCGGGTCAACAGCAAGAACGAGAAGGCCGCGGCGGACGATCGAGCGACCCGCCTCAACGAACGCTGCACCACGGCTGTGGAGGGGCTGGCCGCCTACGTGAACGCCACCGAGTCCCGGCAGGCCGGCGTCGCAGCCGACCTCGCCACGATCCGGGACCACCTCACCAGCTGACTAGCCGCGCCACGTGCTGGTGTGGGTCCAGCCGATCACGTCGGCGGCTCGTCGGCAGTCGAAGAGCGATGCGGTGCCCTTGAGCTCGGTGCGGATCGTCGTCTCGGGTGAGTAGTCGGCGAGCAGGTCGGCGGTCGGCTCGTGGCGGCCGGTGTCCTCCGCGGCGAGCACCAGCGCGGCGTACCGATCGTCCGTCCGCGGCTTCAGGGACAGCACACAAGCACGGGCCGCTTCGGCGAGGTCGACGTACCCCCAGAGGTTGCGGCGGTTCTCCTCGAGCGGTGCGTCCGCGATGTACCGGCGTACCTCGTCCGGCTCGAGGATCCAGTGGAAACGCAGAGCAGTCACCTGTACGCCGCGACGCGCATACATCCGGCCTGTGGTTTCGAGAATGTCCTTGGTCAGCCCGTACGGGTCGACGTACCGCAGCTCGGTGTTCTCGTCGACGGGGACGATCGGCGTACCGATCTCCTCCGGGGACCACGCGGTGCCGTAGATCGACCCGCTGGACGCGATGACCGCGGTACGAATCCCGAGCTTCCACGCTTCCTCGAGCGCGTTGAACGTGGTGATCGCGTTGAGCTCGAGCAGCCGGACCGGCTCGATGTTCTCCGGGCTCGCGATGCCTGCGCAGTGCACGATCGCCTCCGCACCCTGCATCGACCGGGCGACCGCGTCACGGTCCATCAGATCGACGGGCTCCGGTCCCGCGAGATCCGCCTCGATCACGTCGTGGCCGGCGGCCACCGACTGCCGGCAGACCTCGGCCCCCAACTTCCCGCGCGCCCCACTCACCCAGATCCGCATCGGGCAACCCTAGCCATCAGTTCCAGGGAAGGTGAAAGCCCGGCTCGGGAGGGGATCCGAGCCGGGCTGGAGTGGGGTCACCGCGCCGGCCGCTGAGGAGTGACCGACGCGGCGCCGCGGATCAGGACTTGCGCTTGGTGACCTCTTCGGTGGCCGTCGGAAGCACCTTGTGCAGGTCGCCGACGACGCCGAAGTCGACGAGCTCGAAGATCGGGGCCTCCGGGTCCTTGTTGACGGCGACGATCGTCTTCGAGGTCTGCATACCGGCCCGGTGCTGGATGGCGCCCGAGATCCCGGCGGCGACATACAGCTGCGGGGAGACGGTCTTGCCGGTCTGGCCGACCTGGTAGGCGTGCGGGTACCAGCCCGAGTCGACCGCGGCACGCGACGCACCGACCGCGGCGCCGAGCGAGTCGGCGAACGCCTCGATCGGGCCGAAGTCACCGCCGGTGCCCCGACCGCCGGACACGATGATCGCGGCCTCGGTCAGCTCCGGACGTCCGGTCGCCGCCCGCGGCTTGGACTCGGTGATCCGGGCCGTCTTGGCTGCGTCGGAGATCGAGACGTCGAACTCCTCCACCTCCGGAGACGTCTCCGCGGCCTCGGGGGTGGCGGCGTTCGGCTTGACGGTGATGATCGGCGTGCCGTGGGTGACCTTCGACTGCACGGTGAAGTTGCCCGCGAACACCGACTGCGTGGTGACCGGGCTCCCGCCACCAGCAGCGTCGCCGGCCTGCACGTCGACGGCGTCGGTGATCAGACCGGAGTCCAGCTTGACCGCGAGCCGGGCAGCGATCTCCTTGCCCTCCGCGTTCGACGAGATCAGAATCGCCGCGGGCTCGACCTTCGCCGCGACCTGCTGCAGCGCCTCGGCCTTCGGCGCGACCAGGTACTGCGAGAGGTCGGCGTCGGTCAGCGCGACGACCTTGGTCGCGCCGTACTGCCCGAGGGCCGGCAGCGCGTCCTGCACGCCGTCGCCGATGAAGACCGCGACCGGCTCGCCGAGCCGGCGCGCGATGGTGAGGAGCTCGGCGGTCGTCTTACGGACCGCACCTGCGGTGTGGTCAACGAGAACGAGAACGTTCGACATAGCTCAGCCGCTCCTCAGAGGAACTTGTTCGTGGACAGGAACTCGACGAGCTGCATAGCACCGCTGCCGGCAGCGTCGTCTTCTTGGTCGGTGACGATCGTGCCGGCGGTGCGCGCCGGACGGGCGGTCACCTCGACCACCTCGGTCCACGCGCTCGACCCGCCCACCTGGTCGGCGGTCAGCTCCAGGTCGGCCAGCGACCAGGACTCGACCGGCTTCTTCTTCGCGGCCATGATCCCCTTGAACGACGGGTACCGCGGCTCGTTGGCCTGGTCGGACACCGACAGCACCAGCGGCAGCGTGCCTTCGATCGTCTCGCTCGCGGTGTCGCCGTCGCGGCGGATCCGGACGGTCTGCCCGTCGACGGTCACCTCCGAGCCCAGCGTCACGGCCGGCAGTCCGAGCCGCTCCGACACCATCGCCGGGACGACCCCCATCCCGCCGTCGGTCGAGCCCATGCCGAACACGACCAGGTCCGCCTCGAGCTTGGCCAGCGCCTTCGCCAGGATCAGCGACGTGGCCACCGCGTCCGAACCGTGGATCGCGTCGTCGACCACGTGGACGCCGGCGTCGGCCCCCATCTGCAGACCCTTCTTCACCGCGTCGGCCGCCTGCTCCGGGCCGACAGTGAGGATGGTCACCTCGGCGTCACCGGCCTCCTTGACGGTCAGGGCGGTCTCGACGGCGTACTCGTCCAGCTCGGACAGCAGCCCGTCGACACCGGCGCGGTCCACCGTGTTGTCCTCCGAGCGGAAGCGGCGGTCCGCGGTGGCATCCGGCACGAATTTCGCGCAGACGACGATCTTCATAGCGTGTGGGACCCCTTCTGGTTAACGGTCTCTCCAAGCCTGCCACGGATGTTACTCGCGAGAAACATAACTCCGGTGCGAGTCCCATCACAGTCAACCCGGCGCCAGGACAGCACTAGTCTGACCCAGGTGACCGAGACGTTACCGCTCACCGGCGAGAGAACAGCGCCCGGGATCTGGCACGAGAACTACTGGTTCGCGCGCCACGACGCCGCCTACCGCTGGATCACGGCCAATCTGCCGATCCAACAGACCGGCCCGATCCTCGACGCCGGCTGCGGCGAGGGGTACGGCGCGGAGCAGCTCCGCCTGGCGGGGACGGACTCCGTGACCGGTCTCGACTATGAAGATACGACGTTGCGGCACGTCCGCCGGGTTTATCCACAGCTCAATGTCGTGCGCGGCAATCTGGTGCAGACGCCCTTCACCGACAACGCCTTCACGGTCGTCACGTCGCTGCAGACGATCGAGCACCTCTGGGAGCAGCCGCGCTTCGTCGCCGAGTGCGCGCGCATCCTCGCACCGGGCGGAACGCTGGTCCTGAGTACGCCGAACCGCCTGACGTTCCCGAGCGGGAACTGGTACCACACCCGCGAACTGACAGCCGCCGAGTTCACCGAGCTGCTCGCGCCGCACTTCGAGATCACGCACGCGCTCGGACTCCATCACGGCGTACGGCTGACGGCCTGGGAGAACGAGTTCGGGTCGTGCGTGGACGCGCAGCTCGCGGTCGAGCACGACCAGTGGGACGACAACCTGGCCGCGCTCGTGCGGACGACGACGTACGGGGACTTCGAGATCCGCCCAGGAGACCTGGACGGATCTCTCGACCTGATCCTGGTCGGTACCCCTACGGGCGGATGATCTTCTCGACGATCTTGCCGGCGATCAGGTAGACCAGCGCGGCGATCCCCCAGTTGACCAGGAGCGTGTTCTTCGCGGTCTGCAACCGGAACAGGTCCTTGAACGGACCCACCAGGTCGTGGCCGCGCTCGAGGATCCAGCGCACGATCTCGTTGCTCTGGTTGGTCTGGTCGAGCGCCGTGAACAACGCGCCGAGCGCCAGGACGGCGGCCGCGAGCACCGCGATCAGCCAGATCACCGAGGCGATCAGGTTCCGCAGCTTCCGGACCCCGGAACCGACCGAGCTGAGCGCCTGCTTGCCCTTGCCGGACGAGCCCGACGAACTGCCCTTGGCCGTCGACGGTTTGTTGCCCGCAGCACCAGTTTGGCCGCCGGCCTTCGCAGCCGGCTTGCCCGCCCGGGCCGCTGCCGGACTGTTGCCGGCGGCATCCTTACCCGACGTGTCCGTGGCGTCTGCCGGCTTCGACGGTGCGGCATCCTCCGAGCCGGCCGCACCCGCCGTGCCCGCACCGGACGCAGCCTCGGCCGATGTGGCCGCCGCCTGTTCGCGGGCCCGCTGCTCCGCGACGATCTCCGCCGCCGTCTTCGGGCGGGCAGCCTTCGTCGCGGTCGCCGTACTCGAAGCCGTCGGGCTCGCGCCGGCGTCCACGTCCGGCGCCGTGCCGGCCTTCGCGGCTTCGGCGGCCGTCGCCTTGTCGTCCTGCGTACCCACGTCGTCCATCTCCTCAGCCGGGGTCCGTTCGTCGTCCGTGGCCACCACGGTCGCCCGCTCCGGGTCGGCCGGCGGTCTCCTACGCCGACTCACCGGGACCGGGCGTGGCGACAAGCGGCGGCGGGCGCCCGCTACCGGTGCCGCGCTGCCGTCCGCTGCCTGTGTTTCCGGGTCCATACTTCGCTTCACGCCCATGTGTGATTCGTTCGTTTCAAGCACTGGTTCCAACGTAGCGCCGCCAGGTGCCGCAGACGTCCGGACCGGTCAGCCACGCTACTTCTCCTCTCCGACTCGCATCGGGTCGTGGGCGTCCGACCTGACGTGGGGGCCATAGTGCCCGACTGGTGAGTAACTTGAGAACCCCTCGGGGCTCTCTTTTTCACCATCTGCTTCTACCTCATCACCGGCCGCATCCTCGGCCGCGACGCTCCGGGACGGTCCAGGTGCCGAAGAATCAGCTCCCTCACCCCCGGTTTCCTCGGTCGCGGCGGCCTCCGGTGTGGGAGTGGTGCCGGAGTGCAGCAGGTCGGTCGCTCGGTCGTTGGCCTCGGCCAGGCCGGCCAGGTATTTGCGGCGCTCAGCCGTCGCGGCGTAGCGGGCGGCGCGATCCGCGACCACGACCGCGGGCACGCCGGCAGCCACGGCGTACGCCGGGATGTTGCCCCGGGCAACGCTGTTGGCGCCGATCACCGCACCACGGCCGATATCGGTACCGCGGGTGACGGTGACCTTGGTGGCCAGCCAGCAGTCCGGCCCGATCCGCACCGGCGACTTCACCAGCCCCTGGTCCTTGATCGGCAGGTCGAGGTCCTCGGTCTTGTGGTCGAAGTCGCAGATGTAGGTCCAGTCCGCGATCAGCGTCGACGCGCCGATCTCCACGTCCAGGTAGCAGTTCACCGTGACATCGCGGGCGAACACCACCTTGTCGCCGATCCGCAGCGTGCCCTCGTGCGCGCGCAGCCGGGTCTCGTCACCGAGGTGCACCCATTTGCCGAGCACGATCCGCCCGTGACCGGGCCGCGCCACGATCTCCAGGTGCTTGCCGAGGAACACGAAACCCTCGGTGATCACGTTCGGGTGGCGCAGCTTGAACCAGGCGAACCGCCAGTAGCGCTTCAGGTAGTACGGCGTCCACGCCCGATGGCGCACCACCCAGCGCAGATTCGCCACGGACAGCAACCGCATCAGCACACCTTACTGCGCGACACCCGTGATCGAGACGTTGTAGTACAGCTCATCGGGGACGACGGTCGACAGCGCCTTGTCCACCTTCGACAGCTGCAGCCACGACTTGTACGCGAACATCCGCCACCCGAACCCGAGCTTCTGCTCCGGTACGGCGGCCTCGAACGTCCGGATCGGCCAGCCGACCCACGCCGCGAGCAGCTCCTCCGTGACGGTGGAGACGTCCGTCGCACCGGCCCGCGACGCCATCCGCGCCAGCGTGTCCGGGTCGAACGTGTGCAGGTCCACGACCGCTTCGAGCGCGGCTGCCCGCGACGACTCGTCCAGTTCCTCCTGCGGCCGCCGCCAGTGCGCCAGCGCGGGCAGCTTGGTCACGTTCGTGGTCGCCCACCAGGTGAAGCGCGACAGCCGCCGGGCCACGAAGTCGCCGTACCGCGTGGGTTCGCCGCAGATCACGAAGCGGCCGCCGGGCTTGAGGACGCGCAGCATCTCGCGGAACGCCAGCTCGACATCCGGGATGTGGTGAATCACCGCGTGCCCGATGACGAGGTCGAAGGTGTCGTCGTCGTACGGCAGCTTCTCGGCGTCGGCGACCTTGCCCTCGACCTTGAAGCCGAGCGTCTTCGCGTTCTTCTTCGCAGCCTCGACCATGCCCGGGGAGAGGTCGGTGACGTGTGCCTCATCGAGGACACCGGCGAGCTTGAGGTTCAGCGTGAAGAAGCCGGTGCCGGCGCCGATCTCGAGCGTCTTGCCGTACGGCCAGCCGCGCGATCCGGCGACCGCGGTGAAGCGGTCGCGGGCGTAGTCGACGCAGCGTTCGTCGTACGAGATCGACCACTTCTCGTCGTACGTCGACGCTTCCCAGTCGTGGTACAGCACCTGGGCGAGCTTGTTGTCGTTCCAGGCCGCCTCGACCTCTTCGGCGGTCGCGGCCGGCTTCTCGGTTGCAGACATCAGATTCCCTTGAACTCGGCTTTTCCGGGGCCGTTCTCGACGAAGGACTTCATCCCGATCGTGCGGTCCTCGGTGGCGAACAGTGCGGCGAACTGGGTGCGCTCGATCTCCAGCCCGGTGGCCAGGTCGACGCCGAGTCCGGAGTCGATCGCCTCCTTGGCCGCGCGCAGTGCCATCGCGGCACCCTTGGAGAACTGCGAGGCCCATGCCACGGCCGCGTCGTACACCTCGGCGGCCGGCACCACCTTGTCGACGAGGCCGATCCGCAGCGACTCCTCGGCGTCGACGAAACGGCCGCTGTAGATCAGGTCCTTGGCCTTGGACGGGCCGACCAGCCGGGACAGTCGCTGGGTGCCACCGGCGCCCGGGATGATGCCGAGGAGGATCTCCGGCTGGCCGAGCTTGGCGTCGTCGGCGGCGATCCGGTAGTCGGCGCAGAGCGCGAGCTCGCAGCCGCCACCGAGCGCGTATCCGGTGATCGCGGCGACCGTCGGCTTCGGGATCGCGGCGACCGCGGACAGCGAGGACTGCAGCGGACCGGAGCGCTTGGCCATGTCGGCATACGACATGTCGGCCATCTCCTTGATGTCCGCGCCGGCCGCGAACACCCGCTCGCCGCCGTAGATGACCACCGCGCGGACGTCGTCGTTCGCGGTCGCCTCGAGCGCGGCGGCCCGGATCTCTTCCTGGACCTGCACGTTGAGCGCGTTCATCTTCGGCCGATCCAGCCGGATCGTGCCGACCCCGTCGCTCACGGTGAGATTGACGAACTCGCCCATCACTCGCTCCTCTACAGTTCCCGGGGCCTACCCATCGGTCACATCCCCGGGAACCGTACCGGACAAGAGCAAGCAGAGGTACTACAGGCTCCTAAAGATCGACCGCTTGGCCGGAGGCCGCGGAGCGGCGGGCTCCGTCGACGATCTTCAGCGTGCGGAGGCCGACAGCGCCGTCCGGCTGCGGTACGACGGCCGGCGCCTGACCGGCCTGCGCCGGGCCGGAGGTACGCACCGCGTCCAGGAACGTGTCGAGCAACGACGCGTCCAGGTTGCCGCCGATTCCCAGGAAGACCTCGCCGGACGCGTCCGTGCCGCCGACGTGCGGCAGGAACGGCTCGATCTCCACCGACCCGTTGGTGCCGGTCACCTGCAGCGACACGCCGCCCCACGTCGGACCGTTGTCCGGAACGCTCCAGGAGCAGTCGATCGTTGCCATCAGCCCGTTGTCGTAGTTGATGGTGACCAGACCGCCGGTCTCCACCTCGACGTTCTTGTCCTGGTGCAGGATGCGGTTCGACGCGGCGTACACGCGGGTGGCGGACGCGCCGCCGGTCAGGCCGTCGATCAGGTCCGCGCAGTGCACGGTGTGGTCGACCAGCGCTCCCCCACCGGCCAGCTTCGCGTCGGTGAACCACTGGCGCGCGTCGTACGGGATCTTCCCGTTGTTCGTGCCGAGGATCGCGAAGACGTCACCGAGGCGACCCGCCTCGACGTTGGCCCGCAACTGCGCGTACGACGGCGCGAATCGCACCGGGTACGCGATCATCAGGATCGTCCCGGCCGCCTCGCACGCGGCGAGCATCGCCTCGCCGTCGGCGACCTCGGTGGCCAGCGGCTTCTCGCAGAGCACGTGCGCACCGACCGCGGCGGCCCGCTCGACGAGCTCCCGGTGACCCGCGTTCTCCGAGGTCACGATGACCGCGTCGGGTCCCCAGGCGAACAGTTCGTCGTACGTGTCGACGTACGGGACACCGAAGCGTTCCGCGAGCTCGGCGCCGCGCGGATGCGCGTCCGGCGCCGCGGCACCGTCCGGATCGGCCGCCAGTACGTCGATCTCCGGCATCGACGCAAGCAGGTGCGCGTACGAACCGGCGTGCACATGCGCGAACGAGGCGATCGCAACCTTGAGCGTCATGCCACTGCTCCCGTCGAGACGAAGGTCTTCATGTCGATCGGCTGCCCGGACTCCATCGACGCACGCGCCGCTTCGGCCAGGTACACCGCGGTCGCACCGTCCGACGCCAGCACCCGCGGCTCCGGTCCGCCCCGCAGACCGATCGCGAGCTCACGCAGCTGCACCAGGTACGGGCTCTCTCCCAGCGACGACTCCGGGATTAGCAGGTCACCCGCCGCGGCGCCGTTCTGCAGCTCTTCCTTGTAGCCGCTGCCGCTGTCGGAGGTGAACTTCAGTACGCCGCTCGACCCGGCCACCGTGAAGCCGGTCTGGAACGTCGTACCGGTTGCTCCCCAGGTCGCGCGGCAGTGGCTGATCGCACCGCTCTCGTGGGTGAGCGTGACGTGCGCGGCCACGTTGACCGGGCTGACGCCGTCCACGGTCGGCGGGTTCTGCGCGGCGTACACCGTCGTGACCTCGCCGCAGAGCCAACGGGCCTGGTCGAGGTCGTGCACCATCAGGTCCATGATCACGCCACCGGACCGGGCCACATCCCGGTACCAGCCGGCGCCCGCCGGCGACGAGGCCTGACGGTAGAACCGCGCGACCGCCACGTCCCCGACCCGCCCGGCCTGAATGGCGTCGTACGCCGCCTTGTACGCCGGGAAGAACCGCACCACGTGCGCCGGGTACAGCCGCACGCCGGCCGCCGCGGCGGCATCGATCACCTCGTGCGAGTCAGCCGCGGTGAGGGTCAGCGGCTTCTCGCAGATCACGTTCTTGCCGGCCTTGATCGCGGCCAGCGTGAGCTCCTTGTGGGTCGCCGACGGCGTGACGATGTCGACGAACTCGACCTCGGCCAGCAGCGCGTCCAGCGACGGTGCGACCTCCAGTCCGTACTGTTCCGACAGCTCCTGCGCGCCCTCGAGCGAGTGCACCAGGATGCGGGCACCGAGGGCCTTCCACGACTGCGCGTGGATGCGGGCGATGTTGCCCGCGCCGATCAGACCTACGGTCAGACCGGCCAGCTCTTCCGACATGTGTCCCCCATGACCAGGGATGGGTAAATTATGAACGGTCCTTGCGTATCATTGCGCACAGGCGTTCGCAACTACCGTCTCACGAACACAACCACCTCACTATCGTGAACTGCGCCCGTACTGTGCAGAATGTGCCGGTGACAGAAGCGACCGCCGCCCCGAGCGCCACCGGCCCGTCCGTAGGCACCGGCACGCGTCCGGGCGCTGTGGTCCAGACCGCTGGGACCACCTTCACGCTGTGGGCCCCGGCCGCCGAGCGGGTCGAGCTCGCGCTGATCGCCGACGACGGCAGTCAGCGGAACCTGGACCTCACCCACACCGGCGAGTTCTGGACCGGTTTCGTGCCGGGCGTCGGCGCCGGCCAGCGCTACGGCTACCGCGTGCACGGCCCGTTCGACCCATCGCACGGATTGCGCTTCAACCCGTCGAAGCTGGTCCTCGACCCGTACGCGCGCGCCGTCGACGGCGACCTCGACTTCGGCAGCCCGCTGATCTACGACTCCTCCGACGGCGACTCGGCCGGGCACGTTCCGGTCGGTGTGGTGGTCGCGGAGTCCGAACCGCCGCCCCCGATCAGCAAGCCGGTGCACTGGGGTGAGACGGTCATCTACGAGCTGCACACGAAGGGGTTCACCGAACTGCACCCCGACGTACCCGAGCATCAGCGTGGGACGTACGCCGGGCTCGCGCATCCGTCGGTGATCAAGTATCTGACCGACCTCGGCGTCACGTCGGTCGAGTTGCTGCCGATCCACGAGTTCCTCACCGAGCCGGCGATCGCGGCGCGCGGCCTGCCGAACTACTGGGGTTACAACACACTCGGGTTCTTCGCACCGCACTCGGCGTACTCCTCGTCGGGCTCGCGCGGTGAGCAGGTGGCCGAGTTCAAGGCGATGGTCGCGGCGTTCCATGCAGCCGGCATCGAGGTGATCCTCGACGTGGTCTACAACCACACCGCCGAGGGTGGGTTCGACGGGCCGACGCTGAGCTTCCGCGGCATCGACAACCGCGCGTACTACCGACTCGCGCACGGCGCCGCCATGTACGACGTGACCGGGACCGGCAACTCGGTCGACACCTCCCACCCGCAGGTACGGCGTCTTGTCATGGACTCGCTGCGTTACTGGGTCGAGGAGATGGGCGTCGACGGGTTCCGGTTCGACCTGGCCGTCACGCTGGTGCGCAACGAGCGGCACGAGGTGGACATCCCGGACCATCCGTTCCTCGCCGAGGTCGCGGCGGACCCGGTGCTCGGCCGGGTGAAACTGATCTCCGAGCCGTGGGACATCGGCCCGTTCGGCTACCAGGTGGGCAACTTCGGACCGCCGTGGTCGGAGTGGAACGGCAAGTTCCGCGACAGCGTGCGGGACATCTGGCGGAACATGTCCGACGGCGTGAAGGACCTCGCCTACCGGCTGTCCGGATCGAGCGACCTGTACGGCGACGACGGGCGCTACCCGTATGCGTCGATCAACTTCGTCACCGCGCACGACGGGTTCACCCTGCGCGACCTGGTCAGCTACGACCACAAGCACAACGAGGCGAACCACGAGGACAACCGGGACGGCACCGACGACAACCGGTCCTGGAACTGCGGCCACGAGGGTGAGACCGACGACCAGGGTGTCGTTGCCTTGCGCAAGCGCCAGATGGCGAACCTGATGTCGACGCTGATCCTGTCCACCGGCGTGCCGATGATCACCGCCGGGGACGAGTGCGGGCGGACACAGCACGGCAACAACAACGCGTACTGCCAGGACAGTGAGATCTCCTGGTTCGACTGGTCACTGCCGGCCGCCTGGTCCGACCATTTGGAGCTGACCAAGAAGCTGCTGGCGCTCCGGGCCGCTCATCCGACATTGCGGCAGTGGCACTACTTCTCCGGGCAGCCTGTCGTTCCTGGCGGCCGCAAGGACCTGTCCTGGATCGCACCGCACGGTGGCGAGATGACCGACGCGGACTGGTTCGACGGCAACCTGCGCACGATCGGGATGTTCCTGCACGGTGGTGAGTTGCGGGCCACCGACGAGGAAGGCAACGCGCTGACCGACAGTTCGTTCCTGCTCGCGCTCAACGCCACGCCCGAGACGCGGAACGTCGTCGTACCGGATGCGTCGTGGGCGCCGGCGTACGAGGTGGTGCTGGACACCAGCAACAGCATGGTGACCGAGGTAGAGGCCGGCGCGACGGTGCCGCTCGCACCGCGCTGTCTGGTGCTGCTGCGCGCGCTCTGAGGTCGTTAACCTTTCCCCTGTACATTCGGCGGTCACCTTCTGTTCATGTCTGGGGGGACCGATGTTTCTGCTGCGGCGTGGGCGTGAACGGACCACACCGATCGGTGCGCTGCACCACGCGATCATGCGCTGGGGCGAGGCCGAGCGGACCAGTTCCCGGCTGGCGATCCAGCGCTGGGTCGACGGCGTCGCGTACGTCGACGTCCAAGCGCGCACGTACGCCGACTACTGGACCCGCCAGAACTCGGAGGCCCACTCCGCCGACGGACCGCTCTGGGTCGTCCTGGGCGACTCGACTGCGCAGGGACTGGGCGCGTCGTCCCCACTCCACGGGTACGTCGGCCAGGTACTGAACGCACTGCGCCGGAAGGGCACGCCATGGCGAGTGCTGAACCTGTCCCGCTCCGGTGCGCAGACCCAACACGTCCTGAACGACCAGCTCCCGTTGCTCGACGGACTGACGCCTGCACTCGTCACCTGCGGCATCGGCAACAACGACATCCTCGCCACGCCACCCAAGCGCTTCCGCGACCACCTCAGTCAGGTGATCGATCGGCTGCCCTCCTCGTCGGTCGTCATGGACCTGACTGTCCCGGACCGGCTCTGGCGGATCGGTGGCGCAGTCAGCCCGTACGTGTCCAGCATCAACCAGATGATCAGCAACACGGCCGCGTCCCGTGGACTGCCGGTTGCCGAGGTCTCGCGGTACGCGCGGCCGCCCTGGCGCGGCATGCTCGCGCCGGATGCGTTCCACCCCAACAACCTGGGCTACCGGCGCCACGCGGACGCTCTGCTCGCCGCGCTGCCCAGCGGCGTACTCACGGCCCGAGTAGACGCTCCAAACGGTCCAGCGTCTTCGTGCTCTCCCGCTGGACTCCGATCGGCACAATCGCCGCACGCCCTGGCACCCGAATGCCTCCGGTGAGTGCGACACGTGTCCCACCACCCGGCTCGGCGGCGACTGCCATCCCGATGATCAGGAAGCGGCTCTGCAGCCAGCACCATCCCGGCCGGAACTGACCGCTCAGTCGCGCACGCTGGCCGCGCTTTCCCTTCGCCAGCACGACGACGCGGTCGCCGTCGCGTTCCAGCACCGTCGCCGAGACGAAATCCGCCTGAACGCGGGCGAAGACCTCGAAGTCGGCCAGCATCGCCTTCACCTCATCGGGTTCGGCCGGCAGCACGCGTTCGGTCACCGTGGCACCCGGCACACCCGCCGCGAGGGCACGGAACCGCTCGACGTCCGTCAGTTCGGTTTGTGGCCAGTTCGCCGTCATGATCTCCACGCCTTCCGAAAACTCGCCCGGGCCCGGTGCAGCCGCGACTTCGCCGTACCCGCCGGGACGTCGAGCACCGCGGCTGCCGCTTGTTCGTCCATTCCTTCGAGATCCCGCAGGACCAGGACCGCGCGATGCTCCGGCGAGAGCCGCCGCAGCACGTCCTGTACGTCGACCGCGAGCTGCGGATCGTCCGCGGCCGGGAGTTCCGCGAGCTCGGCCGGCTGCTGCCGCTGCCCGCGGCGCGCGACCCGGACCGCCTCGCGCACCGCGATCGCGCGCGCCCAGCCGAAGACCGCCGCCGGGTTCTCGAGCCCACGCAGCCCACGAAAGATCGCGATCAGCGCTTCCTGCGCCGCATCGGGTCCGTCGGCGAGCGCGATCGGCCCACAGATCTTCCCGACGTACGGCGTGAGCTCGTCGAGCAGCTCGTTCATCGCGACGGTGTCACCGCGCTGGGCCGCCCGGACCTGGTGTTCCTCGATCATCCGAGGAAGGCCGAGACGAGTGGGGTCACCTGATCCGCGCAGTCGACGGTGAGTGCGTGACCGCAGCCGGGCAACACGTGCACGGTTGCGTTGGGCAACAGCTTTCCGAAGCGCGCGGCCTGGTCGACCGGCAGCACGGTGTCGTGGTCGCCCCAGAGCACGAGCGTCGGTTGCCGGGTCGACGGGAGGGCGTGCTCGGTCGCGCTCCAGTCGAGGCCGCGTTCCAGCGCGTACATGGACCGCACGTTGTCACGATACGTTCCGGGGATCCACATCTGGTCGACGAGCTGCGGAGTGACCAGGTTCTGGTGCACGAACAGGCCACGAACCGCGGCGTCGACCATGCCGCGTCTCGTGGCCAGTTTGGCGAGGGCCTCGCCGATGAGTGGTTGTTTGAGAATCTCCCAGCTCCACACGTCCCGCTCGTCCAGACCGGACGGAGAGAGCAGCACGAGCTTGCTGACCCGCTCCGGGTGCCGCTGCGCGTAGGCGAGTCCCCAGCCGCCGCTCCACGAGTTGCCGCCGAGTGCGACGGTCCGGAGATGCACGGCGTCGAGGAACTGGCCGAGGGCGTCGGTCATGCCGTTCAGATCGAAGGCGAAGCGCTCGTCGTGCAGACGGGTCTCGCCCTGTCCTGGCAGGTCGACGACATAGACAGTGTGGTCGTGCGCCAGGGCCGAGAGCTCGGTGTTCCAGGCCGAGGCTGGGGCGGCGCCGGGTGACAAGAGCACCACTGGTGATCCGGTGCCGCGTTGCAGGTAGTGCACCCGCGCCAGTGGAGTGTCGACGTACCTGTCGTCGGCCGTGGTCGCCGCGCTGGGCTGCTCGGTCGGCTGGTAGACGTAGGCGATCAGCGAGAGGGCAACGACACCTACTACTGGCACCGTCACGACGCTGACCTTCAGCCAGCGTGCTCGCAGCAGCTTGAGGTCTACTACGCAGAGAGTGATGCAGGCCGGTGTGTAGAGCAACAGGTTGAGCCAGTAGAACGCAGTACCCGTGTCGCTGAAGACCCAGGCCAGGCCGAGGGCGGCTCTGGCGGCCAAGCCTGCTGCGAGGCCGGCTACTACGAATCTGGCGATTGCCGATCGATCGGACCGGAGTACTGCGAACGCGAGCAGCAGGTGCAGCGCTGCCAGCGGTAGGACCACCTGGGGAGCGAATGACACCTCCCAGCCGAGGACCGCTCGCGAGAGCGATCGCTCGGTGGACGCCGGCCAGACCGCGCCTGTCGCCCAGTAGATGTGCACTGCCGCAAGCAGGACGTGCGCGCCCGCGGCGATTCTTCGAGACTCCATCCCGGCCCCTCCTCAGATGTGCGTGACATCTGCGAAGAGGAGTCGTGCGGTGGAGACGTTCCCCTGCGTGATGCAGGTCTCAGTCTTCGGGGTCCTTCGGAGTCTCGGGCACTACGGGGGCGTCGGCGAGCAGCAGGTAGAGCGAGCGCCGAGCCTCGGCCAGGATCTTCGCGGCCGCGGCACGCTGCTCCTCGGAGCCACTGCGAGCGACCTGCCGAGTGGCTGCATGCAGCTCCTCGAGCAGTCCGCGCAGGTCGGCCCCGGGCTGAGCGCCCGCGAACCCGGCGAACGGGTCGAGCGACGTCTCCCGACGCCCTTCGACAAACTCGCGACCGGCGTCGGTCAGCGTGACGAGCTTGCGGCCGGCCTCCGCGGTCACGGTGACCAGGCCCTCGTCCTCCAGCTGGTTGATGGTCGGATAGATCGCGCCGGGGCTGGGGGTCCAGCGCCCGCCGCTGCGGTCGGCGATGGCCTGCATCAACTGGTAGCCGTGCATCGGCTCCTCAGCAAGCAGCATCAGGACGGCCGCTCGGACATCGCCGCGCGGGGCTCGGCCGCGGCCCGCGCCGCGCCCTGGTCCCCGCCCACCGCGTCCGCGGTGCATCGGCATGCCTTCGCCCGGACGCGGTCCGCCGCGCCGGGGGTGGTGATGGCCGCCTCGGCGGCCTCTGAGTTCGTTGGGGGTGTTCATACTGTCCTCCTCGATATTCTTCATGACACTAACGATATATCGTTACCGTCACTAACACAACCCCGGCCGCGAAACTTCCCTCTGCCCCTGGGGCAGGGTGTTCACTGACGTCCATGACCGGCACACGAGACACCCAGGGCGAGCTGACGATCAGCGAGTTCGGGGGCCGGACCGGCCTCTCACACAAGGCGCTCCGCCTGTACGACGTGTCGGGACTGCTCGCGCCGGCCCGCGTCGACCCGGTCAACGGCTACCGCTGGTACGACGAGGCGCAACTGGAGCGGGCCCGGCGGATCAGCGTGCTGCGGCAACTCGACATGCCGCTGACCACGATCGCCGAGGTGCTCGCGGGAACCGACGAGGAGGCAATGATCCGGCTGGACCGCTGGTGGGCCGCCTCCGAAGCGACCACCGCGGCCCGGCGAGCCACCCTCGACTACCTCCGCGACCGCCTGTCCCGATCCGGTACGTCGGGCCTCGCGCCGCGCCCGGTGCTGACCCGGGACGTCCCGGCGACGAAGATCGCGACGATCCGGGCGGAGACGAACCAGCAGTTGCTGATCGGGATCATCGTGACGTGCACCGACGAGATCACGGCGTACCTGCGGGCCGCCGGGGCGACCGCGGACGTGGGGTCCTGGGTGATCTACCACGGCGCGGTCACGCCCGAGGGTGAGGCGACCGTCGAGGTGTGCGTTCCGTTCGAGGGGCTGGTGGATCCGTCCGGGCGGATCGGGATCCGGGTCGAACCGGCGCACCGGGAGGCGTACTGCACGCTCTCGATGAACGAGTGCGCCTACCCGCGGATCATGCTCGCCTACGACCTTGTCTACGACTGGGCCCGGTCCGCCGGCCTCCCCGAAGCGGGTCCGCCACGCGAGGTGTACCTCCCGGACTGCCAGCTCATCCCCCGCGACGAACCGGCCATGGACGTCGCCCTGCCCATTCTCGAGAGGAAGCTCTGATGGACTACACACGCCAGACCCGGTTCAGCGACCCCGGCGCCCACGCGGCGCTCTTCGACGCGCTGCCGGACGACATCCCGGGGATCGCCGCTGTGGTGCGGAACCTGCTGATCCACTACCGCGCCGGCGGCATCGAGTTCACCGGCGAACGATTGTCGGAGATCGACAGCCGCTACGTCACGGCAATCCTGGACACGGACCAGAAGCGCAACGGTACGGCGCTCGCCGTACCGCGGGAGCCCGTCGACCGGGTGGTCGGCTGCTGCCGGGACTACACCCTGCTGTTCGTGTCGGTCCTGCGCCACAAGGGGATCCCGGCGCGCAGCCGCGTCGGCTTCGGGAACTACTTCGCCGAAGGGTTCGACCACGACCACGTGGTTGCGGAGTACTGGAACGGCGAGCGCTGGGTGATGATCGACGCGCAGATGGACCCGGCGCACGCGGACCTGACCTTCGACGTCGCGGATATGCCGGCCGGGCCGTTCCGATCGGCGGCCGAGGTGTGGCTGGGCTACCGGGCCGGCGAACTCGACGCGGACAAGTTCGGCGCCGACCCCAACCCGAACGCGCCGCTCCGGCTGCACGGCGGCTGGTTCGTCCGGAACTACGTCTGCTACCAGCTGGCGCATCTGAACGGCGACGAGTTGCTGCTGTGGGACAACTGGGGCGCGATGTCCGACACACTGGACGGCGACCTCGGGCTCATCGACCGGATCGCCGAGCTGATGGTTGCCTCGGACAACGGAGACGAGACGGCGACCAAGGAGGTCAACGACCTGTACCGGACCGACGCGAGGCTGACCTTCGCCGGCCGCTCCTTCGTCACCTCCCCCGCCGGCGGCCCGTTCGCCTGGCTGGACGTGTAGTTGCTTCAGCCTTCGAACCCGTGGCGTCCCGGGCAGCGCTCTGACCGCACCGCCCTGGCCGCCGCTTTGGTTGCCTACGGCATGCTCAGCGCTCAGAAAGTCACCGGCCACGGCGCGTAGAGGTTGACCTTCACGACTCGCGGGTCGAACCACACCAGCATGTTGGAGCACCCCTTGGCGTACTCGTTGCGCGAGTTCACCAGATTCGCTCGCGTGAGGCGTTCCTTCGGGACGCGGAAGATCGTCATCACGTGACGTGTCGGCCACGCGTCCTGGGTGTAGGTCTCCTTGTAGTACTCGAGATAGACGTCAGGATCGTTCTGATCCGTGAAGTACTTCCCGCCGTTGAGGAGCGTCCCCGGCGCGAGGCGGTCGCCTCCGTTCGGCCCACGATTCTCCCCCGGCGGGTTCTGCCGGTTGGCGCCGCTGGCGCTGTCCTGCGCGCTGTTGGCCTCGTAGTCACAGGAGAAGATCACCTGCGCCTGCCCGGCCGTCACCGGCAGCGCCTTGTCCGCCACCTTCAACCGATCGACCGTCAACTGCTGGAACGCCTCCTGCGGCGCCGGCGTCCGATGCGGCACCGCGATCGGGGTAGTAGCCGGCACCGTCGGCGGCCCAGGCGTCCCGTTCCTCGCGGACGGCACCGGGGTGTCCCACTCAGCACTCAGGTACGGCGACGGCCGCGACCCCGACGACACCTCCGAACCACACCCCACCAGCAGCACAACAGCCGCCGCGATCCCCCAGACCAAGCGCATACACATCAACCTACGACGACGACAGCGCTGCGGAAGACCAAGCATGCCTGCAACAACCTGCAATTTCAGAACGAGGGACGCAGGTACGTCGTCGGCGAGCTATCAGCCCGCCACATTTCATCAGCAAGGTCGTGCGTTGGAACTCGAGGCGATCTCGAGCGCGGCTCGCTCGTCGGTCGGGTTGATCGGCAGCTCGACAGGAGGTGTTGGTGGATTGGGCGGGATCGGCGTGGCCGCTGAGCGTGGCGGGGTCGCCGTTCGGCGGACACCTCCTGTCGAGCTGCCGGTCGCACAAAAACACCCCCGCCTGGTGAGGCAGGCGGGGGCGTGTCTTTTCTGGGGGGGTGGCTCAGAACTCCGAGCCGGCGGGGAGGTCGGGGGAATCCGGGTCGTCGGGGTCGGACGGGCCGGCCGCGAGGCCGAGCTCGGCGACGCTGGCGAGGCCGGTGTGGTTGGGGACGACGCGGACGGTGTAACCGAACGGACCGGTGCGGTCCAGCTTCAGCTCGCCGTCGTAGCGGTGCCGGTTGCCCTCGTAGGTCTCCGCCAGCGCCAGCGACGCGCGGACCGGGTCCGTGATCTCGTCGTTGGTGTCGACGCGGCCGTGCAGGACCTCGACGCAGATGTCGGACGGCGCCAGGTCACCGAGCGCGGCGAACGCCCGGATCCCGACCGTCGTCCCCAACTGCGGGACGTCGCCGAGACCCTGGAGCTCCACGTGGTCGACCCGGATCTGCGGCCAGGCGGCGCGGACCTTCTGCTTCCACCCGGCCAGCTCGCGAGCACCTTCGTACGTCGAGTTCAGCGACCGCGACGACTGCGCCGCCGGCGCGTACAGCTGCTCGACGTAGTCCTTCACCATCCGGGTCGCGAGCACCTTCGGCCCGAGCTCCTTGATGGTGTGCCGGAGCATCTCGATCCAGCGGCCCGGGACCTCACCGTCGTAGAACCGCGGCGCGACCTGCTTCTCGATCAGGTCGTACATCGCGTGCGCCTCGAGGTCGTCACGCCGGTCAGTGTCCTCGATGCCTTCGGCCGACGGGATCGGCCAGCCGAACTCGTCGTCGTACCACTCGTCCCACCAGCCGTCGCGGATGGACAGGTTGAGCGCACCGTTCAGCGCGGCCTTCATGCCGGACGTGCCGCACGCCTCGTACGGACGCAGCGGGTTGTTCAGCCAGACGTCGCAGCCCGGGTACATCGGCTGCGCGAGCGCGATGTCGTAGTCGGGCACGAACACGATCCGGTGCCGGACCTCCGGGTCGTCGGCGAACCGGACCATCTCCTGGATGAGCTTCTTGCCACCCTCGTCGTGCGGGTGCGCCTTGCCGGCGATGACGATCTGCACCGGACGCTCCGGGTGCAGCAGCAGCGCCTTCAGCCGCTCCGGGTCGCGCAGCATCAGCGTCAGCCGCTTGTACGACGGAACGCGCCGGGCGAAGCCCATCGTCAGCACGTCCGGGTCCAGGATCGAGTCGACCCAGCCGAGCTCGGCGTCGCTGGCCCCGCGGTTCAGCCAGGACTGCCGGACCCGCGACCGGGTGTCGTCGATGAACCGCTGGCGGAGCAGCCGCTTCGTCTCCCAGATCTGCGCGTCCGTGGTCTTGTCCAGACCCTCGAACACGGAGTCGCCGTCGGCGGTGTAGTTCGCGTAGGTGAGGTCGTGGATCTCCCGCGCCACCCAGGTCGGCGCGTGCACGCCGTTGGTGATCGAGGTGATCGGGACGTCGATCGAGTCGAAGCTCGGCCACAGCCCGGCGAACATCCCGCGGCTGACCACACCGTGCAGCCTGGACACGCCGTTCGCGCGCTGCGCCAGCCGCAGACCCATGATCGCCATGTTGAACAGCGCCGGGTCGCCGCCCTCGAAGTCCTCGGCGCCGAGCTCGAGGATCCGCTCGATCGGGACCTCCGGGCCGAACACGTCCGGCGAGAAGTGCTGCTGGATCAGCTCGACCGGGAACCGGTCGATACCGGCCGGCACCGGGGTGTGCGTGGTGAACACGGTGCCACCACGGTTGACCTCGAGCGCGGTGTCGAAGTCCAGGTCCTTGTCGGTCGCCAGCTCGCGGATCCGCTCGATGCCGAGGAAGCCCGCGTGGCCCTCGTTGGTGTGGAACACCTCGGGCGCCGCGTGACCGGTGATCCGGCAGTACGTACGGACCGCGCGCACACCGCCGACGCCGAGCAGCAGCTCCTGGAGCAGACGGTGCTCGGTGGAACCGCCGTACAGCCGGTCGGTGACCTCGCGCTCGGAGGGCTCGTTCTCCTCGATGTCGGAGTCGAGCATCAGCAGCGGCACCCGGCCGACCTGGGCGACCCAGATCTGCGCGTGCAGCTGCCGGTTGCCGGGCAGCGTCAGGGTCACGGTCGCCGGTGCGTCACCATCCCGCAGCAGGCTGATCGGCAGCCCGTCCGGGTCCACCAGGGGGTAACGCTCCTGCTGCCAGCCCTCGCGGTTCAGGGACTGCGCGAAGTAGCCGTGCCGGTACAGCAGACCGACACCGATCAGCGGGACGCCGAGGTCGCTCGCGGCCTTCAGGTGGTCACCGGCGAGGATGCCGAGACCGCCGGAGTACTGCGGGAGCACATGGGTGATGCCGAATTCCGGGGAGAAGTAGGCGACCGCGTCGAGCGGCGAACCGCCCGCGGTCTGGAACCACCGGTCTTCGGTCACATAGCTGTCCAGGTCGGCTACTGCCAGTTCCAGCCGGCGCAGGAAAGCGTGGTCGTTGGCCAGCTCGTCGAGCCGGGCCGCCGGTACCTCGCCGAGCAGCTTGACCGGGTCACCGCCGGTGCTCCGCCACAGCTGCGGGTCCACGGCCTCGAAGACGTCCTGCGTCTCGGGGTGCCAGGCCCAACGGAGGTTGTTCACCAGGGTGCCCAGACCGGTCAGCGGCTCGGGCAGGACAGGGCGGACGGAGAATCGTCGTATCGCTCGCACCGGGACACCGTACCGGCCCGGGGGCCGGAGAACACCCTCGGCATGCATCGATCTTGCAACGCGAGCAAGATTTTGCAGTCCGGCATGTCACAGCGAGGTACTGGGAACCGATAACGTCAGGGCTGTAGACCTCGACCTACTCACCCGTCCGCCGGATCTGCACGTTTCGCAGATCACATCAGCCAGGGAGTTCATCCACGCCATGACTGGGCGCATCCCGATCACCGACGTCACCCCCACAGTCGACGCCGGAGCGTATCCGGCGAAGGCCGCGGTCGGCGAGACGTTCACCATCGCGGCCACGGTCTTCCGAGAAGGCCATGACGCGGTGAACGCGAACGTCGTACTGACCTCGCCGTCGGGACAGACCAGACGGATGCTGATGACGCCGGCCGGTCAGGGCTCCGACCGCTGGACCGTCGACGTGACCCTGCAGGAGCAGGGCGCGTGGACGTTCGCGGTCGAGGGCTGGAGCGACCCGTACGGGACCTGGCGGCACAACGCCGAGATCAAGGTGCCGGCCGGGCTCGACGTCGACCTGATGTTCGCCGAGGGCGCCGCGTTCTTCGATCGCGCCGCAGCCGGCGTACCGCCCGCCGTCCGCGCGGACCGTGGCACGCTGAGCGATGCCGCGCACGCGCTGGCGAACGGCGCGCTGCCGCCGGAGGCACGGCTGGCCGCGGGCATCTCGCCGCAGGTACGGTCGGCCCTCGGGCGCTACCCGGTGCGCGAGCTGATCACGTCGTCGGAGACCTACCCGGTGTGGGTCGACCGGACCCGTGCGCTGTACGGCAGCTGGTACGAGTTCTTCCCGCGCTCCGAGGGCGCGGAGTACGACGAGGAAGCCGGCGAGTGGAAGTCCGGAACCTTCCGGACCGCGGCGAACCGGCTCGAGGCCGTCGCGAAGATGGGCTTCGACATCCTCTACGTGCCGCCGATCCACCCGGTCGGCCACTCGTTCCGCAAGGGCCCGAACAACACCCTCGACCCGAAGCCGGGCGACCCGGGTTCGCCGTGGGCGATCGGCTCCGAGGACGGCGGGCACGACGCGATCCACCCCGAGCTCGGCACCTTCGAGGACTTCGAGTACTTCGTCGGCCGCGCCCGTGAGGTCGGTCTCGAGGTCGCCATCGACCTGGCGCTGCAGGCCTCGCCGGACCACCCGTGGGTGAAGGAACACCCGAAGTGGTTCTCGGTCCGCGCCGACGGCTCGATCGCGTACGCGGAGAACCCGCCGAAGAAGTACCAGGACATCTACCCGATCAACTTCGACAACGATCCCGAAGGCATCTACGCCGAGGTACTGCGGATCGTGAAGCTGTGGATCTCCAAGGGCGTCACGGTGTTCCGGGTCGACAACCCGCACACCAAGCCGGTGAACTTCTGGGAGTACCTGCTCGGCGAGATCCGCAAGACCGACCCGGACGTGGTGTTCCTGTCCGAGGCGTTCACCCGGCGGCCGATGATGCGCGAACTGGCGAAGGTCGGGTTCCACCAGTCGTACACCTACTTCACCTGGCGCAACGAGAAGTGGGAGCTCGAGGAGTACCTGCAGGAGCTCACCGAGGAGAGCGCGCACTACCTGCGGCCGAACTTCTTCGTGAACACCCCGGACATCCTCACGGCGTACCTGCAGTACGGCGGTCCGGGCGCGTTCAAGATCCGCGCGGCGATCGCCTCCACGTCCTCGCCGGCCTGGGGTGTCTACGCCGGGTACGAACTGTTCGAGCACGTTGCGCTGCGGCCCGGCTCGGAGGAGTACCTGGACACCGAGAAGTTCCAGCTCCGCCCGCGCGACTGGGCGGCCGCCGAGGCCGAGGGGCGCTCGCTGGCGCCGTACCTGACGCTGCTGAACAACGTCCGCCGCCGCCACCCGTCGCTGCAGCAGCTGCGCAACCTCACCCTGCACTCGGTCGACGACGAGGCGATCATGTGCTTCTCGAAGCGCTCGACCGCACCGGACGGCCACAGCGACACCGTGATCGTGGTCGTGAACACCGACCCGCACTCGGTCCGCGAGTCGATGGTCCACCTCGACATGGCCGCCCTCGGCATGCGCCCCGAGGACACCTTCACCGTGTACGACGAGATCAGCGGCGCGACGTGGCGCTGGGGCCAAAGCAACTACATCCGCCTCGACCCCAACGCCGAACCAGCCCACATCCTCGCCGTCCGCCGCGGCCAAGCCTGATCCGACCTGACGGTTGGGAAAGAAAACGTCACTGAGTGACCTCTTCTTTCCCAACCTCGGGGCCCAACCGCCTACAGAGGGACGGTTTCTGGGTATTTGAGGCCGGCGCCGGTGTTGAGGGCTACTACCTGGTCGTCGGGGTGGATCCAGCCGGTGGCGCGGAGGGATCGGATGGCGGCGAAGTTGGCGGCGCCTTCGGGGCAGATGTAGGTGCCTTCGAGGCGGGCCGCGGTGTGGAGTTCGGCGAGGATGTCGGCGTCGTCGACCGCGATCGCGCAGCCGCCGGTTTCCGCGAGCGCCTGGAGCACCAGGAAATCGCCGAGGGCCTTGGGGACGGTGATGCCGAAGGCAACGGTCTGTGCGTCCACCCAGGGCTCGCTCTCCGGCAGGCCCTTCTCCCACGCGCGGACGATCGGCGCGCAGCCGGTCGACTGCACCGCGACCAAACGCGGCAACGGACCCTCGATCCAGCCGAGTTCGAGCAGCTCGTTCAGCGCCTTCCAGATGCCGATGATCCCGACCCCGCCACCGGTCGGGTACACGATCACATCGGGCAGCTGCCAGTTCAGCTGCTCGGCGATCTCCAGGCCCATCGTCTTCTTGCCCTCGATCCGATAAGGCTCCTTCAGCGTCGACGCGTCGAAGTACCCCTCCTGGGTCCGCACATAAGCCGCCGCATCGCCGATCAGCCCGTCGATCAACTGCAGCCGCGCGCCGACCGCGGTCACTTCGCGCCGGCAGATCTCGGGGGCCGCGATCGGCATCGCGATCAGCGCCTCCATCCCGGCCCGCGCCGCGTACGCCGCCCACGCGGAGCCGGCGTTCCCGTTCGTCGGCATCGCGATCTTGCGGACGCCGACCTCGTACGCGCGAGACACCCCGACCGCCGCACCACGGGCCTTGAACGTCCCGGTCGGGATCAGCCCCTCGTCCTTCATGAGCAGACGGTCGACACCGAGCTCAGCGCCGTACCGCGGCATCGGCAGTAGCGGGGTCATCCCCTCCCCCAGCGTCACCACGTTGTCGGGCGACCGCACCGGCAGCAGCTCGTGATACCGCCACAGGTCCGGCGGCCGCGCGGCCAGGTCCTCCTTCTGCAGAGTCGGTACGCCGTACCTCGCGAGCAGCGGTGATCCGCACGGACACAGGCCGATGATCTGGTCGGCGTCGTGGGTGGCTCCACAACGAGGGCACTCGAGATGGCTCAGCGCAGAGAAGGTCACTCCCGAGAAACTACCCCGCGCGCAGATCGGTGATCGTCGGGCGCTGGTGATCGGTGAGCCGGAACCCGATCCCGCGAACGGCGTCGATGGTGACCGTCGTACCGAGCTCGTCGAGTTTGCGGCGCAGGCGTTTCACCACCGAGTGCACGTCGGCGGTACCGCGGATGTTCCGGTCCCGCCACACGGTGTGGTGCAGGGCGTCGTACGACCAGACGCGCAGCGGGACCGACATCAGCCGGGTGAGCAGATCGTGCTCGAGCTCGGTCAACGGGATCTCCCGGTCACGCCAGCGGGCGACCGACCGGCCCCGATCGATCGCGAGTACGTCGGCCTCGGGGTGGTCGCGGGCGCCGGCCGCCGCGACCGTGGTGGCCTCGACCGTGTCGGGCTCCGACGGATCGGGTTGCTCGGGCGCGGCCGGTGGTGGCGGGTGCGCGGGCACGAGCAGCTTGCGCAGTTCGTCGAGGCTGGAGACCAGCAGCAACGGGGCGACGTCGTCGACGAGCTCGGCCAGCTGGACGCGTTGCTCAGCCGAGGCCGCGACCGCGATCAGGAGCGGGAACGACTCACGTCCGGTGCTGGTCAGATCGACGTCCGCAGGGGCGGGGACACGGGCGGTGACCATCTGGTCACGATGTCAACATCTGCCTCGGATCGTCAACGGACTGCCAACGTTTGCCCACGTTGCCTCGATCGGCGCGACAGCTAGTCACATCTTGCTCACCAACTGTGCTTGTTACCACGTTGTTCTGACACATAGATTCCACGTCAGGCTTGCGGTGTCACATGCCGCAGCCCGGGGGGCACGCAGCGTGTCCGCGCCCTCCTGCAGCAGATGACTCGGGGGAGTCGACTCGGGGTCGTTTCAAGTGAGGGGCTGCAGAGATGTCACATCAACCACGAAGGGGACTCGCCAGATCGCTGGTGAGTGTCCTGGCGGCGGCAGCCGTCGTCGCGACCGGGATGGCCGCCGCCGGCCAGGCCCAGGCGACACCGCCCACCAAACCCGAAGCCACACCGTCACCGGCCGCCAAGATCAAGCCGGAGCTGATGTCCAAGCTCGACGGCAAGGACGCCAAGGCCGCGACGGACTACTGGGTCCGGTTCGGCACCAAGGCCGACCTGACCGCCGCGAGCAGGATCACGAACTGGAACGAGCGCGGTACGGCGGTCGCCGCCGCGCTGAAGAAGGCCGCCGCGGACAGCCAGGCGAAGATCCGTGCCGAGCTGGACGCGCAACACGTGAAGTACCAGTCGTTCTGGGGCACGAACGCGATCCGGATCGAGAGCGGATCGCTGGCGCTGGCGCAGAACCTGGCCACCCACAGCGAGGTCGAGGGCCTCTACGCGCCGGTCCAGATCGAGGTACCGAAGGTCACGCCCGGCCAGCAGGAGAAGGCGATCCAGTCGGTCGAGTGGGGCGTCGCGAACATCAAGGCGAACCAGGTCTGGTCGCAGTACGGCGACAAGGGCGAAGGCATCGTCGTCGCGAGTATCGACACCGGTGTGCAGTACGACCACCCGGCGCTGGTGCACCAGTACCGCGGGAACAACGGTGACGGCACCTTCGACCACAACTACAACTGGTTCGACGCGGCCGGCACCTCGCCGAACGCACCGTCCGACGGCAACGGCCACGGCACCCACACGATGGGCACCATGGTCGGCGACGACGGCGCAGGCAACCAGATCGGTGTCGCCCCGGGCGTGAAGTGGATCGCCGCGAACGGCTGCTGCCCGAGCGACGCCGCGCTGATCACGTCCGGCCAGTGGATGCTCGAGCCGACCGACCTCGCCGGGCAGAACCCGGACGCGAGCAAGCGGCCGAACGTCATCAACAACTCGTGGGGTTCGACGCTGCCGTCGAACGACCCGTTCATGGAGGACATCACCCTGGCCTGGACCGCGTCCGGGATCTTCGGTGCGTTCGCCAACGGCAACAGCGGCTCGGCCTGTCAGAGCTCCGGTTCGCCGGGCAGCCTGACCAGCAACTACTCGGCCGGCGCCTACGACATCAACAACAACATCGCGTCGTTCTCCGGCCGCGGTGCGGGCCAGAACGGCACCATCAAGCCGAACATCTCGGCCCCCGGTGTCAACGTCCGCTCCAGCCTGCCGGGCAACACCTACGGCGCGTTCAACGGTACGTCGATGGCGACGCCACACCTGACGGCCACCGTGGCCCTGCTGTGGTCCGCCTCGCCGACCCTCAAGGGTGACGTCGCCGCCACCCGCGCGCTGCTGAACCAGACCGCGATCGACACGCCGGACAGCCAGTGCGGCGGCACCGACGCGAACAACAACGTCTTCGGTCAGGGCCGCCTGGACGCGTTGGCGCTGGTCGGCGCCGCGCCGATCGGCGACACCGGCACGCTGTCCGGCACCGTCACCGCCGCCACCGGTGGCGCGGCGCTGGCCGGCGCGAGCGTGACGATCAAGACCGCCGGTCAGCCCGACAAGACGCTGACCACCAGCAGCAACGGCACGTTCTCGTCGGTCCTTCCGGCCGGTGACTACGACCTGACGGTCGCGTCCTTCGGGTACAAGACCGCTACGAGCACCGCGACCATCACGACCGGTCAGACCACCACCAAGAACTTCGCCCTGGAGAGCACTCCGCAGGTGAGTGTCGGTGGCACCGTCACGGACGGCTCCGGCCACGGCTGGCCGCTGTACGCGAAGGTGACGGTCGAGGGTCCGGGTGGCGTGTTCGACTACACCACCCCGAGCAACGGCCGGTACAGCCTGAAGGTGCCGTCCGGTGCGGCGTACTCGCTCAAGGTCGAGGCGAAGTACCCGGGCTACACCACCGTCAGCCAGCCGATCACGGTCGGCAGCGGCAACCTGACCAAGAACATCACCGTTCCGGCCGACTCGAACTCGTGCGCCACGGCGCCCGGCTACAAGTTCGGCTCGGACGGCGTCTACGAGACCTTCGACTCCGGTGCCGCGCCGAGCGGCTGGACCGTGGTCGACGGCAAGGGCAACGGTCAGGTCTGGAAGTTCGACGACCCGGGCAACCGGGGCAACCTGTCCGGCGGCAGCGGCAAGTTCGCGGTCGTGGACAGCGACAAGTACGGCGGTGGCGGGTCGCAGGACACGTCGCTGGTCAGCCCGGTCGTGGACCTGAGCTCGGTCACCGCTCCGGTGATCCGGTTCAACCAGGACCTGAACTACCTCAGCGGTGAGAAGGCCGACGTCGACCTGTCGATCGACGGTGGCGCCACCTGGAGCAACGTAGCCGCTCAGGCCGCCGACCTCCGCGGCGTCAAGGAGATCGCCATCCCGCAGGCGGCCGGCAAGTCCGCGGTCCAGGTACGGTTCCACTACTACGACGCGTCGTACGAATGGTGGTGGCAGGTCGACAACGTCCTGATCGGCAGCCAGATCACCTGTGTGCCGACCGGCGGCGGCATCGTCGTCGGCAACGTCAAGGACGCCAACACCGGCGGTTTCGTGAACGGCGCGACCGTCACCCGGGACGGCAGCGGCGACAGTGCGACCACCGTGGCGACGCCCGAGGACACCGGCCTGGACGACGGCTTCTACTGGCTGTACTCGTCCGCGGACGGCAACCAGGGCTTCACCGCCAAGGCCGGCAACTACGTCAGCTCGACCGCGACCGTCGGGGTCGAGGCGGACTGGACCACGGCCGCCGACTACACGCTGAAGGCCGGTCAGCTGACCGTCACGCCGGGCAGCATCACCGGCAGCCTGAAGCTGCCGGCGGGCAAGGTCACCAAGTCGTTCACCGTCAAGAACACCGGCGGTGCCGACGTCGACGTGAAGTTCGGTGAGAAGGACAGCGGTTTCGTCCTGGAGAACGCGAACGGCTCCAAGACCACCAAGGCCGAGGTGGAGAACGGGGTCGGTGCTCCGCTGCAGCGGCTCGCCGTCAACACCTCGTTCGCCCGGATGCTGTCGGGCAAGACCGGCGCCGCGCCGGCCGTCGCGCAGCCGCAGGCGGCTCCGTGGACCGACATCGCCGACTACCCGGCCAGCGTGATGGACAACCGGGTGGTCAGCCTCGAGGGCAAGACCTACTCGATTGCCGGTGGCAACGGTAGTGCGTCGACCGGGAACAGCTACGTGTACGACCCGGCCACGCTCGCCTGGACCGCGATCGCCCCGCTGCCCGGCGCCCGCAACGCGATCACCGTGGGTGTCGTCGGCGGCAAGATCGTCGCCAGCTCCGGCTGGGGAGCCTCCGGCCCGGCGGCGGAGACCTGGGCCTACGACCCGGCCGCCAACGCCTGGTCCGCACTGGCCGCCAACCCGGCCCCGCGGGCCGCGGCCGGTCAGGCCGTGCTCGACGGCAAGCTGTACGCCGTCGGCGGCTGCACCAGCGCCAACTGCACCCCGATGAGCAACACGGTCGTCCGCTACGACCCGACGGCCAACGCGTGGGACACGCTGGCGAACTACCCGAAGTCGGTCGCGTTCGCGTCCTGCGGTGCCATCGACGGCAAGCTGTACTGCGCCGGCGGTAACGACGGCACCAACTCGCTGAAGAACGCGTACGTCTACGACCCGGGAGCCGACTCCTGGACCGCGATCGCGGACGCTCCGGCCGACCACTGGGCGGCGTCGTACGCCGTCGCGGGTGGGAAGCTGCTGGTCGTCGGCGGTGTCCAGGCCGGTGCGGTCACCAACGCCGGGTTCGCGTACGACCCGTCGGCGGAGGCCTGGTCCGCGCTGCCGAACGCCAACCTGCCGCGATACCGCGGTGGTGCGGCGTGTGGCTTCTACAAGATCGGTGGCTCGTCCGGCAGCTTCAACGCGACCGCGGACAGTGAGGCCCTGCCGGGTCTCGAGGACTGCACCGAGTCGTCGGCCGACGTGAGCTGGCTGTCGCTCGACCAGACCGAGGTCACCCTGGCCCCGGGACAGTCGACGACCGTCAAGGTGACGCTGAACGCCAGCGTCGACCAGCCGGGTGCCTACAGCGGCGCCGTGACGATCGGCGAGAACACGCCGTACTCCGTCCCGGCGGTCGGCGTGACGATGAACGTCACTCCGCCGAACACCTGGAGCAAGCTGCTCGGCACCGTCACGGGCGTCAGCACGTCCGGCGCCTCCGCCCCGCTCCCGGGCGCGATCGTCGAGGTGGACTCGTGGGCGCAGTCCTACACGTTCATCACCGACAAGGACGGTAAGTACGCGTACTGGCTCGACCGTCGCAACAACCCGCTCACCCTGATCGCCGCGAAGGACGGCTACAAGCCCCAGACCCGCACCACCAAGCTGGTCGCCGGCACCCCCGTCACCGAAGACTTCGCCCTGAAGTCGATCAAGTAACCCCAGCCCCATCCCTCGGCCCCGGACCACCTCGGTCCGGGGCCGAGGCCTTGTGGGGAGGTTTGTGCACCTGGAACGACATGTAGAACTCCCCAGTCGCCCCGACGTTGTCCACAGGCGCGAAGTTGGCGCGAGGGAAGGGTGGCGAGGGGTGCGTGTTCTGGGGTGTGGAAGGGAGCATGCGTGAAGTGCTTGAGGGACAGGAAGGAGCGTTCAGTCGGGGGCAGGCGCGGGCCTGGGGGATCTCGGATCGGTCGCTTGCCGTGCGATGCCGGGCTGGGCGGATCCAGCGGGTGTATCGGGGTGCGTACGTCGACTTCTCGGGGCCGGTGCCGTGGGAGACGCGGGTGTGGGCCGCGTGGCTCGCGTACGGGCCGGAGGCCGCGCTGGCCGGCGAGACCGCGCTCCGGCGCTACGGGATCTCTTCGGACCGAGACGACGGGGTTCGGGCTGTTGGGGTTCGGGGTGTTGGGGTTCGGGATGAGGTGGTTCGGCTGGAGGTGCCGCATGGGCGGAGGGTGCGTGGTGAGGATGGTGTTGTGATCAGCCGGGCGCGTGGTTTCGCGCAGCGGGTGGTCGAGTCGCGGGAGCCGCCGATCGTGCGGCTCGAGGTGGCGGTGTTGACGGTTGCGGGTCGGCGGGCGACTGCGGATGGTGCCGCTGCGCTGGTGCTTGACGTGTGCCGGCAGCGGCGTACGACTCCGGCGCGGCTGCTGAGTGAACTGGATCGGATGTGTCGCCTTCCGCGGCGTGGGCTTTTGGTGCAGGTACTGCGTGATGCTGCTGAGGGAGTCGAGTCGTTCCTGGAGCTCGTGTACTTGCGGAGGGTCGAGCGGGCGCACGGGCTTCCGACCGCGCGGCGTCAGGTTCGCGTGAACGGCGTACGTGGTGTTGTGTATCGCGATGCCGAGTACAACTACGACCTGATCGTCGAACTGGACGGGCGGGCCGGACACGAGGACGCTGGCCCGCCTCCCCTACCCCGTGCTCCCGCACGTGCCCGGTTGGTTTGGGGAGTGCTGTGCACCTGAATCGATCAGCAGGACTCCCCAGTCCGATCGGGCGGAGGGAGAGTTAGGCAGCCGGGAGGAGGTGGAAACCTACGCCTCGGACGGCGTGGATGGTGACGGTGGCGCCGAGGTGGGTGAGTTTTTGGCGGAGGCGTTTGACGACCGAGTGGATGTGCGAGCCGCGGCCGAGGTGCTCGTTGCCCCAGACGGCGTGGTGGAGGCGTTGGTAGGTCCAGACGCGGCCGGGTTCCGCGACCAAGCAGTGCAGGAAGTCGTGTTCCAGCGGAGTCAGTGGCATCTCGCGGTCCCTCCAGCGGACAACCCTGCGATCCACGTCCAACTGCAACTCCCCCACCGGCGCCGGCGCAGCTGCCGCGACCACGGCTGCCGAGTCTGCCGGTGCAGCAGCTGCTGACAGCGCGGCTGTCGAGACGGTGGTCGGCGAAGCTGCTGCGACCGCCTTGATCTTGGTGTGGCGGTCGATGGTTTGCGGCATGGTGACGGATGGACTCGGCGCCACGCTTACACCGGTCAGTTCCAGGAACGCGCGTGCCTGGTCGGCGCTCGACACCAGCAACAGGGCGTCGGCTTCGCCGAGCAGGCGAGCCAGGTGTACCCGTTCGGCCGTGGACGCAGCCACGCCGATGATCAATGACGAGTCGGACGACCTCTCCAGCGACATCACAGCAAGCCCCTCCCAGTCGAAACCCGCCCCGCCACAAGTACGGTTCACGGCACGAACTAAGTCAAGGGATTCCACGCGCACCCGGCTGGCACATATGCGTCCTGTCCGAGACACGACAGGAAATCCCCGACGAAGATCGCGACGCTCCCGCGCCGGGTGTGCGCCGAACCTGCGCAGCGGAGTAGTCTCCTCGCGCACGGCCACTCTGACCGCATTCACGGAGGAACAGTGCCCGGTCTGGTTCGGCGGCCGCTCGTCATCTGGTTGCTCGCTGCTCTCGCAGTCCCTGTGCTGCTGACCGCTGTGCTGGTTCCGGCCCGCGCCGGCACCACCGAGGACGATCTGCGCGACCGCACGCTCGCCGCCCTGCAGGCCCGCGGCATCGAGACCCGCTCGGTCGATTTCGACGGCCGCGACGCCAAGGTCGCGCTGCCGCCGGACGTCGATCCCGGCAAGGTCCGGGAGATTGTCGCGGGTGTCGACGGCGTCCGATCGGTCGAGATCATGAACGGCGCGTCCAGCGCGGCGACCGGCGGCACGCCTACAACACCGGCCACCACTCCGACGTCACCGCCGATCGCGCCGTCGACGGTGCCGGTCGAGGAGTCCGACGTACCGCCGTTCGAGGTCGGGCGGACGAACCAGGCGATCCGGGTGCAGGCGCCGGTGCGGAGCCAGGCGGTCAAGGAAGCCATCGCCGCCGAGGTCGACCAGGTGCGCGGCGAGGACCGTGAGTACGACGACCGCACGACGATCGATCCGGCCAACGGCATCGCCGACGCGTCGGCGGTGTCCGCGCTGCTCCGGGCGCTCGCGATCGGCACCGGTGACGCCTCGGTGCGGTACGACGGCGACACGATCACGCTGTCCGGCCAGGTGCCCGACCAGGCGACGAAGGCGACGGTCGGACGGGCCGCGGCGAAGGCCGTACCGGGCGCGGTGGTGGCGGACCAGCTCAAGCTGCCGGCGCCGGCGAAGCCTGCGGTGAGCGAGCCGTGCCGCACGTTCCCGACGCGTCTGGCCGAGTTCAGCCGGCAGTACAAGATCAACTTCCTGTCCGGTACGGCGATCGTCAACGACGCCTCGAAG
Source organism: Kribbella sp. NPDC043289 (assembly GCF_056436705.1). Taxonomy (NCBI): domain Bacteria; kingdom Bacillati; phylum Actinomycetota; class Actinomycetes; order Propionibacteriales; family Kribbellaceae; genus Kribbella; species Kribbella sp. NPDC043289. The sequence goes on from NZ_JBWKCB010000007.1 coordinate 270,038, forward strand.
CCGTCGGTGATCCGCGCCGCCGCCCTGCTGAAGTCCTGTACGACGGCGCGCGTCGAGCTCGCCGGTCACACCGACGACCTCGGTTCGCCGGCCACCAGCCTGCCGCTGTCCGAGCGCCGCGCGGCCGCGGTGAAGACCCAACTGGTCAAGCTCGGCGTCAACCCGAACCGGATCCTGGCGAACGGGTACGGCGAGTCCTTCCCGATCGCCTCCAACACCACCGGCACCGGCCGAATCGCCAACCGCCGCGTCGAGATCCGCCCCCGCTGACAACCCACCGGCCCAACCCGGTGAACCAACCGCGGCCAGTGCGTAGACGACGAACCGCCTGCTGCGTAAGGCATCGCGCGGTCCGGCGACCAGCACGCCGACGACGAACGCGACTCGCATTCCGTCGGGTTGGAGTGCGGGGACGGTGCAAGACGGAGTAGGGTCACGGACTGTCGAGATCGGTGGTCCACAGCTTTCGTAGGGGATTGCATGAGTTGGCTGATCGCACAGGTCTGGATCGTGTTGCTGGTCGCGTTCGTCCTCGGCAGCGCGGTCGCGTGGCTGGTGCACCGGCTCCGGCCGTCGGGCGGCGTCCGCTGATGGGCTGGCTGCTGCGGGACAACTGGCTGGGCGCGCTGCTCGCGTTCCTCCTCGGCGCGGCGATCACCTGGGTCCTGCTGGACCGACGTCGGCCCGCCACGTCTCTCGTCCCCGCCGCTGTGGTGGAGGAAGAGAAGAAGGAGCCCGTCCTCGTCGGCGCGGCGACCGTCGAGGAACGGCGCGCGGCGCCACCCGAACCGGTCTTCTCCCAGCCGATGGAGCCGACCCACCCACCAGAGTCGATGCACTCGATGCAGCCGACGGAACAGCAGCAGGAACAGCCGCAGTCGACGGAGCCGACGCTGTTCGACGTAGAGCCTGCTGCGACACCGCCGCGGATCCAGCCCGAGATCCCCGCCGCCGCGCCCCCCGGACGCTACGGTGAGGGGTCGGCCGACGCGGTACCGCACCAGGGTCCGCCGGACGGGTTCACCATCAAGGGCAACGCCCAGTCGATGTTGTTCCACACTCCCGACTCGCCGTACTACGGCCGGACCAAACCCGAGGTCTGGTTCCGTAGCGAGGCCGACGCCGAACGCGCCGGCTTCACGAAATACGTCCGCCGGCCGCGCAAGGCCGCCGACCCCCGCGACTGATCTCCAGGAGCCGCTGTGCGCCATCAGCTTCACATCCCGTACGTCGTCGAGGAAGACGAGAACGGCATCTGGATCGCCGAGGCGGCCCTGACGCCGGACGCGTTCCTGCACACCGACGGCCCGACCCGCGAAGCGGCGCTCGAGGATCTCCGGGACGCGGTCGTCGAAGCCGTCGCCGACTCGGGCCTGCCCGATCAACTGGTCGTCGACGTGGAGATTCCGTAGCCGTTCTGACCCCGCCGCGGACCTACGATCACGACAACAGCGTGGTAGGCGTGCAGTCCGCAAGGAGGGCCGAACAGGTGGGCGTTCCCGAACCGGTCGTCGTGACCGTCGAGGTGCCGTGATGGCGGGCGAGGATTCCGAACCCGCCGGTCCGTCGGAGCCGCTGGAACCGGATGCGATCATCCTGCCCGGCGAGCGACGCACCGGCGTCGATCCGCGGGTCGGCGTCGCGGACGCGCGCGGCGCCGTACGGAAGCGTCCGAACTCCTGGCGTGGCCGGGGCAAGGCGCGCAAACCACCGTCGGCCGAGCGTCACAACGACGGTCGCGGACCTCGCGGCTGAGCGACCTGACCCGGTCCGAAGCTGCTCGAGAACGCGGGTGCTGATCCATCCGCGAGCCCCATTTGCTTGTACTGGCAAAGGGCCGTCAGACTGTGCGGAACGCCTTGCGGAACCGTCCACCGACGGCGTCACCACAGCACCGGAATCGTCCGGATTCGTGCACTATGTCCCCTTTTAGGTACGCCGTAACGGGGTACGGGAAACACTGCACGCCTGGGCGGCTCCACACACAGCGTCGTCACGTCGTGGCGGCAAGCCGTAGTACCGCTAGGTTTGGAGACACCCGATGGAGGTGAGCGTGACCGACATGCTGCCGGAGCAGCACCACGGACTGACGAAGAGTGACCCGCTGTGGTTCAAGCGGGCCGTCTTCTACGAGGTCCTCGTGCGGTCCTTCAAGGACTCGAACGCCGACGGCATCGGCGACCTGCAGGGCCTGACCGAGAAACTCGACTATCTCGAGTGGCTCGGGGTCGACTGTCTCTGGTTACCGCCGTTCTATCCGTCGCCGCTGCGCGACGGCGGCTACGACATCTCGCACTACACCGAGGTGATGCCGGAGATCGGCACGGTCGCGGACTTCGCCCAGTTCCTGGAGCAGTCGCACGCCAGGGGCATCCGGGTGATCGTCGACTTCGTGATGAACCACACCTCGGACCAGCACCCCTGGTTCCAGGCGTCGCGGGAGGACCCCGAGGGTCCGTACGGCGACTTCTACGTGTGGTCCGACACCGACGACATGTACGCCGACGCGCGGATCATCTTCGTCGACACCGAGTCCTCGAACTGGACCTGGGATCCAGTGCGCGGACAGTACTTCTGGCACCGGTTCTACGCGAACCAGCCGGACCTGAACTTCGAGAACCCGGCCGTCGGGGACGCGATGATCGAGGCGCTGAAGTTCTGGCTCGACCTCGGCGTCGACGGTTTCCGCCTGGACGCGGTGCCGTACCTGTTCGAGACCGACGGCACGAACTGCGAGAACCTCCCCCGGACCCACGAGTTCCTGAAGCGGGTCCGCAAGGAGGTGGACGCGAACTACGAGGACCGCGTCCTGCTCTGCGAGGCGAACCAGTGGCCGGCCGACGTGGTCGAGTACTTCGGTGACCGCGACTCGGGCGGTGACGAGTGCCAGATGGCGTTCCACTTCCCGGTGATGCCGCGCATCTTCATGGGGGTACGCCGCGAGTCGCGCTTCCCGATCTCGGAGATCCTCGCGCAGACGCCGGAGATCCCGGACACCTGCCAGTGGGGCATCTTCCTGCGCAACCACGACGAGCTCACGCTCGAGATGGTCAGCGACGAGGACCGCGACTACATGTGGGGCGAGTACGCGCAGGACCCGCGGATGAAGGCGAACATCGGCATCCGCCGCCGGCTCGCACCGCTGCTGGACAACGACGTCAACAAGATGGAGTTGTTCACGGCGATGCTGCTCAGCCTGCCGGGTTCCCCGATCCTGTACTACGGCGACGAGATCGGCATGGGCGACAACATCTGGCTGGGTGATCGCGACGGCGTCCGGACGCCGATGCAGTGGTCGCCGGACCGGAACGCCTCGTTCTCCACCGCGACGCCGGGCAAGCTCAGCCTGCCGGTGATCATGGACCCGGTCTACGGCTACCAGGCGGTGAACGTCGAGGCCGAGATGGAGAACGCCTCCTCGCTGCTGCACTGGACCCGCCGGATGATCCAGACCCGCAAGCAGCACCCGTGTTTCGGCATGGGTACTTTTACGGATCTGGGGGGTTCCAACCCGAGCGTGCTGTCCTACGTGCGCGAGTTCGGCGACGACGTGGTGCTGTGCGTGAACAATTTGTCGAGGTTCCCGCAGCCGATCGAGCTGGATCTTCGGCAGTGGCAAGGAGTGGAGCCGATCGAGTTGCTCGGCGGTGTGCACTTCCCGACCATCGGGGAGTTGCCCTACCTTCTGACCCTCGGCGCCCACGGTTTCTACTGGTTCCGGCTGGCGAAGCCGGCTGACCACGAGGAGAGCATGTAGTGAGTTCGCATCTGGACCAGGTCCAGTCCTTCTGCGCGGGCCAGAGGTGGTTCGGCGAGAAGGGACACGACGTCCACGTCGAAGCGATGGCCGGATCTGTCTGGCTGTCGGACGAGGGCGCCTGGCCCGCGGTCCGGATCGGGTTCGTCTACTGTGCGGGTCCACCCGGGGCGGAGAACCCGATCCGGGTGTACCAGCTACCGCTCAGCTACCACCGTGCACCGGTCGAGAACCTCGGCCACGCGCTGGTCGGTGAGTGGGTGGAGCCGGATCTCGGCGACACCGAGGTCTGGGTGTACGACGCCCTCCACGACAAGGAGGCGACGCCGTACTGGCTGGACGGGCTCACGCACGGACGGCAGCTGGACGGGCTGGAGTTCCATCCCGTCCAGGCTCCGGATCACAACATCGTCGTACCGGAGAACGCGCAGTCGCTCGTCCTGACCGTCGAGCAGAGCAACACGTCGCTGGTGTTCGGCGACGTCGCGCTGCTGAAGGTGTTCCGCCGGCTCGAGCCCGGGAGCAACCCCGGGGTCGAGATCGAGTCGGCGCTCACCGAGGCCGGGTCCGAGCTGGTCCCGGAGGTGCTGGGGTCCGCACGCGGTCGGTGGCCGCGGGCGGGCGGCGGCACCGACTCCGGTGAGCTGGCGATGATGACGGCCTTCCAGAGCAACGCCACCGACGGCTGGTCGTTCGCGACGTCGTCGGTGCGGGACCTGTACGCCGAGGCCGATCTGCACGCCGAAGAGGTCGGCGGCGATTTCGCGCCCGAGTCGCACCGTCTCGGTGCGAGCACCGCGCAGGTGCACTCGGAGCTGGCCAAGGCGCTCGGCACCGACCTCTGGGAGCCGGCCAAGCTGGTCGAGCACGCGAACGCGATGCGCCGCCGGCTCGACACTGCGGCCGCTGCGATCCCCGAGCTCGCGCCGTACGCCGGTGGTCTGGCACGAGCGTTCGACGCGCTGGCGGCGTACGGGCAGCCGGTGACGGTGCAACGGATCCACGGTGACTTCCACCTCGGCCAGGTGCTGCGCACGATCGACGGCTGGAAGCTGATCGACTTCGAGGGCGAGCCGGCCAAGTCGCTGATCGAGCGGCGCGCGCTGGACACCCCGGTGAAGGACATCGCCGGGATGCTGCGCTCGTTCGACTACGCGGCCCGGTCGCTGCTCGAGGATCACCGCGGCGACCAGCAGATCGCGTACCGCGCGGCCGAGTGGGCGACCCGCAACCAGCAGGCCTTCTGCGACGGGTACGCCGAGGTCGCGGGCACCGACCCGCGTCAGCAGCAGGTTCTGCTGAACGCTTTCCTGGCCGACAAGGTGATCTACGAGGTCCTCTACGAGGCCCGCAATCGCCCCACCTGGCTCCAGATCCCCCTCTCCGCCGCAGCCCACCTCGCCGAGCAGTAGTAGGCCGAGCAGTAGTAGGAGGTTTTCCTGATGGGAGAGCGTGAAGCTTTCGAGGAACCGCCGGCGTCGGCCGACCGGCCTGTGGTGACGGCGGTTCCGATCGATCGGACCGTGCTGGAGCAGCTCGTCGCCGGGACGTACCACGATCCGCATCAGGTGCTCGGCCCACACCTCGGCGACCACGGCGTCACGGTGCGCGCGCTGCGCCCGTACGCGAACAGCGTCACCGTGCTGTACGACGACCAGCGTCTCGAGCTCCGGCACGAGTACGAGGGGGTCTGGGTCGGCGTCCTGGACATCGACAAGGTCCCGGACTACCGCCTCGAGGTGACTTACACCGACGGGCCGGCCACCGAGATCGACGACCCGTATCGCTATCTCCCGTCGCTCGGCGAGGTCGACCTGCACCTGATCGGCGAGGGCCGGCACGAGGAACTGTGGACCGTCCTCGGCGCGCACGTCCGCCGCTACGACGGCCCGTCGGGTGCCATCACCGGTACGTCGTTCGCGGTCTGGGCCCCGAACGCGCAGGGCATCCGGCTGACCGCCGACTTCAACTTCTGGGACGGCCGCGCGCATCCGCTGCGTTCGCTCGGCGGCTCCGGCGTCTGGGAACTGTTCGTCCCGGGTGTCGGCCCAGGTACGCGGTACAAGTTCGACATCTGTGGCCGCGACGGCGTCTGGCGGCAGAAGGCCGACCCGATGGCCAACCTGGCCGAGACTCCCCCGGCGAACGCGTCGGTCGTCCACGAGTCGGCGTACGAGTGGGAGGACGCCGCCTGGCTGGAGCGGCGGGCCGCGACCGCGGCGTACGCCGAGCCGATGAGCGTCTACGAGGTGCATCTCGGCTCCTGGCGCAAGGGCAAGTCGTACCGCGAGCTGGCCGACGAGCTCGTTGCCTATGTCAACGAGATGGGTTTCACCCATGTCGAGTTCATGCCGGTGATGGAGCACCCGTTCGGCGGTTCCTGGGGCTACCAGGTGACGTCGTACTTCGCTCCGACGTCGCGTTTCGGTGACCCGGACGACTTCCGGTTCCTGGTCGACAAGCTGCACCAGTCCGGCATCGGCGTGATCGTGGACTGGGTCCCGGCGCACTTCCCGAAGGACGCCTGGGCGCTGGCCCGCTTCGACGGTACGCCGCTCTACGAGCACCCGGACCCGCGGCGCGGCGAGCAGCCCGACTGGGGCACGCTGGTCTTCGACTTCGGCCGTCCCCAGGTGCGGAACTTCCTGGTGGCGAACGCGATCTACTGGGCCGAGGAGTTCCACATCGACGGCCTGCGGGTCGACGCGGTCGCCTCGATGCTGTACCTCGACTACTCGCGCGGCGAGGGCCAGTGGGTCCCGAACCAGTACGGCGGCCGCGAGAACCTGGAGGCGGTGTCGTTCCTCCAGGAGATGAACGCGACGCTCTACAAGCGGGTCCCGGGCGTCATCACGGTCGCGGAGGAGTCGACGTCCTGGCCGGGGGTCACCCGCGCGACGCACCTCGGCGGGCTCGGGTTCGGCTTCAAGTGGAACATGGGCTGGATGAACGACTCGCTCCACTACCTGGAGCACGAGCCGGTGCACCGGCAGTACCACCACAGCGACCTGACGTTCTCGATGATGTACGCGTACTCCGAGAACTTCGTCCTCCCGCTGTCGCACGACGAGGTCGTGCACGGCAAGGGCTCGCTGCTGCGCAAGATGCCCGGTGACCGCTGGCAGCAGCTGGCGAACCTGCGCGCGTACCTGGCGATGATGTGGGCGCACCCGGGCAAGCAGCTGTTGTTCATGGGCTGTGAGTTCGGCCAGGAGTCGGAGTGGTCGGAGAAGGGCGAGCTGGACTGGTGGCTGCTGGACCACAGTGACCACAAGGGCCTGCAGGACCTGATCCGCGACCTGAACCGGGTCTACAAGGACAACCCGGCGTTCTGGCGGACCGATCACGACGCCGAGAAGTTCAGCTGGATCGACGCCAACGACGCCGGCAACAACGTCTTCTCCTTCGTCCGGTACGGCGACGACGGCGAACCGGCCGTGGCGTGTATCGCGAACTTCTCCGCGGTGCCGCACCACGGCTACCGCCTCGGCCTCCCGTACGCCGGGCGCTGGGAGGAGGCCGTCAACACCGACGCCAACTCCTACGGCGGCTCCGGTGTGGGCAACTACGGCGCCGTGGAGGCGAACGGCCCGGAGTGGCACGGCATGTCCACCAGCGCGGAGCTGTCCGTACCACCCCTGGCAACCGTGTACCTGCGCTTCACCGGGTAGCGTTCACGGCGTGACCGCCGTACCGCCGTTGACTGATGGTGACCTGACCCTGCGACTGCTCCGCGAGGATCCACAGCTGGTCGCGTTCGACGTCGAGAACGGCGAACCGATCGGCACGATCGAGGTACGGCGGACCACGCCGGGCGTCGGCCTGGTGGTGTGGGCACTCGACGGCGGCTCGGACCTCGCGCAGCGTGCTGTCCGGTTGCTGTCCGAGTACGCGTTCGCGCAGCTCGGTCTGGAGCGGCTGCAGGTCGAGGTGGACGCGGAGCTGCACTCGTCGGCCCGGGTCGCGATCCGGTCCGGTTTCCGCCGCGAGGGCATCCTGCGGGGCGCCGCGCTGGTCGAGGGCGAGCGGCGGGACGTCGCGATCTACGGGCGCCGTGTCGACGACCCGCGTCCGGACACGGTGACCGGCTGGACGGCGTTGATGGACTCGGCGCTGCCGAAGAAGCGGGTGATCGCGCATGTCGTCGTCCGCGACACCGGCGGGCGGGTGCTGCTGTGCCAGGTCAGCTACAAGAAGGATCTGGAGCTCCCGGGCGGCGTGGTCGAGCCGGACGAGGACCCGGCGACCGGTGCGTCCCGCGAGATGCAGGAAGAACTCGGTACGGCGCTGCCCCTGCTCGGCATCCTCGCCATCGACTGGCTGCCGCGCTGGGAGGGCTGGGGCGACGCCGTCGAGATCCTGTACGACGGCGGCGTGCACGACCCGTCGCTGATCGACAGCCTGCACCCGGACGGGTTCGAGATCCGCGACGTCCAGTGGCACGCCCCGGAAGAGCTGGCCGGCCTGGTGTCGCCGCTGAACGCCCGGCGACTGCCGATGATCCTGGCCGCGCCGGACCAGCTCTACAACTTGAGCAACGGCGCGCCGATCACCTCGTGAGCTGGCTGACGCACCACGCGTAGTGCCCGTCGCCCGCGTTCTCGTCGTAGATCGTCGCGGTGACGATCGCGTACGCCTGCCGGTAGAGCCGCATCCGGTCGCGGTCGTGCCCGAGCTTCTCGAACCGGTCGACGAGCAGGTCGTCGAGGCGCCGGGCATCCGGGCCGTACATGTCGAAGAATCCGGCCGCCAGCGAGGCCTCGAACGTGCTGTCGCCTGCCGTGGAGAGGAAACCCCAGTCCAGCACCGCTGCGACCCGGGAACCGTCCATCAGCACGTTGGGCCGACAGATGTCCCCGTGTACGACGCTCAGCTCGTCGACCTGCAGTTTCTCGAGCTGTGTGGTGATGTGGTCGAGCCTGTCGTCGAAAGCGGGCACGTCACGCTCGAAGTGCGGGCGTGAGGCCGCTGCGCGACGGCGTACCAGTGCGGCAAGGCTCTGGCCCCAGGTGTCCTGCCAGAACGGCTGGCTGATCACGGGGAGCGCTTTGCTCGCCGGACCGGGGCCAACCGCTCGGAGCGCTTCGGCGACTGCGACGAACGCGTCCAGTGCGTGCTCCTCGGGCAGTCCGGCCTCGTGCAGAGGTACGCCGGTCAGTTTGTCCTCGACGCTGATCGCCAGGCCGTTCTCGCCCGTGCTGATCTCGCGGATCCGCGGCGTCCGGAACGGCAGCGGCGGCAGCTCGTCGAGGAACGCCTGCAACGGCCGCACGTCCTCCGGGCGGCGGTCGAACCAGACCTTGCGGACCGTCCCGTCGCCGAGGTCGTAGACCGCGCCTTCCATCCCCTGCCCGATGAGCTCCACCGGGCGAGGTTAGCGGACCAGCCGGAGCGTCAGGGGGTACCGGTACTCGCTGCCGTGTGAGGCGGCGACCGTCGCCAGGATGATGAACACCACCGCCGCGACCGCACCGATCACGATCAGCGGTACGACGATCAGCACCCCGAGACCGAGCGTGATCACGATCAGCACCACCGCGATCGCGGTGTAGATCAGCAGCGAGATCTGGAAGTTCAGCGACTCCACCGCGTGCCGGCGGACGAACTCCGAGCGCCCGCGGAGCACCAGCCAGATGATCAGCGGGCAGAGAAACCCCATCGCGATCCACGCCGCGACGAACACCCCGACGTGCGCGACCATCGCCCACGTGCGTTCTTCCGAGGCCGACAACGGTGGCCCGGAGTTCGGCGTACTCATACTCCAGTCAAGCACGCCGATTCCTTTTCGGGGGTTCGCCGGTCAATACCGGTGACAGAACAGCCACGGAAGGAATCTCATGGCAAGCACGGAGTCGGAAGCGGTACGACGGCACTGGGCAGCGGCGAAGGCGTCGTACGGGCAGGTCGATCGGGAACAGGCCGATCATCGCTGGGCCGAGCTGACGGCCGAGCCCTCAGATGTGGACTACTTAGCGGTACCCGGACGTCCCGCGCTCTGGATCGTGCCGCACGAGGCCGCCACGGACCGGGTGCTGCTCTGCCTGCACGGCGGCGGGTACGTCAGCGGATCGCGGTACTCGCACCGCAAGATGTTCGCTCATCTGGCCCGCGCGGCCGGCGTCCGGGCACTGCTCTTCGACTACCCGCTGGCGCCCGAGCAGATCCACCCGGTTCAGCTCGACGACGCGGTCGACACGTATCGCTGGCTGCTCGACCAAGGCATCGCGCCGGAGCACATTGTGTTCACGGGCGACTCCGCGGGCGGCGGTATGGCGATCACCACCCAGCTCCGCGCCGCCTCGGTCGGACTGCCGCTGCCGGCCGGCGCCATGCCGTTCTCGCCGTGGGTGGACTTCGAGGCGAGCGGAGCGTCGTACGACGTCAATCGGGAGAGTGACCTTTTCTTCGACCGCGACGTGGTGCGTGGACTCACGTGGATCTTCCTCGGGCCGGACGGCTCGCCGCGGGACCCGTTCGTGAACCCGCTGTACGGCGACCTGACCGGGCTCGGACCGCTGTACATCCAGGCGGGCGGGGACGAAGTACTGGTGGACGATGCGAAGGATCTCGCGGCCGCCGCGGAGAAGGCCGGTGTGGAGGTGCGGCTGGACGTGTTCCCGGAGATGCAGCACACCTTCCAGATGGCGGCGGGTCGCGCGCCGGAGGCGGACGATGCGATCCAGCGGATGGCAGTCTGGGCGCGGAAGGTTCTGGGGCTGTGACTGTTGAGGGAGTAGTGGTGGGCAGCGACTTCGCGACGTCGAGTGAACCGTTCCGCAAGGAGTTGCTCGCGCACTGCTACCGGATGCTCGCGTCGGTGCACGAGGCGGAGGACGCCGTACAGGAGACGTACCTGCGGGGGTGGCGGGCTTGGCCGGGTTTCGAGGGTCGCTCGTCGGTGCGGGTCTGGCTGTACCGGATCGCGACCAACGTCTGCCTGACCGCGCTCGAGCAACGCGGCCGGCGCGCGCTGCCGTCCGGGATCGCCGCTCCGAGCCCGGACCTGACCACTGCTCCCCCGCCTGCGCCTGAGGACATCGGCTGGATCGAACCCATGGCGGAGTCACTGGTCGCGTCCGATCCCGCGTCGATCGTGGCGGGGCGCGAGAGTCTGCGGCTGGCGCTGATCGCGGCATTGCAGTACCTGCCCGCGAAGCAGCGCGCCGTACTGATCCTGCGGGAGGTGCTCGCCTTCCCGGCGGCCGAGGTCGCGACGATGCTCGACACCTCGGTCGCGGCGGTGAAGAGCACGCTGCAGCGGGCCCGCGCTCGGCTCGACGAGACTGCGCCCGCGCAGGACGAGCTCGTCGAACCGGACGATCCCCAGGCGCGGGCTCTGCTGGCCGAGTACATCACCGGCTTCGAGAACGCCGATACCGCTGCTCTCGAACGCGCCTTGCGTGCTGACGCCGCGATCGAGATGGTCGGGACCACGACCTGGTTCAACGGTCGCGTGATGTGCCTGCAGTTGCTGGCCTCCGCGGTCGGCGACCCGGGCGATTGGACGATGATCCCGATCGTCGCCAACGGCCAGCCGGCAGTCGGCGCCTACCTGAAGGGCGATCCGTACGGCGTCGCGGTACTGACGCCGACGCCGACGGGGATCACGCACATCCACGTGTTCAGCACACCGAGCCTCGTCACCGATTTCGGCTTGCCGGTCACAGCTCCCGGACGGTGAGTCGGGCCCGGTGACTCGTGCTCACCAGGGCCAGCGCCACGACGACGAGCCCCATCGCGACGGTCGGCCACCACACCGCATGCTCGGCGCGGACGAACCGCTGTGGATCGGTCGTCGCGGTGGCGCCGACGATCGAACCGGCGACCGCGACACCGAGCGACGTACCGGTCTGGCGGCCGACCGAGGCGAGGGAGGCGGCCAGACCGGCCATCGAACCGGGCATGCCCGAGACCGCCGAGTTCGCGATTGGCGGGTTGATCGTGCCGAGGAAGACGCCGAACAACAGGAAGATCGCGAGTACGACGGCGAGTGGCGTGGCTGCACCGATGGTGAGCGAGGCGATTGCTCCGAGTGTGAGCGCCGTACCCGCGATCACGAGCGGTGTACGCGGGCCGCGCGAGCCGACGATGCGGCCGGTCAGCGGTGAGAGGACGCAGATCAGCAGGCCGACGGGCAATAGGCATAGGCCGGCGTGCAGAGCTGACAGGTGGCGGACGCTCTGTAGGTAGAGCGTGGTGACGAAGAGGAACGCTCCGAACCCGCTGTACGCGAACATCGCGATCACGACCGCCGAACTGAACGGGATACTGCGGAACAGCCGGAGCTCGAGCAACGGTTCGGAACGGCGGCGTTCGTAGGCGATCAGTGCGGCCGCTGAGACGGCGGCGATCGCGACGAGCAGGTACGGCGTGTGTTTCTCGGACTCGATGATCGCCGAGACGACACCGCCCAGAACCAGGATGACCAGGAGTTGGCCGACCGGGTCGAACCGGCGGCCGTGCGCGGCGCGGGACTCGGGGACGTACCGGCTGGTGAGCAGCACCGCGAGCGCGACGATCGGCAGGTTCACCCAGAAGATCGAGCGCCAGCCGAGGCCGTCGACCAGGGCGCCGCCGACGATCGGGCCGAGCACGAGCGACAGGCCGGCGGTGGCACCGAAGATGCCGATCGCCCGGGCTCGTTCGGCGCGGTCCGGGAACACCGTCACCACGATCGCCATCGCGACCGGGTTGAGCATCGTGCCACCGACCGCCTGCACGGCGCGGGCGGCGATCAGCCAGCCGATACCGGGCGCCAGGCTGCACAGCAGCGAGCCGAGCCCGAAGAGGATCAGGCCGAGCCGGAACATCTTCTTCCGGCCGAACCTATCCGCGGTGGAGCCGGCCAGCAGCAGGAAGCTCGCCAGCACCAGCGTGTAGGCGTCGACCGTCCACTGCAGGCCGGCCGTCGAGGCGCCGAGACCGTCCCGGATCGCGGGCAGTGCCATGTTGACGATCGAGATGTCCATCACCGAGACGAGGATGCTGGCGCAGCAGATCGCGAGCACGACGTACCGGCGGGTCCGGGCGGGGGCCTCGAGCGCTGGAAGGGTCATGGGTACGACGCTAGGATTTAGAGCGTGCTCGAAGTCAATGAACGCGGGATCAGCATCGCCGAAGCCGCCGAACGCACCGGCGTCAGTGTCCACACCTTGCGGTACTACGAGCGCGCCGGCCTGGTCGTCACCACCGTCGACCGGACCGCCGGCGGCCGCCGCCGCTACCGGCAGCTCGACCTGGACTGGATCAAGATCTGCACCAAGTTCCGCGCCACCGGCATGCCGATCCGCACCATCCGCCGGTACGCCGAACTCGTGATCGCCGGCCGTGGCAACGAGAAGGACCGGCTGGAACTCCTCGAGACGCACCGCGCCGAGATCCTCACCAAACTCGCCGACCTCGAGGAGAGCCTCGGCCTCATCGACCACAAGATCGACGTCTACCGCGGCCGCCTGGAAGCCGGCGACGCCGACCAACTGTGGGCGCCGCGAGCCTAGATCAGGGCCTGCCGACGGCTCGCCAGGAAGCGGCGCTCTGTCTCGTTGGCGGTCAGCTCGATCGCCTGCGCGTACGCCGCGGCGGCCTCCTCGGTCCGCTCGAGTCTTGCCAGGACGTCGGCACGAGTCGCCGGCAGATACGCGTACCCGGCCAGCGCAGATTCCTTGCCCAGGGCATCCAGCTCGACCAGCACCGCCTCCAGATCGGCCCCCGGCACCAGACTGTGCGCCGCCACCCGGTTGAGCGCGACGATCGGCGTCGGCCAGCTCACCATCATCGCGTCGTACATCCGGACTACCTGGCGCCAGTCCGTCTGCTCCCACGACGGCGCGGTCACGTGCAGACCCGCGACCGCTGCCTGCAGGGCGAAGCGGCCGTGACCCCTCTGCAAGGCCGCCGTCGCCCGCGACACGCCCTCCGCCAGTAGCTGCGGATCCCACCGCGACCGGTCCTGATCTGCCAGCAACACCAGCTCGCCGTCCGCGCTGACCCGCGCATCACCGCGCGCTTCGGTCATGAGCAGCAAGCCGAGCAGCGCCTGCGGTTCCGGCTCGTCCGGCATCAACCGCACCAGCATCCGGGCCAGCTCGAGCGCCCGCCCGGTCAGATCGGACCGGGTCAGTTCCGCCCCCGCCGCGACGTACCCGGCCGTGTAGACCAGGTGGACGACGGTCAGCACCACGTCCATCCGGGCCGGCAGTTCGTGATCCGCCGGGATCCGGTACGGGATGCCCGCCGCGGCGATCTTCTTCTTCGCACGGGTGATCCGCGCCGCCGCCGTCGCCTCGGGGATCAGCAGCACCGCCGCGACCTCGCGCGTGGTCAGTCCGCAGATCAGCCGCAGCGTCAGCGCCACCTGCGACTCCCGCGCCAGCGCGGGGTGGCAGCAGGTGAAGACCAGCCGCAACGGATCCGTCGGCGGCTCGTCCTCGCCGGGCTCCTCCACCAGCAGCGGCAGCTTCCGCCGCAGGTTCGTCTCCCGCCGCAGCCGGTCCAGCGCCAGTCGCCGCGCGACGGTCGTCAGCCAGCCCCCGGGGTTGTCCGGGATGCCCTCCGGCCAGGTGCGCAACGCCTGCACGAACGCGTCCTGCGTGCAGTCCTCCGCGAGGTCCAGGTCGCGCGTCAGCCGAACCACCGACGCCAGCACCGTCGACCAGCTCTCCCGGTGCACCCGGGCCAGCACCCGGGTCACCTCCACCGCTTCCACCCTCACCTCTCCCCCCAGACCTTCTGACCGCGCACCCGTGGGTACGCCGGTGGACAGAACACCGGCGTACCCGGGTCGCACGCCATGATCAGGCCGGCGCCGCTTCGGGCGACGTGTCCATCACCGGGCGTACCTCGACGTTGCCCGACGGGCAGATCTTCGCCAGCTCCAGCGCCTGGTCGAGGTCACGGGCCTCGATGACGTAGAAGCCACCGAGCGCCTCCCGGGTCTCGATGAACGGCCCGTCGGTGACCATCGGCTCCGCGCCCTCACGCTGCCGGACCGTGCTCGCCGTGGTGGACCGCTCGAGCGCCTCGCCGCCGAGGATCCGCGCCCCGGCCTTCTCCACCGCTGCCGCGAACTCACCGTGCAGCTTCATCGCCTGCTGCCACTCGTCCCGCGTCAGTTTGTCGTACCACTCCTCGCTGTCGAACAGCAGGAACATGTACTGCGCCATTTCAGGCTCCCCTCGTGTACTGCGTTCTTCCTGGTTCTTCCTGGACATCTTGCTGACGAATGCCGCGACACGGAATCGACAACGCCGGGTGAGAATCTTCATTACTGTTGAGTACCGTGGCGGCTATGGAGCACCTCGACGTCCTGATCGTCGGCGCGGGACTGTCCGGGATCGGTGCGGCGTACCGCCTGCAGACCCGTTGCCCCGAGCGTACGTACGCCGTGCTCGAGGCGCGCGACACGCTCGGCGGCACGTGGGACCTGTTCCGGTACCCGGGCGTCCGCTCGGACTCGGACATGTTCACGCTCGGCTTCCCGTTCCACCCGTGGCGGGCGGCGAAGGCGATCGCGGACGGTCCGTCGATCCTCGAGTACCTGCACGAGACGGCGTCGACGTACGGGATCGACAAGCACATCCGCTACGGGCAGCGCGTCGTCCGCGCCTCGTGGTCGTCGGCCGACGCGCTATGGACGGTGGAGACGGCGGAGGCGACGTACACCTGCTCGTTCTTCTACGTGTGCAGCGGGTACTACGACTACGACTCGGGCTATGTGGTCGACTTCGACGGGCAGAGCTCGTTCGAGGGGCGGATCGTGCATCCGCAGCACTGGCCGGCCGATCTGGACTACACGGGTCAGCGAGTCGTCGTGATCGGCAGCGGTGCGACCGCCGTGACACTAGTACCCGCCATGGCCGGTACGGCGGACCACGTGACGATGCTGCAGCGGTCCCCGAGCTACGTCGCCTCCCGCCCGGCCCGTGACGCGCTGTCCGACCGCCTCCGCGCCGTACTGCCGGAGAAGCTCGCGCACCGGGTGATCCGCGGCAAGAACGTGGTGCTGAGCTCGGCGATCTACAGTGCGTTCCGGCGGTGGCCGGCGCACGCGGCGTGGCTGCTGAACACCGGGGTGGCGAAGCAGCTGCCGTCGTCGATCCCGGTCGATCCGCATTTCACGCCGAAGTACAAGCCGTGGGACCAGCGGCTCTGCCTGGTGCCGGACGCCGACCTGTTCAAGGCGCTCCGGAACGGGTCGGCATCGGTGGTCACCGACGAGATCGAGCGGTTCACACCCACCGGTCTGCGGCTGCGATCCGGCCGGGAACTGGAGGCCGACCTGGTGGTGACCGCGACCGGCCTCCGCATGGTTGCGCTCGGCAACATCCAGCTGACCGTCGACGGCCGGCCGGTCGCGCCGCACGACACGTTCGTCTACCAGGGCATGATGCTCAGCGGTGTCCCCAACCTGGCCTGGTGCATCGGCTACACCAACAACTCCTGGACGCTGCGCTCCGACCTCACCTCGCAGTACGTCTGCCGCCTGCTGAACCACCTGACCGCCACCGGCACCCGGATCTGCACTCCCCAGGTCGACCCCGCCGAGTACGACGCCCCACCCCGCCCGGTCGTGGACCTCTCCTCGGGCTACATCCGCCGAGCCGCCGCCATCCTCCCCCGCCAAGGCACCCAAGGCCCCTGGCGCCTCCGCCAGAACTACCCCCGAGACCTCCTACGCCTCCGCCTCACCCCAGTAACCGACGGCGTCATGCACTTCACCTGACGCCGTCGGTCGACAACCCGCCGCCTCGGGGGTTAGGGGATGGGCGCCGGGGGCTGTGGGCCGACGTACGTCGCGATCGGGCGGATGATCTTCGGGTCGGTGGACTGTTCGAGGATGTTGGCGGACCAGCCGATGATGCGACTGACGGCGAAGGTCGGGGTGAACATCGGGCGCGGGATGCCGCACAGCTCCATCACCACACCGGCGTAGAACTCGACGTTCGCGTACAGGTTGCGGCCCGGCTTCAGCTCGGCGAGTACGTCGACGATGCGTTGCTCGACCGTGGTGGCGAAGTCGACCAGATCGCCGCCGATCCCGCGGGCGATGTCGCGCAGCATCAGCGAGCGCGGGTCCTCGGTGCGGTACACCGCGTGCCCGAACCCCATGATCCGGTCGCCGACCAAGACCTTCGCGCGGACCCAGTCGTCGATGCGGTCCGGCGTACCGATCTCGTCGAGGCTGGCGAGCGCGCGGTCCGGGGCGCCGCCGTGCAGCGGGCCGGAGAACGCACCGATCGCACCCGCCACGGCCGCGACCACGTCGGCCCCGGTGGAGGCGATGACGCGCGCGGTGAACGTCGACGCATTGAATCCGTGGTCCACGGTCGATACCAGGTAGTGCTCGATCGCGGCCGAGTGGACGGCGGACGGCTCGGCGCCGGTGACCAGGTACAGCCAGTTCTGCGCCGCCGTGAGGTCTGCGCGCGGCTGCAGCGGTTCTTGGCCTTCGCGCAGCCGGTAGAGCGCGGCGAGGATCGTCGGGGTGACCGCGCAGACCAGCATGGCGTCGGCCTTGCGGCGGGCCGGGTCGGCGTCCCAGAGCGGCGGGAGACCACGAACCGCAGCAAGCAGCGACAGCGCCGTTCGCAGACTGGCGAGCGGGTTGAACGCCGCGCCGGCGGTCGCGATCGCGGGCAGTACGGCGCGAACCTCGTCGGGCAGCACCCGCAGCGGCGCCAACTCGGCGACGAACCGGTCGCGCTCGGCGGCGCTCGGGAGGTGACCCTCGAACATCAGGTACCAGACGTCTTCGAGCGTCTTGGACTTGGCGAGATCGATCGCCGAGTACTGCCGGTAGTGGTAGAACCCCTCGTCACCCCGGACGTCGCCGAGGGTCGTCTCGGTGACGACGACGTTGCGCAGGCCCGGCGGAACATTGATTGTTGTTGACATATCTTCAGAGTTGACAGGCAATCAACTATTGTCAATATTGATCCAGTCAACATGAATCGTCCGAGGAGCGGGGAATGACGGCCGAAGGTGACGAGAATTACCTGACGACCGCCGAGGTGGCGCGCCGGCTGCAGGTGAAGCCCGAGACGATCTACGCGTACGTCAGCCGCGGCATGCTCACCAGCGTCCGCGCCCGCGGCCGACGCGGCAGCCTGTTCGCCGCGAGCGAGGTCGACCGCCTGGCCAGCCGTTCGGTCGAACACTCCGGCGTCGTCGAACGCATCGAGTCCCAACTCACCCTGCTCCAGGACGACGAGCTCTACTACCGAGGCCACCCAGCCCGCACCCTGGCCACCACCGCCACGGTCGAACAAGTAGCCCACCTGCTCTGGACAAACGAACCGCCGGCACCTGCCTCAGAGGAGCACCAGGCGCCAACCGTTGGACCGACCGGGGCGGGACGTAACGCGGCCTTTGTCGTTGGCCGGGAGGGTGTGATGCTGGCTCGGCGGGCTATGGAGGTGGTGCCGGACGAGGCCCGGCTGACGGATCGGTTGCGGGTGGCGGTCGCGGTGCTGGGCGCGGCGGACCCGCTGCGGTTCGATCTGTCGACGCCGTCGGTGACCGCGGCGGCCGGCACGCTGATCGAGACCCTGGTCGCGGCGCTTCCGGGACCGACAACCGCCCGTACCACCTTGGGTGGACGCCTCTGGCCGAAGCTGTCGGATCACGAGCCGCGTCCGGAACTGCTCGACGCCGCACTCATCCTGCTCGCCGACCACGGTCTCGCGGTCTCCACCGTCGCGGCCCGCGTCGCCGCGAGCGCCCGCGCCAACCTGTACGCCGTCATCTCGGCCGGGCTCGGCGCGCTCGACGGGCAGTACCACGGCGCGGCGCCGACTCTCGCGTACGAGTTCCTCGGCCGGGCGATGCAGGACCCGCTCAAGGCGCTCTCGGACCAGCTGCGATCCGGTGAGCCCGTCCCGGGGTTCGGCCACAAGATCTACCAGCAGCACGATCCGCGCGCCGAGGTACTGCTGGAGCTTCTCGGCGACCATCCCGTCGTCGACACGATCGCGGCGATCGCCGAGCGCACCCCAACGTTCCCGAACAGCGATCTCGCGATCGCGGCGATCATGCACGCGTACGACTTCCGTCCCGACGCCGGCGACGCGCTGTTCGCCCTCGCCCGCATCGTCGGCTGGACCGCCCACGCCCTCGAGGAGTACGCGGCCCCCGCCCTCCGCTTCCGCACCATGGGCGTCTACACCGGCCAGACGAACTGACCACCCACCCACCAACCACCCGCTGGTGTCGCGGCGGGTGGTTGGTTCCTGCGGCGTGATTACTTGGCGGTGAGTTTGATCAGGGTGGCTGCACCGGGTGCTAGCGAGACCTGGATCGAGCCGACGCTCTGCGGGACATACTTCTGGCGGGTCGGCTGGAAGACCCCTACCGAGCCCACCGTCGAGTCGTTCAGCGAAACGACCGCGCGTGCGCGCTCGCTGTGCGAACGGTTGGTGACGAGCAGCCAGCGGTCGCCCGACGCCGCGTCCCGCGAACGGAACGTCCCGACCACGACCGCACTGCCGGTGATGCCCGAGACCAGGTTGGTCGGTGTGAATCCGACGGCCCCGTTCGGCAACGGTGTTTCGTTGGCGTGCTCAACGGTCTCGGAAACCAGCGGCTTGAGCTCGCGACCGACCTGATGCAGCCAAGTGGTGTTGATCTGCTTCGCGGCGTAGTACCGCGAGGTCCGCTGACCGTCGACCGTGATCAGCGCCGGCCCGAAGCCCTCGCCGCGCGCGGCCTCCGGGGTCCAGTACGTGAAGTACTGGATGCCCTTCGCGCCGTACGCGAGGCTGATGTTGATCTGCCACAGCAGTTCGGCCGCGGTCGGTTCCCGATGGTTGTTGTAGGCAAGCGTCTGGATGAACACCCAGGACGGGATGTCGCCGTGCAGGGCGGCGTCCCGGACGATCGCCCAGTTGTGGAAGTAGTTCGTGTCCTCGCGCCCCTCGGACAGCAGCGGGTACCGGTCGAACGAGATCAGCGACGGTTTCACCACGTCGACGAAGTTCCGGTAGTACGCCGCGTCGTCCGACGGGAGCAAGTTGATGTACGGCAACAGCTGCGGCGCCAGCTCCCGGGAGATCGCCAACGCCTTCGCCAGCGTCGCGAACCAGCCGGCGCCCGGCTCGTCGTAGAAGTTGAAGCCGGCCAGTGACGAGTACGGCCCATATGCGTTGCGTGCGCGGGTGTACAGCTCACGCGCTTCCGCCGGCGTCACGCTGAGGAAATCTGTCGTGGTGTCGGAGATCGAGAACCAGCGGGACATGTTGCGGATCTGGATGTCGTCGGAGATCAGCATCTGCAGGCCGGCGTCCCGCGCGAGCCCGAGCTGGTACTGGAAGATGTTGCCGTCACCCGCGTAGTTGCCGGAGATGACGAAGTCGAACCCGGCGTCCTTGATCTCCGCGAACCGGTCCGCCGTACTCGCGAACGGGTGCGGCGGCCAGAACAGCCCGATCGGGAAGTCCGGTCCACCCGTCAACGGCAACTGATCAGGCAACGGTACGGCGGCACTCGCGACGGCCCCCGCGGTCGAACCGGCGACGCCAGCTGCGCCGGCGGTCTCGGCGGAGGCGGTTGTAGCGGACGCGGCGGTGAGGGCGGTGGCGCCGGCGCCGAGCAGCAAGGCGCGGCGGGACGGGCCGAGGGTTTGGTGCGGACTCTGCATGATGCTCCTTCGGAAGGCGGTCGAACGGAGTAGGCAGAAAACGTGCGCGGAAAGCGTGTGACGGAAGGTGTTCAGGGCCGACGGCGGTGGTCGGCGACTGCGTCGGCGGTGGCGTCGAAGGCCTGTTCGGCCAGCGGGTAGTCGCGTTGCGCGACGCCGAGATAGAGCGCGTCGAGCACGATCATCTGGGCGTGCCGGCCGGCCAGTCCACCGGTCCGGAACGTCACGTCGCGCGCGGACGTGACCAGCACGATGTCCGCCGCCTGGGCCAGCGGCGATCGTGGATAGTTGGTGATGGCAACAGTCGTCGCGCCTTGCCGGCCCGCTCGCGCCAGCGGTTCCAGGACCTCGATCGTCTCGCCGCTGTGCGAGATCCCGACCGCGACGTCCCCGGTCCCGAGCAGCGCCGAGCTGGCCAGCGCCGTGTGGACGTCGCTCCACGTGCTGGCGCCGCGCCCGATCCGATGCAGTCGCAACCGCAGGTCCTCGGCAACGGCCGCCGATCCCGCCACGGCGTACAGGTCGATACGGCGCGCGTCCGAGATGGCCGCGACCGCCCGGCCGAGCGCGTTCACGTCCAGCCCCGCGACGGTGTCCTCGAGCGCGCGGGTGTCGGCGCGCAACAGGGTCCGGAGTACGTCGTCCAGCGAGTCGTCCGGACCGACCTCGGACCCGGTCCCACGTTCCCAGCTCGGACTCGTCCGGCCGGTCTCAGCCGCGAGCGCGAGCCGGAGTTCGGCGTACCCGGACAAGCCGAGCGCGAGGCAGAACCGCGTGACGCTCGGCAGCGACGTCCCACACCGGGCCGCCAGCTGGCCGATCGTCGACGAGGCGACCGCCGCCGGATCCCGCAGGACTTCGGTCGCGATCCGGGCCTGCGCCGGGCTGAGTGCCGGCAGCAGGCCGTTGATGCGCGCCTCGAGACTCGGCGGCGGTGACTCGACAGCGCTCATGTGAAGAATTCTCAGAGCACTTCAAGACCAATTACAAGAATTCACACTGTCCGATTCCGGCCAGCTCGTTCAGCGAGGCGGACGGCCAAAGATGACTAGAACAGCGCCGACATCAGGCGGCGGCGGGCCTTGATCACCCGGTCGTCGTCCGCGCCGACGACGTCGAACAGCTCGAGCAGGTGCAGCCGAACGGCGTTCCGCTCGTCCCCCGCCGTCGCCTGGACCGTGCTGATCAGCCGCGCGAACGCGTCGTCCACGTGCCCACCCATCAGGTCGACGTCGGCGACCAGCAGCTGCGCCTCGACATCCGTGGGGTTGTCGGCCGCGCGGGTCCGGACGTCGGCCGGGACGTCCTGCGTGCGCTTCACCAGCTGCACCCGGGCCAGCCCGGACTTCGCCTCGGCGTCGGCCGGCGTCTCCTTCAGCAGCTCCTCGTACGCCGCGATCGCGCCGTCGAGATCGCCCGCGCCGACAGCGTTCTCGGCCGCCTCGTACCGCGGGTTCGGAGCGTCTTCCTCGACCGGCTCGGGCGCCGGACCACCGACCGGGTCGGCCCGCCCGGTGATGCCGTTGGCAACCGCCACGGTCAGCAACTGGTCGAGGTACTGCCGGACCTCCGGCTCGCCGAGGACGCCCTGGAACAGCGGCACCGGCTGACCCCGCAGGATGGCGATCACGACCGGCACCGACTGCACGCCGAACGCCTGGGCGACCTGCGGGCTGGCGTCGACGTCGATCCGGGCCAGCAGGAACTTCCCGGCGTACTCGGTCGACAGCTTGGCCAGCACCGCGCCGAGCTCGGTCGCGCCCGGCGCCCGCGGCGACCAGAGCTCGACCACGACCGGGGCCTGGATGGACCGCTCGATCACATCGGCCTGGAAGTTCGCCTCGGTGACGTCCAGCACGTACGCGCCCGCGGCGCCACCGCCCTGACCGCCGCTCGGGCCACCGCCCGCTGGCGCGCCGGCCGCACCGGCCGGCTTGCGGAGGGACGACAGGTCGATCGCCCCGGGACGGGAGAAGTTGGACTGGCTCACCACTGTCCTCGCATTCCGTGCGCACTCCGTACGTTCACAGGTCCATCCTCT
Source organism: Kribbella sp. NPDC043289 (assembly GCF_056436705.1). Classification (NCBI taxonomy): domain Bacteria; kingdom Bacillati; phylum Actinomycetota; class Actinomycetes; order Propionibacteriales; family Kribbellaceae; genus Kribbella; species Kribbella sp. NPDC043289. The sequence goes on from NZ_JBWKCB010000007.1 coordinate 292,469, forward strand.
ACGACGCTACCGAACCGCGCTGCCCCCGGGTCGCCATCAGTAGCCGGGCCAGCCCGCTCCGCGTGCCCGCGACCGCGATCCGGTCCCCCGCCTGCAGCTCCCGTTCGGGCTTCGGACTCCAGTCCCAGGCCTCTCCGACGTCCTGCCGAGCGAGCACCCGCAGCCCACCCGGCTCGTCCAGTTCGCCGAGCCGCCGCCCACCGGCGACCGACCCGGCCTCGACCGTCACCTCGGTCAGCAGCAGCACGCGGCGACCGGCCGGAACCGTCACCTGACTGCGCCGGTTCGCCACCGCGGCGGCGACCGCCGGCGCGACCAGCATCGACACCGACCGGCTGTGGCCGAGACCCAGCCGCCGTTCGACCCGCTGCGCCAGGTCGTGGTCGAACATCCGCATCGTGATCCGGGCTTCCGGGTTCAGATCCCGGACCACCATCGCCGATTCCAGGTTGGTGATGTCGCCGTCGGTGATCGCGAGCACCGACTGGCAGCGCTGCACACCGGCCGACCGCAGCGTCTCCTCGTTGCTGCTGTCCCCGATCACGACCGGGATCCGCAGCCGGTGCGCGACCTGGATGCCGGGCGCGTCCTCGTCCATGTCGACCCCGACGACCGCGACGCCGCGCTCGGTGAGGATCTCGAGCACCCGCGCTCCGACGGTACCGAGGCCGCACACCACCACGTGGTTCCGCGGCCGCCCGCGCACCCCACCGATGATCCGCGACAGCCGCGCCCCGATCAGCGAGTCGACCACGACCGCGGTCAGCAGCGCCATCAGCACGATGCCCGTCAGTTGTACGACGACCGACGCCACCTTGACCCACGGCTCGGCGTCGGAGAACGCGTTGTCCTCGATCCCGGCCGACGTCACCGCGCCCGCCGCGAGGTAGATCGCGCGCCACCACTCGACCCCGCCGAAGAAGTGCACGACCGCGGTGCCGCCCGCGACGAGCAGCGCCATCAGCGCGGCGATCTTCCGGACCCGGCTGTCGAGAATGTCGCGCATCGCCATCAGCCAGCCGGCTGGGCGTACGTCGCGACTCCGCCACACCTCCCGCACTCCGGTACCGAGCACGATGTCGCCTTCGGGGTCGGAGCTGGACAGCGGCAGCAACTCGGGCGTCGCTGACGACGTGGTGTCCGCCAGCACGGTCAGGTGCGGTTCCCGGATCAGGTCGGCCTGGCCCACGACGAGTCGCCGGCCACCGAGTTCGAGCCAGGTCAGTTCGTCGTCCTCGAGCGCGTCGGAGACGAACGCGGGCGCGGCTAGCGACGGCCCGTTGATCACCACGCAGTCGCCGAGCAGGCTGTTCATCTGCTTGCCGAGCCGCGGGTTCACCATCTGTACGACGATCCGCAGCTCCGGATCCATGTCGCGGGCGGTGAGCGCGGTGTGCACGTTGTGGACGTCGTCGGTGTCCAGCAGCACGAGCGCCCGCGCGGTGGAAGGCGTACCGTCGTCGGCCGCGTCGACGCCGGCCCGGCGCAGCAGTGACTCGCTGATCACCCGGGCGCCCATCACGGTCGCGCCGAGCTCGCCGATCCGGTCGTAGTGCCGCGACGCGGGGTTGACGATCGCGGTCACCCGCTCGCCCGAGCTCACCAGCTCGGTGACCACCCGCAGCATCGTGCGGTCCGAGCCGCAGACCACGACCCGGCGCCCGTCGGGCGGGCCGATCGCGCCGGCCACGCCCGTGGACCGCTCGGGCGGTGGCGGCTGATCAGAATCGGGCGGGTTCCCGGTACTCTCCCCACTGTTCCCGAAGAACGTGACAGATTTCCCCCATCGTGGCCTCCGCACGCACCGCCTCCAGCATGGGCTCGATCAGGTTGCCAGTGCCGCTGGCCGCCTCCACCAGAGCGGACAGCGTACGACGTACCCGGTCCTCGTCGCGGAGGGACTTGCGTTCGGCCAGCACTCGGCACTGCTCGACCTCGACCTCGTGCGACACCCGGAGGATCTCCAGGTCCCCGGAGACGGTGTCGGTCAGCGTGTTCACGCCGACGATCTTTTTCTCGCCCTTCTCGAGTTTCTGCTGGTACTCGAAGGCGGCGTCGGCGATCTCGGCCATGAACCAGCCGTCCTCGATCCCGCGCAGGATGCCGCCGGTCATCGACTCGTCGGGGCTCATCTCCTTGATCCGCGCGAAGATCTCCTCGGCCTCGGCCTCGATCTTGTCGGTGAGCGCCTCGACGTACCAGGAGCCGCCGAGCGGGTCGGCGACATTGGTGACGCCGACCTCCTCCATCAGCACCGACTGGGTCCGCAACGCGATCTCGGCCGACTCCTCGGACGGCAGCGCGAGCGTCTCGTCGAGCGCGTTGGTGTGCAGCGAGTTCGTCCCACCGAGTACGGCGGCCAGCGCCTCGACAGCCGTCCGTACGACGTTGTTGTACGGCTGCTGCGCGGTCAGCGACACGCCCGCGGTCTGGGTGTGGAACCGCAGCCACTGCGCCTTGTCGGTCTTCGCCCCGTACTCGTCGCGCAGCCAGCGCGCCCAGATCCGGCGGGCGGCGCGGAACTTCGCGATCTCCTCGAAGAAGTCCAGGTGGCTGTCGAAGAAGAACGACAGGCCGGGCGCGAACACGTCGACGTCGAGCCCGCGGGACAGCCCGAGCTCGACGTACCCGAAGCCGTCGGCGAGCGTGTACGCCAGCTCCTGCCCGGCCGTCGAGCCGGCCTCGCGGATGTGGTACCCGGAAACACTCAACGGCTTGTACGCCGGGATCGTGGTGGCGCAGTACTCCATCAGGTCGCCGATCAGGCGCAGATGCGGCTCGGGCGGGAACAGCCACTCCTTCTGCGCGATGTACTCCTTGAAGATGTCGGTCTGCAGGGTGCCGTTGAGCTTGGTGATGTCGGCGCCCTGGCGCTCGGCCGCGACCAGGTACATGCAGAAGGCGGGCACCGCCGGGCCGGAGATCGTCATCGACGTGGTGACGTCCTGCAGCGGGATGTCCTTGAACAGCCGGTCCATGTCGTCGGCGGAGTCGATCGCGACGCCGCAGTGGCCGACCTCACCGAGCGACTTGGGGTCGTCGGAGTCGCGGCCCATCAGCGTCGGCATGTCGAACGCGACCGAGAGGCCGCCGCCACCGCCGTTCAGGATCATCCGGTAGCGCTCGTTCGTCTGCTCCGCGTTCCCGAACCCGGCGAACTGCCGGATCGTCCAGGTCCGGCCGCGGTAGCCGGTCGCGTACAGCCCGCGAGTGAACGGGAACTCCCCCGGCCAGCCGATCCGCTCCATCCGCGGGTCGGCGACCCCCTCGGGCGGCCCGTAGACCGGCTCGACCTCGGTGCCCGAGAGGGTGGTGAAATCCGCCTCCCGCGTGCGCGCCGCGTCGTACCTCTGCTGCCACCGGTCACGCCCGGCCGCGATCTGCTCGGCATCCATCAGTCAGACCTCCTAGGGGACTGGTCCCTAAAATACTAGGACGTCCAACTATTTCCAATCCGCCAGAGGTTCCAGTACGTGCCCAATACGTCTCCCCGCCGGTGAAAGGTTAGGAGAAGTCGCCGGCGTTGCGGCGGAGGGGTTCCAGGACGGACCAGAGCATGGCGAGCTGGTCCTCAGTGAGGCCGCGGAGGGCGAAGTCGGCGGCGACCAGGTCCGCGGTCGCGCGTTCGACCAGGTCACGGCCATCGGGGGTGATCTCGCAGAGCACCGCGCGGCCGTCGTCGGGGTGCGGCGTCCGGGTCACCAGGCCGGCCGCCTCCAGCCGGCGGACGATCGACGTCACCGATGTCGGGTGCACCTGGAGCCGCTCACCCATCTTGCCGAGCGGCAACGACCCGCGCCGCGAGAACGTGAGCAGCACCAGCGCCTCGAACCGGGCGAAGGTCAGACCGTGCTTGCGGAGGATCTCGTCGAGTTCGTTGATCACGATCTGCTGGGCGCGCATCAGCGAGGTGACGGCCCGCATCTGCTCGACCGCTCCCCAGCGCCGGCCCCATTGCCGTGACGCCTCGTCGATCGGATCGAACGGCAACGCCCTCTTCCTCGCCATGGCCGAACATTAGCCCGACACTGGTCTGACCATGTCGACACTCAGAGATTCCGACTTCCCCGCCCTCGGAACCGACAACCCCGCCGAGCAGCTGATCAGCATCCGCTTCCGTTGGTACGCCCACCAGTCCCGGAACGCCCGCGTCGCCTACCGCGCGCTGGGGACCGTCCAGCTCGCCGCGGCCCTGGTGATCGCGATCTCGGTCGCGATCAACGCCCCGACGTGGCTCGCGCCGTCGCTCGGCGGCGTGATCGCGCTCGCCGAAGGAGTCCGGACCCTGTTCGGCTTCAAGGACTCCTATCCGACCTACACCCGCACCGCCCAGGCCCTGCGCAACGAGGCCTGGCTGTACGCCCAACGCGCCGGCCGGTACGCCGCGGCGCACGAGCCCGTGAAACTCCTCGCCGAACGCGTCGTGGAGATCAGCCACACCGAGACCGCGGACTGGGAGGCGGCCCTGAAAGCGCGGAACGTCTGAAACTGGCCGCTGAAAACTGGCCGCTGAAAACTGTCTGTGGCGGCTGGCAAGGTTCGGGTATGGAGTATCTGGAGCATGTGCGGGCCGACGCGGCACGCCTGGCCGACGTTGCACGGACCGGGCTGGACGCCGCTGTGCCGAGCTGTCCCGGATGGACGGTCGAGTCCGTGGTGCGGCACGTCGCTCAGGTCTACGACCACAAGGTCGAGGTACTGCGCCTCGGCGCGCTCCCCGACCCCTGGCCGCCGGACTTCACCGGCCGCGACTCGCTGGAGTGGTACGACGCTGCGCGGGTCGCGATCGTCGACGCGCTGGAGAAGGCCGGCACCGGTGTGGAGACGTGGACCTTCAACCCGCGCGACACCACGTCCGCGTTCTGGCACCGGCGGATGGCGCACGAGACGGCAGTGCACCGCATCGACGTGGAGCTCGCGCACGACGCGGTGACGCCGATCGACACCGAGCTCGCGCTGGACGGGATCGACGAGGTGCTCTACCCGAATCTCGGTGGTCCCTGGTGGGAGGAGGGTGACACGGCCTATCCAATCGACGCCGCCCTGCGGCTGACCGCGTCCGGCCGGTCCTGGACCATCCACGCCGACGCGACGAGTGTCGACGTACGGCAAGGGGCGGAGGGGGACGTGGCGGCGGAGATCTTCGGTGATGCGGCGGCGCTGTATCTGTGGCTGTGGGGACGGGCCGGGGACGACGCGATCGGGACGGTGGGGGACGCGGAGGTGGTGAAGGCGTTCCGGGGGCGCGTTTCGGAGGCTACTCAGTGAGATTTCCAGAGATGTCCTCTGTAGGCCCGGCTGTTCGTTCCCTTGGTGAGAGACCACAGTGGTCTCAGGGAGAGGGAGGACTCTGATGACGCAGTACCTTGCACTGACCTACACCGCGGATGTCGACTGGTGGGCGCCTGAGCAGGCCGACGAGCTGGCCGAGTACCGGAAGTTCGGGGTGGACTTCGCCGGGCAGATCCAGGCGAGCGCCGTCCTGCACCCGACCGCGACGGCGACCGTCGTCCGGGTCGAAGGCGCCCGCGGCGGGCCGGTGATCACCACCGACGGTCCGTATGCGGAAACCAAGGAAGCCCTGACCGGGTACTACCTGATCGAGGCGGACGACCTCGAGGAGGCGGTCAAGATCGCCGCCGAGATCCCGGCCGCCTGGGGCGGCGCGGTCGAGGTCCGGCCGGTCATCGTGGCCAAGTAACCGGTGTCGGCCGAGTAAGCCCGAGTGATCCCGGTGGACCAGCGGTACGACGCGGTCGCGGAGACGATCCGGATCGAGGGCACGCGGATCCTCGCGACCCTGGTCCGGACCGTCGGCGACGTCCAGCTCGCCGAGGACGCCGTCCAGGAAGCTGCCCTGGCGGCCCTCGGCGCCTGGCCGGTGATCGGCGTACCGCCCGAACCGCGCGCCTGGCTGACCGTGACCGCGCGCCGGAAGGCGCTCGACATCATCCGCCGCGAGCAGGCTCGGGCCGGCAAGGAACAGGCCGGTTCGGACCTGATCGAGATCACCCGCCGGGAACTCGACCCGACCAGCGGGCTGGAGCCGGACGACGTCGTCCAGGACGATCTCCTCCGGCTGATCTTCATCTGCTGCCACCCGTCGCTGGCGCCGCCGACCCGGGTCGCGCTCGCACTCCGGACCTTGTGTGGGCTCTCCCCCGCGCAGATCGCCGGCGTACTGCTCACCACCGAGGTCGCCGCGACGAAGCGGCTGGTCCGCGCGCGCCAGAAGATCTCCGCCGCCCGCATCCCGTACCGCGTGCCCGCCGAGGCCGAGCTGCCGGATCGGCTGCCCGCTGTCTGCGCGGTGATCCACAGCCTCTACACCGCGGGGCATGCGCCGTCCGAGGGCGAAGCGGCGTACGACGTCGACCTGTGTGCCGAGGCGATCCGGCTGGCGGAGCTGCTGCACACGCTGCTGCCCGATCAGCCGATGCCGACGGCGGTCCTGGCGTTGCTCCTGCTCACCGAGGCTCGCCGGCCGGCGCGTGTCGACGCGGTCGGTGACGTGGTGACCCTCGATCTGCAGGACCGTTCGCTGTGGGATCAGGATCTGATCGCGCGCGGCGTCGTACTCCTCAACGACTCGCTGGAGCGGTCTGCTCGGCAGGCCGATGCTTACCAACTGCAGGCAGCGATCGCAGCAGAGCATGCCCGCGTGCCGAGTTATGCGGCGACCGATTGGCGCGAGATCGTCCGGCTGTACGACCTGCTGGTCGAGGTCTCCCCCAGTCCCGCCGCGCAGCTGGCCCGCGCCGTCGCGATCGCCGAGATCGGCGAGGTGACCGACGCGCTCGAGCTGCTCGACACGATCCCGAGCAGCTCACGCTGGCACGCCATCCGCGCCGAACTCCTGGCCCGCCGGCACGCGTACGCCGAAGCCGTCGACGAACTGGACCAGGCCTTGGCCACCGCTCCCCCGACCCACCCGGAACGATCCCACCGGGAACACCGCCGCGACCACTTCACCCAACAAGCCGCGGCCAGGTCACCACGGGCTGGAGATTAGGTCTCGTCGGTCCAGTTGCCGCGTTCGCTGTTGAAGATGGACTTCGCGCCGGCCGAGCCCGTCGGGCCCGGGCGGGACTGTGGCGCGGGCGCCGAGGCCGCGGCCGGAGCCGTGGTGACCTCCTGCGCCGAGTCCATCCCGATCGGGCCGGTGCCGTCGTCGTCGGAGTCCTCGTCACCCTGCAGTACGTCGACACTCGCGGACGCCCGGAGGCCGGTCCGCTGGATGACGCGCTGGATGGTGAGGTCCCGGTCGTCGGGCCGGCTGACCCACTTGATCTCCCGGAAGCCCTGGTCCTGCGCGGCCGACTCGAAGACGAAGTGGCCGTAGCCGAGCATCCGCCCGATGATCGGTTTCTGCAGGGTGATGTCGAGGACCCGGGCGATCGGGGTGGTCGCGACGGTCTGCGAGAAGACGCCGCGGATCCGCATGACGCGCATGTTGGTGACCACGAAGCGGTCCCGATGCTGGGTGAGGAACTGCCAGAACGCGTGCGCCAGGAGCACCAGCACGATCGCCAGCAGCACGGGCTGCCCACCGATCGACGTGGCCGCCATCGTCAGCAGCAGGGCTGCCGCCAGCACCACTTCGAGCATCGGCACCGTGAACACCACCCAGTGGTGCCGGACCTCGTCGATGACGACTTCGCCCTCGTCCGAGATCAGATGCCGCCGGACCTTCGGGTCGAAGATCCGGAACAGGCCTATGCCGGCCATCCACTCACTCCCCTGTCACGCTGTTGTGTGACCCCGTAAACCAAGTGTCCCGCACGATCACTCGCGACGGGACACCCGAACGGCAGATCAGCTGAACAGCGCGGTCAGGAAGGTGATGACACTCCCGAACGCATCACCCACGGCAGAAAACGCACCGCCCACCGCGCCTGCGGCATTGGCCGGCTGAGTGAACAGGTAGAAGCCGGCAAAGGCGATGAGCGACCAGATCAACAGCTTCTTCGGCATGTCGCCACTCCTTGTTTCTAACTAACCACTCGGTCGACTGCGGTTGAGTGTTTATATCACGGACGGTCACTAATTGTCACTGACTGAACACAGCCCACCGCACAATGCTCACCAGGTACAAGATCCATTCTGTAACGGATCCGGGGGCACGGCAGCCACCGGCGCGCCGCCCTGAGACGGAGAACGCCGTGTGCCACGGAAATCCTCCGGCCTTTGCCCGAAATCGGAACAACTTCCGATGAACGGAAAGCAAAGACACGATGTGACACTGCGTGGTCGATTGTTTCACGGAGAGACAATCGTCACAACGCGGCGATCAACTCGTCCGCCGCAGAATACGGGTCGGTGCCGCCGTCCGCGACCTTGGCGGCCAGCACGTCCAGCCGGGCGTCACCGTGCAGGTGCGCGAACCGGGCCCGCAGCGCGGTCGTCGCGATCGCCTCGATCTCGTCCCGCGCGCGACTCCGCCGGCGCTCGGTGAGGACGCCGTTCCCGCGCATCCACTCCAGCCGGTCCTCGATCGCCTGCACCACCTCGGCGACCCCTTCGTTGCGGGACGCAACCGTCTTCAGGATCGGCGGCGTCCACGCGCCCTCGGTGCGATCCGCCAGCGCGAGCATCGACCGGAGGTCCCGGGTGACCGACTGGACGCCGTCCCGGTCCGCCTTGTTCACCACGTAGATGTCGCCGACCTCCAGGATTCCGGCCTTGGCCGCCTGGATGCCGTCGCCCATCCCGGGCGCGAGCAGCACCAGCGTCGTGTCCGCCATCCCGGCGATCTCGACCTCGGACTGCCCGACGCCGACGGTCTCGACCAGCACCACGTCGAACCCGGCCGCGTCCAGCACCCGCAGCGCCTGCGGCGTCGACCAGGACAGCCCACCGAGATGCCCGCGGGACGCCATCGACCGGATGAACACGCCCCGGTCGGTCGCATGATCCTGCATCCGCACCCGGTCCCCGAGCAGCGCACCACCGGAGAACGGCGACGACGGATCCACCGCGAGGACGCCGACCCGCTGGCCGGTCTCGCGGTACGCCGACACCAGCGCGGACGTCGACGTGGATTTCCCGACCCCCGGGGAACCGGTGATTCCCACGATGTGCGCGTTCCCGGCGTACGGCGCCAGCTCGGCCATCACCTCGCGCAGCAGCGGGGACTCGTCCTCGACGAGCGAGATCAGCCGGGCGACGGCCCGGGAGTCACCCTCCCGGGCCCGTTCGACCAGCTCACCGACCGGCGGAGTGCGTCGTGGCATCAGCTCTTCGAGACCCTGACGATCAGAGCGTCGCCCTGACCGCCACCGCCGCACAGCGCCGCCGCGCCGACGCCACCGCCACGGCGGCCGAGCTCGAGCGCCAGGTGCAGCACGAGCCGCGCGCCGGACATACCGATCGGGTGGCCGACCGCGATCGCGCCGCCGTTCACGTTCACCTTGTCGTCGCCGACGCCGAGCTCGCGCGCGGACGCGATCCCGACCGCGGCGAACGCCTCGTTGATCTCGATCAGGTCGAGGTCGCCGGGCGCGATGCCTTCCTTCGCGCAGGCCTTGGCGATCGCGTTGGCCGGCTGGCTCTGCAGCGTCGAGTCCGGGCCGGCGACCGAGCCGTGCGCGCCGATCTCGGCGATCCAGCTGAGCCCGAGCTCCTCGGCCTTCGCCTGGCTCATCACGACGACCGCGCACCCACCGTCGGAGATCTGCGACGCGGATCCGGCCGTGATCGTGCCGTCCTTGCCGAACGCCGGGCGCAGCGTGGCAAGCGCGTCGACCGACGTGTCTCCACGAACGCCTTCGTCACTGTCGACCACCAGCGGGTCGCCCTTGCGCTGCGGCACCTCGACCGGCACCACCTCGTCGGCGAACAGGCCGTTCTTCCAGGCCTCCGCGGCACGCTGGTGCGAACGAGCGCTGAACTCGTCCTGCTCCGCGCGGCTCAGCTTCAGGCCGGTGTTGTTCGCCTGATCGGTGAGGGCACCCATCGCCTGGTCGGTGAACGCGTCCCACAGGCCGTCGTACGCCATCGAGTCGACGAGCGTGGTGTCGCCGTACTTGAAGCCCTCGCGGGACTTCGGCAGCAGGTGCGGCGCGTTCGTCATCGACTCCATGCCGCCGGCCACCACGACGTCGTACTCACCGGCGCGGATCAGCTGGTCGGCGAGCGCGATCGCGTTCAGCCCGGACAGGCAGACCTTGTTGATGGTGATCGCCGGGACGTCCATCGGAATGCCGCCCTTGACCGCGGCCTGGCGGGCGGTGATCTGACCGCCGCCGGCCTGCAGTACCTGGCCCATGATCACGTACTCGACCTGGTCCGGCGTGACGCCGGCCTTCTCCAGTGCGCCCTTGATCGCGAACCCGCCCAGTTCGGCGCCGGTGAAGCCCTTGAGGCCACCCAGCAACCGCCCGATCGGGGTCCGTGCACCGGCGACGATGACGCTTCGGTTCCGCGTGTCAGACATGCTGTCACGATACCTGCGGAGGCACTGGTACGCCGCTGCTCGAACGCGTCAGACGGGTCACACGGATCGCGCTCCCGACCATCCGCGAGCCATGTCATGTGGGCCACTTTTGATGGCCTGCCGGAGCACTCTGCGCCAGGCTGGCGCCATGGATCAGCTGTTCGACGCCATCGACCATGTCGGGATCGCGGTCGCCGACTTCGACGAGGCCGTCCGGTACTACGCGGACGTGTTCGGCATGACCGTGGCGCACGAGGAGATCAACGCCGAACAGGGGGTCCGCGAGGCGATGCTCTCGGTCGGCGACTCGGGTTCGTCGATCCAGTTGCTGGCGCCGCTGTCGGACGCGTCGCCGATCGCGAAGTTCCTCGACCAGCGCGGTCCCGGCATCCAGCAGCTCGCGTACCGGGTCACCGACCTCGACGCGGTCTGCGCGATCCTGCGCGACCGCGGCGCCCGCCTCCTGTACGACGAGCCGAAGCGCGGCACCGCCAACTCCCGCGTCAACTTCATCCACCCGAAGTCGGCCGGCGGCGTCCTGGTCGAACTCGTCGAACCCGCCGCGTGATCCACCGTGTGTCCAGCGTGTGATCCGCCCAGCGTCACGGGGTGCGGACAAGGGGTGACGGCGCGCAAAGACAGTGCCCTCGGAGGGGTTCGGCGGACTACCCTGTTCGGGTGCTGAAGGACAGCGCCACCGACTCCTTTCACGGTGCGCCGGCCGGGTTCCGGCACGAGGGGTTCGTCCATTCCGGGGACGACGACTTCGTGCGGCGCGCGGCCGCGTTCGTTCACGAGGGGCTGGCGGCTGGGGACGAGGTCGTGGCCGTGCTGCCGCCCGAGCGGATCGCGGTACTGCGTGACGCCCTCGCACCGGACCGCGACAGCATCCTGTTCGCCGACATGACCGTTGCCGGTGGCAACCCGGCGCGGCTGATCCCGTTCTGGCGCGAGCTCCTCGACAAGCATTCCGGCCGCCGCGTCCGCGGACTCGCCGAGGCCGCGTACCCGGGCCGCGGCGACGCGGCGTACGACGAGGTGCTGCTGCACGACGCGCTGTGCGACATCGCCTTCGCGCGGGACTCGTCGTTCCGGCTGCTCTGTGCGTACGACGCCGCGGCCGGGATCGATCCGACCGCAATGCATTCGGGTGCGGAAGCCCTTGCGGAGAAGGCGTTCCGGACCGCGTTGCACGACGTACCGGATCGGGCCGAGCGGTGGGAGTTCGGGCCGGCCGAGCTCGGGGAGGTGCGGCAGTGGGTGAGCGGGCATGCCGCGTCGCACGGCGTCTCCCGGGACCGGCTCGAGGACCTTTCGCTGGCGCTGCACGAGATCTGCACGAACAGCATCCGGTTCGGCGGCGGCCGCGGCACGTTGGCGGTGTGGATCGCGGACGGCGCGCTGCTCTGCGACGTGACCGACAGCGGGCGGATCGACAACCTGCTGGTCGGGCGGGTGCTGCCACCGCTCGACGGGATCGGCGGGCGGGGTGTCTGGCTGGCGAACCAGCTCTGCGATCTCGTCCAGCTGCGATCGGGTGACGACTTCACGCAGGTACGGCTGCACACCCGCCTTCGGTAGTCGGACGGCAGTAAGACCGAGTAAGACCACTGACAACGGTGGACTGCAAAAGTGACGGTCGTCTCAACTGGGTCGGGCTGTGTCACAAGGCACAGCCACGGGCGCATACTCAGCGGTAAGTTCCGCTCACTCGATTGACCGCCGCTGCAGGAGGTACTCCCGTGAAGCAGATCCTTGAGGCGATCCTCTCCGGCGACAGCGCCGCTGTCGGAGAACTCGACGTACCGGACCACTACCGCGGGATCACCGTGCACGCCGACGAGGCGACCATGTTCGAGGGACTGGACGCCAAGGAGAAGGATCCGCGCAAGAGTCTGCACCTCGACGACGTACCGACGCCCGAGCTCGGGCCGGGTGAGGCACTGGTCGCCGTGATGGCGAGCGCGATCAACTACAACACCGTCTGGACGTCGATCTTCGAGCCGGTGTCGACGTTCTCGTTCCTGAAGCGGTACGGGAAGCTGTCGCCGCTGACCGCCCGCCACGACCTGCCGTACCACGTGGTGGGCTCGGACCTGGCCGGCGTCGTACTGCGGACCGGGCCTGGCGTGAACGCCTGGAAGCCGGGTGACGAGGTCGTCGCGCACTGCCTGTCGGTCGAGCTGGAGTCACCGGACGGGCACAACGACACGATGCTCGACTCCGAGCAACGGATCTGGGGCTTCGAGACGAACTTCGGCGGTCTCGCCGAGCTAGCGCTGGTGAAGTCGAACCAGCTGATGCCGAAGCCGGACCACCTCACCTGGGAGGAGGCCGCGTCGCCGGGGCTCGTGAACAGCACGGCGTACCGGCAGCTGGTGTCGGCCAACGGCGCCAACATGAAGCAGGGCGACGTGGTGCTGATCTGGGGCGCCTCCGGCGGTCTCGGGTCGTACGCGACGCAGTTCGCGCTGAACGGCGGGGCGATCCCGGTGTGCGTGGTGTCGTCGCCGGAGAAGGCGGAGATCTGCCGGGCGATGGGCGCGGAGCTGATCATCGACCGGAACGCCGAGGGCTACAAGTTCTGGAAGGACGAGACCACCCAGGACCAGCGGGAGTGGAAGCGGTTCGGGGCCCGGATCCGCGAGCTGACCGGCGGCGACGACCCGGACATCGTGTTCGAGCACCCGGGGCGGGAGACGTTCGGGGCGTCGGTGTTCGTGGCGCGCAAGGGCGGGACGATCGTGACCTGCGCGTCGACGTCCGGGTTCATGCACGAGTACGACAACCGGTACCTGTGGATGAACCTGAAACGGATCATCGGCTCTCACTTCGCGAACTACCGGGAGGCCTGGGAAGCCAATCGGCTGATCGCGAAGGGCATGGTGCACCCGACCGTCAGCAAGGTGTACACGCTCGAGGACACCGCGCAGGCGGCGTACGACGTGCACCGCAACCTGCACCAGGGCAAGGTCGGCGTCCTCACCCTGGCCCCCGAGGAGGGCCTCGGCATCAAGGACCCGGAATTGCGCGCGCGGCACACGGACGCGATCAATCGCTTCCGTAACAGGTAACAGATCATCCGTTTGGGCGTTTCAGGGGGATTCTGACAGGCTTAAGGTGGGGGATTCACGCTGAGCCGCCAGAAGGGAATCTCGGGAATGCCTGACGAGTCGAGCCTGCCGTTCTTCGACCGCACGGCCACCGCTGCCGGGGGCTTCCCCGTCAGCCGCCGTGGGTACGACAAGCAGGCCGTGGACGACTATGTCCGCGCGCTGGAGATGCAACTCGTCGAGGCACGCAACCGCGCCGAGGAACTGCAGCAGAGTGTCGCGCCGATGCAGCGCCAGCTCGAGGAGACCCGGCGCCAGCTCGAGGCCAGCGCGAACCCGTCGTACGCCGGACTCGGCGACCGGGCCGCGCAGATCCTCCGGCTGGCCCAGGACCAGGCGTCCGAGGCGCTCGACGAGGCCAAGCGGGAGGCCGAGGAACTGCGCGCGAACGCCCGCAAGGAGGCCACCGCGGCCCGGGCGACAGGCGAGCGGGAGGCCGAGGACATCCGCACGGTCGCGCTGAACGAGGCGGACAGCATGCGTCGCACCGCGGAGGGTGACGCAGCCGAGCTCCGGCGTACGGCGGAGACCGAAGCGGCCGAGGTACTGCAGGCCGCGCAGCGCAAGGGCGACCAGCTCACGCTGACCGCCGAGTCGCAGGCGAGCACGCTGAAGAACGGCGCGCTGCACGAGGCGGAGAAGATCCGGACCGCGATCCAGCGCGAGTCGGCGGCGCTGCGCGCGCGGCTGGCCGACGAGCGGGAGCAGCAGGCCAAGGAGCTCGCCGACAAGCACCAGCAGATCGCGGCCGACACCGACAGCCTCACCACCCAGATGAAGGAGGCCGCCGAGGCTTCCGAGCGCCGGGTGGCGGAGGCGACCGAGCAGGCGCGGAAGATCCGGGCCGAGGCGGAGGAGTCGGCCGAGCGGACGCTGGCGCGGTCGCGGCGCGAGGCCGAGCAGTTGCTGAGCACCGCGCGGACCCGGTCCGAGGCCGAGCTCGCCAACTCCGCCGACGAGGCCGAGCGCTCACGGACGGTCGTCGCCCGCGAGACCGAGCGGCTCGCGAAGCGGCGGGACGGGATCCTGACGCAGATCGCCGGGCTGAACGAGATCGCCAGCAACATCGCGCGACAGGCGGCGGAGCTCGACTCCGAGACGGCGGCGCCGTACGTCAACCCTTTCGCCCGTCCCGCTGAGTCCAGCGGGTCCACTGATTCGGCGGCTGGTTCTGCGGCTGGTTCTGCGGGCGCTCCGGCGGCCGAGGGGGCTGGTCGGCGGCCGTTCGGGAGTGCGCCGGGGACGGGGGCGGGGAGCCCGTTCGCGTCCGGGGCCACGGACAGCCCGGCGAAGGGGGCCGGCGAGAGCCCTTTCGCGGGGACGACGCCGACTGACAACCCGTTCCCTGGGGCGACCCCGGCCGACAACGGGTTCCCGGCGGCCACGGAGGCTGACAACCCGTTCACGGGGGCCACTCCGGCGGGTGGGTTCGGTACGTCGGGCGCTGGGTCCTCGGGCGCTGGGTCCTCGGGCGCTGGATCCTCGGGCGCTGGATCCTCGGGCGCTGGATCCTCGGGCGCTGGATCCTCGGGCGCTGGATCCTCGGGCGCTGGATCCTCGGGTGCTGGATCTTCCGGTGCTGGATCTTCTCGTGCGGGAGCTTCTGGTGCGGGGTCTTCGAGTGTGGGGACTTCGGGCTCGGGGTCTGCGGGTGCGGGGTCGGTGAGCGGGGCGTCGTACGACGACGGCGGGCCGTTCACGGGTGCCAGCCCGTTCGTCGGTCTCGGTGCGGGTGACGCCCGGGTCGACGAGACGCGGATCGACACCAACCTGCGCGTGGACCCGAAGGACACCGACGACCTCGCCGACAAGACCACCAGCAAGTCCGCCGGCGGTCCCGCTTCCGCTGCGTCCAGCTCGACGGGTTCCAGCAGCACCAAGTCCAGTGCGGCTGGGGCAGGCAAGAGCGGCTCGGCGGCGAAGGGATCCGGCTCGGCCGGTGCGGACTCGGGCGCGAACGGTTCCGCTAAGGCGGGTGCGACGTCGGCCGGTGCGACGGTGTCGAGCGCGACTGGTTCTGGTGTGGGCTCGGACGCGTTCGCGGACGAGGACGAGCCGAAGGATTCGACGAGGATCGACGAGTTCCGGCTGGATGACCTCGCGAACGAGGAGACTCGGGTCCAGCGTTCGGCCGCCGCAGCGAAGTCTGCCGGGAAGCCGTCCGCCGACGACACGACCGATGCGGCCACCTCGAGCGCGCGATCCCCGAAGGACAAGATGTGACGCCAGCCGGCGACGACACCTCGACAGCGACCGACGCGGACCTCGCCGAAGCCACCCGCGAAGCGAAGACCGCCGCCGCGCAGGCCGAGGCCGCCGCCGACAAGAGCGACCACGCAGCAACCAACGCCACCACCGCAGCCACCCAAGCCGAGGGCTCCGCTGAGGCGGCCGCAACCGACGCCAAGCGCGCCGACAGCTCTGCAAGCCGGGCCGACGGTTCGGCTGAGGTGGCTGCTACCTCGGCCGAGCAGGCTGACACGGCCGCCGACAAGGCTGACGCGTCGGCGGAGAAGTCGGACGACTCCGCCGAGGAGGCAGACGACGCGGCCGACCAGGCCCGCACGTCCGTCAAGGAAGCGGATGGCGCTGCTGGCGAGGCGGATGTGGCGGCCGAGGAGGCCGAAAGGGCTGCTGACAAGGCGGACGACTCGGCCGAGGCTGCGACGGATGCCGTGGGCAACGCCGCCGCAAGGGCTCGGGACGAGGACGAGAACATCGCCGAACTCTTGATCGACCAGCGGCACCCCTCCGAGGGCATGGGCCAGCCCGGCCCGCCGCTGCGGCGCTCGAACCCGTTCACGTTCGGGTTCTTCGCGGCCCTCGGCGTACTCGTGGCCTGGGGTCTGTGGAACGCGCTCGGTCAGGCCCGCTCGGTCCTCATCCTGCTGCTGGTCTCGATGTTCATCGCGGTCGGTCTGAACCCGCTCGTCGAGTGGTTCATGCGCCGCGGCCTGAAGCGCGGGCTGTCGGTCGGTGTGGTGTTCCTGCTGATGATCCTGGCGGTCGTCGGCGTCGGGTTCGCGATCGTGCCGGTCGTCACCGACCAGATCGACAGCCTGATCAAGAACGCCCCGGGGTACCTCGACCTGCTCGAGAAGTCGAAGACGCTCAACAACCTGAACACGAAGTACCACTTCATCCAGAAGGCGCAGGACTACATCCAGGACCCGGCGCTCGCCCAACGCGCGTTCGGCGGGATCCTCGGCGTCGGGAAGGTGGTCGCGAACGCGCTGTTCAACACGTTCACGATCCTGATCCTGACGCTGTACTTCCTCGCGTCGCTGCCGTCGGTGAAGCGGGCGGCGTACAGCCTGGTCCCGAACACCCGCCGGCGCCGGGTCTCGATCCTCGGCGACGAGGTGCTGGGACGGGTCGGCGGCTACGTGAGCGGTCAGTTCATGGTCGCGCTGTGTGCCGGCGTCTGCATGTTCATCTTCCTGGAGATCGTCGGCCTGCGGGACTACGCCGTGGCGCTGGCGATCGTGGTGATGGTCTGCGACTTCATCCCGATGGTCGGCGGTCTGATCGGCGTCGTCGTGGTCTCCCTGATCGGTTTCACCGGCGGCCTCTGGACCGGTATCGCCTGCCTGATCTACGGCATCATCTACCAGCAGATCGAGAACTACGTCGTCGCCCCACGCATCATGCGCCGCGCAGTGGACATCCCCGGCGCCGTCACCGTCATCGCCGCCCTCCTCGGCGGCGCCCTCCTCGGCGTAGTCGGCGCCCTCCTGGCCATCCCGTCCGCCGCCGCCATTCTCCTCATCATCCGAGAAGTCTGGGTCCGCAAAGCCGACGCCTCCTAGGAGGCGCTCTCCCCCGATCGGGCTAGGGCGTGTCTCCCAATCCCGCGCAGTAGGCGGGGGATTGGGAGACACGCCCTAGACGCGCTGCTTCCGGGTTTGACCGGACGTCTGGCTTCGCGCGGATGAGTGACCGCTCTTCCCACGAAGCCGACGGCCGGTGGACTTCTGCGCGGCTGGACGATCGCCGTCCTGCTCTGCAGTCTTTTCGGTTCGAGGTCTCCTGGCTTGACCGGACTTGGGTGATGTCACCTCGACGAGTTGCAAGGAACGTCCGTCGTCGAGGTGGATGACGAGGTCGTGGGCGAACTGCTGTCTCGCCTCTCGCATCACCTTCGCCGCGTCGGCGCTCTGCCCTTCCGCCGCAGCCTGCACGAGTTGCGACACCCGCTGATGGGAAACGCCGAGCACACTACTCACGTCCCTGACCGGAACATCTGCGTCCGTGAGCACCGACGCGACCTCCTTGGTCAACTCGGCGACCAGCGTCTCGAGCTCTTTCGCCCTGCGTCGGAGGCCGTCGACCAGGGTCTTCGCCTCGAGCAGATCCCGCCCGTCGGCGTCGATGCCGGAAACCTCAACGGCGACCTTCGAGAGTGGAGAGTCGGTCACCACAGCGATGTACTCCCGCGCCATCTGCTCGACCTCGTCCAACCGACGAGCCTGCGTCAGACCATCGAGCTCAGGTACGGCGATCATCCACCACCGATCGTCCCGGCTGACGCTCACCTCGTAGGTCTTCATTGCTCCGTCCCCTCACACTCGGCGAGTGCCTTGTCGACCTTCCGCACGACTCCTGGCGAGATCACCCGATGACCGTCCGGCACCACGAACGTGTGCCGACCACAGGAACACTCGTACAGGCTGTGCGACCCTTCCGTCCTGACTCGCCGCCAACCGGCGTCCTTGAAAGCCTTCACGACTTTCCGTGTCGGCTGTCCACTGACCATGATTTTAGTCTATGGAGCTAGACACTTTCAAGGCAAGTCGCATAGACAGATGCTCAAGCGGTGACGTCGAGGATGAAGTGTTGGGCGGGGGTTAGGCGGGTGTGGGTGTTGACGCGGATGTAGGTCTGTTGGTCGAGTTGTTGGGGTAGGTGGCGGAGGGCGAAGTACGAGTGGAGGGCTCGGCGGGGTTTGTCGGTGTGGTTCTGGGTGCCGCCGTGCCAGAGGTGGCTGTTGAAGATGACGACGGTGCCGACGGTGCCGGTGAGCTGGATCTGGTCGGGGTGGGCGGCGGCGGGGTCGGGCATCTCGTCGCTGGGCATGGTGCCGCGGCGGTGGGAGCCGGGGACGACGCGGGTGGCGCCGTTCTCGGGGGTGAAGTCGTCGAGGAGCCAGATCGAGTTGCAGACCTCGTACGCGCCTGGCTCGACGGCGTGACCGGAGTCGGCGTGCAGCGCCTGATGCCCCTCGCCGGGTAGTGCGGCGCGGCTGTTCAGCGACGACAGCTTGAACTCGCCGAGCACGTGGCTCATCGCGGCCAGCACGCGCGGATGACTGAAGCAGACCTCGAACATCGGGTCCTTGTTCACCAGGTCCGCGAGCCGGTCGGTGCCCTTCTCCTGATGGACCTCCAGGCCGGCCCGGTCCCCCTCGGCGGCGATCAGTTCGGCGAGGCGTTTGTTGAGTTCGGCCACGTCCTCCGCCGTCAGGATCCCTTCCAGCGGCAGGAACCCGTCGCGGTCGAGTTGGTCCTTCTCGGCCTGCGTGAGGACGTCGTCGGTCACGCCGAGGTCGCGCAGTGCGGTCGCCATATCCATTCCGAGCTCTCCTTCACAGATGCACGAATCGATGCCAGCATCGTTCCGACGTACCCGAGAAACAATGCAGAAGGCGACTCCGGTTATGCACATATCGCCACGACTGCTCGGCGCCGGCGTTCACACCGCCGCACCCGGGAAGGACTATCCGTCGCACGCGCACACGTCCTGGGAGCTCGTGTACTACGTTCGCGGCCGGATCACCTGCCCCGTCGGCGACACGACGTACGACGCGACGCCGGGCACCGTCCTACTCACGCCACCGCACACCTGGCACGCCGAACAGAGCCGCACCGGGTACGCGAACCGCTTCCTCCAGGTCGACGCGAACCCCAACCACCCTTGGCCGAGACTCTGCTACGACGACGCCGACCACACGCTCGGCCGCGTCTTCGATGCTCTCGTCCGCGAAAGCACCCAGCCCGATACCGACGAGCTCCGCGCGCTGCTCCTCGCCGAACTGGACCTTCGCCTGCGCCGCGCGGCTTCCCCACCGCCGACGCCGACCGAGCAGCTGGTCGCGCAGGCAGAGCAACTGTTCGAGGAACGCTTCGCCGCCGGCCTGCGCGTCTCCGACGTCGCCGCCGACCTCGGCATCTCGCCGTCTGGCCTCCGCGCCGCGTTTACCCGGCTGCGCAACACCAGCCCACAGGCCGCGCTGCAGGCAGTTCGCCTCCGCCACGCGCTCGCCCACATCCGCAACTCGACGCTGCCGCTGCAGGCAGTCGCTGAGCTAACGGGGTACCACTCCGTCAGTCACCTGTCCCGCCACGTCAAAGCAGCGACCGGCCAACCACCAGGCGCCCACCGCGGCGCGTCCTAGGTCACTCCTTCAGCAGCGACCCGATCCACGCATCGACCCGCTGCCCGCGATGCACGAGCCGCTTCCGTAACTGCCCTTCCATCACGAACCCGGCCTTCTCCGCGACCCGCCGCGACGCGTGATTGCCAACCTCCGCACGCCACTCGACCAGCTCCAGCCCTCGTACGTCGAATCCCCAGCGACACACCGCTCGGACCGCCTCGGGCGCGACCCCACGCCCACGGGCTGCCGGCGCGGTCCAGTACCCGACTTCCGCCGTACCGTCGCCTCGCATCCCCAACCCGACCCGCGCGAGCCGCTCCCCCGTCGCCGCGTCCTCGACCACGAACTCGGCCCGCTGCCCGCTCACCGTCTGCGCGATCGCGAGCTGCTCGACGAAGTACCGCGCATGCTCCATCCGGTACGGCGACGGCACCTGGACGAACTGCTGCACCGCAGGATCCTGCGACACCTCGAACACCCACGCGATGTCCTCGGTCGTGAACGGCCGCAGGATGAGACGTTCCGTCGTGATCCGCATCAGCGCTCCGACTTCACGAGCTTCATGGTGATGCGTGAGTCGACGCGCGCGATGGCGGGGTCGCTCAGCATCGTCACCGGTACCGTGGCATGTCTCGTCCTGACCAACTTCGTGATGCCTGCCTAGGAGCTAGATGGCCTACTTCGAACGGGTGGACGAGTTCGCGTACCGCGCGACCAGCCATGTCGGTGGGGCCTGGGATACCGCGACGCAGCACATCGCGCCTGCGCTCGGACTGCTCGCGCATGTGGTCGAATGGGATCGAGACGCGCGGCGGAGTGACGGGCTGGTGATCGGGCGGTTGTCGTACGACATCCTCGGGACGTTGCCGGTCGACGTGGTGGAGGTCGCGGTCCGGGTCGTGCGGCCCGGGCGTACGGTCGAGCTGGTCGAGGCGACACTCAGCCACAACGGGCGGGACGCCGTACTGCTGCGTGCTTGGCTGATGCAGCCTGGCGACACTGCTCGTCTCGCCGGCACCGCGTTTCCGTCCATCACGCCGGTCGAGGACATGCCCGAGTGGGACGCGACGACGGTGTGGCCGGGTGGGTTCATTGCCTCGGCCGAGGTACGGCGCGAGCAGGCCGAACCGGGACGAGCCGCGTTCTGGGTCCGTACGCCGATCCGGTTGATCGCTGATGAGGACGTCAGCGGTCTCGCCCGCGCCGCAGGCCTGTTCGACATCGCGAACGGGATGACGGTCCGCGGCGACCCGAAAACCGTTGCCTTCCCCAACATCGATCTGACCGCGCACTTGTTCGACGTCCCCGAGGGCGATTGGCTCGGCTTCGACACCACCGTCTCCTTCGGCCCGTCCGGCATCGGCCTCACCAGCAGCACGCTCCACGACCACCGAGGCCCCGTCGGCACCCTCACCCAAATCCTCACCCTCCGCCCGAACTGACACCCGACGAGGCGCGGCGGACGCCCGCGAAGCCGAGCCTCGCCTTCTCCCCCCGGCCCACAGTCACGCCCACTCGCCGACTCGTGCCGAACGGTCCGCCCCCGAAACCCCGAGTCGTGAACCGTGGTTGTCTTTCAGCCACCCCGAGCCACGACTCGGCGACGCGGGCGAGCCAAACGCTTCGAGTCGTGGGAGATGGTTCGGGACAGGGACTCGAGGCGTGAATCGTGGTTGGTGTTTGGCGCCTCGGTTCACGACCCGGCGACGTGGGCTGTGGGTACCGGGTGGGTAGGTTGGGGTGATGGACGAGGTGGGTGGGAGCAGTACGGCGTACTGGCCGGTGCCGGTGATTGATGCGGTCGCGATCGACTGTGAGGACCCGGACGGGTTGGGGCAGTTCTGGCAGTCGTTGCTCGGTGGTGAACTGCGGCCGGACCAGCACGGCGTGACCGAGTTGCACGGTGGTCGGGTGCGGCTCGACTTCGCACAGGTGCCCGAGGGTAAGGACGTGCGGAAGAACCGCGTGCACCTCGACCTGTATGTCCCGCCGGAGTCCAAGGAGCAGGCGATCGCCAACGCCCTGCACCTCGGCGCGACGCGGGCCGACGACATCTACGACGGCGACCTGTGGCAGTGCATGCGGGACCCCGAGGGCAACGAGTTCTGCTTCGTGTGGGGCGCGACGCACAGCTGAGTCAGTCGGCCGCGAATGCCGCCCGTACCGTCGTCACCTCGATCCCACGATCCTCGATCGCCTGGCGGATCTCCGGGTCGGTGACGATGGCCTGGTCGGAGAGCCGGTACTCCTCGGCCCACCGGTAGGTGTCCGATCCCGGTCGGTGGATTGCGCCGAGCTCCGGGTGGGCCGCGGCGCAGTGGGTTACGAGCAGGTGCACCCCGGGCGTCAGCTTGTCGAGGTACTCGAGGACCCACGTCTTCTTCGTCGCCGCGTCCCGGTCGCTCAACGTCTCGATCGACGCGAACCGCCGCGATTCCTCCGGCCCGTAGATGAACGGTTTCCCGGTCGATTCCGACACGACCTCGTACGCCGCCGGCACGGACGACCCCATGTGGAGGTCCAGGTACTCGACCTCCAAACCTTCCGCCGCGAACTTCCCCACCTGAGCTGTCAGCTCCCGCACCGCGTCATCCAGGGTGATGGCCACCGCGGCCTCGGCCACCGTACGCCGGAACGTCCCGTCGTCGCCGACCAGCGAGATCCCGTCCGTCAACGGCCGCCAGCGCAGGAAGTCCCACTCACACGTCAACGTCTGATGGACGCCGAGCGGTACGCCGAACTCCCGCGCCAGCGCCGCCGCCTCGGTGAACCAAGGACACGCCGCCATGGTCGACGCCTGCGTCACGATCCCGTCCCGGAACGCCTGCACCGTCCCCACGTTGACGGCATGACACATCCCGAAGTCGTCCCCCTGCACAACCAACCGAACCTCAGCCACGCCCGATCCCTTCATCCACAACGAAGCCATCCACGAACAAGCCCGACCACGACCGTACGTGTTTCCGGCGGCGTGGACCTACGGACCGGCGAGTTTGGTGACTTCTGGGGATTGGTTGGTGTGGAAGGCGCAGGCGCGGGGGTAGGAGGCGAGGCAGCCGCGGGTGGTCATCAGGGCGGTGTAGTAGTCGATGTAGCGGAAGCCGTAGGTCTCGCCGCGGGCGAAGGCCTGGTGGCGGATCGCCGAGACCCAGCGGTAGAACGCCTCGTCGGAGATCGGGACGTAGACCGTGGGCGTGAAGCCCTCCATGTCCTCCCAGTTCTCCGCGTGCATGATCGTCCGTACGCCGTGCCGCGGCAGCTCGGCGAGTTTCGCGGCCAGTTCGGGGTACGGCGTCATCGCGGCGAAGTCGTCCGTCGACTCGACGGGCAACCCGGCCAGGAAACGAGCGCGTTCCGCCAGCACGGAGGTGTGCTCGTGGTCGCGGTGGATGGAGTGTTTCCAGTGGGTGATGATCGTGTCGGGCTGCTTCTCGCGGATGATCCGGGCCAACTGCAGCGCGACGTCGTCGGTGTCGGGCAGGAACCCGTCGCTGTGGTCCAGGACCGCGAAGTCCGCACCGATCGCTTCCGCGAACGCCGTACCCTCGGCGATCTTCTGCTTCTTGTACTCGGCCGGCGAGAGCCGCGGGTGACCACGCTCGCCCGGGGTCAGCGCGACGATCGTCGTGGCCGCGCCCTCCAGCGCGAGCTTGGCCAGCGTCGGCCCGGCGGTCAGGTCCATGTCGCCGATGTGGGCGCCGATGGCGAGCACTGTTCTGGTCACAAGGGTCTCCTCATTTCAGGCCACTGAGTACGACGCCACGCACGTAGTACTTCTGGAAGATCAGGAACACGACCAGCACCGGGAGCGTGCTGATCACCAGGCCGGCCATCACGATCGGCATCGTGCGGTCCGGGTCGAGGAAGCTCTGCAGCAACTGGATGCCGACCGGCAGCGTCTGCAGATCGGGGTCGGACGACGAGATCAGCAGCGTCCAGATGTACTCGTTCCAGGTGCCGATGAAGGTGATCAGCCCGAGTGTGATCGCGACGGGTTTGGTCTGCGGCAGGACGATCAGCCGCCAGGTCTGCCACTGGTTGGCGCCGTCGATCTTGGCTGCCTCGAGCATCTCGTCCGGCAACGAGACCATGAACTGGCGCATCAGGAAAATCCCGAAGCCGCTGACCGTGAACGGCAGGATCAGCGAGATCAGGCTGGTCGTCAGCCCGCCGTCGCCGCCGCGCCCGAGGATGTCGTTACCGCCGGCGAGCGGCCAGTTGAGCATGATCAGGAACGTCGGGATCAGCAGCAGGAACGGCGGCAGCATCATCGTCGCGAGGATGAAACGGAAAATCACGGCGCGGCCGCGGAAACGCAGTTTCGCCAGTGCGTACCCGGCCATCGCGGACGTGATCAGTACGGAAATCGTCACGCTGACCGTGACGATCACGCTGTTCCGGAACAGCCGCGGCAGCTCCAGCTGCGCGAAAGCCTCGCGATAGTTGGAGAAATCCCAGTGCGAGGGCAGGAGCCGGTACGGAATCACGCCGTACTCGCCCGGGCCCTTGAAGGAGCTCATCACCATGTCGAGGAACGGCATCACCATCGCGACGCCGCCGAGGATCACCACCAGGTACGCGAACCACGGAAACTTTCCGCGCCGTTTCACGAGGTCTCCTCTCCGCGCCGCCGGGCGATCCACAACTGCAGCAGGGTGATCGCGAGGATGATCACGAACAGCACCATCGCCATCGCGCTCGCCGTGCCCCAGGCGCCGTACTTGAAGGCCCGTTGGTACATCTCGAAGGCCGCCACGTTGGTCGCGTTGACCGGTCCGCCATCACCCGTCATCACGATGATCAGCGCGAACGACTGCAAGCCGCCGATGAACTGGGTGATCAGCACGAACAGCAGCGCCGGCCGTAGCAGCGGCAACGTGATCGACCAGAACATGTTCCACGAGTTGGCGCCGTCGACCTCGGCCGCCTCGTAGTACATCTCGGGGATCGCCTTCAAGCCCGCCGTGAGGATCAGTACGGCGCCGCCGATCGACGCCCATGCGTGCACGATCGTCACAGACGGCAGCGCGTACGACGAATCGGACAGGAAACCGATGCTGTTCACACCGAGCTTGTTCAGCACGCCGTTGATCAGCCCGGCCGGCTGGTACATCATCTTCCAGACGTTGCCGATGGCCACCACCGTGGCGACCACCGGCAGGAAGTAGAGCACCCGCCAGAACCCCTGGAACGACAGCCGGTCGATGCAGTAGGCAACCAGTACCGAGCCGAACGTCGCCAGGAAGACGGATCCGAAGGCGAACAGCAATGTGTTCACCAGGATCGGCTTCACGAACGTCCCGTCGAAGCTCAGGACGTCGCCGAAGTTCTTGAACCCCGCCCACTTCAAGGTGCCGAGGTCGAACCCGCCCCAGTCGGAGAACGCGAGCACGATCGCGAAGATGAACGGCAGGATCAGGAACACCGTGAAGAACAGCAGGGCCGGCGTCAGGAACAGGTACGCCGCCCGCCCCTCGCGATGGAGCTTCCCGACCTGGCGGGCCGGTGCCGCGACGGCACCGACCCTCCCGACCGCGGTCGTCATTGCGGTTTGACCGCCTTCGCGGCCTGCGCCAGCGCGTCGTCGGGGTTCTTGCCGTCGGCAAGCACGCCCATGATCGCGTTGTGCAGCGCCGTCTTCGCCTCGTACGCGCCCGGCTGGTTCGGCTCCGGCATCGCGTACGTCGCCGCGTCGTAGATCGGCGCCAGGTTCGGGTCGGACAACGTTTTCTTGTACTCCGCCTGGTCAGCGGTGCGCGGCGGGATCAGGCCCTGGTCGGCCAGCCACTTTCCGGTTTCCGTGACGTTTCCGCTGTCGGCCTTGTGCTCGTTCATCCAGGTCAGGAACTTCCACGCCTCGTCGGCGTGCTTGCTGCGCTGGTTCACGCCCATGAAGAACCCGTACGCCAGCGAGCCTTTGCTGCCCGCGGCCGGGCCCGGGATCGCGGTCACGCCGACGTCGGAGTACTTGTCCTTCATCTGGGTCTTCAGGCTGCCGATCCACCAGCCGGCCTGGATCGCCATCGCGACGCCGCCGCTGCGGAACTGCTTGGTCGGCATGATCGACGGGTTGGTCGCCTTGGCCGCGGCCAGGTCGGCCTCGAACTTCAGCGCCGACTTCCCGGCGGCGTTGTCGAACTCCGGCGTACCGTCGGCGCCGAGGAACTTCCCGCCGGCGGAGTCGAGCAGCGACAGGAACGGGTGCACGGACTTGTTGTCGCCGTCCTGGATCAGGCTCAGGCCCTCGACCTGGATGTTGCCCTTGGCATCCCGCTTGACGGTCTTCTTGGCCGCGTCGGCGAGCTCGGCCCAGGTCGTCGGCGGCTTCGTCACGCCGGCCGCGGCGAGGATCTTCTTGTTGTAGAACAGCACGTAGGTGTTCAGCTCGGTCGGGTAGCCGAGCAGCGTGTCACCGGTGGTCACCGCGCCGAGCGCGGCCGGGCTGTACTCCGCCTTGATCTTGGTGGCGATGTCGTCGGGCACCTTCTGGACGACGTTCGCCTTCATCAACTGGCCGCCCCAGAGGCCGTACGCGCTGACGATGTCCGCGCCGCGGCCGCCGGTCTGCCGCACGGTGAGCGTGGTCAGCAGGTCGTCGAACTTGACCACCTGCGCCTTCACCTGGATCTTCGGGTTGTCCTTGTTCCACTGCTGGATCATCTTGTCCAGCCCGTCCTTGGACGGCCCGTCGCTGTAGTGGCTGAGCAGCGTCAGCTCGACCTTGTCGCCGCCTCCGCCCGAACCACTGCCGCCGCCACACGCGGCAGCGCCCGTGGCGAGCACACCCAGCGCGACGGCCAGCCGCAAACCCTTGGCAATCCTCATGTCATTCCTTCCCGCCAGCCGGGAGCAACGGCGCCCGGAGGATGGTGAACGTGCGGGTGATGTCGAATCCCGTCTTCAGGTACAGCTGCCCGGCCGCGGACGCCTCACCGGTCCACAGGAACCAGGCGCTGTGTGCGCCGGCGGCGACCATCCGCTCGAGCGTCAGGTGCAGTAGCACCTTCCCGAGGCCGGTACCGCGGGATGCCGGTAGCACCCCGAACGGCCCGAAGCGGTCGATCACGCCTTCATAGGTCCCGTGCATCGCCCAGCCGAGGATCGCCCCGCCGGGTTGTGCTCGATCGGGCTGTGCTCGATCGGGTTGTGCTCGATCGGGTTGTGCTCGATCGGGTTGTGCTCGATCGGGTTGGCGCGCCACCACGATCCGATCCAGTGGTAGACCGGCGACGACGCCCTCACGAATGGCGCGCGCCCAGTCCGGGTTGAACTCCGCGCCGGCGATCGCGATCAGTGCGGTCAGCTCGTCGTCGGATGGTGTACCAAAGCTGTAGCCCTCGGCCGTCAGCGCGTCGATGCGCTTGCGCACCTCGTCCGGGATGGCATACCCGACGAGTCCGCGGTCCATCGCGACGGCGTCGTACCGGCGCTCGAAGCCCATCGAGCCGAGCAGCCGGGCAGCGTCTGGGTAGCGGTCCGCGTCGAGGCCGGGGAGGAAGTAGTTCGGCGTGTACGACGAGAAGTAGACCTCCGACCGTCCCTCGGCGCGGAGCCAGTCCGTTGCCGCGGTCAACAACGCGCGGCCGACGCCCTGGCGGCGATGGTCCGGGTGCACGAAGAAGAACGGAATCCAGCCGGAGTCCGGCTCGAGGTCGTCGGCGTCGGCCGCGATCAGCCGGCGGACCGCGTACGCGGCGCCGACGATCTGATCATTGATCACGGCCACCTGGAGACCGGCCGCGTCGAAGTTGCGATCGAGCAGGAACAGGTCGCGGAAACGCCGGTAGCTGATCGGGTCGGCCGGCGCGGCGGCCGTCCAGGCCGCGGCCAGCGCCGGCCCGTCGCCGACCTGGAACGCACGGATCATCAGGCAGGGGTCCCTTCGTAACGCAGTACGCCGGGTCGTACCCACCCGGCCGGTGTGATTGCCGCAGGCAAGAGCGCGACGGGGTCCTCGCCCGCCTCGAGGGTCTTCCGCAGCGAGTCCGAGCCCCACAACTTGTCGAGTGACGGCAGCATGCCGAAATCGTCGGCGTACAGCTCGTTCAGCACCCGGAGCATCACCAGCGCGGTCCGCACCGGCTCGAACGCGTCCCGGTCCACGACGTGCAGTTGTACGCCGGACACCGCCTGGCCGGCGTGCTTGCTGAACACCGGCTCGAACCAGGTCCGTCGGAACATCACGCCCGGCAACGCGCAGTCCCGCAACGCCGGCGCCAGCCGATCGTCGACGTACGGCGCCCCGATCGTCTCGAACGGTCGCGTGGTCCCGCGCCCCTCGCTGAGGTTGGTGCCCTCGAAGAGGCCGGTGCCGGGGTATACCAAAGCCGTGTCCAGCGTCGGCATGTTCGGCGACGGCGGCACCCACGGCTCGACACCGCGCATGTCCCGCGTCCAGCCCTCGAGTTCGACGACCGTTGCCGGGCCCAACTGCAGAGCCAGTTCGCCGGCGGTCAGCCCGTGCCGGAGCGGGATCGGCGCGCGGCCGACGAAGCTCTCGAACCCGGGCTGCAGCATCGGCCCTTCGACCCGGACACCGCCGAGCGGGTTCGGCCGGTCCAGCACGACGAACGGCTTGCCGAGCCGCGCGGCGGCCTGCTGGCAGTCGTACATCGTCCAGACGTAGGTGTAGAACCGCGTCCCGATGTCCTGGATGTCGAAGAGCAGGACGTCGACACCGGAGAACAGGTCATCGAGCTCGCGACCCTGCCGCATGTACGTGTCGAACACCGGGAGCCCGGTGTCGGGATCGACTCCCTCGCCTTCGCTCGCACCCGCTTGCGCCGTACCGCGGAGCCCGTGTTCGGGACCGAACAACGCCGTCAACGGCAGACCGGCCGCACGCAACGCGACAGACGTCGGCGTGAGGTCCGGCAGTACGCCGGTGAAGTTCGTGATCAGTCCCAGGCGCCCGTCGGGCACCAACCCCGGGTCCTCGGCCAGCCGCTGTGCGCCGGTCCGGACCACCATCGCCACCACCCAACCCAGATCGTGGATCCTGCAGGAACTGGGTTGAAAACTTACCGATGTTTTCGGGCGAAGGTCAATGGATTACGGACAACCGTTTACCAACCTCATCCGAGGAACGGGACGAGCGCGGCCAGGAAGTCGTCGAGGCGCTCGGCGTGGACCCAATGGCCGGCCTCCGGAACCTCGGCGTACCGGACCTGCGGGAAGTACTCCGCGATCGTCGCACGGTGGTCCTGCTGGACGTAGTCCGACTTGCCGCCGTAGATGAAAAGCGTCGGCCCGTCGTAGTGCAGACCCGCCAGACCGGAGGGCCACCCGGAGATCGCCGGCAGCGCCGCTTCGATGACCGGCAGGTTCGGCCGCCAGCGAGCGCCGTCGGAGTCGAGGATCAGGTTCTGCAGCAGGAAGGCGCGGGTGCCGGGGGTCGGTACTGCGTCCACCAACTGCGCGTCGACCTCGGCGCGACGGGTCACCGACGAGAGGTCGGCCGTCCGCATCGCCCGCGCGTACTCGACGAAGGCCGGCGGATACGCCACGGGCGCCGCGTCGACGACCACGAGCCGCTCCACGACCGACGGGTGCCGCAGCGCGGTGAGCATCGCGGTCTTGCCGCCCATCGAGTGCCCGACCAGCGCGACCGGCCCGACCCCGAGCGACTCGATCGTCTCCCGGACGTCGTCGGCCATCTCGGGGTAGCTCATCGTGTCGACATGCGGCGAGGTGCCGTGGTTGCGCAGGTCGAACGCGAACACCCGGTGCCGGTCCGCGAGCCGTCGGGCGGCGGTCATCCAGTTCCGGCCCGAGCCGAACAGCCCGTGCACCACCACGACCGGCGTACCAGTTTCGCCGTACGACGTCACCGGGAGCTTCATGCAGACACCTTTCAACGGCTCCGTTGCCAGCACGCCGTGTGCCAGTGCCGCCGCTCGTCCAGCGACTGCGCACCGCCGATCGCGCCGAGCAGGCTGGGATTCTCCGGCCACACGACGACGTGCGGGGTGGCCGGCAGGATCTGCTGGTCGCAGCCAGGGCAGCGGTACGACTTCGCGGACGCGGACCCTGACACCCGCCGGACGATCCACTCGCCGCCGGCCTTCACCTCACGGCTCTGGGTACCACCGAGCAGCGGCCGGTCACTGACCGGCCGCTGCCACTTGGAAGGCTTCCTGCGCGACATAGCCCCTCAAGGCTAGTCGTATGACCTGGATCACCCCGAGCTGATCACCCGAACTGATGACCCGGGCTCAGCTGCGCGCGACCGCGTACGTCGCGCAGCCGATCAGCTCCATCGACACCTGCAGGCGCTCCAGGCTGACGTTCTTCGCGATGGTGTCCTCCGGCGAGTGGTACGGCGGCTCGAGGTACGACGGCGCGAGCTCACCGCGCCACGAGAAGTTCGCGGAGTCGATCCCGACCTCCTGGAACGACTGGTGGTCGGACGCACCACGCTGCACCGGCCCGACGAGCTGAGCGTCGTACCCGAGCCGTTGTCCGGCGGCCCGTACGGCGTCGGTCGCGGTGTTGGCGAGTCCGGTGAAGGACAGCAGCCAGTAGGTGACCGCCGGGTCCCAGCTGGTGGCGACCATGTCGTTCTGGAAGACGGCGGCGTAGCGGTCGCGCTGGTCCTGGGCGAGCTGCGCGACGTGGTACCGCGATCCGATCAGGCCTTGCTCCTCCGAACCCCACAGCGCGAACCGCAACGTCGCATCGGTCGGGATGCGGCTGAAGACGCGCGCCAGCTCCATCGTGAGCACGGTGCCGGAGCCGTCGTCGTTCGCTCCCGGTGCGCCGGGGACGGTGTCGTAGTGGCCGCTGACCATCACGATCGGCCCGCTCGTGCCGGACTTGCCGCGGCGCTCGCCGATGACGTTGTTGGAGATCAGGCCTCGGTGGGCCGTCGTGCTGATCTTCAACGGCAACGCGGCGACCACGGCGAGGGCCTCACGGATCAGGCGCTTCTGGACCTGGGCGACGCCGATCACCGGGATCGGGGCGTCGGTGAGGCCGCTCGGGGAGAACGCCGAGGCGCGGCGTGGGTACACCTGGTCGGCCGGCAGCAGGATCACGCCGACCGCACCGCGCGCGGCCGCCTCCGCGACCAATGCCGGCCGGGACGCGGCAGTGTCGTCGGCGATCACGATGGAGCCGGCGACGTCGGTCGGCCAGACCGGTGCGGTCGCCGGGCCGACGTCGCGCACCGGGCCTTGCACGCTGACGTCGAGCTTGCCGCCGGGCGCGGCGCCGGCCTGCCAGCAGAGGTCGTCCGGCAGCACGCCGGTGACGTCGGTGATCTGGGCGAGGAACTTGTCGGCGACCGGGAACGGTTCGAGCCGGGTCCGGTAGCCGAACTTGTCGAGCTGGGCGGCGATGTAGTCGGCGGCGCGCTTCTCGCTCGCCGTACCGCCGATGCGTGGACCGATGTGCTCGGACAGCACCTGTAGATGCTGCAACGCGCGATCGGAGGACAGGCCCGACACGATCTGCCGGTCGAACCTGTCCAGCTTCGGCCGGGTCACCGCGCCCGGCCGAAGGTCGTCGGCGCCCCACGCGGGCGCGGCGGTCAGTGCGGAGGCAGCGGTGACACCGGCGACGGCGCCTAACAAACCGCGGCGACTCAGACCGGATCGGCCGGTCACGCGGCCTCCCGGCCTGGACTGAGGAGCGCAGGGAGCGAAGCGACTGGAGCGACGAGGGAAGGCCGGGAGTCACAGCCGCGTGACCCGCCGCGCCGGAGGCGCGGCATCAGTGCGGTCATGGAAGGTCTCCTCACGAAGGTGGGCGGCCCCGAGAGGGGAGACCGTAACCGAGGTGCGACTGAGTCGCCTAGGGGTTGTCAGGCATTGCTTCGAAGTTCCTCACCGACCGCGTGCATATGGCGCAACCCCATTCGGTACGAATCGATCAAACCCGTTGAAACGTAGGGCATTCCGATCTTCTCGCAGTACGCCCGGACGATCGGCTGGGCGAAGCGAAGGTTGGCGCGCGGCATGCTCGGGAAGAGGTGGTGCTCGATCTGGTAGTTGAGCCCGCCCATCATCCAGTCGGTCACCAGACCGCCGTTCACGTTGCGGGAGGTCAGCACCTGCTTCTCCAGGTGCCCCCAGTTGCTGTCGGCCTCGGGCATCTCCATGCCCTTGTGGTTCGGCGCGAACACACTGCCGAGGTGCAGCCCGAAGATCATGTGGTGCACGACCGCGAACACCAGCGCCTGGCCCGGCGACAGGATCAGGAACAGCGCGGTGAAGTACAGCACCAGGTGGGCGGCCATCAGGCCGAGCTCGACGCGCTGCTCGCGGCGCCGGGCGAGCAGGAACCGGATGCTCGAGACCTTGAGGTTGAAGCCTTCCAGCGTGAGCAGCGGGAAGAAGATCCGCGCCTGGTTGCGGGTCAGCCAGCCTTCGAGACCCTTGCGGCTGGATGCCTGCTCGAGGGTCCAGACCAGTACGCCCTCGCCGACGTCCGGGTCCTTGTCGGTGTGGTTCGGGTTCGCGTGGTGGCGGTTGTGCTTGTCGTTCCACCAGGCGTAGCTCATACCGAGCAGGAGGTTGCCGTGCAGCATGCCGACCCAGTCGTGCAGCCGGCGCGAACTGGCGATCTGCTGGTGACCGGCGTCGTGCCCGAAGAACGCCGCCCGGGTGGTCAGGATCCCGAGCGGCAGGGCGAGCAGGACCACCCACCAGGAGGCCCCGATCGCGGCGATCGCGGCCCAGGTGATCGCCATCAGAGTCACGTTGATACCGATCGCCATCGCGTAGGCCGCGGTCCGGCGCTCCAGTAGTCCGGCTGCCTTGATCTCGCGCAACAGCGGGGAGAAATCGGAGCGGCGGGTAGCAACAGGTGACGCGATCGGCTGAGCCATCAGGGTCCTCGTCTCGGGTGCGGTGGGAGGCCTGGGCGTACAGCCGCGGCCAACGTACAGCATCAAGTCTCGATCGCATAACGGCGCGACACACGAGTGCTACCACCCGGATCCACCGGGGGTCAGCGCCCGGGACAAAGGGGGGATAACTCCACTGCCCCGGGCCTCACGCTCGGTCATGATGGACGCATGACCACCGTCGCCGTCACCGAGGCACCGCCACCGATGCGGTACCCGAAGCTCGCCCAGCCGTGGGTCGCGCTGTTCCTCGCGATCCTGGCCGAGATCGGGATCGCCTTCTTCGTGCTGTCCGTGGTGGCCGTGCCGCTGATCGTGGTCTGGGTCGGGATCCCGATGCTGCTGGTGTTCGTCCCGGCGACCCGCTGGTTCGCGAACTGCCACCGCACGATGCTGGCCGGCTTCCTCGGCGAGCGCATCCCGCGGCCGTACAAGAAGCCCCCGCTGCCCGGCACGCTGATGCGGATCCGGACGATCATGACCGACCCGCAGACCTGGCGGGACATCGTCTGGCTGCTGGTGAACGCGGTCTTCGGGTTCACGCTCTGCCTGCTGAGCGCGGTGCTGTTCTTCGCGATGGCGTTCTACCTGGTCTACCCGCTGCTCGTCGGCGTCACCCCCGAGGGGGTGTTCACCGAGCCGTTCGGCGGCCTGTTCACGGTGAACTTCTGGACCAGCTTCCTGCTGATGCCGGTTGCGCTGATCGCGTTCCTGATCTGGACGGCGGCCGGCGAGCGGCTGCTCAAGGCGAACGCTTTCCTGGCCCGCTCGCTGCTCGGCCCGACCGAGAGCGCCAAGCTGGCGATGCGGGTCCGCGAGCTGGCCGAGTCCCGCGCCGAGACCGTCGACACCCAGGCGGCCGAACTGCGCCGGATCGAGCGCGACCTGCACGACGGCGCCCAGGCCCGCCTGGCCGCCCTGAGCATGAACCTCGGCATGGCCGAGGAGATGGTGGCCCGCGACCCGGCCCAGGCCGCGGCGCTGCTCACCGAGGCCCGGGAGTCCGCAAGTACGGCTCTGTCCGAGCTGCGTGACCTGGTCCGCGGGATCCACCCGCCGGTGCTCGCCGATCGCGGGCTGGAAGGGGCGGTCAAGGCGCTCGCGCTGACCTGCCCGTTCAAGGTCGACGTCACCTTCGACGTGCCGGGCCGGCCCGCGGCGCCGGTGGAGTCCGCGGCGTACTTCGCGGTCGCCGAGTGTCTCGCCAACGCGGTCAAGTACTCGGCCGCCACGAACGCCTGGATCCAGATCACCCACGAGGACGAGAAGCTGCACATGATCGTCGGCGACGACGGGGTGGGAGGTGCGCTCGTGAAGCCCGGTGGCGGTCTGTACGGTATCGAGCGGCGGCTGGCCGCCTTCGACGGTACGTTGACCGTGGTGAGCCCGAGCGCCGGGCCGACCACCGTGATCATGGAGCTGCCTTGCGAGTCCTCATCGCTGAAGACAACGCCCTCCTCCGGGACGGCCTGATCCGCCTGCTGGAGGCGCACGACTTCGAGGTCGTCGAGGCGGTCGACAACGGGCCCCGGCTGGTGCCCGCGCTGGTGGAGCACCGGCCGGACGTGGCGGTGGTCGACGTACGGATGCCACCGACGTTCACCGACGAGGGCCTGCGGGCCGCGATCGAGGCCCGCAGCCAGATCCCGGGCCTCCCGATCCTGGTGCTTTCGCAGTACGTCGAGCAGCTCTATGCGCGCGAGCTCCTCACCGGGGGTGGCGGTGGCGTCGGGTACCTGCTGAAGGACCGCGTCTCGAATGTCGCCGAGTTCCTGGACGGCGTTCGCCGGGTGGCCGGCGGCGGTACGGCGATGGACCCGGACGTGATCGGTCAGCTCCTGGCGCGCAGTACCAGGGACTCGCCGATCAGCCGGCTGACCCCGCGGGAGTCCGAGGTCCTCGGGCTGATGGCCGAAGGACGCTCGAACGCCGCGATCGCCGGTGCGCTGTTCGTCACCGAGAAGGCGGTCAGCAAGCACACCAACAACATCTTCGCCAAGCTCGACCTGCCGCCGTCCGAGGACGACAACCGCCGGGTGATGGCCGTCCTCACGTACTTGTCGTCCCGCTGACCCGGGCCCGTCCTCAGGGACGGATGCGGCTGAGGAACTCGCGGGTGCGGGGCTCGCGCGGGGTCTCCAGCACCTGCGCGGGCGGGCCGATCTCCAGCGGGCGGCCGTGGTGCAGGAAGCAGACCCGGTCGGCGACCTCGCGGGCGAAGGCCATCTCGTGGGTGCAGATCAGCATCGTCATACCCTCGGACTTCAGTTCGCGCAGTAGGTCGAGGACCTCGCCGACGAGTTCCGGGTCGAGCGCCGACGTGACCTCGTCGAGCAGCATCAGCTGCGGTGAGTTGACCATCGCCCGGGCGATCGCGGCTCGTTGCTGCTGCCCGCCCGAGAGCTCGTCGGGTTTCGCGCCCGCCTTGTCGGCGAGCCCGACGCGCGCGAGCATCTGGAGCGCGCGGTCCCGTGCGACATCCCGCGGTACCCGATGCACCCGGATCGGCGCGAGCGTGATGTTGTCCAGCACGGTCAGGTGTGGGAACAGGTTGTACGACTGGAACACGATCCCGATCCCGGACCGCACCTTGTCCGCGTCGGCCCGCGGATCCGTGATGTCCACGCCGGCCAGCTCGACGACGCCGTCGTCCACGGTCTCGAGCAGGTTCACACAGCGCAGCAGCGTCGACTTCCCGGATCCCGAGGCGCCGATCAGTACGACGCACTCGCCGGCCTCGACGTCCAGGTCGAACCCGTCCAGTACGACGTTCTCGCCGTACGACTTGCGCACTCCACGGAGACTGAGCAGGGTCACACCGGTCCACCTCCCCCGCCATACCAACCTTGGCGGCGCGCGACGTAGTCGGTCAGCCGGGTCAGCGGGATCGTCAGCGCGACGAACAGCAGCCCGGCCACGACGTACGGCGTGAAGTTGAAGTCCTCGGCCGTCTCCAACTGTGCGGCGCGGATCGCGTCGATCACCCCGAGGACCGCGATCAGACCAGAGTCCTTCTGCAGACTCACGAAGTCGTTCAGCAGCGGCGGCAGCACGCGCCGGACCGCTTGCGGGAGTACGACGAAGCGCAGCGTCTGGCGATGGGACAGCCCGAGTGAGCGCGCGGCCGCCCGCTGCGAAGGATGCACCGACTCGATGCCGGCCCGGAACACCTCGGCGACGTACGACGAATAGGTCAGCACCAGCGCGGCGCCGCCCCAGATCACCGCCTGGTTCGGCAGGCCGCGCAACTGCAGAGCCGGTACGCCGAAGCCGAGCAGGAAGATCACCAGCAGCAACGGCAGCCCGCGGAACACGTCCGTGTACGCCGCCGCGAACACCCGCAGCGGGAAGAAGATCGGCCCGCGCAACGTCCGCATGACTGCCAGCGTCAAGCCGAAGACGACGATCAGGACCGCGCAGACCAGCATCACACGGATGTTCAGCCAGAGGCCCTGGGCAACGACCGGGAGCGCCTCCCAGCCGCGGTGGACGTCGAAGAACGTCGCCCGGACCCGCGGCCAGCCGGGCGTCGAACCGATGCCGACGACAACCAGCGCGAGCAGCACCACCGAGCTCACCACGGCGATCAGGGTCGATCGCCGGGCCTGCCCGCGGCGGTACGCGATCCGCTCCAACTGCAGCGCGGACGGCTGCCAATCGCTACCGAGCCCGCTGCCGTGCCCGCCGCCGCGCCCGCTGTCGGGTCGGAGAGTTCGCTCGCTCACGAGAGCTCGGGAGCGCCCGACTCGGTGAGGTACTGCTTCTGCAGGTTCGCCAGCGTGCCGTCGGCCTTGAGCGCGTCGACCGCGTGGGTCACGCAACCGGTCAACTTCGAACCCTTCGCGAGCACGAACCCGAACTGCTCGGCCTTCCCGCTCGACGGCAGCTGACCGACGATCTTGCCGTCGTCGAGCTGCGCCCCGGTCATGTAGAACGCGGTCGGCAGATCCACCACGATGCCGTCGATCTGCTTGTTCTTCAGCGCCTGGACCGCCAAGTCGTTGGTGTCGAAGACGGCCGGCGTCTGCTGCGGTTTCACCTGGTCACGCAGGGCCGTGTAACTCGTCGTACCGACCTGGGCGCCAAGCTTGGCGCCGGCGAGCTCGCCGACGGACTTGGCGTTCGCGATCTTGCTGCCCGCGGTGGTGATCACGGTCTGCCGGACGTCGTAGTACCCGGAGGAGAAGTCGACGGCCTTGCGCCGCTCCTCGGAGATCGAGACCTGGTTCACATCCAGGTCGAAGGCCTTCGGTCCGGGCGCGAACGCGGTGTTGAACTGCACCGTCTGCCACTTCACGTCCGCCTGCTCGAACCCGAGCTGCTTCGCCACCGCGTAGGTGACGGCCGACTCGTACCCCTTGCCGTTGCTCGGGTCGTTGTCACTGAACCACGGTTCGTACGCCGGTTTGTCGGTCCCGACCGTCAGTTTCCCAGCGGTCGTGACCGCCAGTTTGTCCTTGCCACAGGCATCGGCCCCCGACGGCGTCGACGCCGCGGACGAGCCGTCCTCCGGCGCACACGCCCCCAGCCCCACGACGGCCAGTACCGCCAGCCCCACCACAGCACGCGTTCTCATGCGGAGAAGACTAAGACCTTCGGCGGTACGTCGTGGGGCTTAATCCAGTGTGTAGACGGAAGCGGGTGGCGAAGTAGAGCGGGTCCGCGTAGCCGACCTGGGCGGCGACGGAGGCGACCGAGCGGCTGGTGAGTTCGAGGAGGCGGGCGGCGGCGTCCAGGCGGCGGCGTTCGACGAACTGTTGCGGGCTGACACCGAGCTGGTCGCGGAACAGGTGCGCGAACCGCGACACCGACAGGTTCACGGCGCGCGCCAGCCGGGGTACGTCGAGGTTCGCGGTCAGGTCCTGGTCGACGAGCTCGATCGCGCGCAGCAGCCGGTCGTCGATCTGGACGGCCTTCGGGTTCTGGGTGTCGCACCAGAGCAGCGCCGCCTCGAGCGAGTTGGCGCTGAGCTGCTCGGCCTGCGGCAGCACGCTGTGCTGATGCCGTACGGCGTCGCGCAGGTGCTCGGCGATCCGGTCGAAGGTCGCGGTGGCGGGCCGCAGCTGAACGATGCCGGGGGCAACTTCTGGCCAGTCGAGCAGCGGCAGCCAGTCCGGCTTCGGGTTCAGGTGCGCGTACAGGAACCGCCATCGGTCGCCGACCGTGGCGTAGTCGTGCAAGGTCCCCGGCCGGACCAGTGTGACGGTCCCGGGCTCGGCTGCGACATGACCGAATCGTCCCCGGCCGTCGAGCGTCTGCACCAGCAGCCAATCCGTCGTACCGCGCCGCCGAAACGTGGCGTACTCAGGGCCTTCGTCGAACTCACCGGTATCCAGGCGGCGCACCACCGGATGCGGCGACTCAGCAGGATATCGAAGGTTCACAGCTCAATAGGCTATCGCCGGACCGCACGTGCCAACAGATCCTGGAGACATGACAGTCGTAGATGTGTACCGGCAGGACGGGATCGTCCAGGTGCCGCAGCTGCTCACGCCCGCCGAGGTCGAGCAGGTCAAGGAAGCCTTCATGGACCAGGTCGCCGTCGACCTCTCGCTCGCCATCGACGACGTGCCGGAGGGCGACCCGCTGGCGAAGTACCCGCGCTTCGTGCACCCGCACCGGCGGCTCGACACCGAGGCCGGCCGGATCTCGCTCGAGCTGATGCTCGACGACCGGATCCTCGATGTCGTCCAGGCCCTGATCGGCCCGGCGCTCGGCGCCCAGTCGATGTTCTACTTCAAGCCGCCGGGCGCCCGCGGGCAGGCCCTGCACCAGGACAACATGTCCCTGCGCGCCGACCCGGAGACCTGCCTGGCCGCCTGGATCGCGATCGACGACGTCGACTCGTCGAACGGCGGCCTGGCCGTCGTACCCGGCTCGCACAAGTCCGAGTTGCTCTGCCCCGAGCCCGCCGACCTGACCGAATCGTTCACCGGCCTCGAGGTCGCGATCCCGGACGGCATGCAGCGCGTCCAGACCCAGATGGCCGCCGGCGACGCGCTGTTCTTCCACGGCAGCGTCGTGCACGGCTCGAAGCCGAACAGTACGCCGGACCGCTTCCGGCGCGCGCTGATCTTCCACTACATCCCCGAGGACAGCGTCGAGATCGCGTCCTTCTACAACCCCCTGATCCGCCCCGACCGCCGCGAGACCGTCCTCCCCGAAGCCATCGGCGGCGGCCCCTGCGGCGACTACGCCGAGATGGAGCCGTAGCAAGCACTCATCGGTCAGAGGCGTGTCCGCTGCAGGCCGAGGTAGGCGGCGGACTTGTACTCCGGTGCGCATCGGGAGCCGAGCACCTCGAGATCGGCGGCGGCCTGGACGGCGCTGACGATCTCGGGGTACACGCGGAACAAACCACCGCCCAGGACCACTCGGTCGATCGCGACCTCCTGACCGCGCAACGCGTCGAGCACACACGTGCCGACTAGCTCAGCCTCATCCGCACGCAGCGGTGTCGACAACGCGTGCCCACCGATCTGCGCATCGAGGCAACCGCGCCGGCCACACCCGCCGCACACCTTGGCGCCGTACGACGTCCGATGGCCGAACTCAACCGGCACGACGTCCCCGTCGCGGATCCCGACCGCGCCGACGCCCGTACCGATCCCGACGTACACCGTGGTCCCGGACGGCTGCCCGAGCAGCAGCCACTCCCCCGTCGCGGCCGCCTCGGCATCGTTCATCGACAGCGTCGGCGGTGACGGCATGCCGAGTTCACGGCTGAGACACACGTCCATCCACCCGAGGTGATGCGCGCCCCGAACCCGATCGCCCTCCACCAACCCCGGCGCGGCGACCAGCCAGGGCAGCTCCCGGTGCTCGTCCAGCCGAACCTCGCGCGGTGGTTCACCGTCGCTGATCACGAGCGTCTGGATCGACGAGCCGCCAACCTCGACCGTAAGTGTGGGCACCGAGTCAATCTAGCTAGTTCGTGGCGGGCGGTCCTGGGGATTCTGGGGTCGTGGGCTTCGGCGCGCGTCAGCACCAGGGAGGTCGTCCGCACTCAGCGTCCCAGTGTGCGGCGTGGGTCTGGCCGGCCACGGTCCTGCCCGCGGGATCCGTCCGCGCCCGACGGCGCAGTGATCCCGGAGACCGCGGCGACCCCGGATCCCGCTACATGCTGCACCGCGGCCAGACGGGCGTCGATCGGCACGGCGTCGCGCTGCAGCTGTTCGGGGCGCGGCCGCGCCGCCGCGCGGGTCAGCGCCTCGCTGGCCATCGCCGCGACCGGCTCCTCCAGCGCCGGCTCGTGCCCCTGCAGGAACTCGAGAGTCTGAATGAACTGCGCCATCTCGGCTGGTGTCGGCGGCCGGTTCCGCTCGTCGTTGATCGCCTGCCGGGCACCCGGCGGCTTCTCCATCGTCCCGTCGGCCTGCCGGTGGTTCTCGAACAGCACGTTGCCGTTCCGGTCGACGACATAGATGTCGTCGACGTACGCCTGCGACTCGAGCTTGTGCGCGGTCTCGGGTACGCCGTGATACGCGGCGTCGTGCAGCCGCTGCGCCACCCACCGGCCGATACCGGTGTCGTCCTTCGCCCGTTGGTACCGCTCCGCCACGCTGAGCAGACTGTTCGCGTCGTTGGTGGCGACGTACACGACCGAGACGCGGTAGTTCTGCCGCGCGAAGCCGTCCGCCCAGTTCTTGGCGTCCGCTTCCCAGGCGAGCGACGTGCTCGCGACCACGTCGTACTGCGGATCGCGGGTGGTCAAGGCCTCCAGGCAGAGCCGCCCGAGGTGCGGCGGGAGCGACTCGAGCACGTCGCGGTGTCTGTCGAGCTTCCCGGACCGCATCAGCTGGTCGTACCGCGGGTGGGCCAGAGCGTTGTCGTCGAAGTCGTACGACGCCGTAGTGTCCTTGCCGAGAGCGGCTTGGAGGAGTTGCTGGATGGTGGACTTGGCGGCGCCGGCCTGACCGCCGATCACCACCGCCCGTGGTCGTTGGCCTGGTGGTCGTCGTGGAGGGCGTGCCGGACGGAGCTGCCGCTGGCGATGCTCGATGATCGCCTCGGCCTCGGCCGGGGTCACCGTCAAACCGATCATGCGTCGAGGTCGCCGCGCAAGCGGGTCAGCAGCTCCGGGTAGGTGGCCAGGACCTCAGCACGTTCCTCGGCCGACATCGAGGAGACGCGACGGTAGGCGTCGTCCGCGCGGTCGCGATGCTCGACGAGCTCGGTACGACGAGCCTCGTCGGACTCCCGGGCGACGAGCGAGTTGTAGCACGAGGCAACCGTCTGGATCAGAGTGCGGACGCGCTCCTGCTCGATCCGTTCGACCGCGGTGAGGGGCGCGAGCGGCGCACCGCCGACGGCCTCGGTGATGTGCTGCTGCGGGTCGTCCGGCACGCTGGCTCCTTTCGGCGGAGCCAGCCTAACGGCTCAGTTCGAGTAGTCGCGGAAACCGCGGCCGGTTTTGCGACCGAGGTAGCCGGCGGTGACGAGGTGTTCGAGCAGCGGTGCCGGGGCGAAGCCGGGCTCGCGGAACTCGAGGTACAGCGTGCGCTGGATGGCGAGCGAGACGTCCAGGCCGACCACGTCGAGCAGGGCGAACGGACCCATCGGCAGGCGGCAGCCGAGCTTCATCGCGGCGTCGATGTCGTCGACGCCGGCGTAGTGCGCCTCGAGCATCCGGACCGCGTCGTTCAGGTAAGGGAACAACAGCGCGTTCACGATGAAGCCGGCTCGGTCGCCGCAGCGCACCGGGTGCTTGCCAGCGGCAACAGCCACGCCGGCCACCGTGTCGGCGACCTCGGGCGCGGTGCTGACGGTGCTGACCACCTCGACCAACTGCATCACCGGCGCCGGGTTGAAGAAGTGCAGCCCGACCACGTCGGCCGGCCGCTTGGTCGCCATCGCCAGATCGATCACCGGCAGCGAGGACGTGGTGGTCGCGAGGATCGCGCCCGGCTTGCAGATCTCGTCGAACGTCTCGAACAGCGCCTGCTTGACGCTGAGCTCCTCGACCACGGCCTCGATCACCAGGTCGACACTCGCGAGGTCGTCGAGCTTCGCCGTACCGGTCACCCGGCGCAGCGCCGCGTCGCGCTCCTCCGACGAGAGCTTGCCGCGCTGCACGCCCTTCTCCAGCGAGCGCTCCAAGACGGCGCGGACCTTGTCGACCTTCTCGGTGCCGCGGGCGACGGACAGGACGTCGTACCCCGCCTTGGCGAGGACCTCGACGATGCCGACCGCCATCGTGCCGGAGCCGACCACGCCGACCTGCTGGATCGGGCGGGTCGCCGGGCCGTCAGCCGAGACCAACGGGGTGTGCTCGTCGTCCACGACGACCGGCGAGTCGGGCGACTCGTAGGTGTAGAAACCGCGTCCGGTCTTCCGGCCGAGTAGACCGGCGGTGACCATCTGCTTCAGGATCGGCGCCGGCGCGTGCAGCCGGTTGCGACCCTGCTTGTACATCGTGTCGAGGATCTCGTACGCCGTGTCCAGACCGATCAGGTCGAGCAGCGCCAGCGGTCCCATCGGGTACCCGCAGCCGAGCCGCATCGCCGCGTCGACGTCCTCCCGGGTCGCGTACTTCGACTCGACCATGGACACCGCGTGGTTCAGGTACCCGAAGAGCAGGGCGTTCGCGATGAAGCCCGCCCGGTCGGCCGCGACCACCGGGACCTTGTCGAGACGGCGGGCCAGCGCCTGCACGTCCTCGACCACGTCCGGCTCGGTGACGACGGTCTTGATCACCTCGACGAACTCCTGCACCGGCGCCGGGTTGAAGAAGTGCATGCCGACGACGCGCCGCGGGCGCTGGGTCGCGACCGAGATCTCGGTGACCGACAACGACGAGGTGTTGGTGGCGAGGATCGCGTCCTCGCGGACGATCTTGTCCAGCGCGCCGAAGATCTCGCGCTTCAACTCGAGCCGCTCGACGACCGCCTCGATCACCAGGTCGCAGTCCGCGAGCGCCTCCATCGAGGTGGCGAACGTGACCCGGTCGAACAGCGCCTGCTGGTCCTCGACGGACAGCTTGCCGCGCTTCACGGCCCGGTCGGTGGAGTGCTGGATGTGACCCCGGCCGCGGCTCGCGGCTTCCTCGTCACGCTCGACGCCGACCACGGTCAGCCCGTTGCGCGCGAACACCTCGGCGATCCCGGCGCCCATCGTGCCGAGACCCACCACACCCACAGTCGTCAATTCCCGAGCCATGCTGTGCACTATGCCAGTCCCGGTACTGGTCCGCCCATGAGTTGGGTCACCGGGAGGTCAAGCTCACACCGTCTCGTCGTACACGACCGGCGTCTCCATCCAGCCCTCCAGGAGCCAGAGCGGATCCGGCGCGGCCTCCAGCGCGGCCGCGATCGGGCCGGGTTTGAGGTCCCGCTCGGCGAGCCCGGTCAGCGGCAACCACACCGCGCGGTAGCTGCCTCGCTCGGAGTCGGCCGGGCTGCCCATCTCGGGGCCTTCGCCAGCGCCGAACTCGCCGCCGATGTGCTCGGCGAGGAAGTAGTGCTGCGTGCTGTCACCGAAGTGCACGACCGCGACCTCGCCGCGGATCTTCACCAGCAGCCCGAGCTCCTCGTGTGTCTCGCGCCGCGCGGCCTCGGCCGGGCTCTCCCCGTCCTCGACCTGGCCGCCGGGCAGCACGTGGTACGTCCGGCCCTCGCGCACCCGCTCGATCGCCGCGATCCCGGCCGCGGACAGCAGCACCACGCCGGCCCGGATCACGAGCGCACCGCCAGGACCTGGAACCAGGTGCCGATCCGGGAGTCGCTGCGCTCCAGGCGCTCGACCGTCCAGCCGGTCGCGGTCAGCAGCTCACGCAAGGGTTCCTCTTGCCACAGGACGAAGTGCCGGGGCAGATCGAGGTGCCGGTTCGACCACTCCTCCCCCTTGCCCTCGCGGGTGGCGAAGGCGAGCACCTTCGTCGCCCGCGCGGACCTCCGCAGTACGTCGGTAAGTTGCGCCCGGTCGAAGTGCAGGAACACCGCGCTGGAGTACACCGCGTCGTACGGGCCGCCGTAGTTGTCGGTGATCGCGTCCAACCGATCGGCGGCGTACCCGTCCGCGCGCATCATGTCGACGAACGCCTGTGCCGCGTCGGTCCGGCGGACGACGTACCCGCGGCGCTCCAGTTCCGCGGCGTCGCGGCCCGTCCCGCTGCCGAGCTCCAGTACGCGCGCTCCCGGGGCGATCCGGGCGGCGAGCAGGTCGATCAGGTCGTTGTTGGGATCCTCCGCGATCGTGGCGCGGAACTTGTCCGCGGCCCGCTCGTACGCCGCGAGCGTGACCTCGTTGTCCGAAGGGACCCGGGTCCAGCCGTCGCCGGTGTGCTCGACGATCGCCGGGAGTTTGAAGCCGAGGTTCAGGCCGAGGACGACGACCGTCTCGCCGCGGTGCAGGTCCGCGATCGACTGCAGCTCCGCGTCCGGGCGCTGGGTGAGCTCGGGAACGACGGTCAGCCGTACGCCGAGGCTCTCCGCCAGGCGCGAACCGGCGGCCGCCTCGAACGGTCCGGCGTACACCTGGGCGATCCGTTCCGCGACGGCCGCGTCCTGAACGTCTCCGGGCAGCAGCAGGATCCGGGCCGGGCACATGAGGTTCATTTCGCGACGTACTCCAGCGCGTCGGCGGCGTAGTCGGGCCAGACCGCCGACTGGGCGAGCGGGATCTTCACCCACTCCTTCATCGGCCGGCCCATGCCGGGATCGAACTGCTCGACACCCGGCAGCGCGAGCGCCTGTTCGCGCGCCGCGGGCGGGAGTTTGAACGTCATCGCGTCGCCGAACATCCCGGCGAGCACCTTCTTGCCGACCTTGAGACAGGGCATGCCGAACATGCTTCCCCGCACCACGCCGGCCGACTCCAGCCCCGCCGCGACCGCGTCGTACTCGGCGATCGCCCGCTCGCTCACCTTCGGCATCATGCTCACCACCCTCCCACTCCCCCCGGTCCGTGCACTACGGTGCTTTCT
Organism: Kribbella sp. NPDC043289; assembly: GCF_056436705.1. Taxonomy (NCBI): domain Bacteria; kingdom Bacillati; phylum Actinomycetota; class Actinomycetes; order Propionibacteriales; family Kribbellaceae; genus Kribbella; species Kribbella sp. NPDC043289. The sequence continues at coordinate 337,163 of NZ_JBWKCB010000007.1, forward strand.
CGTGCGCTTGGTGATTGCTACGTGTTCTGTCGACTACTCGGGGCGGCTGACGGCTCATTTGCCGATGGCGCCGCGGCTGCTGATGGTGAAGGCGGACGGGTCGGTGCTGATCCACGCCGACGGCGGGTCGTACAAGCCGCTGAACTGGATGTCGCCGCCGTGCAAGCTGACGGAGGAAGAGGGGGTCTGGAGCGTCACCAACAAGGCGGGTGAGGAGCTCCGGATCACGCTCGAGGAGGTGCACAGCGACACCTCGTACGAGCTCGGGACCGACCCCGGGCTGATCAAGGACGGCGTCGAGGCGCACCTGCAGGAACTGCTCGCCGAGCACGTCACCACCTTCGGCGAGGGCTGGACGCTGGTACGCCGGGAGTACCCGACCGCGATCGGCCCGGTCGACCTGCTGCTCCGGGACGCCGACGGCAAGCACGTCGCGGTCGAGATCAAGCGTCGCGGCGAGATCGACGGCGTCGAGCAGCTGACCCGGTACGTCGAGCTGCTCAACCGCGACCCGCTGCTCGCCCCGGTCCGCGGGATCTTCGCCGCGCAGCTGATCAAGCCCCAGGCCCAGTTCCTGGCCACCGACCGCGGCCTGGAGTGCCTGACGGTCGACTACGACGTCCTCCGCGGCATGGAGTCCGACGTGCTGCGCCTGTTCTAACCACTGCGCCTGTTCTAGATCCTGACAAAGCAAGGAATTTGCCCGATTTCGGGCAGATCCTTTGCCATGGACCGGGAAACGCTGCATGGTTGACGCGTGATCAGTGAGGCGGCGGCCGTGGAGCCGGTCGACGAGCTGGCCGATCAGGTCAGCCGGACGACCGGACTGTCGGCGGATGTCGCGCGGCGCGTGGTCGCCGACGTACTGGCCTATTTCACCGAGACGACCGAGGAGTACGTCCGGCGCCGGCACCGTGAGCTGCAGACCTACGGCGCCCGCAACGACGAGATCTTCGCGCGCCTCGGCACCGAGCTCCGGCACTGGCCGGTCCGCTCACCCGAACTCTCCGCCCGGCAGCTGCGACGGATCGTCTACGGCTGACGGGCCTCCTCCCGCAAAACCTACGAAGGGGCAACCACTCCATGTGCGGAATCGTCGGGTACGTCGGCACCAAGCCGGCCGCGCCCATCCTGGTGGACGGACTGGCTCGGCTCGAGTACCGCGGCTACGACTCCGCCGGGGTCGCCGTCCTCGGCTCGAGTGAGCTGAAGGTGCACAAGGACGCCGGCCGGGTCCGCGAGCTGGAGGCGTCGCTGCCCAAGCGGTTCGGCGGCAAGCTCGGCATCGGCCACACCCGATGGGCCACCCACGGCGGTCCGAGCAAGGACAACGCCCACCCGCACGCCAGCGGCAACGAGCGGATCGCCGTCGTACACAACGGCATCTTCGACAACGCCGGAGCGATCCGCACCCAGCTCGAGGACACCGGCGTCAAGCTGCGCTCCGAGACCGACACCGAGGTGCTCGCGCACCTGATCGAGCAGGCCGACGGCGACACCCTCGAGGAGAAGGTGCTGGCCGCCCTGCGCCGGATCGAGGGCACGTACGGCATCGCGGTCGTCGACCTGGACTTCCCGGACCGGATCGTCGTCGCCCGCAACGGCAGCCCGCTGATCCTCGGCATCGGCGACGGCGAGATGCACGTCGCCTCCGACGCGGCCGCGCTGATCCGCTACACCCGCCAGGTCGTCTACTTGGACGACGGCGAGCTCGCCACCGTCCGCGCCGACGGCTACCGCACCTTCACCCAGGACGCCTCGCCGACCAACAAGACCGCGAAGACGGTCGAGTGGGAGGCCGAGGAGTTCGAGCGCGGCCTGCACGAGCACTTCATGATGAAGGAGATCCACGAGCAGCCGGACGCCGTCGGCCGGGTGATCCGCGGCCGTCTGGACGAGCGCTTCCACACCGTGCACCTCGGCGGCCTGAACATGGACGCCCGCGAGGCCCGGGAAATCAAGCGGGTCAAGATCCTCGGCTGCGGCTCGGCGTACTACGCCGGTCAGATGGGCGCGCAGTTCATCGAGGAGGTCGCCCGGATCCCCGCCGACGCCGAGCCGGCGTCGGAGTTCCGCTACCGCAACCCGGTCGTCGAGCGGGACACGCTGTACGTCGCGGTCTCGCAGTCCGGTGAAACTCTGGACACCCTGGTCGCGGTGCAGGAGCTGAAGCGCAAGGGCGGTCGCGTGATCGGCCTGGTGAACGCGGTCGGCTCGAGCATCGCCCGTGAGGTCGACGGCGGTGTGTACCTGCACGCCGGCCCGGAGGTCTCGGTCGCGTCGACGAAGGCGCTGACCAACATGGCGGTCGGGTTCGCGATGCTCGGCATCCACCTCGGCCGGATCCGCGACGTCTCCCCCGCCGACGGCCGCCGGCTGATCGACGGCCTGAAGAAGCTGCCCGAGGACATCGCCGCGATCGTCGCGCAGGAGGAGGAGCTGGCCAAGATCGCCGGCCGCCTCGCGCAGCACGAGAGCCTGTTCTTCGTCGGCCGGACCCGCGGCTACCCGGTCGCGCGCGAGGGTGCGCAGAAGCTGAAGGAGATCTCGTACCGGCACGCCGAGGCGTACCAGACCTCCGAGCTCAAGCACGGTCCGCTCGCGCTGATCTCGCCGGACGTCCCGAGCGTCGCGATCGTCCCCGACGACGAGCTGCTCGACCGGAACATCGGCGCGCTGCACGAGATCGGCGCCCGCTCCGGCCCGCTGTACGTCGTCACGCACCCGGGCGTCGACGTACCGGACGGGGTCGCGGCGAAGATCGTCGTACCGAAGAACGAGGCCGAGCTGGACCCGATCCTGCTGACCATCCCGCTGCAGATCATCGCGTACTACGCGGCGGTCGCCCTCGGCCACGACGTCGACAAGCCGCGCAACCTGGCGAAGTCGGTCACCGTCGAGTAAGTACGTACCGCCAGGCCATCACAATCAGCACCCAGCGGCCCCCGCCACGCTCGTCGTGGCGGGGGCCGTTGGATTGTGATGGTCTGGGGATCCGCGATCAGATCTGGTGACCCGTCGGGGCGCTGCTCCGAGCCACCTGCGCAGCGATGCGGTCGGCAGTGGAGCCGTCGTTAGCGGCGCCCTCGGTGGTGCTGCGGTCGGTGGTGGTGCGGTCGGTCGTGGTGCGATCGGTGGCGGTTCGGGTGCCGGGGCGGGAGACGCCGCTCAGTGCGTGGTGCGCGGCGCCGGCTGCCTCGGCCCGTCGGTCGGCGTTGTTCAGTCCGGCAGTGTTCAGTCCGGTGGTGTTCAGTCCGGTGGTGCGCTGGCGATCCGCGCCGAGGCCGCGGTACGGGTGCAGGCCGAAGTCGTTGACCAGTCGCTTGCACACCTCGACGCCGCGGACCGAGTTGCCGGCCGCGTCCAGGCGGGGCGAGAAGGTGACCACGGCCAGCCGCTTCGACGGCACCACCATCATCACGTTGCCGGACACCCCGCTCTTGGCCGGCAGCCCGACCTGGTCGGAGAATGTCCCGGAGTCGTTGTACATCCCGCTGTGGCCCATCACCGACAGCACCCGCGCCGCGGTCTCGTGGGAGAAGACCCGCTCCCCGGAGTACGGCGCGACGCCGCCGTTCGCAAGCGTGGCGCCGGCGGCGGCCAGCCGTTGCGCGTCCACCTCCAGCGAACAGATCTGGAAGTAGAAGTCGGCCGTCCGGGCCGCGCCGTCCTCCCCCGGCTCCGCCTTCAGCATGTCCGCGGCCTTCATCAGGCTCGCCAGCCCGCGGTTCCCGTCACCGGTGGCCTTCTCGGCCAGGTACGTCTCCTGGTCGAAGCCCGGCGCCTGACCCATCATCCTGGTCCAGGTGTCGCGCACTGTACGGAACCGGTCGCTGGTCTGCTTGCCGTGGTCAACGAGTGCGAGGGTGGCCATCGCGCCGGCGTTGATCATCGGGTTGTGCGGCCTGCGGCCCTCGCCGAGGGACAGCCGGTAGTCGTTGAACGTCCCGCCGCTCTGCTCCTGGCCGACCCACTGGTGGACCTCGGTCGGCCCGAGTTCCTCGAGCGCCATCGCGTAGGTGAACGGTTTCGACGTCGACTGCACGCTGAACCCCAGGTCGGCGTCGCCGATCGAGAACGTCTGGCCGTCGGCCGTGCAGATCGCGATCCCGAACCGCTCCGGGTCGGCGTCGCGCAGCGTCGGGATGTAGTCGGCGACGTTGCCGTCCCGGTTCGGCAGCAGGTCGGCGTACGCCGCCTGGACGCCACGGGCGAACTCCTGGAACTCCTCCGGCGAGACGGCCAGATCGCCGGTCAATGCCCGGCCCACCAGTCCGTCACCGTGGTTCACGATCTCGGCGAACTGATCCAGGTTGATCTGCACCGGCTGGCTGCCGATCCCGGCCAGGCGGTCGCCGGGGTCGACAACACTCGCCAGCGCGGCTCGCACGCGCGGGTCGGTCGGCTGGATCCCGGTCTGTCCGAGCCGGCTGAGTAGCTCCCAGGTCCAGATGCGGGAGTCGCCGTCCGTGTCGATCGTCCCGAACGCCTGGAGCTGCTGCTCCGACAGGTCCATGACTGCTTCCTTCCCCAGATGACGGCGCCTGTGGCGGCAGGCCGGCGCACGACCACGCTGTCGGCGGGGCAGCAGCCTCCCGGCCGAGTGTTTCCGGAATGGTCACCTGGTGTTACAGAAACGTCAAAACTTTTGCCCTGTCAGACCACTTGCCGGACCTGTTGTCAGACAAGTTCTCTACTTGTACGATCACTCGCCATGGACCGCATCCGCCACGTGCAGCTCTCCTCCGTCGTCCTCCCGCTCGAGCAGCCGATCAGTGACGCCAAGGTGCTGACCGGCCGCCAGCGCCCGATGACCGAGATCGTCTTCCTGTTCGCGGAGATCGCGACCGAGCAGGACCAGCACGGCATCGGGTTCAGCTACTCCAAACGAGCCGGCGGGCCGGCGCAGTACGCGCATGCCAAGGAGGTCGCGGCGAACCTGATCGGCGAGGACCCGTCCGACATCGCGAAGGTGTACGACAAGTTGCTCTGGGCCGGCGCCTCGGTGGGCCGGTCGGGTGTCGCGACCCAGGCGATCGCGGCGATCGACATCGCGCTGTGGGACCTGAAGGCGAAGCGGGCCGACCTCCCGCTGGCGAAGCTACTCGGCGCGCACCGGGACTCGGTCCGCGCCTACAACACATCCGGCGGCTTCCTGCACGCACCGATCGAGGAGGTCAAGGAACGCGCGTCGAAGTCGCTGGCTGACGGCATCGGCGGTATCAAGATCAAGGTCGGCCAGCCCGACACGCGGATCGATCTGGACCGGGTCCGCGCGGTGCGGGAACACCTCGGGGACGACGTACCACTGATGGTGGACGCGAACCAGCAGTGGGACCGGCCGACGGCGTTGCGGTTCGGGCGGGTGCTGGAGCAGTTCGATCTGGTGTGGATCGAGGAGCCGTTGGACGCGTACGACGCGGAGGGGCACGCGCAGCTCGCGGCGGCGCTCGATACGCCGATCGCGACCGGCGAGATGCTGTCGAGTGTCGGCGAGCACGTGCGGCTGATCGAGGCCCGGGCGGCCGACATCATCCAGCCCGACGCGCCGCGGATCGGTGGCATCACGCCGTTCCTCAGGCTCGCGACGCTGGCCGACCACAACGGTCTCCAGCTCGCGCCGCACTTCGCGATGGAGATCCACCTGCACCTCGCGGCGGCGTACCCGCGGGAGCCGTGGGTCGAGCACTTCGAATGGCTGAACCCCTTGTTCAACGAGCGGCTGGAGACCGTCGACGGGCGGATGCTGGTGCCGGACCGGCCGGGTCTCGGGTTCACCACCAGCGAGCAGTGCGCGCGCTGGACCGTCGACAAGTGCGAGTTCCGGTGAGCGGTCTGGCCCAGCAGATCGTCGAGGACCTGAAGCAGCGGATCCTCGGCGGGCAGATCGCGCCGGGCGCGAAACTCCCGGGTGAGAACAGCCTGGTCGAGGAGTTCGGCGTCAGCCGGACCGTCGTCCGCGAGGCCGTCTCGCGGCTGCAGGCGGCCGGTCTGGTGGAGACCTTCCAGGGCCGCGGTTCGTTCGTCCTCGAGGTCCCGGACCGTACGCCGGGACTGCGCGCGGTCCGCTCGCACCAGGACGTGCTCGATCTGATGGACTTCCGGGTCGGCGTCGAGAGTGAGGCGGCGGGGCTGGCCGCGAGCCGGCGTACCGATCATCAGCTGAAGGCGATCGAGCGGGCGCTCGACGGCTTCCGGCGGGTCGGTGACGACCCGAGCCGGTCAGTCGAGGCGGACTTCGCGTTCCACCTCAAGGTCGCCGTTGCTTCCGGCAACCGGTTCTACAGCGACCTGATCGGCGAGCTCGGGCCGATGATGATCATGCTGCCTCGCACGCAACTCGACCCGGCGTACGAGATGTCCGACCCGGACCACCTGACCCGGGTGATCCACGAGCACGAGAACATCCACGCCGCGATCGAACGCGCCGACCCCGAGGCGGCCCGGGCGGCGGCGCGGGTGCACCTGGCGAACACCCGCCACCGCCTCACCAGCGGGCAGTATTCGGGCTGAACCCGGGATCGACCGTCCGCATGTACGCCGTGTCGTCGCGCTTGCGGAGCCCGCACGCCAGGTACTGCTCGTGCAAGGCCCCGACCGCGTCCTCGTCCAGCTCGATCCCGAGACCGGGCCCGGTCGGCACGCGCACGCTCCCGGAGTCGAAGGAGAGTACGCCGGGTTTGATCACGTCCTCCGTCTTCCAGGGGTAGTGGGTGTCGCACGCGTAGGTCAGGTTCGGCGTGGCGGCGGCCAGATGGGTCATCGCCGCCAGGCTGATCCCGAGGTGCGAGTTGGAGTGCATCGACAGCCCCATCCCGAACGTGTCGCAGATCCCTGCCAGCAACTGGGACCGCCGCAGTCCGCCCCAGTAGTGGTGATCCGAGAGCACAACCTGGACGGCGTCCGCGAGCACCGACGGCTTGAGGTGCGAGAACGCGATCACGCACATGTTCGTCGCCAACGGGATGTCGGTCTGCCGCGCTACGGCCGCCATCCCGTCGATCCCGGGCGTCGGATCCTCGAGGTACTCGAGTACTCCGTCGAGCTCCCGCGCGACCCGTACCGAGGTGTCGACGGTCCACGCGCAGTTCGGATCGATCCGCAGCTTGTGCTCCGGGAACGCCTCCGCGAGCGCGCGGACCGCCTCGGCCTCCTGCTCCGGAGCGAACACGCCGCCCTTGAGCTTGATCGCAGTGAAGCCGTACTCGTCGACCATCTTCCGGGCCTGCCGCACGATGCCTTCCGGATCGAGCGCCTCGCCCCACTCGTCCGCGTCGTTACCCGGGTGCGCGGCCCACTTGTAGAACAGGTACGCGCTGAACGGCACCTCGTCCCGCACCGCGCCGCCGAGCAGGTCCGCCACCGGGCGGTCGAGTAGTTTGCCCTGGAGATCGAGCAGCGCGACCTCGAACGGCGACAGCACCACGTCGGCGGGATCCTGCAGGTTCAGCATCCCGCCGACTTGAGTACCACCGGACGTCAGTACGTCGCGGACGCGCTGGCGCAATCCGTTGAGGTCGAAGACGTCGAGCCCGGGCAGCACGGCGGCGACCGCCCGCAACCGTTCCAGGTGGTCGTCCGCGGCGTACGTCTCCCCCAGCCCGACCAGCCCCTCGTCGGTCCACACCCGCACGATCGTCCGCAGCGCGAACGGTTCGTGGACGCCGACGACGTTGAGCAGTGGCGGATCGGCGAAGGCCACTGGGGTCAGGTCGATGCTGGAGATGCCCGTCATACGAGTTCCTTCTGTCGGTTGAGCTGCCGTCGCTTGAGTTGCCGCCGAACCGCAGGCAGCGCGAGGACGACGACCAGCGCCGCCAGCACCGTGCCGGAGATCGGGCGGGTGAAGAAGCCGGCCGGGTTGCCACCGAAGATCAGCAACGACTGCCGTACGGCGGTCTCCATCACGCTACCCAGGACGAACGCGAGCACCAGCGGCCCCGGCTCGAAACCGAACTTCTTCATCAGGTACCCGAGCACACCGAACGCGATCACCAAGAAGATGTCGAAGACCTGGTTCGCCACGGTGTAGACGCCGAGCAGCGTGATCAGCACCGTGATCGGCGCCAGTACCGCGGGCCGGACCTTGAGGATCTTCACGAACAGCCCGACCAGCGGGATGCTCATGATCAGCAGCAGGATGTTGCCGAGGTACATCGAGTTGACGACACCCCAGAACAGGTCCGGATGTTCCGACACCAGCTGCGGCCCGGGCGGGATGCCCTGGATCAGCAGCGCGCCGAACATCAACGCCATCGTCGCGTTCGCTGGTATACCAAGCGTCAGCAGTGGGATGAACGACGAGGTGGCCGCCGCGTTGTTCGCCGTCTCCGGCGCCGCCACCCCCTCGACCGCGCCACGGCCGAAGCGCTCCGGCTGCTTCGCCCGCCGCTTCTCCACCGCGTACGCGACCAGCGAGGACAGGGTCGCGCCACCACCGGGCAGGACGCCGAGCACGAACCCGATCACCGAACCGCGCCCGATCGCACCGCGGGACTGCCGCAGATCGGCCCGCGACGGCCAGGCGTTCGCGACCGCGACCGGCTGCTGCTGTCTGGTATGCCGTTCTTCCAGGTTGTAGAGGATCTCGCCGAGCCCGAACAGCCCCATCGCGATCGGCACGAAGTCGATGCCGTCGGCAAGGTTCAGGCTGTCGAAGGTGAACCGGCTGGCTCCCGTGAACGTGTCCCGGCCGACCGTGGCGAGCAGCAATCCGAGCCCCGCCGCGATCACCGCCTTCGTCCGACCACCGTTCCCCACGGTCGCCACCAGCAGTACGCCGAACAACGACAGCGCGGCGTACTCGGGTGGACCGAAGTCGAGCGCCACCTTCGCGACCAGCGGGGCGAGCAGCGTCAGCCCGATGATCGACACCGTGCCGCCGATGAACGAGCCGATCGCCGCGACGCCGAGCGCCGTACCGGCTCGTCCTTGTTTGGCGAGTGCGAAGCCGTCGAAGACCGTGACCACCGAGGACGCCTCGCCGGGGAGGCGGAGCAGGACGGACGTGATGGTTCCGCCGTACTGGGCGCCGTAGAAGATGCCGGCCAGCATGATGATCGCGGACACCGGCTCGACGCCGTACGTGATCGGCAGCAGGATCGCGATCGTCGCGGCCGGGCCTAGGCCGGGCAGTACGCCGATCAGCATGCCGATGACGACGCCGATCAGGCAGTACAACAGGTTCATCGGCTCGAGGACGACGCCGAAACCGTCGACCACCGGGCTGAGAAAGTTCATGTCAGATCAGCCTCGGCAGTGGGATCTGGAGGAGCAGCACGAAGAGCACGTAGAACGCCGCCACCGTGCCCACGCTGACCGCGACGGACGACACCCACGACTCCTTGCCGAGGAACCGCAGCCACACGAACGCCAGCAGCAGCGACGGGATCTCGAACCCGATCACCGGCAACAAGGCCGCGAAGACGACCAGCGACGCGACGGCGACCGCCGTCAGCACGCTCGACCGCGAGAACTGCTCCGTATCCGTCCCGTGCCGGCCGACCAGCGCGAGCACCACGGCCAGCACTGTGACGACGACACTGATCACGAACGGCCACAGCCCCGGCCCCGGCTGGGTCAACCGCCCGAGCCCGAGCGCGAGCGACCCGACCAGTCCCCCGATGCCGATCAGACCGGCCACGACCGCGGCCCCGAGCTGCGACCACGGCCCCGCGTGCGGCGGCCGCTCTTCGGCCAGCTCCGCAAGCAGCGTCTCCTGGTCTCCGGCAGCACTCGCTTGTCCGGCAGCACGCAGTTCTTCGGCGGCACTCACTTCTTCGCCGCCAGCGAGATCCCGAACTGATCCAGCTGCGCCTTGTACTTCGTCGCGTACCCGTCGAGGATCTTCCGAACCTCGTCCGGCGACACCTCGATCGGCGTCAGGCAGTGCGCGTCGTTGAACTTCTTGTAGGTGTCGGTCGCGTACGTCTTCTTCGCCGCGTCGGCGAGTTTCGTCTTCACATCGTCCGGCGTCCCCTTCGGTGCCGTCAGGAAGCGGTACTGCGAGACCACCACGTCGTACCCCTGCTCCTTGGCGGTCGGCACGTCGGGCAGGAACTTGATCCGCTCGGCCGAGAACACCGCCAGCGGGACGACCTTGCGCGCCTTCACCTGCTCGATCCCGTCACCGACCTGGATCGTTGCCACGTCGACCTGACTCCCGAGCAGCGCGGTCAGCGCCGGAGCACCACCGTCGAACGGTACGTCGGTCGCTGGTATACCAGCCTGTTTGAACGTCAGCGCCGACGCCAACTGCGCGCCGGTCCCGACACCGGTGGTGCCGTACTTGACGTTCTTGCCCGCCTTCTTCAGATCGGCGATCGACTTGTAGCCCGAACCGACCGGGGCGATCAGCACGTAGTCGTCCTGTGAGATCCCGCCGAGCAGGTCGAAGTCGTCGAGCTTCACCACTTCGTTCGGGGAGACGGCGAGCGGTGTGATCGTGAACAGCGACGCGTTCTGCACCGCGATCTTGTAGCCGTCGGGCTTGGCGGACTGGAGTTCCTTGGCGTTCAGTGCGCCGTTCGCCCCGGGTTTGTTGACCACCGGCACCGAGACGCCGAGGTCCTTGCCGACGCCTTCCGCGATCGCGCGGGTGATCAGGTCGGTACTGCCGCCGGGCGACGCGCCGACGCTCATCTGGATGTTGCCGGTCGGGTAGTCGCCCTTGCCGCCGGTGGAGGTCGTCTTGACCCCACCGCAGCCGGCCAGCAGAACGGATGCAGAGACCGCGCTGACCGCCATCACCAGGACGCGGCGGTCGGGCTTGCCTAACAGCATGGAACTCCTCCTCTACGCAGAGTGGGATTGCGTGAGCGTAGGAAGCGGCGATCATGCGTGTCCAAGGCCGATAAGGCATCGAGTGATACCTTTCGGGAATCATGTTTTCGCTCGACCAGCTGAGCGCGTTCGTCGCCGTCGCCGAGGAACTGCACTTCGGCCGCGCCGCCGATCGGCTGAACATGACCCAGCCGCCGCTGAGCCGCCAGGTGCAGAAACTCGAACGCGCCGTCGGTGCCCGGCTGCTCGAACGCGACAACCGCAAGGTCGAGCTGACCGAGGCCGGGCAGGCGTTCCTCACCGAGGCCCGCCGGTTGCTCGCCCTCGTCGAGACCGCGGGCGATCTCGCGCGCCGGGTCGACCAGGGTGCGGCCGGGACACTGCGGCTCGGGTTCACCGCAACCTCCGCGATCCGTACTCTCGGCCCGCTGCTGCGCCTGATGTCGGAGGAACTGCCGGACGTCGACGTGATCCTGCACGAACGGGTCACGCCGGCGCAGATCGACGGCCTGCTGCGCGGTGAGCTCGATCTCGGGCTCGGGCGGCCGCCGTTCGACTCCGACGTACTGGACTCCCGGATCGTGTTCCGGGAGCCGTTGTGTGCCGTTGTCCCCGGCAACCATCGGCTCGCGGCGCTCGGCCGGCCGTTGCGGGCGGCCGACTTCGCCGGCGAGCAGGTGATCAGCTACTCGCCGACCCAGGCCCGGTACTTCCACGAGCTGACCGTCCGGTTCCTCGCCGCGTCGCATCCGCGGATCGAGCAGCGGGTCCAGCAGATCCTCACCGTGATCCTGCTGGTTGCGGCCGGTCGCGGAGTCGCGCTGGTCCCGGCCGCAGCGCGCGGTCTGGGCGTTGAGGGTGTCACGTACTGCGACCTGGACGGCGTCGGCGAACCGGTCGAGCTGCATGCGATCTGGCGGCGGGACGCGACGAGCCCGGTGCTGCAGCGCGTGCTCACGATGCTCCCAGAGCATCACTAGATCCAAAAACGATCTTGGACAGGTATCCACGAGTCTTCCTACGCTGAGTCGCGTGACCCATTACTCCCCCACCGAACTCGCCGCGCAGCTGAAGACCGGGCTGCTCTCGTTCCCCGTGACGCACTTCCACCCGGACCTGAGCTTCCACGAGGCCGGGTACCGCGAGCACCTGTCCTGGCTGAGCCAGTACGACGTCGCGGGTCTGTTCGCTGCGGGCGGGACCGGCGAGGGCTTCTCGCTGACGCCGGCCGAGATCGACACCGTCGTCCGCACTGCCGTCTCGGAGGTGAACGGGCGGGTCCCGGTGATCGCGCCGGCGACCGGCGGGACCGCCTCGGCGATCGCAGGCGCGCAGGCAGCCGAGGCGGCCGGTGCGGACGGGATCCTGCTGCTGCCGCCGTACCTGACTGAGGCCGGACAGGCTGGTCTGGTCGAGCACGTGTCGGCGGTCTGCCGGAGCACGAGTCTCGGCGTGACGGTCTACAGCCGGGCGAACGCGATCCTGAACGACGTGTCGGTCGCCGAGCTCGCGGACCGGAACCCGAACCTGGTCTGCCTGAAGGACGGCGTCGGCAACGTCGAGATGATGACGCGGACCTACGCCCGGGTCGGCGAGCGGCTCACGTACATCGGTGGGCTGCCGACGGCCGAGACGTTCGCGCTGCCGCTGCTGCAGCTCGGGTACAGCACCTATTCGTCGGCGATCTTCAACTTCGTCCCCGAGTTCGCGCTCGGCTTCTACGCCGACGTCCGCGCGCAGGACCGAGCGGCGGTATACCAAAAGCTGAACGAGTTCGTGCTGCCGTACCTCGACATCCGCGACAAGACCAAGGGGTACGCCGTCTCGATCGTCAAGGCCGGCGTCAACGTGATCGGACGCTCGGCCGGGCCGGTCCGCCCGCCCCTGCAGGACCTGACCGCGGACGAGGTCGCACAGCTGACCGAGCTGATCGGGAAGGTCAAGTGACAGCGCCACACACGACACCGACTGTCACCTCGGTCGAGGTCGTGCCCGTCGCCGGGTACGACAGCATGCTGCTCAACCTGAGTGGCGCGCACGGGCCGTTCTTCACCCGCAACGTCGTGATCGTCACCGACAGCTCGGGCAACACCGGCCTCGGCGAGGTCCCGGGCGGCGAGAAGATCACGACCACACTCCGCGAAGCCGGCGCCTCGCTGATCGGCGAGCCGCTGTCGCGGTACCGCCAACTGCTCCGCGCGATCTCGTCCACGTTCGCGGACCGCGACGCGGGCGGCCGCGGGATGCAGACCTTCGACCTGCGAACGACGGTGCACGCGGTGACCGGGCTCGAGTCGGCGTTGCTCGATCTGCTCGGCCAGTACCTCGGGGTGCCCGTCGCGGAGTTGCTCGGCGAGGGGCAGCAGCGAGCCGCCGTACCTGTGCTCGGGTATCTGTTCTACGTCGGCGACACCGCGCGCACCGATCTGCCGTACTCGACGGACGCCGGTGAGGATCGGTGGACGCAGCTGCGGCGCGAGCCGGCGCTGAGCGCCGAGGCTGTGGTGGCGTTGGCCGAGGCGGCGCAGGAGCGGTACGGGTTCGCGGACTTCAAGCTCAAAGGCGGCGTCTTCGATCCGCATGTGGAGATCGACGCGGTACGGGCGTTGCACGAGCGGTTCCCGTCGGCGCGCATCACGGTCGATCCGAACGGCGCGTGGCTGGTCCGCGAAGCCGTCGCGGTCTGCTCGGGTCTGGACGACGTACTGGCGTATGTCGAGGACCCGTGCGGTGCCGAGCCCGGGTTCTCCGGCCGGGAGACGATGGCCGAGTTCAAACGGCAGACCGGGCTGCGGACGGCGACCAACATGATCGCGACCGACTGGCGCGAGCTGGCGCACGCGGTCCGGACCGACGCGGTCGACATCCCGCTCGCCGACCCGCACTTCTGGACGATGGCCGGATCGGTCCGGGTCGCGCAGCTGTGCCACGACTTCGGGCTGACCTGGGGCTCGCACTCGAACAACCACTTCGACATCTCGCTCGCGATGTTCACCCAGGTCGGCGCGGCGGCGCCCGGCGAGATCACTGCGCTCGACACGCACTGGATCTGGCAGGACGGACAGGCGCTGACGAAAGAACCGCTACGGATCACCGGCGGCGAGATCGCCGTACCGGCGCGTCCCGGTCTCGGCGTCGAGCTCGACCGCGACGCACTCGACGCCGCGCACGAGCTGTACCTGAAGCACGGTCTCGGCGCGCGGAACGACGAGATCGCGATGCAGTACCTGATCGAGGACTGGGCCTTCGACCCGAAACGGCCTTGTATGGTGCGGTGATGAAGGTCTACTTGTCTACCGACATGGAGGGTACGGCGGGGGTCGTCGACTGGAGTCAGGCGCGCGGACCCGCTACGGAGTACGAGTATTACCGGGGTCAGTTGCAGGCCGAGGTGAACGCCGCGATCGACGGCGCGCTGGCGGCCGGCGGGACCGAGTTCCTGGTGAACGACTCGCACTCGACGATGCAGAACCTGCGCCCGGACGCGCTCGCGGGCAGCGCGAGTTACCTGTCCGGCAAGCACAAACCGCTGTACATGATGCAGGGCCTGGACGACTCCTTCGACGCGGTCTTCTTCATCTCGTACCACGGGTCCGCCGGGGCGACGGGATCCGTGCTGCACCACACGTACAACCCGCGCGCGATCGCCGAAGTACGGCTGAACGGCGCGATCACTGGTGAGGCCGGCATCAATGCCTTGGTGGCGCTCGCGCATCAAGTGCCCGTCGTGCTGATCTCGGGCGACCGGGTGACGATCGACGAGGCGCAGCCGTTCTGCCCGGAGATCGAGTCGGTCGTGGTCAAGGACTCGATCTCGCACAACGCGGCGCTGTCGGTGCATCCCGAGCGGGCCCGCGAGTTGATCCACGACGGCGCCCGGCGCGCGCTCGCCCGGTTGAGCGACATCCGGGTCCCGAGCATCACGCTGCCGGCCGAGCTGACCGTCCGGTTCCACAGTCGCGCGTTCGCCGAACTGGCCGGTGAGCTCCGTGGTGTCGAACGGCGCGAGGACAAAGTCGTTGCCCTACGCAATGACGACCCGCTGAAGCTGTACCGGACCTTCATCGCGATGGTGTTCCTGAGCCGCGGAGTCCTGGAGTAACCGGGCGTTCAGCTGCTGTTGTGCACGATAGGTTTTGATCCCAGGTGTCGTCTCTCCCCTAGGAGCCTGGGTATGCGTTGGCAGAAGCCGCTGGCCGCAGCAGTTGTCCTGACCGCTCTCACCACCTCGCTGACCGCATCGGCAACCAGTACCAGTAGTCGTAGTGGCGGTGCCTGCTCGCCGGACGCGACGTTCCTCGGCTTCAGTGACGCGCTGGACAAGACCACGTTCGACGGGCAGCCGGTGGCCGGGCTGTCGGCGATGAACCTGACCGGGCCGCACAGTGCGGTCGCGCTGGTGGACAACGTCGGGACTACGCCGGCCCGGGTGTTCGACCTGAAGGTGAACAGCAAGCCCACCTCGGTCGCCGTCGACGGGATGACGATCCTCAAGCGGCCCGACGGTACGCCGTACACCGGGGGCGACTTCGACGGCGAAGGACTCGTCGTCGAGCGCGGCAACCGCACCATCCTGGCCACCTCGGAACGGGAGCCGTCGATCCGGCGCTTCCGGCTCTCGGACGGTCTGCAGATCGGCGAGCTTCCGGTCCCCGCGCGGTTCCAGGTCGCGCCGGCCGGCGAGGCGACGAACAACGCGACCTTCGAGTCGCTGGCCGCCAGCCGCGACGGCCTCTCGCTGTACGCCGGGATGGAGGGCCCGCTCGCCTCGGACGGGACCGACGCGAACAACCGCACCCGGAACCGCATCATCCGGTACTTCGGTCTTCCCGGTCACGAGTACCGGCCGGTCGCGCAGTACGCGTACAAGCCGGACCCTGGGCTCGCGCTCGACGACCTCGGGTGGGTGAGCCCGACGGAGCTCATCTCGATGGAGCGGACGTTCACCCCTGGTGTCGGGAACACGATCCGGGTGTTCTCGGTCTCCCTGCGCCGGGCGACCGACGTGACCAAGCTGGCGTCGCTCGCGGATGCGCCGGAAACGGTGTTCCTGCAGAAGAAGCTGGTGTTCGATCTGGTGAACTGCCCGCCGTCCGGTGCGGTCGCGAAGCAGCCGCAGCCGAATCCGTTGCTGGACAACGTCGAGGCGCTCGCACTCGGCGGCTACCTGCCGGGCGGACGACGCCAGCTGTACCTGATGTCGGACGACAACAACGGCGCCACGCAGATCACCCGCTTCTACTCCCTCGCCGTCAACCTGCACTGACCGGATCCCTCGCGATCAACGTGCCTTGAGTTGTCACGAACCGCCAGGCCATCACAATCCGCCCCACAGCCACCTGCCAAGCGCGGGCCTGGCCCATACCCGCCGATTGTGATGGCCTGGGCGTCCGCACCCCCATCACTCACCAAGCAGCGCGGCGCCGGCATCGGCACGCTCAGCTGTCGTCGGCGAGCGGTCGTTCGGCGGGTTTGGTGAGTGGTGCAGGTCCGGTGGATCGGGTCGCGGCGAGCAGGAGGCGGTGGCGTGATTGCCGTTGACGCGTAACAATCTGTGAATGCGCGTGATCGTGGTGGGTGCGGGCGTGATCGGGCTGAGCTGTGCCATCCGGCTCGCCGAGAGCGGGTACGACGTGGCGGTGTTCGCCCGCGACCTGCCGTTGGAGACGACGTCATCGGTGGCCGCCGCACTCTGGTACCCGTACCTCTCGGCGCCCGAAGACCGGGTGGCCGGCTGGTCGCGGACGACGTACGAGGAGCTCGCGAAGCTGGCGGAGGTCGAGCCATCCGTGCTGATGAGGCGCGGGCGTGAGTTCCTGGTGGAGCCGACGCCGGATCCGCGGTGGGCCGACGTACTGCCGGATCTCACCCGGGTGGCGTCGCAGCCGGAGGGGTTCGTCGACGGGTGGTCGTTCACGGCACCGGTGATCGACATGCCGGCGTACCTGCCGGCGCTGGTGAAACGGCTCGAGGCGGCGGGTGGGACCTTGACGCGTGCTGCGTTGTCCGCGCTGCCGACCGAGGCCGATCTGGTGGTGAACTGCGCTGGGCTGGGCGCGCGGTTGACGGCGAGCGACCCGACCGTGACGCCGGTCCGTGGTCAGGTGCTGACCGTCGAGCCGTGCGGGCTGACCGAGTGGCTGCTCGCGGACCGGGCGCCGGACGAGTTGACCTACGTGATCCCGCGGCAGAAGGACGTGGTCGTTGGTGGCACCAGCCAACCGGGTGACTGGAACCTGACCGTCGACCCGAAGACCACCGAGGCGATCCTGGAGCGGGCGGCGGAGCTGGTTCCGCAGCTGCGTACGGCGAAGATCATCCGGCAGCGCGTCGGTCTCCGCCCGGCGCGACCGGCGATCCGCTGCGAGCTCGTCCGGACCCGGACCGGTGAGCCCGTCATCCACTGCTACGGCCACGGCGGCTCAGGCGTCACCCTGTCCTGGGGCTGCGCGGACGAGGTCCTCGAACTTGTCCGCAGCGTCTGACCCCCTGGTCGTCCTGGACGGCGGTCTGTCGAACGCCCTGGAGGACCGCGGCCACGACCTGTCCGATGCACTGTGGTCGGCACGCCTGCTGCGCGATAACCCGGCCGAGATCGCGGCGGTGCATCGTGCGTACTACGAAGCAGGCGCGATGGTCGCCACCACCGCCAGCTACCAGGCCAGCGTGGCCGGCTTCGCACGAGCCGGCGTCGACCGAGCCGAGGCCGAGCGCCTGATCGCCAGCAGCGTCCAAATCGCCCGCGAGGTCCGCGACGAGCTCGAAGCCCGCCCGAGCGGTACCGTCGGGTCAGACGCCCGGTCGGACGGCACCGTCGAGTTCGACGCCCGCTCGGTCCGCACCGTCGAGCCCGACCCCCGGCCGAGCGACACCGAAGGGCTCGACGCGCGCGCAAGCGGCCGCGTTGGCGCGGCCGCTTCGCGTCGGTTGGTTGCTGCCTCGGTTGGTCCGTACGGCGCGATGCTCGCGGACGGCTCGGAGTATCGCGGGAACTACGGCGTCCCCACGTCTGTCCTCCGCGACTTCCACGGCCCGCGTCTCGAACTGCTCGCCGGCGCCGGACCCGACCTACTCGCCATCGAAACCATCCCCGACACCGTCGAGGCCGAGGTCCTGGTGAAGCTCCTCGCCGAGCTCGACGTCCGCGCCTGGTTCTCGTACTCCGTCGAAGGTCTGCACACCCGCGCCGGCCAACCTCTCGCCGACGCCTTCGCCATCCCCGACATCGACCAGGTGATTGCCGTCGGCATCAACTGCTGCAAACCCGCGGATGTGCAGGCCGCGGTGGAGACCGCCGTGGCAGTCACGGGCAAGCCGGCGATCGCCTATCCCAACCGCGGCGACGCGTGGGACGCGGTCCGGCGGGCGTGGGTCGGAGACGGTGCCGGGCCGGTGCGGTTCGCCCCCGAGTGGCGTGCGGCTGGAGCGACGTACATTGGCGGTTGTTGCCGGGTCGGGCCGGCGGACATTCGTGCTCTTGCGGTCGCCGTCGCGTAGCTGCGCGCCCCTGTTCTTCCTGCTTGAGTCTATCCAGAGTGGCTGATGCGCGGCCTGACTTATCCACAGGCGGGGCAATGACGCGGCATCCGTAGTCTTTCACCTTCGGCGCGCTGGACGAGGTCGTCGTGGCTTTTGGGAAAGAAATGGTCGTATGGCGGCCATTTGTTTCCCCGAAGCACGGCGGGCGGCTGGGCGCGCGAGGCGGGGGCGCGCCAGGTGGGGGCGCGCCAGGCGGGTCGCGCCGCTAGGGCGAGGGCGCGCGGCTGGGGTGCGAGTCGGCAAGTGGGACATCCGTGCGCTATACGCCCAGGACCTGGCAGAGGAGGTCTAGGGCGCCGGGGTAGGCGTGGTCGGGTGGGGTGCCGTAGCCGACGATGACTGCTTGGCGGGTGGCTGGGGTGGGGTTGAAGTGGTACGTCGTGAGCGTGGCGAGGCCGAGGCCTTGTCGGGCGGCGCGGGCGACGATGTCGTCGGCGTCACCAGGCACATCGAGGAGCACGTGCAGACCGGCGGAGATGCCGGCCACCTCGACGGTCGGGGCCCGGACCGCGAGGAGTTCGACGAGGCGGTCGCGGCGCCGGCGGTAGTGCAGGCGGGAACGCCGGACATGCCGGTCGTAGTGGCCGGAGGCAATGAACTCGGCGAGGACCAGTTGTTCCAAGGTGGCTGTCTGGAAGTCCGCGGTGCGCTTAGCGGCGACGACTGGTTCGATCAGTTGTTGCGGGAGGACCATCCACGCGAGGCGCAGGCCCGGCGCGAGGCTCTTGCTCGCCGTACCGGTGTAGACGACCCGCTCCGGATCGAGCGCCTGCAACGCACCGACCGCCTGTCGGTCGTACCGGAACTCGCCGTCGTAGTCGTCCTCGATCAACACGGCCCCCGACTCCCGCGCCCACTCGACAGCAGCGGTACGCCGCTCCGGCGCCAACGGCACGCCCGTCGGCATCTGGTGTGCCGGTGTCAGCAGTACGCCCTGCCCGGTCAGGCGCGACGTCTGCGCTCCGAGCTCGTCCACCGGTACGGCGACCGCCTCCAGCCCGCGCGCCCGGATCACGTCGCGATGCAGCCCGTACCCGAACTCCTCGACCGCCATCGTCGTACCGCCGAGGTTCTTGATCGCCTCGCTGAGCAGACTCAGCGCCTGCACGTACCCGGAGCAGATCAGGATGCGCTCCGGATCCGCCCGCACCCCGCGCGCCCGGGCCAGGTAGTCCGCGAGCATCCGGCGCAGCTCGATCCGGCCGCGCGGATCGCCGAGCCCGAACGCCTCGTTCGGCGCCACGGTCAGCGCCTTCCGCGCCGCCGCCAGCCACTCCGTCCGCGGGAACGTCGCGACATCCGGTGCCCCGGGCGTCAGGTCGTACCGGAAGCTGTGGGCCTCCGGCAACGCAACGGCCGGCGCCGGCGGTACGGCGGCCCGGTTCGCCACCACCGTCCCGGATCCCTGCCGCGCCGTCAGCCAGCCCTCGGCGACCAGCTGCCCGTAGGCGTCCGCGACCGTGTTCCGGGCGATGCCGAGGTCTTTCGCCAGCGACCGCGACGACGGCAACCGGGTCCCGGCCGGCAGCCGACCGGTCCGGATCGACGTGTGTAGCGCCTGCACCAGGTCGCCGCGCCCGCGGGTCGCGCCGAGCTCCAGGTGCAGGTCCGCGCCCGCGGAATTGGCCCCTCGATCCTCCATGGAAGTGGACCATACACCTGGGCCGATTCCCGCCTAACTTAGACACATGAGCACATCGACGACGCGACGAGTGAAGTTGGCCAACGTGGCCCCGGACTTCTACCAGGCCATGATCGAGCTGGACCGGGTGTCCGACACCGGGCTGGACCCGAAGCTCGCGCACCTGGTCCGGATCCGGGCCTCGCAGATCAACGGCTGCGCGTACTGCACCGACATGCACTCCCTCGACCTGCGCGAGCTCGGCGAGGACCAGCAGCAGCGGATCGCCCTGTTGCCGGTCTGGCGCGAGGCGCAGAAGTTCTACACCGACCAGGAGAAGGCCGCTCTGCAGCTGACCGAGGCAATCACGCTGGTGAGCGTCGACCACGTCCCGGACGACGTGTACGACGTCGCGGCGCAGGCCTTCGACGAGAAGGACCTGGCCCGGCTGATCGCGCTGATCATCACGATCAACATGTGGACCCGCATCGGCGTCACCGGGAAGATGGAGCCCGGCCACTACAAGCCATGACGGCCGCACAGTTCCGGGCGCTGCATCACGGCGGCACCCCGCTGATCCTGCCGAACACGTGGGACCCGGTGAGCGCGCGCCTGATCGCCGACGCCGGCTACCCCGCTGTCGCGACCAGCAGCGGCGCGGTCGCCCGCGTCCTCGGGTACGACGACGGGCAGCTGACCCCGCCGGAGGAGATGTTCACCGCCGTGGCGCGGATCGCCCGAGCCGTCGACGTACCGGTGACGGCTGACATGGAGGCCGGGTACGGGTTGCCGGCGAAGGAGTTCGCGGAACGGTTGCTGGCGACCGGTGCGGTCGGCTGCAACCTCGAGGACTCGGTCGACGGCGCGTTGGTGGACGTCGCGCAGCAGGCCGACTACCTGGCCGAGGTACGGGCGACCGCGGGCGCCGAGCTGGTGATCAACGCCCGGGTCGACACGTTCATCCGTCCCGTCGACGACCCCGTCGCCGAGGCGGTACGGCGTGGGCGCGAGTACCGCCGCGCCGGGGCCGACTGCGTCTACCCGATCCTGGCGCCAGTGCCGCTACTGGCCCAGGTGGTCGAGGGGGTCGGCGGGCCGATCAACGGGCACGCTGCACCGTCCGGTCCCACGCCGGCCCAGTTAGCGGCGGCCGGCGCGACGCGGATTTCCTACGGGACCAGCGTGCACCAATACGTGATGGCCCAGCTTCAGGAGCTGCTCCCGAGCTTGCGTAATGCATAGACGAGAGCCCAGTCCTGGTCGTTCGCCAGCGGATCGGCGACGTGCGCGGGCTGCCCGTTCACACTGCTCGGGTAGACGAACGCGCAGGTCGCCGATCCGTCCGCGGCGAAGCTGACCAGGTTCGCGCGGAGGATCGCGTCCTCGGCACGCTCGAGCCAATCGGCCTGTTCGGGCGTCACGAGCTCGCGCGGCCAAGCGCCGTACACGATCGCGCTGAGCGCTGACCAGTAGTGCGGGAAGACGTCGCCCCACAACCGCAGCCGGCCGAACCAGTAGCCGTCCCAGTGCCGGATCGGCACATGCCGCAGCCGTACGTCGGGCTGGTCCGCGGCGAACGCGGTCAGCCAGGGCAGGCGGCGAGTCAGCTCGGCACCGTCGATCTCGTCGGGCGCACTTTGGTATGCCGAAACGAGCAGCTCGAGGAGTGGCGCGACCATCGACTGTTCGTAATTCACCTCGTGGGGCGGCAGCTCGTCGCCGTAGGAGATGAAGGTCTTCGCGTGGCGTAAGAGGTGGTCGCGTAGGCCGAGCTCGGTCAGCAGCGGGCCGAGGTCGAACGCGAGGAAGTGGTCGCCACCGAGCTCGTAGTACCGGTTCAGGATGCGGGTCGCGCCGTCGCGGTCGCCCTGGCCGAGCAGGAACCGCGCGAACCACGGGAAGTTGTACAGGCGTACGGCGTTCTGGTGGATGCTGTCGTCCTGGATCGTGCCGTTGTCGTCCATCAGGTGCTCGCGGACGAATTGTTCGTAGCCGGCCAAGGCCTCGTCGAGTTCGGCGCGATCGCCCCAGCCACGGTCGCGGACCTCCTGCAGGAGCAGGGCCATGCCGATTCGTTCCCTCGCATCGGACCAGTCGCGCCAGGCGCTGGAGAGGACGGTCAGGCCGCTGTCGTTGTCGTACGGCACGAACGCGTACTTGCGGCTGTCGGCGAGCTCGGGCCGGCGCTGGTGATCGAGGACGAACCGAACGCGGCGCTCGGCGATCACCCGGAGCGGCTCGTGGAACAGCACCGAGATCCGGGCGGTCCGCGTGCCGTCCGTCGCCTCGACGTACTGGATGCCGGGCTCGTCGCTGGTGAGCTCGCGGGGGTCGGTGCCGGTGAGCTCGAGGGACTCCCCCACCTCGGCGGCCAGGCGGGTGGCGTCGATCAGCGGTTGGCGGTCGGCGTGGAAGGCCGATAGGTCGTCGTACCAGGCGAGTTGCCAGGTCCAGCGGTACGACGCTCCGGGCGCGAGCGTGATGGCGGGTTGGCCGCCCATCGCGTGTGGTGCGCGGGCGTGGTCGGTGACGTGCAGGTAGATGTGCCCGCGGATGTTGCTGCTCGTGCCGGGCTCGCGGGACTCGACCGAGTACGCCCAGAGCTCGCCCTCCTTGACCTGCAGACCGAGGCCGGATCCGCTGCCGTCCATCGGCACCGCCCAGACCCAGGCGTCCGCGCCGCCGGTCCAGACGTGCGCGTGCACGGAACCGGTGAGACTCTCCCGACTCGACGTGTACACATCGCGGTACGGCGTACTGATCGCGAGGGAACCGATCTCGACGGGCTCGGATCCGGTGTTGCGGAGCTCGTAGGTTTCGGTCCACTGTTCGCCGAAGCGGCGGCCGACGCGGAGTTCCAGGTCACCGAAGCGGTACATCAGGTCGATGCCGGTGCTGCGCCAGCGGGTGAACGCCGGGTTGTCGAAGCGGTACGCGCCCTGGTCGGTGATCACGAAACCCTTGCCCCAGGCGTGCAGGGTGTCGTGCACCACGCCGTCGTCGAGGAGCACCCGGCGGCCGTCGGGGTGCAGCACCTGCGCGACCGCGCCGTCGTCGGCGACCTGGACCTGCCCGCGACCGAGTTCAAAACTTTCCACGATTCCTCAACCTATCGATGTCGAGAACCATGGCGCGGCTCCGTCCCCCTGATGAGAACGGACCACTGAGAACAGACCGCGCAGATGGGATACCAGGATGAACCAGCAGCAGATCGCCGAGATCCTCGCCAAGCCGTACGCCCAGCAGCTCCTGAACGGCCCCGAGCCGGCCCGCTTCGCCTACGACGGCCTCGACGGCGACCCGCGGGTGATCCCGATCGGGTTCTGGATGGATGGCGACAAGCTCGCGATGGCGACCCTCCCGAAGTCCGCCAAGGTCGCCGCACTCCGGAAGAATCCGAAGGTCGCGCTGACCATCGACACCGGCGCCTTCCCGCCGAAGGTCCTGCTGCTCCGCGGCACCGCCGAGGTCAGCCTGTTCGACGGCATCCCCGAGGGCTACCTGGTGGCCGGCCGCAAGGTGATGGCCGACGAGGAGCAGTACGCCGGCTGGCTGGCCGGCGTCCGGGGCCTGTACGACGAGATGGTGGTCATCACTGTCACACTGACGTGGGCGAAGCTCCTCGACTTCGAGACCACGATCCCGAAGGCCGTCGACGACCTGATCCAGGCGAAGGCCGGCTGAGCGGATCCGCACCGACCAGCCCTCGGTGCAAGGAGCGGACCCGGGCCTCGACGCGAAGGCTGACCAGCCCTCGGGGCGTCTGCGCCAGCGGACGGCATGCTTGAATTGGTATACCAAACGCTGGAGAGGTCGATGCACGAGAGTCGAGAGTCCGAGACCGAGCGGGTCACGCGGCGGCTGCGGGACGAGATCCTGGACGGGGTCCGGCCGCCCGGCGAACGCCTGGTCGAGCGGGAGCTGGCAGCCGCACTGGACGTCAGCCGGGTGCCGGTCCGCGAAGCGCTGAAGGCGCTGGTGAGCGAAGGCCTGGTGACGCTGCGGCCGCGATCGTGGGCGGTGGTGCGCAGGTTCACCGACTCCGACATCGCGGACCTCACCGAGGTGCGGACCGCGTTCGAACCGCTGACGTTCCGGCTGGCCGCGGAGCGCCGTACCCGCGAAGGGCTCGACCGGTTGCGGGCGATCCTGGACGAACAGCTCGTGGCAGCGCGGGCCGGCGATGCGGTGGTCGCCCGGCGGAAGGCCGCCGACTTCCACGAGCTCGTCACCGAACTCGCCTCCAACGAGCTGCTGATCGAGATCGAGCGGCCACTCCGCAGCCGGATGCGCTGGCTGCTGACCCAGCACGACGACCTGCTCGCGGTGGGCGGCCAGCACCTCGAACTGTTCACCGCGATCGCCAACCGGGACATCGAGCAGGCCGAGCGGCTCGCCGGCGAACATCTGGCCCAGTCGCAGGCCCTGTTCCGGGACAGCCGCGGGATGGACTGACCGGTATACCAGCGCTTTCCACACGGGTCGGGGCGCCTGAAATTTGGTATACCATTGTGGACATGACCTCCTCCTTCCTCCTTGCTGACGTGCGCCCGTGGGGCGGTGCCGCGGTCGACATCACGATCGTCGACGGCACCATCTCCGACATCACTCCGACCACCTCAGCAGGTGGTTCCGGTGCAGAGGCGTCGGATCAGCAGCGGATCGACGGTCGTGGCCTGCTCGCCCTCCCCGGCTTCGTCAACGCACACGCGCACGTCGACAAGAGCTGGTGGGGCCAGCCCTGGGTCTCGTACGGCGGTGAGGCGACGACGCAGGGCCGGATCGCCCACGAGCGCGCCGAGCGGGACAAGTACGGCATCCCCAGCGTCGCCGGCACGGAGGCTGTCCTCCGCGAGTTCCTCCGGCACGGAACGACGGCCACCCGCACGCACGTCGACGTCGACCTCGGCGTCGGCCTGCGCGGGATCGCCAACGTGCACGAGGCGGCCGCGGCTCTCGGCGGCGCCGTCGACATCGAGATCGTGGCGTTCCCGCAGGACGGCGTACTGCGGCGTCCCGGCGTACTCGAGTTGCTCGACCAGGCCGCGGCCGAGGGCGCGACGAGCATCGGCGGGCTCGACCCGGCCTCGATCGACCGCGACCCGGTCGGTCAGCTGGACGCGCTGTTCGAGATCGCGGCCCGGCGCGGGGTCGGGATCGACATCCACCTGCACGACCGCGGCGACCTCGGCGCGTTCCAGTACGAGCTGATCGCGGAGCGCACGCTGCAGGCCGGCCTGCACGGCAAGGTGAACGTGTCGCACGGGTTCGCCCTCGGTGAGCTGCCGCCGGCCCGGCGGGCCGAAATGGTAGACCAGCTCGGCGCGGCCGGGATCTCCTGGACCACCGTCGCCCCGGTCAACTCCGCTCCCCTGCCGTGGCGGGAGATGCGGACGGCCGGCGTCGCGATCGGGCTCGGCACCGACGGCATCCGCGACCTGTGGTCGCCGTACGGCGACGGCGACCTGCTGCAGGTCGCGCGCGGGTTCGCGCGGCTGCACGGACTGCGCGCCGACGAGGACCTCACGTACGCGATCGAGCTCGCGACGACGCACGCCGCGTCGTTCGTGCACCGGGAGAACTACGGCCTGACGCCGGGAGCCCGCGCCGACATCGTGCTGCTCGACGCCGAGAACGTGCAAGACGTGCTGGTACGCGCGCCGCGGCGGGAAATGGTGATCGCCGCCGGACAGGTGGTCGTGCGCGACGGCGAACTCCAGGTGTGAGTACGCCGACTGCCAGCTTCGTCGACCGGACACTGGGCTCGCTGCGGGACAACCGGGCATTCCGGCTGTTCTGGTTCTCGAACCTGTTCTTCTTCGGCGGAGTGTGGACGCAGACGCTCGTCCTCGGGTGGCTCGCCTACGAGACCACGCACTCGGAGTTCCTGGTCGCCGTGTACACCGCGGTCCGGCTGGCGCCGCTGCTGCTCGGGCCGTTCGCGGGCGCCATCGCGGACCGGCACAACCGGGTGCGGCTGCTGATGATCGCGGCCTCGTGGGCGCTGGTGGCCGTCACCACCGTCGCCACGCTGACGTCGCTCGGCAAGGCGTCGTACTGGGTGCTGGTCGTCGGTGGGCTGGCGATCGGGCTGGCGCAGTCGCCGTCCCAACCGGCCCGCGCGTCGCTGGTGCTCGACCTGGTCGGGCGGCAGAACCTCAGCAACGCCAACGCGCTGAACTCGATGGCGCTGAACATGACGCAGGTGGTCGGGCCGGCGATCGGCGGGCTGATGATCAATGGGCTCGGCGCACCGGCCGCGTTGTGGGTGTCGACGTTTTGGTATGCCATTTCGCTCGTCCTGCTGCTGCCGTTGCGCGAGTACGGCCGCGTCGTCAGCGCGCACACCGGATCGGCGATCCGGATGGTCACCAGCGGTCTCCGCGAGATCGCGGCGAACCGGCTGGCGTCCACGGTCCTGCTGGTGACCCTGGCCGCCAACACCCTGCTCTGGCCGGTCGCACAGTCGTTCATGCCGGTGTTCGCGCAGGAGTCGCTCGGGCTCGACGCGGCCGGTCTCGGCTGGTTGCTGACCTGCGCCGGCGTCGGCGGCCTGACCGGGTCCCTGGTGATCGCGTGGCTCGGCGACTTCCGCTTCAAGGGCGGCATGTTCGTCGTCGGTACGGCGATCTGGGGCTCGCTGTGGTCACTGTTCGCACTGTCTCACACGGTCGTGGTGGCGTTCGTGGTGATGACCGCGATCGGCGTGATGAGCGCGGCCTTCGGCGTACTCCAGACCACGCTGCTGCTGATGACCACGGACGAGTCCCTGCACGGCCGCGCGCTCGGCGTGCAGGAGCTTGCCATCGGCATCATGCCGGTCGCGTCCCTAGCACTGGGTGCGTTCGCCCAGCACTACGGCGTCGACATCACCACGTTCGTCAGCGCGCTGCTCCTGGTCACCATGGTCGTGGCTCTGGGCATCTGGACACCACCGCTGCTCCGCTACAGCGGCGACCGCTGACTCAGGACAGTCCCCAGAACTTGGTGATGTGTGCGGCCGCGCAGACGTTGACATCGAGGATGTACGGCGCGGCCGTGCCGCACTGATCGGGGCCGGTTCCGGGATCGATGGGCTGACCGTGGCCCATCCCCGGAATCGACCAGGTCTCCACGACCGTCGTCCCCGAGCTGTCGGCGTACAACTTGTGGGTGGCGCCGTTGACGGTCTCGGTGGCGTCGGCGGTCTGGTCGGCCCCGTCGACGTTCGTCCACTGTTCCATCAGCTCGTTGAGGTTGCGGTAGGCAACGGTGTAGTCGGCGGTGCCGTGCCACAGTGAGACCTTCGGCCGGTGGGTCCCCGACGCGGCCGCGCGGACCTTGTCGCCCCACTGCTGCGGGGAGAGGTCGACACCCGGGTTCTGGCAGCTGAACGCCTGGACGAGCGAGGTCGCGCAGCGGTACGGCAGCCCGGCGACGATCGCACCACCGGCGAACGTGTCCGGGTACGTCGCCAGCATCACGGCCGTCATCGCGCCACCTGCCGAGAGACCGGTGACGAACACCCGTCCGGCATCCGAGCCGAGATCGCTCACCGTACGGTCCACCATCTGCTTGATCGACAGCGCCTCACCCGCTCCGCGTGCGGTGTCGCCCGCCTCGAACCAGTTGAAGCACTGACTCGAGTTGTTCGCCGACTGCTGCTGCGGCAGGAGCAGCGCGAACCCGGCCCGCTGCGCCATCGCGACCCAACCGGGCTCGTCGTCGTACGCCGTCGCCGACTGGGTGCAGCCGTGCAGCGCGACCACGACGGGTCGGCCGGTGCCTAGCCCGGGTGGCACGTAACGGAACATCCGCAGATTGCCGGGATTCGAGCCGAAGCCGGTGACTTCCTCGAGACTCGCGGCGGCGGCCGGTTGGGCCGCGGCGACCAGCAGACCGGCCAGCAGGACCAGGATCGACAACACAGGACGGAGCTTGAACAAAGGACGGGGCTTCATCACACAACACCTCCGGGGCGGGAGTCTTTCGATCGACCATCGCACCCTCCCGACGACCGCGGCCATGTCCTGCCGCCCCACAAACCCGGCTCCCAGGATGTGGTGCTCAAAAAGTGGGAACCTAAGCGCGGCGCCCGACACGAGAGGAGTGCACAGCGGATCGAGATCGGAGCGTGGATGCGCGACATCAGACCGGGAAGACGTTCGTGAGCGGCCCCCCGGCCGTGGACGAAGGCCTGACCGTAGTTATGACCGACCGGAACCTCTGGGACCGTGCCACCGAGGGCGACTCCGAGGCGTTCGGCCAGTTGTACGACCGGCACGCCCAGGCGATCTACGCGTTCCTGTACCGGCGCACCGGGTCGTGGAGCGATGCCGAGGACCTCACCTCGACGGTGTTCCTGCACGCCTGGCGACGGCGCGCCGACGTCGTCCTCGACCGGAACTCGGCGCTCCCGTGGCTGCTGCGGACCGCCGACTACACCGTCCGCAACGAGTGGCGCGCCAAGCTGCGGTACCGCCGGGCGATCGCGGCCGCGCACGTCCTGGTCGACACCGTCCGCGACCACGCCGACGACGTCGCGGGCCGGCTCGACGACGACCGGCGGATCCAGCAGGCCCAGGCGTCGCTGCAGCACCTGCCGAAGCACGAACGCCAGATCGTCGAGCTGTGTATCTGGGCCGGCCTCGATCAGCAGGCGGCCGCCGTCGCGCTCGACGTACCGCTCGGCACCGTCAAGTCCCGGTTGTCCCGGGCCCGCAAGCATCTGCGCGAACTGAACCTTCTGACCAGTGTGGAGTCGCCCGCATGATCACCTCTCCTCCCGATCTCCGTCCGGAGACCCGCGCCCGGCAGCGCGCCGAGCTCACCGCGATCGTCGCCCACGAGTCCACCCACCAGCCCACCAACGCGCCGCGCCACCGGCTGGTCCCGCTGCTCGCCGCAGCGGCGGTGCTGGCCGTGACGGCCGGCCTCGCGATCGGCGTACCCGCACTGCGGCACCGGGCCGAGCCGCCGACGGCGGGTGTCAGCGAGGCAGCCCAGCAGACCGCCGTCACACCGTTGAGCGAGGCGGAGAAGACCCAGCTGGCGAAGATCTGCTACGACCGCACCAAGCTGCCGCTCCGGACCAATGAGTCGCCGCGCTACCAGGTGCTCGACGGATTCCGGTTCACCAATGCGCCGGCGGATGCCTACACGTCGACGTGGGTCGTCATCAAGGCTCTCGGGTTGTGGACGACCTGCGGTCTGGATGCCAACGACGCCGTACAGCAGGTCCTGCGCCAAGGTGCGAACCAGGACCTGTACCGCGCGGTCGAGCCCCGGATGATCGGCGGCGGCGCCTACGCCGCACACATCAAACGGATCACCGTGACCGTCGGCGACCAGAAGCCGGTCGAGGCGGTACTTCGCAACGGCTACTTCTACACCGCGACGCCGTACGTCCGGGTCCGTGGTCCGCAGACCGACGCGGTACGGCGGGTGTACGTCGTCCGCGGGTACGACGCCGCGGGCAAGCTCGTGTACACCAGCCCGAAGACCAACGGCGAGGTCCGCGCACTCAGCAACTCGTGCTACCTGAACCCCAAGGGCAAGCTCAGCGTCTGGATGAGCGACAACCCGCATCCGGACCCGAAGACCTGCCGCCAGGGCTACTTCTGGAACTACGGACCGAGCTGAGGATCAGGCGCGCAGTACGACGCTGGACTCCGACGTCAGCGCGAGGAAGGTCAGGGACTCCTGGAGGTACAGCTCGACGTTCTCGGCGTCGTGCGACAGGTACCCGATCGAGAGGTCCTGACCGAGGTGCAGCTCGTAGTCCCCGCCCCGCGTGGACACGAGCAGCGCCCCCTCGAGCGCCGGCGCCCAGATGATCTCGCCGTCACCGATCAGCCGGGCGAGGTGGTCGCGGATCGGGTAGCCGTGGTCCGTGGTCTCCGCGACCGCGGTGTACGCGTCGGCGGACAGCAGCAGGCTGTACGGTCCGGCGACGCCGGCCAGTCGCAGCGCGCTCAGCGCCTGGGCAACAACATTCGGGTACTCGCGGGCCTCGGACGGTAGCCCGAGCACGGGGTTCGAAGTGCTCGGAGCGAGACCGAGGATCCCGGTGGCATCGGAGCCGTGGAAGACCAGGTGGTCCTCGGCGTACGCGATCTGCTTCGCGGCGTCCTTGACCGGCTGCCAATCCGAGTCCTTCGCGCCTCGCTCCACGTCGTCGACGGCCTGCCGGGTCACCGTGAACGGCACCCGCAGCTCGATGATCGGCTGAGCCAGCCGCCGGAGCGCTGTGACGCCGTCGCCGGGCGCGTCGACCGGCTCGACGTGCCCGGTGCCGACCGAGGACAGTCCCGGTCCGGCCGGGCCGACCAGGTCGACCACCCGCCGGCCGGCGATGTCCCGGGTGAAGGTACGCCGAGCCTCTTCCTCGATCTCGCCCCACGCGGCATCCGAGACCGGGGCCAGCTCGCGGTGCAGGTTGTTCGTCATGTCCGACTCCTTCTCAGGCTGCCGATGCCCAGGGATCCATCCGTGTTGCCGGGCACTCTCGTCACGGTGGTTGTGGGTGGTGGGTTCTCGAGGAATGCCGCGGTGGGTACGAAGAACAGGCTGCCGGTGACCGCGGTCGAGAAGTCGAGGATCCGGTCGTGGTTCCCGGGTGGTTCGCCGACGAACATCCGCTGCAGCATCCGTTCGATCACGTCGGGCGTCGCGGCGTACCCGATGAAGTAGGTGCCGAACTCGGCGGCGCCCGGCGAGCCGAAGGCCATGTTCTCGCGGACGATCTGCCGTTCGGTCCCGTCCGGGTCGACGATCGTGTTCGCCGCGACGTGCGAGTTCGCCGGTTTCTCCGCGTCCGGCAACTCGATGTCGCTGATCTTCGAGCGGCCGATCACCCGTTCCTGCTCGGCGATCGGCAGCGCGTGCCAGGCGTCGAGATCGTGCAGGTACTTCTGGACGATCACATAACTGCCCCCGGCGTACGCCGGATCCTCGTCGCCGACCGTGATGGCGGCGACCGCCTCCGGACCGGTCGGGTTCTCGGTGCCGTCGACGAAGCCGAGCAGGTCGCGCTCGTCGAAGTACTTGAAGCCCTGGACCTCGTCGAGGACCGTGACGTGGCCGGCGAGCCGGGCCATCACGTGCCGGGCGAGCTCGAAGCACAGGTCGAGCCGACGGGCCCGCAGGTGGAACAGCAGATCGCCGTGGGTCGCCGGGGCGGTGTGCTTGGCGCCCGACACGGATCGGAAAGGGTGCAGCTCACGCGGGACCGGGAGCCGGTAGAGCCGGCGCCACATCGCGGCGCCGATCCCGACGACACCCGTGAGGTCGTCGTCCGGAGCGCGGAAGCCGACCGAGCGGGTCAGCCCGGCGAAGTCCGCGAGCAGGTCACGGGCGGTGTCCTCGGATCCGGGACGGACGTCGACGACCAGGAAGAGCGCGGCTTTCGCCGGTTGCCGCAGTACCTCCTGGACCATGGACGCCCCCTTCGCGTGTCACCGGCTTGCTGTCAGGACCACCACTTGCCGTTGCGGGACAGTGCGTCCGCGGTCTGGTTCGTCGTGTCGAGGGCGTCGAGAGCGGCCACCGCGGCGTCGTCCAGTTCGAAGCCGAAGACGTCGAAGTTCTCGTCGATCCGGTTCTGGTGGGTCGACTTCGGGATCACGGACAGACCCTTCTGGATCGCCCACCGGATCAGGACCTGCGCGGAAGTACGTCCGACCGCCTCGGCCACGCGGGTGACGGCCGGGTCGTCGAGGTGCCGGCCGGTGCCGAGCGGGCTGTAGGCCTGGACGACCACGTTCGCCGCTTCGGAGGCTTCGAGCAGCGCCTTGCGGTAGTCGAACGGGCTGAACAGGACCTGGTTCACCGCGGGCTGGATCCGGGCGACCTTCGCCAGCTCGGCGGTCTCGGCCGCGCTGAAGTTGGAGATGCCGATGCCTTTGGTGAGACCCGCGTCCGCCGCGGCCTCCATCCCCGGCCAGGCCCAGGTCGGGCCACCTTGCGGCCAGTGGATCAGGTAGAGGTCGAGGTAGTCGGTCCCGAGGCGCTGGAGGCTCTTCTCCGCCTCGACCCGGGCGTCTTTGCCACCCGGGTAGAACTTCGTGGTGAGGAAGATGTCCTCCCGCGGGATACCGCTCTCACGGATCGCCTTCCCGACGCTGGCCTCGTTGCGGTAGGCCTGCGCCGTGTCGATCAGCCGGTACCCGGCCTCCAGCGCCCACGCGACGGCGCGCTCACACTCCTGCCCGTCGTCGACCTGCCAGACCCCGAGCCCGAGCACCGGGATGGCGGTTCCGTTGGAGAGCCTGCAAGTCGGCTGGGACGAGTTCGCGGTCATGTACTTCTTCTACCACGCAGGCCGTGGTTGAACTACAGCTTGTTGGCCTTCCGGATCACGTCCACCACATCGGCCATCATGCCGGTCAGGTCGTAGTCCTTCGGCGTGTAGACGGCGGCTACACCGGCCGCCTGCAGCGATCGGGCGTCGGCGTCGGGAACGATGCCGCCGACCACCACGGGCACGTCTTCGAGACCGGCCTCGCGCAGTCCTTCGACCACCTGCGGGACGAGTTCCATGTGCGAACCGGACAGGATCGAGAGGCCGACGCAGTGCACATCCTCGGCGACCGCCGCCGCGACGATCTGCTCCGGAGTCAGCCGGATGCCCTGGTAGATGACTTCGAAGCCGACATCGCGGGCGCGGACCGCGACCTGTTCCGCACCGTTGGAGTGACCGTCGAGACCGGGCTTCCCGACCAGGAGGCGGAGGCGGCCGCCCAGCTCGCTCGAGGTCGCGGTGACCTTGTCGCGGACGGCGGCGATCTCCGCACCGGCGGCCGAGACCCCGACCGAGCCCGAGACACCGGTGGGGGCGCGGTACTCGCCGTACATCTCCCGGAGGACACCCGCCCACTCCCCCGTGGTGACGCCGGCCCGAGCGCACTCGAGTGTGACCGGCATCAGGTTGCCGGTCGTCTTGGCCGCGGCGCGCAGTTTGGACAGCGCGGACTCGACCGCGTCGGCGTCGCGCTCGGCCCGCCACTTCGTCAACGATTCCAGCGCCGCTGCTTCGGCGGCCGGATCCACGGTCTGGATGGCGGTGTCGAGGTCCGCGGTCAGCGGCGACGGCTCGGTGTTCTCGAAGCGGTTGACCCCGACGACGACCTGCTCGCCGGACTCGATCCGCTGCCGGCGCTCGGCGTGCGACGCGACCAACGCCTGCTTGAGGTACCCGCTCTCGACCGCGGCGACAGCACCACCCATCGCCTGGACCCGGTCGATCTCCTCGCGGGCGCCCTCGACCAACTCGGCGACCTTCGCCTCGATCACGTGCGATCCGTCGAAGATGTCGTCGTACTCGAGCAGGTCGGACTCGTACGCCAGCACCTGCTGCATCCGCAGCGACCACTGCTGGTCCCACGGCCGCGGCAGACCGAGCGCCTCGTTCCAGGCCGGCAACTGCACCGCGCGCGCCCGGGCGCTCTTCGACAGCGTGACGCCGAGCATCTCGAGCACGATGCGCTGCACGTTGTTCTCCGGCTGCGCCTCGGTCAACCCGAGTGAGTTCACCTGTACGCCGTACCGCAGCCGCCGCGCCTTCGGATCGGTCACGCCGTACCGCTGCGCCGTCAGCTCGTCCCAGAGCCGCACGAACGCGCGCATCTTGCACGTTTCCTCGATGAAGCGCACACCTGCGTTCACGAAGAACGAGATCCGCTGCACGACGTCGCCGAACCGCTCCGGCGGCACCTGCCCACCGTCGCGCACCCGATCGAGCACGGCGATCGCGGTCGAGAGCGCGAACGCGAGTTCCTGCACCGGCGTCGCGCCCGCCTCCTGCAGGTGGTAGCTGCAGATGTTGATCGGGTTCCACTTCGGCACGTTGGCGACCGTGTACGCGATCACGTCCGTCGTCAGCCGCAGCGACGCGTCCGGCGGGAACGCGTACGTCCCGCGGGACAGGTACTCCTTGACGATGTCGTTCTGCGTGGTCCCGGTCAGCTCATCGGGCAGCGCGCCCTGCTCCTGCGCTGCGACCTGATACAGCGCGAGCAACCACATCGCGGTCGCGTTGATCGTCATCGACGTGTTCATCTGCGCCAGCGGGATCTGGTCGAACAACGCCCGTACGTCGCCCAGATGCGCGATCGGTACGCCGACCTTCCCGACCTCACCCTTCGCCAGCGGATGGTCCGCGTCGTACCCGGTCTGAGTCGGCAGGTCGAACGCCACCGACAGACCGGTCTGGCCCTTGGCCAGGTTCCGGCGGAACAACGCGTTCGACTCCGCCGCGGACGAGTGGCCCGCGTACGTTCGCATCACCCACGGCCGGTCCTTCTCGGGGGTCGCCATGTACCCGAGAGTAGGACTCTGTGCCCTTGTGAGTCCGCACCTCGTGACCGGCGTCACCAGGGGTGTGGATCACACGCGGCACGGATCTCCAGGCCATCACAATCGGCCCGGCCGCGGGCGCGCAGACGGGAGCCGCCGGCGGACCGGCGATTGTGATGGCCTGGGGATCCGCGGCTACGCGCTGATCGGTAGCGGGGTGCGTTCGACGTGGAGGACTCGGTGCAGGCGGGTGACCGCGAGGATCCGGACGACTGCCGGTAGCGGGTGCCAGAGGACCAGTTGGCGGCCGAGCAGTTGGGTCCGGCGGTGGGTCGCGACCAGGAGGCCGAGGCCGGTTGCGTCGACGGCGTCGAGTTCCTCGAGGTCGACGATCACGTCGCCGACGGAGGTGTCGATCAGTTGGTTGAGCGTTTGGCGGACGTCGCCCACCGAGCGCACGTCGAGGATGCCGCTCAGGTGAACCACGTTTCCAGGGTCGCCAGGGTTGTCGGGCTTGGTGTGGGTCGGTGCGAGCATGTCCGTGCCCTCCGCTCTTCCGGCGGCCCCCGAGACATCGGCCGCGTGGCAGCGTTCTGTGTCCGTAAAGACTCCCTGGAGACACAGAAGGTTGCCAAGACCTCACGGATCTTTTGTTTCGCGAGACAATGGAGCCTGTGTACGCCGAGCAGTACTTCCTGTTCCCGGTGGTGGCCGTCGCCCTCGCCGGTGTGATGGTGCTGCTGTGCAAGTGGGCGTTCTCGAAGGCGAAGGGCGGCTCGCTCGTCCGCCGCGTCGACACCAAACCGGCCGAGCGGGACGCGTTCGGCCTGCTCACCGACATCCGTACGGTGCAGAACTACAACGAGGCCCGGGTGCTGGTGTCGAAGCTGAAGAACTTCGGGATCAAGGCGACCGCGGCACGGACCAAGGACGGCTGGACGATCTACGTCTGGCCGCGCGACGAGGCCGCCGCGCGCGGCCTGCTCGACCACTCCTGATCCGAACCACTCCTGAAACGAACTACCGATCCGAACTACCGGACGAGCTTGCAGGCACGGTCTAGGGTCGGGGTATGGGGACACTGCTCGAGCTCGATCTGACCCGTGGCGTACTCGAGACGCCGCCCGCTTCGCCGGTCGCCGCGTTCCGTGCGCGGCACCTGCCGACCCTGCGGGAGCTGGTGGGCGCACTCCGGAAAGCCGGGCGGGACGACGCGGTGGTCGGCGTGGTCGCCCACCTCGGCGGGCACCGGCTGTCACTCGCGCAGGTGCAGGAGCTGCGCGAGGCGGTGACCGACTTCCGTACGTCGGGCAAACCGGCCGTCGCGTGGACCGAGTCGTTCGGCGAGACCGGTCAAGGCACGGTGCCCTACTACCTGGCCACGGCGTTCGACGAGATCTGGGTGCAGCCGTCCGGTGACCTCGCCATCACGGGTGTGTCCGTGCAGGCCGTCTTCGTCCGCGGTGCGCTCGACAAGGCCGGCGTGATCCCGCAGTTCGGCAAGCGGCGTGAGTACAAGACCGCTGCGGACACCTTCACCGAGAAGGAGATGACCGGGCCGGCGCGCGAGATGGCGTCGCGGCTAGCGGAGTCGGCGTACGAGCAGATCGTCGAGGGCATTGCCGTACGGCGGCGTCTGGACACCGCGCGGGTCCGGGAGCTCGTCAACACCGCTCCTCTGCCGGCGCAGGACGGTCTCGACGCCGGACTGGTCGATCGACTCGGCTACCGGTCGGATGTGTACGACGAGCTCGAGAAGCAGCTGCAGTACGACGACAGGCTGCTCGCCGAGCGCTACATCCGGCGTGGCCCGCGCACCCTCGACGAACTCCGCAAGACCCTCCCTTGGCCGCAGAAACCGCTGGTCGCGGTCGTCAGGGTGACCGGCGGTATCTCGGTCGGGCGCAACTCCAACAGCCCGATGGGTGGCCCCAGCTCCGGTTCGGACACGGTTGGCGCGGCGCTCCGGGCCGTCGCCGCGAACGAGCACGTCAAAGCCGTCGTGCTGCGGGTCGACAGCCCGGGCGGCTCGTACGTCGCCTCGGACGCGATCCGCAACGAAGTACTGAGGCTCCGGTCCACCGGACGACCGGTGATCGCGTCGATGGGCGGCGTGGCGGCGTCCGGCGGGTACTTCGTCGCGATGCCGGCCGACGTGATCGTCGCGCAGCCCGGCACGATCACCGGCTCCATCGGCGTGCTGACCGGTAAGGGCGTCGTCCGCGATGCGCTCGGGCGGATCGGGATCTCGCGCGAGACCGTGTCCGAGGGCACGAACGCGCAGATGTACTCGGCGCAGGAGGAGTTCACCGACGAGCAGTGGGCGCGGCTGGAGGAGACCCTCGACCGCATCTACAAGGACTTCGTCGCGAAGGCCGCGCAGGACCGTGGACTGGCCGAGGACCGCCTGGAGTCGCTGGCCCGCGGACGGGTCTGGACCGGTGCCGACGCGCACAGTCACAAACTCGTCGACGAGCTCGGCGGCTTCCAGCACGCGCTGATGCTCGCCTGCACCCGGGCCGGTCTGGACCGCGAGGAGATCGGTGTGACCTCGGTCCCGCACCGGAACCTGCTCAGTCAGCTGCGCGCCCCCACGACGACCGATGATCTGGCGGTCAGCGCGGCACCGTTGACGCTTGACGGCCTGACCACCGGTCTCTACACCGCACTCGGGCTGCCGCCGGCCGGTGTGCTCCGCATGCCCTTCAGTTGGGAGATCGGTTAGTCGCGCTCGCCGCCGGGGACCCAGAGGACGTCGCCACCGGACGACAGGTTCGCGACCCGGCCGAGGATGAACAGCAGGTCGGACAGGCGGTTCAGGTACGTGATCGAGAGCAGGTTGACCGACGGGCCGTGCGCTTCGACCGCGGCCCACCCCGCCCGCTCGGCGCGCCGGACGACCGCGCGGGCGACGTTCAGGTACGCCGCGCCCTCGGTGCCACCCGGCAGGATGAACGACCGCAGCTTGGTCAGTCGCCCGTTGTAGTCGTCGCACCAGCCCTCGAGCCGGTCGATGTAGTCCTGCGTGATGCGCAGCGGAGGGTACTCCGGGTTCGGCGAGATCGGGTTGCACAGGTCCGCGCCGACGTCGAACAGGTCGTTCTGGATCCGGGTGAGCAACACCACGATCGCGCTGTTCAGGTGCCCGGCCGCGATGGCCACCCCGATCGCGGAGTTCGCCTCGTCGACCTCGCCGTACGCCGCGAGGCGCGGATCGGTCTTCGAGGTCGTCGAGTTGTCGCCGAGGCGAGTCTCGCCGGCGTCACCGGTGCGGGTGTAGATCCGCGTCAAGTTCACAGCCATGCCAGGACTCTACGCAAACCCCGGGAGCCCGCGCCTCGACACATTGATTCGGCCGCACTGCGCGGCACTCGGCGGGCACAGCGCCGCGTTGGAGAGCGAGGCACGGAGAACCCCACTCCGCACCTCGCTCTCCGCCTTGCGCTGCACTCCGCCGAGCACCTGCTCGCCGCTGCCCGAATCAATATGTCGAGGCGCAGACGCTACAGTCGACCGGTGGAACGGTTTCGGATCGCGGGTGAGGCACGGCTCGACGGCACTGTCGAGGTGGCCGGGGCGAAGAACAGTGTGCTCAAGCTGATGGCGGCTGCGCTGTTGGCGGAAGGCACGACGACGCTGCGGCAGGTGCCGGGCATTCTGGACGTCACGTTCATGGCGCAACTGCTCGACACGCTCGGGTGTTCGGTGAAGGTGGACGCGGACAATCAGCTCGCGACGATCGCCGTACCGGGGACGGTCAAGCACCAGTGCGACTACGACCTGGTGCGCAAGCTGCGGGCGTCGATCTCGGTGCTCGGGCCGCTGCTGGCCCGCTGCGGCCAGGCGGAGGTCGCACTGCCGGGCGGCGACAACATCGGCTCCCGCGGGCTGAACATGCACGTCGCCGGCCTGGAATCGATGGGCGCGAAGGTGCACATCGAGCACGGCTTCGTGATCGCCGAGGCCCCGCAGGGCCTGCACGGCGCCGAGGTCTGGCTGGACTTCCCGAGCGTCGGCGCGACCGAGACGCTGATGATGGCCGCGGTGCTCGCGAAGGGTACGACGATCATCGAGAACGCCGCCCGCGAGCCGGAGATCCAGGACATCGCGCAGATGCTGGTCGAGATGGGCGCGCACATCGACGGCGCCGGCTCGCCGCGGATCGAGATCACCGGCGTGGACGGGCTGCTGAACCCGGTGGACCACGTCGTGGTGCCGGACCGGATCGTATCCGGGAGCTGGGCGTTCGCGGCCGCGATCACCAAGGGTGACATCACCGTGGTCAACGGGCACGCGGAGCACCTGGAGTTGCCGCTCGACAAGCTGCACAAGGCGGGCGCCGAGATCACCGTGCTGAACCCCGGTTTCCGGGTCCGGATGCACGACCGGCCGAAGCCGGTGGACGTCGTGACGCTGCCGTACCCCGGGTTCGCCACCGACCTGCAGGCCTTCGTGATCGCGCTGAACGCGCTCAGTGACGGCGCGGCGATGGTCACCGAGAACCTGTTCGAGGGCCGGTTCACGTTCGCGCAGGAGCTGACCCGGCTGGGCGCGCAGATCCAGACCGACGGGCATCACGCGGTCGTCCGCGGCGTACCGCGGCTGTCCGGCGCACCCGTCGTCGCCTCCGACATTCGCGCGGGCGCCGCGCTGGTGCTGGCCGGGCTCGCGGCCGAAGGTGAGACCCGGGTGTCCGCGGCACACCACGTGCACCGCGGCTACACCGACTTCGCCGGCAACCTGCGGCGGCTCGGTGCCGACGTCGTCGTCGAGGCTGACGACCCCGAGATGTATTGGAACTGACGATGACGCAGCGTGTGATCAAGCCCCTGGGCCGTGGATTCCTGTTCCTCGACTCGCATCCGGCCGGCTGCGCCCGCGTCGTCCGCGACATGGCCGAGCAGGTCAAGTCCCGTACGCCGGAACGCCGCACGGCCCTCGTGGTCGGCTCCAGCTCGGGCTACGGCCTCGCCGCGACGATCGCGGGCCTGGCCCGGTACGGCGTCGACGGCATCGGCATCTCGTTCGAGAAGGCCGCGACGGCCCGCCGTACGGCGACCGCCGGCTGGTACCGCGCTGCGGAGACCGCCGCGCTCGCCGCCGAGCTCGGGCGGTCGTGGACGTTCGTGAACGCCGACGCGTTCGCGGACACCACGAAGGACGACGTCCTCGATCTGATCGCCGAGCAGCTCGGCGGGATCGACCACCTGATCTACAGCGTCGCCGCGCCGCGCCGCGTCGACCCGCGCGACGGCGCGACGTACCAGTCGGCGTTGAAGTCGATCGGTGCTCCGCACACCACGAAGAGCCTCGCGTTCGAGGACGGTGTGCCGGTGCTGCAGGAGGTCGGGATCGACGTCGCGACCGACGACGAGATCGCGCAGACCGTGAAGGTGATGGGCGGCGAGGACTGGGCCCGGTGGATCACCGCGCTGCAGGAACGCGACCTGCTCAAGCCCGGTTTCAACACGGTCGCGCTGACCTACATCGGCTCGGAGCTGACCGGTCCGCTGTACCGGCAGGGCTCGATCGGCGCTGCCAAGGCGGATCTCGAGCAGACCGCGCTGAATCTCGCGAAGGACGGCGTGACCGCGATGACCTCGGTCAACGGTGCCGCCGTCACCCAGGCGTCGTCCGCGATCCCCGGCATCGGGCTCTACGTCAGCCTGCTGCACAAGGTGACCGGCCTGCAGACCCCGGTCGAGCAGTCGATCGCGCTGTGGGACCAGCTCACCGGTGAGGCCCCGCTCGACCTCGACGACGAGGGCCGGATCCGCCTCGACCGCTGGGAGCTGACGGACGACGTCCAGTCCGCCGTCCGCACCCAGTGGGAGTCGGCGACCCAGGACAACATCGCCGAGGTCGCGGACGCGGCCTGGTTCCTCGCCGAGGTACGCCGGCTCTACGGCTTCGACGTACCGGGTGTGGACTACGCGGCCGAGACCGAGGTCGACGTGGAGTGGCCTACAACGGCTTGAACGAGACCAGTTCGAGGACCAGTTCGGCGGCTTCGTCGGAGGCGTCGAGGTCGACCGTGGCGGTGAGGCGCCAGTCGTGGTTGCCTTCGGGGTCGTCGATGATCTGCTGGACCTCCCAGTAGCCCGGGTGCTCCTCGACCAGGAACAGTGCGGGACCACGGGCGGCCGGACCGGTCCCGACCACGTCGTGTTCGGCGTAGTACGCCGTACCGGCCTCGGCCCAGCGGGCGGCGTCCCAGCCGGACTCGCCGTCGAGCTGACCGAGCTCGGCCCAGCGGTGCAGCGCGAGCAGCTCGACCCGGCGGAACATCGCGTTCCGGACCAGGACGCGGAACGCCCTGGTGTTCAAGGTGATCCGGCGCGGACCTGCCGGCACGACCTCGACGGTCTCCTCGGTGGCCGGGTTGGTGAGCTCCTCCCACTCGTCGAGCAGGCTGGAGTCCGTCTGCCGCACGACCTCACCGAGCCACTCGATCAGGTCCTCGAGATCCTCGTTCGCCTTGTCCGGCGGGACCGTCTGCCGCAGCGCCTTGTACGCGTCGCTGAGGTACCGCAGCACGATGCCTTCGGAGCGCGCGAGTCCGTAGTACCCGATGAACTCGCCGAACGTCATCGCCCGCTCGAACATGTCCCGGACGACGGCCTTCGGTGACAGGCCGGCGTCCGCGATCCACGGGTGCGTCTGCCGGTACATCTCGAAGGTTGCCTCCAGCAACTCCTCGAGCGGCTTCGGCCAGCTGACGTCCTCGAGCAGCTCCATCCGCTCCTCGTACTCGATCCCCTCGGCCTTCATCGCGTTCACGGCCTCGCCCTTGGCGTGGTGCTCCTGCGCCCAGAGCACCGCGCGCGGGTCCTCCAGCGTCGCCTCGATGATCGAGACCACGTCCAGCGCGTACGCCGGGTCGTTCGGGTCGAGCAGGTCGAGCGCGGCCAGCGCGAACGTCGACAGCGGCTGGTTCAGGCTGAAGTCCTTCTGCAGATCGACCGTCAGGCGCAGGATCCGGCCGTTCTCGTCCGGTGCGTCGAGCCGCTCGACGACGCCGGCGGTGACGAGTGTGCGGTAGATCTGGATCGCGCGGCGGATCAGCCGGACCTGCGCCCGGGAGTCCTCGTGGTTGTCGCGGAGCAGCTGCCGCATGCTCTCGAAGGCGTTGCCGTCGCGGGCGATGACGTTGAGCAGCATCGCGTGGCTGACCCGCATCCGGGACTGCAGCGCCTCGGGCTCGGCCGCGACCAAGCGGTCGAAGGTCTCCTCGCCCCAGGTGACGAACCCTTCCGGCGGCTTCTTCCGCTGCACCTTGCGCTGCTTCTTCGGGTCGTCACCGGCCTTGGCCAGGGCCTTCACGTTCTCGACGACGTGGTCCGGCGCCTGGACGACGACGGTGCCCGACGTGTCGTACCCGGCGCGGCCCGCGCGACCGGCGATCTGGTGGAACTCCCGAGCCTTCAGGATCCGCTGGCGGCGTCCGTCGTACTTGCTCAACGCGGTCAGGACGACGGTGCGGATCGGGACGTTGATGCCGACGCCGAGGGTGTCGGTGCCGCAGATGACCTTGAGCAGACCGGCCTGCGCGAGCTGTTCGACGAGCCGCCGGTACTTCGGGAGCATGCCGGCGTGGTGGACGCCGATCCCGTGCAGCACCAATCGCTGCAGGGTGCGCCCGAACCCCTTGCTGAACCGGAAGTGGCCGATCAGCTCCTTGATCTTCTCCTTCTCCTCCTTCGAGGAGACGTTGATGCTCATCAGCGCCTGGGCCCGCTCGAGCGCGGCGGCCTGGGTGAAGTGCACGACGTACACCGGGGCCTGGTGGGTGGTGAGCAGTTCCTCAAGGGTCTCGTGCAGCGCGGTGGTGACGTACTTGTAGATCAGCGGGACCGGGCGTTCGCCGGACGCGACGATCGCGGTCGGGCGGCCCGTGCGGCGGGACAGGTCGATCTTGAACCGCTCGACGTCGCCGAGGGTCGCGGACATCAGGATGAACTGCGCCTTCGGGAGCTCCAGGAGCGGGACCTGCCAGGCCCAGCCGCGGTCCGGCTCGGAGTAGAAGTGGAACTCGTCCATCACCACCTGACCGACGTCGGCGGCGTCCCCTTCGCGCAGGGCGACGTTGGCGAGGACTTCCGCCGTACAGCAGATGATCGGGGCGCTCGCGTTGACGGAGGCGTCACCGGTCAGCATCCCGACCTTGTCGGCGCCGAACACGTCACACAGCGCGAAGAACTTCTCCGAGACCAGGGCCTTGATCGGCGCGGTGTAGAACGTCCGCTGCCCGTTCGCCAGCGCCGCGAAGTGCGCGCCGGTCGCCACCAGGCTCTTGCCCGACCCGGTCGGCGTCGACAGGATCACGTTCGACCCCGTCATCACCTCGATCAACGCCTCTTCCTGAGCCGGGTACAGCGAGATCCCCTGCTCCCCCACCCACCTCTGGAAGGCGTCGAACAGGTCGTCAGGCTCAGTGGTCCCGGAAAGTCCGTCAGTCAGCGTCATCGCGGTCCATTGTCCCCGAACAGACAATCCACCACCCCCGCCGGGTCCTGCGACGCGGGCCAGTCGCTCACCTGGCCGTCCCCGAGCTCGACCACCCGCCAGGCTCCGTCGGCCCGCCTGACCACGTCAACCGTCACGAACGGCAACCCGAGACCGCGCACGACCGCTTCCAGCTCAGCGATCTCGAGTCCGTCCGGCAGCTCGTCCGGCGTGTCCGGGTGCGGCGTGACCAGCGCGCACCGCCCATCGACCCACCAGGTCCGCGCCTCGGCCCCCTCGAACTCCTCGAACCGGCGCAGCACGAATCCGCCGGCGAACGCGTCCTCCCGCAACTCCCGGAACCGCCGGGCGACCCGCTCGACTCCGCTGCCGTCGGCGACGTCCGGAACGTAGGCGGCCTCGTGCCAGTAGTGCTTCATCGACTTCACGTAGTCCCGCAGCACGGCCGGCCCACGGCCCAACTGCCCAGCCGCGTGCACCAGCTCGTCGACGTCGTCACCCGCGGTCCAAACCGAATCCGGGGTCAGCCCCCGCAGCGTGTCGTACCAACCGGGCAGCTCGTGCGCCGCGCGGTAGTCGGCCGCCGACGTTCGCAGCGTGACCCCGCGCGCGGCGAGCGCGGCCGCGAATCCGTCGTACTCCGTTGCCGTCATCATCCAGCCGCGGTACACGGCATCGTCCGACGCCGGCACGCCCGCGACCGCGGCGGCCGGGTCGGCCAACGCGTCGTGGTCGATCCGGGCGACCGGAACGCCGTACTCGCGCGCCGCGCCGGCCTGGGCGGCGAAGTGCGGGTCGACGCGGCGCGGGTTCAGGGGGTCGGCGGGGACGAGGAGCATGGGCCGATCGTCGCACTACCGGCAGGTCGACAGTACGTATACGGCCACTGCGCGGGGATCGGGACGGGCGTCAGGCGTGGGAGTGGCGGCGGTGGGCGTACACGTCCTGTCGAGCTGCCGATCGACCGTTCGGCTCGGGGAATGGGCCGTTCGTCGCGTGATCTAGTGCAAACGATTGCACGCATGGCTATTCGGGGGTGACTTGATGGGCATGATGACTTCTTCTTGGCGCCGGGTCGGCGCGAGTTTGTTGGTGGTGGCGGTGGGCGCGGGCGGTCTGGTGGACTCCGCGGCTTCGTCAGGACCGTCCGAGACCGGGTCGCGACTGGTGACGACCTGGGGTGCGGCGGACGACATCGCCGGCGGGACGCTGAACGACGTGACCGTGCGGAACGTCGTGCGGACCTCCGTCGGCGGGAAGGATCTGCGGATCCGGATCTCCAACGCCAACGGCGACCAGCCGCTGGTGTCGGACTCGGTGTACGTCGGCCGGCAGGACTCCGGCGCGAGCGTGGTCGCGGGGTCGAGCCGGCAGCTGACGTTCAGCGGCAGTACGACGGTGACGATCCCGCCCGGCGCGATGGCGATCAGCGATCCACTCCCCGGGACCGTCCCGGCCACCACGAGCCTGACGGTGAGCCTGCACGTCGTCGGCACCACCGGCATCATCACCGCCCACAACCGCTCCATGCAGCACAGCTACAAGTCCACTTCCGGCGATCACGCCGACGACGAGACGAGTACGGCGTACCAAACCGAGTCCTCGGCCTGGTACTTCGTCAACGCCGCGATCGTCGACGCACCACAACAGGTGGAGACGGTCGCCACCCTCGGCGACTCGATCACGTCCTCGGTCGGTACGGCGATCGACACGAACCGCCGCTGGCCGGACGTCCTCGCCGACCGGTACGCGAAACTGCCCGAGCCGCGCCGGCTGGCGATCTCCAACGAGGGGATCTCGGGCAACCGTGTCCTCGGCGGCGTCGCGAAGGCCGGGAGCGCGGGCGCGAGTGCGCTCGCCCGGCTGGACAAGGACGTGCTGACGAAGCCCGGCGTACGGACGGTGCTCGTGCTGGAAGGGATCAACGACATCTACGCCGGCGCCACCACGGAGCAACTGCTCGCCGGCTACCGCCAGCTGATCGAGCGGGTGCACGCGTCCGGGCGGTGCATCGTCGGCGGGACGCTGACGCCGATGGGCAGCTCGTTCG
The DNA here is from genome assembly GCF_056436705.1 of Kribbella sp. NPDC043289. Classification (NCBI taxonomy): domain Bacteria; kingdom Bacillati; phylum Actinomycetota; class Actinomycetes; order Propionibacteriales; family Kribbellaceae; genus Kribbella; species Kribbella sp. NPDC043289. The sequence goes on from NZ_JBWKCB010000007.1 coordinate 381,895, forward strand.
TCTACACGCCTGAGAAGGAGGCGATCCGCCAGGCGGTCAACACCTTCATCCGCACCAGCCCTGACTTCGACGGTGTGGTCGACTTCGACGCGGCGACCCGCGATCCCGCCGACCCGTCGCGCCTCGCCGCGGCGTACGACGGTGGGGACGGTCTGCACCCCAACGACGCCGGCAACGCGGCGATGGGTGCCGCGCCTGACCTCGATACCCTCCGCTGCAACTAGTACTGCGAGTAATGCTGACCGCGCGCACCGCCCCGAGAGGCGGTGCACGCGGTCACTTCACTTCCTGCCTTGGACCGACAGCGCCTGTTCCAGCTCGCCCCGGATGGCGTCGCCACCGGACTTCCGCCAGTCGGCCACCGCCTCGTCCCAGGAGTTGATGTCCTTGCGGCCGAGCTGGATGTCCTTGGTCAGGGCATCCATCCGGGTGTCGAGGATCTTGCCCTTGGTGGACTGCGTCGACGAGTACAGGCCGTACGTCGGCGGCAGGATCGCGGTCGGGAGAACCTCCTTGAGGTGCTTGTGGGCCATGTCCACTGCCTCGGGGTGACCGGGGAAGTAGAGCGGGTACGGACCGTCGGCGAGGTACTGGATCGGGAACTCACCCAGGCACACCTCGCTGCCGCCGTCCTTCGTCAGCTGCGGATCGGTCCCGTTCAGCGTGTAGTGCCGGCCGGGCAGACCGAACTTGCGGAACAGGTACTCCTCGGTGCCGAACGGCGCGGCGAACCAGTTCAGCACCCCGAGCAACGTCTTGATCCGGTCCGGCGAGCTCGGCCGGATCGCCGCGATCGAGTTGTTCGGCGACCCGAGCAGCACCCGCCCGACCTTGCCGTCCTGACCGCGCGGCACCGGGATCGTGATGCTGAACTCCTTGTTCGTCGCTCGCCGGTAGAAGCTCTGGATCGACGAGTACGTGTCCTGCGTCAGGACCGCGGAGCCCTGGGTGAACCAGACCTTCTGGTTGGCCTTCGCGATGCCGTCCGGATGGATCAGGCCCTGCGCCTGCATCTGCTTGGTGATCGACAGCATCTGCTTGTGCTCCGGGACCTCCCGGCTGTGGACGAGGCGCCCGTCGCGGACCTCCCAGCCGTTCGGCAGCCCGAGCATCGCGCTCAGCGCCGCCGCCGGCGGGACGGCGAACGCCCACCGGTTCTTCTTCCCGTCGGTGACCGCCGCGGCCACCTTCATCAGCTCGTCGACGTTCGCCGTCTCGAGTTCGACGCCGAGCTGATCGAGCAGGTCCTGCCGGGCCAGCAGCGTGTTCGACGACATCACGCCACGCTGGATCGGCACCGCCCGGATACCGCCGGAGAACACACAGCCCCGCCACGAGTCCGCCGGCGCGTTCGCCAGGAACGGGTAGTCGAGGATCGCGTCGCCGGACAGGTACTCCGTCAGGTCCTGCGCCCGCGCCTCGAGGAACTGCGGCAGGTACGCGAACCCACCGTCGACGTTGAACAGATCGCCCAGCGTGTCACCCGCGACCGCGGTGGCGAACTTGTTCGAGTAGTCGGCCGCCGAGGTGATGTTGAGCTCGAGCGGCGCGCCGAGCCGCTTGTTCAGCTCCTGCCAGTACGGGTTGCGGTCCGCCGTCGGCGGGATCGGGTTCGACGTCGGCGCCGAGCCCGTGACCGCGACGCCGTTGCCCGGTGGCCCGTCGGTCACCTTCGTCGGATCCGCCGGGAACTTGTAGAAGCAGTCCGGCATCAACGGATGGCTCCGCGGCAGGTCCGGCTTCGGTCCCTCGAACCTCTTGTACGTCGGCAACGCGACCGGCTTGTTCAGCGCCGCGATGTCGTCGGAGCGGGTCACCGTGGAGCACCCGCTGAGACCACCGGCCGTCGCCATCGCGGCGATCGATCCGCCGAGGAGTCTTCTTCTGCTGATCGTCATGTCGTTACCCCTTCACCGCGCCGGTCATCATGCCCTTGGCGAAGTGCCGCTGCAGGAACGGATAGACGATCAGGATCGGTACCAGCGACACGACCAGGATCGCCATCTGAATCGACTCCTGCGGCGGCAGCTGATCCGCCCCGGCACCACCGAGGTCACCACTGCTCAGCTCGGTGTTGTTGATGACGTACGTCCGCAGGACCAGCTGCAACGGCCACTTCGCGGTGTCGTTGATGTAGAGCATCGCGTTGAAGAACGCGTTCCAGTACCCGACCGCGTAGAACAACCCGACGACCGCGAGCACCGCCTTGGACAACGGCAGCACGACCGACCAGAAGATCCGGAAGTCGCCGGCCCCGTCGATCCGGGCCGAGTCCAGGACCGAGTCCGGGATACTCATGAAGAACGACCGCAGCACGATCACGTTGAAGCCGCTGATCGCCGTCGGCAGGATCAGCGCCAGCAACGAGTCGAGCAGCCCGAACTCCTTCACCACCAGGTAGTTCGGGATCAGGCCCGGGCTGAACAGCAGGCTGAACAACACGATCAGCAGGATCGGCCGCTGCCCGAACGAGCCGGACCGGCTGAGCGCGTACGCCAGCATCGTGGACCCGGCCAGGCTGATCAGCGTGCCGCCGGCGGCGATCACGACACTGATCACCAGCGCCCGCTGCACCACACCACCGTTGAAGATGGACTTGTACGCGTCCAGGTTGAACGCGTCCGGCCAGAGCACGAACCCACCGGAGTTCGTGACGTGCTCCTGACTCGCGATGCTGGTCGAGATCACCCCGATGAACGGGATGATGACGATCGCGCAACACACCAGCAGTACGACACCCTTCAACGCCCGCGACGGCATCCCAGGAGCGTCGTCGATGCCTTTCTGCACACTCATATTCGTCGTCATTTCTGGTACACCCCAGACTCACCGAAGATGTGTGCGACCTTGTTGGCGCCGATCACCAGGGCGACGCCGAACAGACCCTTGACCAACCCAACGGCCGCTGAGACTCCCCATTGGCCTGCTAGTACGCCGTTGTTGTAGACGTACGTGTCGAGTACTTCACTGGCTGGTCTGCCGACCAGGTTCTGCTGCAGGATGATCTGCTCGAAACCGACGGTCAGCGAGTCGCCGAGCCGCAGGATCAGCAGCAGGATGATCAGGCTGCGGATGCCGGGCACCGTGACGTGCCACAGCTGCCGCCACCGCGAGGCACCGTCGACGCGCGCGGCCTCGTACAGCCCCGGATCGATCTGCGTCAGCGCGGCCAGGAACAGGATCGTCCCCCACCCGGTGTCCTTCCAGATCACCTGGCTGGTGAGCAGCGCGATGAACCCGTCCGGGTTTCCGAGGAAGTCGATGGTGTTCATCCCGTGCGAGCGCAGGAAGTTGTTGATCAGTCCGCTGCCGCCGAGGATCTGCTGGAAGATCGCGATCACGATCACCCAGGACAGGAAGTGCGGCAGGTACAGCACCGACTGCACGACCCGCTTGATCCGCTCCGACAGCAGGCTGTTGAGCAGCAGCGCGAGCGCGATCGGCGCCGGGAACACGAAGATCACCTGGACGATGGTGATCAGCAGCGTGTTCTTCAGCGCGTTGAGGAACTCGGCATCACCGTTGAAGATGACCGAGAAGTTGTCCAGCCCGACCCACGCGCTGCGGCCGAGCGGCACGAACGGCAGGTACTCCTGGAACGCGATCAGGTTCCCGAGCAGCGGCAGGTAGTGGAACACCAGCAGCAGCACCAGCCCGGGCAGGGCCATCAGCAGCAGCACCTTGTCCCGGCGGGCGCGCGCCCACCAGGACAGCGGCTTCCCTCCCGAACGCCGGCCGGACCTACTGTCCGTAGCCGAACCCGGTGGACCGGATCCCGGCTGGGCGGTGTCTTCCTCCGATGTGGACCGGCCGGTCCGGAGACCGGAAATTGCCTCTGTTCGAGCCACGCGAGACTCCCATGATGGTTGCCGACGCCCTCCAAGGGAGAGCGCTTTCCGTTCCCCTTTGTTCGATATTGTCGCGTCTTGGGGGGTCGCGCAGCTCCGCGCGGTGCGTCTCGCGGGAATCGGCAGTGTCTTCCGGAAGTTCGACTGGTTTGAACCGGTTCGACAGGAAATCGACAGGTTCGGCGGTTCAGCCCCGGTGGTGCCAGCGGGGCTCTGCAGCACCCTGTTGGGCCAGATGTTCGAGATGCGCCCGGGCCATCCGGACGGTCTGCAGGTTCACGCCGCCGTAGGCGCCGAGGTCGGTGCCGATAGCATCGGCCAGGTCACGGACAGTCAGCGAACCTTTCGCTCGCAACAGGTCCGCGGTCAGGGTGTTCACGTCGTCGACCCAGGCGAGGCTCTCCTCGATCTGCCGGCGCCCGGCGGTCGCGTCCAGGGCGTCGCCGTGCGACGGGACGAGCGCGTCGAAGTCCAACTCGAGGAGCCGGCGCAATCCGTTGGTATACCGCACGACGTCGGTGTACAGCGGCGCGAGCCAGACCGAGCTGTCGAGGTACGGCCGTCCCCGCCCCTGTACGTCGTCGAAAGTGAAAAGTGTTCGCGAAGGTTCGTCGAGCACAGCGATGTGCCCCGGGCTGTGGCCGCTCGTCGTGATCACCTGCAGACCTCGCTCGCCGGGCAGCCGATCCCCGTCGCGCAGCAGGACGTCGATGCGGACCCGGTCGTCGAGCATCTCGAGCAACTCGGAGCGCTCGGCCTCGGTCAGATCCAGCGCGTCCGGGTCCGAACCCCACAGCTCGGCCAGCAACCGCTCGTTGTCCTCGAGCCACCCGGCCTCCAACGCCGGCGCCGCGAACCGCGCCCCACTGTGCTTCTGCAGTACGGCGTTCCCGCCCATGTGATCGGGATGCGCGTGACTGTTCACGACCAACGTCAGATCCGACAGCCCGAGTCCGAGCGCCGCCAGCTCCGGTGCCGTCGTGGACTCCGGGGTCGACGCGATCCCCGCGTCCAGCAGCACCAGTTCGGATCCCGCGTCGATCACATGCAGCCAGAGCGGCAGCCCGCACACGTGCGGATAGTCCGTCGCGAGCTGATGGATCCCGGGAGCGATCTCGGTCGCCATATCGTCACCGTCCCTCGAAGTTTCCGGTACGCCGTTCCGCGAACGCCGCCCGTCCCTCGGTCGCGTCCCGGGTGCCCAGGGCAACTGCCTGCAGCTCGCGCTCGTACTGGATCGCCGCCTCCAGCCCCATCGACCAGGCCGCCCGCAGGTTCGCCTTGGCGGCGGCGGCCGCGACCGGCGGCCGGGCGGCGATCCGGTGTGCGAGTTCGGTTGCGACGGGCAACAACTCGTCGGCGGCCACGATCTTGCTCACCAGCCCGATCCGCAGCGCCTCGACGGCATCGATCGGGTCACCGGTCAGCAGCATCGTCGCCGCGTCACTGGCCGGCACCGAGGCCGCGAGCAGCGCCGTCACTCCCCCACCGCCGATCCAGCCGAGCTTGATCTCTGCCGCCGCGAAACTCGCTGTCGACGAGGCCAGCCGGATGTCGCACGACAATGCCAGCTCCAGCCCGCCGCCGTACGCGTAACCGTTGACCGCGGCGATCACCGGAGTGCGCAGCGAGCGCAGGGCGTCGCAATAGTCGCGGCGGTTCCGGAAGTGCCACGGGCCGTCGTACCGGTCGAGTTCGCTGATGTCGCTGCCGACCGAGAACGCGCGCTCGCCGGCCCCGGTCACCACGACCGCACGGATCGACGGGTCCTCGTCGATGCGCGGGATCAGCTCGAGCAGTTCGGTGCTCATCGACCGGGTGGCCGCGTTCAGTTTCGCGGGACGGTCGAGGGTCAGCAGGCCGACGTACCCGTCGGTCTCGAAGCGGATCCGGCCGTCATCCATCGCGCACCTTCCGGTAGTCGTCCTCGATCCGGTCCACCGCGGCGGCCGGATCGTCGTCGTTGTCCAGCAACTCGCGCACCCGCTCGGACAGCTCGTCCTGGAACCCGATCCACCCGTCGAACCGCGGCCGGACGTACGACGCCCGTACCGTTTCGAGCGTCGCGGAGTAGTGCCCGTTCCAGGCCGCGTCGACCGCCGGCGACTCCCAGACCGCCGTGGTCGCGGACTGCCCACCGACCGCGGACACCAGATCCAGCTGCGTCCGTACGTCGAGCAGGCCGCGCGCGTACTTTGTGACCGCGAGAACCTTCGAGTAGGCCCGCGGCGTCACGGCCAGCCCGGTCCCACCGAGTGTGCCGTTGCCCACCGAGTCTCCAGCGAACAGCCGAGGCGCGGCAGACCACGCCAAGGCGGCCCGGTCAGCGGTCGGCTGACCGTAGTAGGCGTAGCTGTAGACCAGCGGGCAGCACACGAGGTCGCCCGTACCCATCAGCTCGTGGATGCCGATCGGGTCGAGCTCGGCGAACGCCTGCTCACTCCGCGACCAGACAGCACGCAGCAACTCCAGCGCTCCCACAGCACGCTTCTGGTCGAGGAGGTGCTCGCCAGAGCGGTCTCCTGCCATACCCAGCAACATCAGACCGGCATGCGGCCCAGCGATGCAGAGCACTACACCGGACTGCTCCAGCACGTCGGACCAGGACGCTGGCGGCTTAGCCAACCGGTCCGGCCGGTAGAGGCACGTCTGCGTCGCAGCGTCGAGTGGGAGCGCCCACCCGTGCCCCTCCAGCCGATAGCTGTCCCACGTCGGCGGCACTGCCCGCGACTGCCACGTCGCCAGGTCGTCCGCCGAGAAGACGTCCTCGACCGGCAGCAGTGCCCCGGCCTCGATCGCCGCACCGAGCCCCGGGTGGTCGATGACGAGCAGGTCGTAGCGACTGGCCAACTCCTCCAGCGGAGTGGACTCGAAGCCCGACAGCGGCTGCCGGTCCCACTGCACCTCGACACCTGGGTACGAGAAGTCGGCCAGCGGTCGATAGCCCCGCGGGTGGTCCCAGGTGAGGCCGTGTAAGAGCACCGTCACGGCGATACCACCGAGCCCTGGTCGAACAGGGCCTGTCGCTTCGCCGGCGACAGTCCGAGCTCGGCCAGCAGCTCATCGGTGTGCTCACCGACCAGCGGCGCCGGTCGGTCGACTTCGGCCGGCGTCCGGCTGAAGCGGTACGGGAACCCAGGCGTTGTCACCGTGCCTTCTGTCGGGTGCTCGTAGGTCACGAACGACTCGTTGTGCATCACCTGCGGATCAGTGCGCAGATCGTCGTACGACAGCACCGGACCGCACCAGACGCCGCGCTCACGCAGCTTCAGCAGCCAGTGCTCCGTTGTCTCGCGCAGCAGGGCCGTCGACACCGCAGCGGCGATCTCGTCGCGGCGGGCGAACCCGTCCCGCTCCGCGTCCAGACCGGCGAGCTGTGGAGCGTCCAGCACCTCAGCCAGCACCGGCAGGTTGGCGAACGCCAGCGAGATGTACCCATCCGCCGTCGTGAAGATCCCGTACGGCGCTCTGATGTAGCTGTGCGCGTGGACCTCCTCGGACCGTGTCTGGGGCACTCCACCGACGGTGTGCACCGACAGCTCCTGCATCTGCAAAGCAATCACAGCGTCCAGCATGTTCACCTGGACCAGCTGACCTTCACCAGTCCGCTCACGGTGCAGCAGCGCGGCCAGCACTCCTTCGAACGCGCTGTACGCCGTGACCGCGTCGGCCAGGAAGTACGGCGCAGCGACCGGCGGCTCGTCCGGTCGACCGGAGCTGAACAGCGCACCGCTCATGGCCTGCACCAGCAGGTCCTGTCCGGGCCAATCGGAGTACGGACCGCTCTCGCCGTACCCGGAGATGGAGACGTAGACCAGCGACGGCTTCAGCGCGCGCAGGGTCTCGTAGTCGACGCCCAGCCGGGCAGCCACGCCAGGCCGGTAGTTCTGCAGGAACACGTCGGCAGTGCGGACCAGCTCGTACAGGAGCTCGCGGCCCTCGTCGGACTTGAGGTCCACGGCCAGACTGCGCTTGTTGCGGTTCAGCGACAGGAACGACGCGTTGACCTCGTTCCCGGCTGCACCGCCCGCGGACGTGTGCCGCTGCCACTCACCCGACACCGGCTCGACCTTGACCACGTCGGCGCCGAGGTCGCCGAGCCGCATAGCGGCCAGCGGCCCGGCCATCGCCACGGACAGGTCCAGGACCCGGTATCCACCCAGGATCTTCATTGCGCCGTCCATCCCGCGTCGACCGGCAGCACCGCGCCGGTGATGAACGACGCATCGTCACTGGCCAGGAACGCAATCGCCGCGGCGACCTCCTCCGGACGGCCGATCCGGCCGAGCGCGTGGTGCCGGTCGACCATCGCCTGCATCGCGCCCGGATCGTCCGCGCCGCCGACCTTGCCGTTGCGGATCAGTGGCGTGTCGATCAGCCCGGGCGCCACGCAGTTCGCCCGGACGCCGGCCCGGCCGTGGTCCAGCGCCATCGCGCGGGTCAGGTTCTCCACACCGGCCTTCGCCGCGCAGTACGCCGATCTGTTCCGCTCCCCGACCGTGCCGATCGCCGACGAGATCGTCACGATCGCGCCACCGCCCTGCTCGAAGAAGCGCGGCAGCACGGCCCGGCACGAGTTGTAGACGCCGGTCAGGTCGACGTCCAGAATCGTCCGCCACTCGTCGGGTGACGTGTTCGGCACGGTGTCGCAGACGTCCACACCGGCCGCACTGACCAGCACGTCGACACGTTCCAGCGACGCGACGACCTCCAGCGTCCGGTCCAGGTCGGTGACGTCCAGCTCGTAGGCCGTGCCGCCGACCTCCGCCGCGACCTTCTCGGCCGCGGCGAAGGAGCGGTCACAGACCACTACGGTGCCGCCCTCGGCGGCGAAACGGCGGGCGCCGGCCGCGCCGATCCCGGAGCCGCCTCCGGTGATCAGCGCGACCTTGCCCGAGAACCTCTCGGTATCCATAGAACTCTCAGAACTCTCAGGGCTTCTCGTAGGGGAAGGACGGCAGTACGCCGATCTGGTCGTACTGCATCGCGGAATCGTCGAACCCGGCTTCCCAGCTGACGTTCGCGAAGGTGTCGCACGGTCCCGCGGACGGCCCGTGGTACGGGTCGCTCTCGGTGTTCGACACCTTGATGTTCGAGAACGCGAACCCGCAGCCGCCGAAGTCCATGTGCACGCCGTACGGCTTCGCGTCCGGCATCGACGGGTCGGCGTTCGCGTCGTCGATGATCATCTGCGACACCTGCGCGTCCGGCGTGTACGGCGGCTGGTTGCGGACGCCGTACGCGTAGAACGGACCGGTGTCACCGCTGTCCTGCGCCAGGTGGGACAGCCGCACGTGATGCACGGTGTTGCCACCGGTGTAGTTGTCCGCGTTCGGGATCTCCGGACGGGACTCGATGCTGATGCCGTACCGCGCGCCGTGTTCGACGACGGTGTGACTGACCTCGTTGCCGCCGCTGTTCATGATCTCGACGCCGGCCGAGTCACCGGGCACCAGTTCGCCGATGTGGTGGATGTAGTTGTTGGTGAACGTGTTGCCATGGGCAACGTCGCCTTCACCCGGATACCCGCCCTCGACCTTGATGCCGTCGTTGCCGATGTGCTCGAGCAGACTGTCCGAGACCGTGGTCTTCTCGTTCGCGAACAACAGCTCGATCGCGGTGAACCCGGTCTGCTGGATGTGCAGTCCGGTCAGCTTCACCCCGCGGGTGTTGGTCAGGGTGATCGCACCCCACTGGTTCCGCGGCATCTCGATCTGGGTGTCGTACTTCGGGTACTTGTGCTTGACCCCGGAGTCACCCGTGCCGTTCCAGCCGTACCGGTACCAGTCCATGAAGTCGGTGTGCTGGATGGTCAGGCCGTCGAGCGTCAGGTTCTCCACCCGCCGGTTCACGGACGCGCCCTCGATCGAGAACACCTGCGTCTGCGTCGGCCGGTAGACCTTCACACCGTCCATGGTGCCGCCGGCCGGCTTGTAGTACAGCGTCTTCGCCGGGTAGTCCAGGTAGTACTCACCGGCCTGGTCGAGCAGGCTCAGCGAGTTCTGGACGTAGTAGCGGGAGCCGCCACCGGAGTTGATGAAGCCGTATCGCGCCGGGTAGACCAGCGTGGTCCGCTTCTTGGTGAAGTTGATGTCGAGCATCGGGATCGTGTCGGTGAACCACGACCACGAGCCGCCCGACCAGACGGTCACCTGCGCGGGCCAGTTCGTCCCGAGCCGCAGGTCCCACGACGGGTCGATGTCACCCGTGTTGAACCCGAGCTGGTCGTGCACCGCTTCCTTGGTCGAGTCGAACAGGATCGACTTCAGGTACGGCGCCCACTTCTCGTCCGACTCCCGGTTCGGGTACCGGGCGGTGGTGGCGCGCTTGCCTTCGGCGTACAGGCTGTAGAAGGGCTGGCTGACGTCGACCGGCGCCTTGAAGATTCCGTCCTTGTACGGCGTCCAGCCGCTGACCTCCCGCCCCGCCTCGAAGACGGCTTTGCCCGGCCCGTCCACGCTCCGGTACGTCACGTTGGAGTCGCGGTCGTCGAAGGTGATCGTGTTGTCGACCTGGTAGGTGCCGGCCTTCAGGTTCACCACCGCCGTACAGCCGGCGTGGCCGCGCATCCGCAGGGTGTCGCGGGCGTGCTCGACCGTCTTCCAGGGCTTCTTCTCCGTGCCCGGACTCTGGTCGTTGCCGTCCGGTGCGACCCACAGCGCGTCACACCGGGTGGCCTCGTTCTTCGGGCCGGCTCCGAGGGCCGTGCCCGCACCTACTATTGCCAGCGTGACTCCGATGACCACTCCGCCAAGGAGCCTCATCCGCGTCACCGCCCCTTGACGTCGTACGGGAACGTGGGCAGCACGCCGATCTTGTCGTACTCCATCTTCGAGGTGTCGAAGCCGGCCTCCCAGTCCACGTTGCTGACCGTGTTGCACTTGTAGGCCTGGTACTTCTGGTCGGTCACCTTGCCGACCTGCACGTTGCTAATCGCGAACCCACAGCCGCCGGCGTCCATGTGCACGCCGCGGGTACCACCCGCGTCTGGCATCGACGGGTCCGGGATGACGTCACCGATCACCATCTGATCGACGGTGTTCTGGATCGGGTGTGGCTCCTGGTTGTCGACGCCGTAGGTGTAGAACGCACCCATGTCGCCGGAGTCCAGGCCCATCTCCTCGAGCTTGATGTACTTGAACGTGTTGCCGCTCTCGTACTGGTCCGGGTCCTGCACCTCCGGCCGCGACTCGAGGCTGATGCCGTAGCGGGCGCTGTGCTTGACCTCGACGTTCGTCACCGTGTTGCTGCCGGTGTCCATCAGCTCGATGCCGGCCGCGTCACCCGGGACCAGCTCACCGATGTGGTCGATGAACAGGTTCGAGAACGTGTGGTGGTTGGTCAGGTCGCCTTCCCCCGGCCAGCCGCCCTCGACCTTGATGCCGTCGTTGCCGATGTTCTCCAGCAGGCTGTCGGTGATCCTGGTGTGGTCGTTCGCGTACAGCATGAAGACGCCGGTGTATCCGGTGTCGGAGATGTGCATCCGGCTGAGGTCGATGCGGCTGGTGTTGGTCAGCGTGATCGCACCGAACTGGTCGCGGGGCAGCTCGATCTGCCGGTCGTACTCCGGGTACTTGTGCTCGACGCCCGAGTCGCCCGGCGCGTTCCAGCCGACGCGGTACCAGCTGACGAAGTCGGAGTACTGCACTCCGAGCCCGTCGAACGTGACGTCGTGGAGCCGGTCCTGTGGCGACTTGCCGGCCAGGTTCAGCACGGTCTTCACCGTCGGCCGCATCACCTTGACACCGTCCATGGTGCCCGCGCGCGGCTTGTAGTAGACCTCACCGCCCTTGAAGTCGACGTAGTACTCACCCGGCTGGTCCAGGAAGCTCAGTGAGTTCTGGAAGTAGTAGCGCGAACCGCCGCGGCTGTTGACCATCGCGAAACGCGTGAAGTACTTCAGGGTGGTTTGGGTCTTCTTGAAGTTGGTGTCCAGCAGCGGAATGGTGTCGGTGAACCACGACCACGAGCCACCGGACCAGATCGTCACCGACGCCTGGCTCATGTCCCAGGTGGGGTCCCAGTCGCCCGGCTTGCCCCACAGCCAGTTGTGGACGTCCATCTTGTCCTCTTGGTAGAGGATCGACGTCAGGTACGGCGCCCAGGTGTCGTCGGTGGCCCGGTTCGGGTAACGGGCGTTGGTGGCGCGCTTGCCGTCCTCGAACAGCGTGTAGAACGGCTTGGTCTTGTCGAAGCTCGTCTTGTAGATGCCGTCCTTGTACGGCGTCCACCCGGTGAGCTCCTCGGCGCCCTCGAGATTCGCCTTCCCGGGGCCGTCGACGCTGCGGTAGATGACCCGGTGGCCGTTCTGCCCGGAGTCCTGCTGGTCGAAGTCGATACTCGACGTGACCGGGTACTCGCCGGCCTTCAGGTTGACCGTGATGTCGCAGTTCATCCGGTCGTTGAGGTGCTTGTTCCGGATCTCGTCGCGAGCCCGGGTGACCGTCTTCCACGCTTGGTCTTCGGTGGTGCCCTTGGCGGCGTCGTCACCGTTCGGCGCGACCCAGAAGGTCTTGCAGTCGACGGCACCTGCGGGCTGGGCGTTCATCTGGACGGCCGCTACCGTCACCAGGGCAGCAGCGACCACCCCGGCGACGGCGCTGAGCGCCGTCCGCCTGGTTCTTTTGGACATGTGGGCGGGGTCCTCTCAGAGGGTCAGTGGTTCCCGTTCTCGGATCGCCAGCGCTCGTACTCGAGACGGGTCTTCTCGGTCAGGGGGTAGTAGTCACGCAGTGGGGCGCCCTCGTCGATGCGGCGCCGGCTGAACTTCTCCCAGGCGTCGTGCTCGGCCGCCGCGTCGACGACGGACTGCGCACGCTGCCGGGGGACGACGACGGCTCCGTCGTCGTCGGCGAGCACCAGGTCACCGGGCAGCGTCAGGACGCCGCCGACCGCCACCGGGACGTTGTACGCCCACGGGAACAGTTCGGACTGGGACGCGTAGTGCGGGGTGGCGCCGGTCGACCAGATCGGTACGTCGAGCTCGGACACCCGGGGTACGTCGCGGATCCGGCCGTCGACGACGATGCCGGCCCCGCCACGGAGCTTGAAGTAGCGGACCAGCATGTCGCCGAAGCAGCCGGTGGTGTGGCTGCCGTAGGCCTGGACCACCAGGACGTCGCCGGGCTGGATCTCGTCGAGCACGGCCCACAGCGCCGTACTGCGCTCGATGTACTCCTGGGTCTGCCCGTCGGCGATGTCCTCACGCTGCGGCATGAACTGCAGGGTCAGCGCGCGGCCGACCACCTTCTTGCCGGGGAACATGCTGGTCGGACCGTCGACGAAGGTCCGGCGGATGCCCTGGTTGTGCAACCGGGCGCAGGCGGTGGCCGACCCGATCTCGGACAGCCGCTCGACCAGTCCGGGATCCGATGCGGGCGGGTTCTCGCCGCGCACCGGCAGGTCCCAGACCGGCGTCACCGGGGCTTGTTCCGTGCTGCTCATATGTCTCCTCAGTCAAGCGCCAGATGGCGGGCGCGATAGGTGTCTCTGGTCAGCCGCAGGTCCAGCCGGATGGTCCGGCCGGGCGGCATCGTCACTTCGAGTCTGTTGCTGTCGACAACCACCGTCCGGGTCCCCGGCGTCGGCGGGACCGAGGTGTACGCCGGTGACGGGCCGGGGTACTCCCCTGTCGCAGTGGAGATCGTGGCCTCGTCGATGCGGTCCGTGCCGAAGCTGCCGGCCTGGACGATCACGCGGCGGGTCTGGGTAGCGGACAGGTTGACCAGCTGCAGTCCTGTCCGGTCCGGCTCCACCGTGTCGACCAGTGCGGCGACGTCAGGTGGCAGTCCGGGGCGGCCGCGGTCCGCGTCGAGGTACAGGACGCGCATCGGCAGCAGACCGCCGTTGTAGAGCAGCTGCGGCGTACCGGTGGTCAGCTGGAGCAGGGCCTCGGTGGCGACCGGGTTGTGTCGCTGCCAGTGGTGGATGTTCATCTCGGCCGGGTCGACGGTGTCGACGGCCATCAGGTCCATCCGCCGCTGCACCTGCGACAGGGCAACGCCCAGCATCTCCTCCGGGTAGCTGGGGTTGTCCCCGGCCAGGTAGGCGAGCCAGGGCGCCTCGTGGCCGGCGTCCTCCTTGTTGCGGAAGTCGCGGACCGTACGCCAGTCGTAGCCGCTGCGCTCCCGCAGCTTCGTCAACCGGTCCCGGTCTCCCGACTCGAACGCGGCCTGCCACAACCACATCGGCAGTCCGAGCTGCGGGGGCTGGTAGTCGAACCAGCCCTCGTCGTTGTGCCGGTTCGGGATCAGCAGCGTCGGGTTGGCACAGTCCTCGCCGAGCTCAGCTTCCCAACGGTCCCGGATGCTCAGCTCCGTCTCGTCGACGGCACCGCTGATCCCCCGCTCGTACAGGTGGTCCAGCAACTGCCGAGCGAAGTCCAGCCGCTTCGAGTCACCAGTCAGTACGACGCCGTTCAGCGCGGCGACGCAGGCGGCCGAGCCGACGCTGTAGACACCGTGCGGCCAGTTCCAGCCGTAGTTGCCGCCGTACCAGCGTCCGTCGTGCAGCTCGCCGACGATGCCGTTCGGGCCGACGTTGTCCGGCAGCAGGCCGTCGTTCGCCTTGGCCCGCTCCTCCCACGCGTCCAGGTACTCCAGCGTCCACGCGGCGAACCGGTCGCTGTGGTCGTAGAGCCAGGCGTTCGCGGTCAGAGTGGTCGCCGCGAGGTTGACTGCGGTGTCACCAGCACCGAGTCGGCGGATCATCTCCGCACCCATCAGCCGCGCGTTCGCCGGATCCTTCAGGTCGTCCCAGGCGTTGATCCCCGGTACGCCGGCCAGCGGCAGACCGAACAGCGACATCTTGGCCTGGTTGGCGCCGAACGTGTGCCACTCGTCGTTGGTGCCCCAGCGTGGACCACCGGCGCCGTTGTGCGGGGCGCGGATGATCCGGTGCACCGGATCGTAGTTGCCGGCCGGCGACTCCGGCAGGTACAGCTCCGCGAACCGGTACGCGCGCTCGCGGAACACCTCGTCGGTCGGGTCGGCCGCGCACAGCGAGTAGAAGAAGATCATCGACTCGCCGATGTGGAACCAGTCGTAGCCGCGCTCGAACTCGTCGACCAGGAAGCCCATCTCGGTGAGCTGTCGCGTCACGCCTTCCCAGTGCCACTTCGACACGTCGATCAGGTCGTCCGCGCCACCGAGCTGGTAGAGCACCGGCCAGTTCACGAACGCCTCGTAGAAGTCGTCCGCGCCGTCGCGGCTCTGCATCGGACCGGCGTACCGCAGGCTGCCGTCCGGGAGGCAGTAGCGCTCGCGGAACAGCCACCAGCCCTCGTCCATCACGTCGAACAGGCGGCGTTGCATGATCGCCCACGCGGGCGGCGTACCGACCGGGGTCTGGGCAATGATCGGCTCTTGGCTCATCCCTTGGTCGCCCCCGCGGTCAGGCCGCTGATCACGTGCTTCTGGAGCAGCACGAAGAGCACCAGCAACGGAGCCACCGCGAGCAGCAGCGTCGGGAAGACCACCGTGTAGTCGGTGGAGTACTGGCTCACCGCGGCGTACACGCCGGTGGTGACCGTGTAGAGACCGCTGCCCGGGCCGAGGATGATCTGCGGGTTCACGAAGTCGTTCCAGACCGAGAACGTGTTCAGGATGACCATCGTCACCACGGCCGGCTTCATCAGCGGGAACACGATCGACCAGAACACCCGGTGCTTACCGGCCCCGTCGACCGCGGCCGCCTCGTCCAGGCTGGCCGGGATCGTCATGATGTACCCGGCGTACAGGAAGATCGAGAACGGCAGCGTCAGCGTGGTCTCGAACAGCACGAACCCGGGGATCGTGCCCATCAGGCCGAGGAACTTCAGCGTGTAGACGACCGGGATCACCAGCACCTGGCTCGGGATGAACGTTCCGGCCACGAACAGCAGCAGGAGCATCCGGTACCGCTTCTCGCTCCGCCGGGCGATCACGTACGAGACCGGGCCGGCGAGCGCCACGGACAGCACGTTCACCGAGACCACGAACAGGATCGTGACGGCGTACCCCTTGAGGATGTTGAAGTCGGGGTTGGTCGCGGCCTTCTTCAGGTACTCCGTGGTGATCTGGTCCGGTGACAGCGAGAACGGGTGCGCCAGGATGTCCTGCTGCGACTTGAACGCGCTGACGACCAGCAGGTACATCGGCACCAGCATCAGCACGCTGACGACGACCATGAACGCGACGCGCCCCCAGCCCTTGCTGCGTACCGGTTTGAACTGCAACGTGGCCACCCTGGGCATCCGGAGCGCGCTCATGCCTGCACTCCTTGGTCAGCGCGCGCTCGCAGCCGCGCGACGGTCAGAGCGAGTCCGGCGGTGATGACCATCAGTACGACGCTCTGCGCCGAGCCGAAGCCCAGTGCGTTGTTGTGGAACGAGTCCCACAGGATGAGGTACGCCGCGGTCTGCGTGGACCCAGCGGGACCGCCTCCCGTCAGCGACACCACGAGGTCGTACGTCTTCAGCAGCGTCACCAGCGACAGCACCAGGTTCACCGTCACCACAGGAGCCAGTGCGGGAAGCGTGACGTTGAAGAACGTCTGCCGCTTCGACGCCCCGTCAATACGAGCCGCCTCGAGCAGGTCCTTCGACACCGTCTGCAGCCCCGCCAGGTACAGCACCACGTTCACACCGAACCCGGCCCACACCAGTACGGCGATCAGACTCGCCAGCGCCCACTTCGGGTCGGACAGGAACGGCAGGACCGCTGCGCCCTTGGACGTCAGCCAGCCGTTGACGACTCCCGACGTACCCAGGACGGCGCTCCAGAGGAAGCCGACGACCAGTGCGCTCAGCACGTGCGGGTAGAACAGCACGATGCGGAACAGCGAGTTCAGCCGGGACGCACCATTCACCAGCAGGGCGAACCCGAGTCCGAGGAAGCTGAGCAGGACCGTGCCGACGGCGGCGATCAGCAGCGTCACCCAGCCGGCCCGGATGGCCTCGGCGCTGTGCGTCAGGCTGACGTAGTTCTTCAGCCCGACGAACGCCGGATTCGCGCTGTAGCCGTCCCAGTCGGTCAGGCTCAGGTAGAGCGACAGACCGACCGGGACGACCAGCATGACGACGAACAGCACCAGGGCCGGGCCGACCATACTGAGGGTCGTCAGACGGGCTCTCACGATTTCGAGCCCATCCAGCTGTCGATGCGGGTGGCGACGTCCTTGGCACTCTTCCCCGTGTAGAGGCTCTGGACCGCCTTGTTCCACTCACCGTTGAAGCCCTGCGGCAGCGTGTTCGCGCCGTACCCCTCGCCCTGGGCGACACCCTTCGGCGCCTGGTCGAGGATGTCCTGCACCTGCTTGCCGAGCGGCGACAGCTTGTCGGTGTAGCCCTTGCGGAAGTTGCCGTCCTGCGCGAGCTGGCTCTGCACCGCACCCTTGTCGGTGACCAGCCACTGCACCAGCTTCACCGAGAGGTCCCGCTGCTTGGTCGACTTCAGCACCATGTACGGCGCGGCCATCGTGACACCCTGCGGGCCGGGCGACGGCTGACCGGCGGCCGGCGGCGCCGCGAACACGCCGAGGTCGAACTTCGGCTTCGCGTCGTCGGCGGTCCGGACGAACCAGCTGCCCATGATGTACATGCCGGCCTTGCCGGACAGGAAGTTGGTCTGCGCGCCGACGTCCTTCAGACCGAGCGCGTTCTTGTCGACGTACCCGTTCTTGATCCAGGACTGGTAACGCTCCAGCAGGGGCTGCATGGTCTTGCCGACGGTGAGCTCCTTGGACTTGACCTTCTGGTACCAGTCCGGGTGCTCGGTGGCGATCGACGGGTCGCTCAGCTGCAGCAACTGCAGGCCGGTCACGTAGTCACCGGCAGTCTGCAGCGGCAGGTAGCCGGCGGCCTTCAGCTTGCCCATGGCGGCGGTCAGCTCGTCCAGGTCCTTCGGCGGCGCGGTGATACCGGCCTTGGCGAACGCGTCCTTGTTGTAGAACACCAGCGACTGCGCCTGCTGGCCGACACCGACGGTGTAGACCTTGCCGTCCACCGCGGCCTGCTCGGCCAGCGGCGTGTCCTTGGTCCACGCCTCGCCGGTCAGGTCGAGCATCTGCGGGGCCAGCACCTTGTCGGCCATCAGCGTCTCGACGACATCCGGCGCGTTGCCGGCCGCGAGCAGCTGCGGCAACGTGTCCTTCACACCGGAACCGGTCGGCGCCTCGATCTTCACGTCGACACCCGGGTTGGCGTCCTCGAAGGGCTTGACCAGACCTTCCCAGTAACTCTTCGTGAGGTTGGGGGTGATGTTGACGAGCATGCGTACTTCGCCGGTGCTGCCACCAGCAGCGCCCTTGGTGTCGCTGAAGCCACCACCACATCCCGCCGCGCCCACCAGGATCACAACGGAGGTCAGCAGGCCGAGCTTGCGGCGTACCGAACGAGCCATTTCGAGGTCCTCTCACATCGTCCCGGCGTCGGGGGCGGCCGGGCGTCGTTATCGAGTGACGATGCAGAGCGCGGCGCCCAAGTGTCAACGATTACGCGGCAAAGTGGACATTCTGAGTCACAAGTCCGTGCCAGAAGGGGTTGGCAGAACGCTGTGAACGGGGTCACCATGCAGCCATGCCCGATGCCGGAAGACCCAAGTCGCCGCTGACCCTGTCGGTGGCCGAGCGGACCGCGCTCAGCCAGCTCGCGGCCGCCGCGCGGACCACCGACGCGATGCGGCTGCGGGCCCGGATCGTGCTGGCCAGCGCGGAAGGGCGCTCGAACAAGGCGGTAGCGGACCTGCTCGACGTCACCCCGGGCACGGTCGGCAAGTGGCGCCGGCGGTTCCTCCGGATGGGGATGGCCGGTCTCGACGACGGGATGCGCAGCGGCCGCCCGCGGATGGTGGACCGGGTCCAGCTCGGCGGGACGGCGACAACATCGATGGCCGATTCCGGACATCGCCTCTCAACCCGGGAGCTGGCGGCGGCGTACGGCGTCTCGCAGTCGACCGTCTCGCGCCGACGCCGGGAGGAGGCGCAGCACTATCGCTCCGCCGGCGTGTCCCTCGGGGTCGGTCACCCGGCGCCGCCGGTGGCCAGTGACACCGAGTTGCTGTCCGACCGGGTCTACGAGGCGATTCGCGACTGGATACTGTCCGGCGAGCTCGCTCCGGGGATGCGGGTGGTCGAGTCCGAGATCGCCCGGGTCCTCGGCACCAGCCAGACCCCGGCCAGGGAAGCAGTACGGCGCCTCGCGCACGAAGGGCTCGTCACGTACCGTCCCCGGCTGGGGAACTTCGTCACCGAGATCTCCCAGGTCGAGGCCCGCGAGGCGCGGGAGGTCCGCGTGCTGCTCGAGTCCGCGGCCGCACGGCGCGCCACCGGGCACGTGCCGCCGGAGGAGCTCGACCTGCTGCGGATCGAAGTACAGCGGATGAGCGAGGCGGCCGACCACCACGACATCGGCGCGTTCCGGGAGTCCGACCTGCGGTTCCACCGGCAGGTGCTCGCCACCAGCGGCAACTCGATGCTGCTGCGCGTGTGGCGGACGCTGGAGCCGGCGCTGTGGAGCCTGCAGGTGGTGTCGAACGCGATGTACGCCGGTGACTGGGGCCTGATGGCCCGCCGGCATGTGGACCTGATCGAGGTCCTGGCCGGTACCGACCCGGAGGACTCCGCCCGCCTGTTCGCCGCCCACGCCCGCGGCGAGAGCTCCATCACCAGACCGGCCGGCCACCATGGGTGACGCCGGCGACGGCGCGGCGCTGCTCGACGCCCACGACCCACCGCCCCTCGACGCCCATGTCCACGTCTGGGACCTCGCCCGCCGGCCACTCCCCTGGCTCCGGCCGGGCCATCCCCTCCGCCGTGACTTCACCCTCACCGACTTCGCCGGCGCAGCCGGCGGCCGTCTCCCGGACGTGGTGCTCGTCCAAGCCGACGCGGATCCGACCGAGGTCGGGGACCTGCTCGCTCTGGCTCGGGAGACGCCTTCGGTGGTCGGTGTGGTCGGGTGGTTCGATCTGCTCGACTTTCCGGACCGGTTGCCTGACGACCCGCGGCTGGTGGGTGTCCGCAGTCCACCCGCGGACCAGACCGATCCCGACGCCCTGACCGATCCCGCGCACGTGCGCGGCGTGCGGGCCGCCACCGACGCCGGCCTCGCCATCGACCTCCTGCTCCGCCCCTCCGCCCTGATCGGGGCTGCCCGGCTCGCGTCCGCCGTACCCGACGCGCGGCTGGTCCTCGACCACCTCGGTAACCCAACTACCGCTACACCGGACTGGCTCGCCGGACTGCGGGCGCTCGCCGAGTGCCCGAACGTGACCGTCAAGCTCTCCGGTACCGCCCACCTCGCGACCGACGACCTCCGCGTGATGGTCGACGCCGCCCTCGAACTCTTCGGCAGTGAACGGTTGCTGTTCGGCTCGGACTGGCCCGTGTGCACGCTGGCCGGGACCCGCGCCGAGGTACTGCGACGTACCACCGCACTGCTGCCTCCTGCCGCGCACAACGACGTGTTCCGCGGCACCGCCCAGCGCATCTACCGCCCCAGGGAGACCGCCCATGAACGAGTACACCCGCCGCCAGGTCCTTAGGACCGCAGGCGCCGCGGCCGGCACCGCAGCCGTCGCCGGCTCGCTCGCTCTCACTCCGTCCACCGCCGCTGCCGTACCGCCCCCGGGCAGCGACACCAACCCGCTCAAACTCTGGTACACCACACCCGCCACCGAGTGGCTGCAGGCACTTGCCATCGGCAACGGCCGGCTCGGCGCCATGGTGTACGGCGGAACCGCCACCGAGCAACTGCAACTCAACGAGGACTCGATCTGGGCCGGCGGCCCACACCAGTACGACGACCCGATCGGCAAGGACGTCCTGCCGGAGATCCGCCGGCTGATCGCCGAGGAGAAGTACCTCGACGCGCAGAACCTCGCCGACCAGCACTTCATGGGCCGTCCGACCGAGCAGATGCAGTACCAGCCGGTCGGGTACCTGTCGCTGGCCTTTCCCGGCATCGACGCGGCCGCTGTCACGGCGTACCGACGGGAGCTCGATCTGACCACCGCGATCACGTCGGTGAGCTACGAGCACGCCGGTGTGCGGTACACGCGGGAGGTGTTCGTGAGCCACCCCGCGCAGGTGCTGGTGATGCGGTTGACCTCCAGCCAGGCCGGTGCGCTCACCTTCGACGCGACGTACAGCACTGAGCAGGCTGCGACGCCTGCGCGCTTCGACGACAAGACGCTGGCGCTGAACGGCATCAGTGGGGACGCCGAAGGGCTGAAGGGCTCGGTCGAGTTCACCGCACTGCTCCGCGCCTTCGCCGACGGTGGAACCACTACGGTTGCTGACGGCAAGCTGTCGGTCGCCGGTGCGGACGAGGTCACGCTGGTGTACTCGGTCGGCACCAGCTACCGCAACTACCTGGACGTCGGCGCTGACCAGGTCGCTCGGGCCGTCGCACCGCTCACCGCGGTCGGTCGCCCGGCGTACGGGAAGCTGCGGCACGAGCACATCGAGGACTACCAGCGCCTGTTCGGCCGCCTGGACCTGGACCTCGGTACGTCGGACTCGATCGCACTGCCGACGGACCAGCGCGTGACGGCGTTCCGCAACGGTGGCGACCCGCAGCTGGCCGCGCTGTACTACCAGTTCGGCCGCTACCTGCTGATCTCCAGCTCCCGTACCCCGGGCCAGCCCGCGAACCTGCAGGGCATCTGGAGCTACAAGATGCTGCCGGAGTGGCAGTCCAAGTTCACACTGAACATCAACTGCGAGATGAACTACTGGCCGGCCGGTCCTGCCAACCTGGCCGAGTGCTGGGACCCGCTGTTCCAGATGATCGGTGAACTGTCGGAGTCCGGTGCCCGCACGGCAGCCACGATGTACGACGCCCCCGGCTGGGTAGCGCACCACAACACCGACGGCTGGCGTGGCAGCGCACCTGTGGACTTCGCGTACTACGGTGTCTGGCCGACCGGTGGTGCCTGGCTCTCGCTGCTCTTCTGGGAGCGGTACGAGTACACCGGCGACCTGGAGATGCTGCGGAAGTACTACCCGGTCCTGCGTGGCTCGGTGGAGTTCTTCCTCGACCAGCTGCAGACCGACGCCAAGACGGGCTGGCTGGTGACCAGCCCCTCGCACTCCCCCGAGGTCAAGCACCACGACTACGACAACGTCGGTGTCAGCATGTGTGCCGGGCCGACGATGGACACCGAGATCCTGCACGACCTGTTCAAGGTGTTCGGACAGGCCGCCGCGTTGCTGGGCGAGGACTCCGCGATGGCGGCGCAGGCAGCCGACGCACGGTCCAAGCTGGCCCCGCTTCAGATCGGGTACCTCGGTCAGATCCAGGAGTGGCTGATCGACTGGGAAGAGGCCGCCCTGGAGACGAGTCGACATGTCTCACACCTGTGGGCCGTCTTCCCGAGCGACCAGGTGACACCCCGCAGTACGCCGGAACTCGCGAACGCGGCGCGGAAGTCGCTGGAGCTGCGTGGACCGGCAGTGACGGCCGGCTGGTCGCTGGCGTGGAAGCTGAACCTGCGGGCCCGCCTGCTCGAGCCGGACAACGCGTACAAGCACCTCACGCAGCTGCTCGGTCCGGGCCGGACAGCGCCCAACATGTTCGACCTGCACCCGCCGTTCCAGATCGACGGCAACTTCGGCGGCGTCTCCGGGATCACCGAGATGATCATGCAGAGCCACTCCGGCGAGGTCGCACTGCTGCCGTGCCTGCCGACGGCGTTCCCGACCGGCAGCGTGCGCGGCATGCGAGCGCGTGGCGGCTTCGACCTGGAGTTCTCGTGGGCCGACGGGAAGCTGAAGAAGGCCAAGATCCAGTCGCTGCTGGGCAACCGGCTCCGGCTGCGGACCGGTGCCGCGGTCGACGTGAAGTCGTCTGTCGGTCCGGTGGCGTTCGGGCGGCCTGAAGACGGCGTCGTCGAGTTCCGCACGCGTCCCGGTGTCGACTACTTCATCGAGCCGCGCGCATGATCTCACTGGGCCCACTCGGCCTCGGCACGGCTTTCGTGACCGGTCCGGACGTTGTCGAGACGGCGTTGTCGCTCGGCATCGACTACTTCGACACGGCTCCCCTGTACGGCGCCGGCGCGGCTGAGCGTCGACTCGGCGCCGGACTGGCCGGCGTCGCGAGGGCGTCGTACAAGGTCTCGACGAAGGCCGGCCGGCGCGTGATCGGCGATCGGGTCGAGTACGACTTCAGCGCGGACGGGATCGCCCGTTCCGTCGAGGAGAGTCTCGGCCGGCTCGGGCTGGATCGCGTGGACGTCGTCCACCTGCACGACCCGGACAACCACGTGCAGCAGGCGCTGGACGAGGCGTACCCGGCGCTGGAGGACCTGCGCCGACAGGGCGTGATCGGTGCGATCGGGCTCGGCATGAACAGCTCGGCGATCCCGGCACGGTTCGTCCGCGAAACCGATCTCGACGCGGTGCTGATCGCCGGTCGGTACACGCTGCTCGATCAGTCCGCCGCGGACGACCTGCTGCCGGCCGCCACCGAGCACGACGTCGCAGTCATTGCAGGCGGCGTCTTCAACTCGGGCGTGCTCGCGGGAGGTACGACGTACGACTACCGTCCCGCGTCGCCGGAGATCCTCGCGCGGGTCGCCGTACTGGAGAAGGCGTGCGCGGAGTACGGCATACCGCTGCGGGCCGTTGCGATGCAGTTCCCGGGCCGGCATCCGGCGGTGTCGTCGGTGCTGATCGGCTGCGCGACCGCGGCCGAGGTACGGGAGAACGTCGCGCTCTGGCAGGAGCCAGTCCCACAGGAGCTGTGGACAGCCCTCTGAACTTTCACCGCCCCGAAAGGTTCATCGAATGCTTCGACTTGCACTACCTCTACTAGTAACGCTGATGACCGTGGGCGCCTCTGCCTTGCCGGCGGTCGGTGCTGACGCTGACGAAGCTGAAACAACGGCGTGGCACGACGGCGCGCTGCAGGCCGACACCGCCGGGCTGGTGTCGCGGTCGGACCTCGTCCAGGAAGGACCGGCGTGGCAGACCTACCAGGCGATGCCGTTGGGGAACGGCGTGCTCGGTGCGGCAGTCTGGGCCGAGAAGGGTTACAGCGCCCAACTGAACCGCGTTGACACGTTCCCCGATCTCAAGTCCGCCGGGCGGCTCGTCGTACCCGGTCTGGACTCACTGATGCGTGCTGACGACTACAGCGGGCGGTTGGCGCTGTACGACGGTCAGGTCGTGCAGAGCGGCGGTGGGATGACTGCGCGCTCGTACGTGCGAGCTGATGCTGATCAGTTCGTGCTCGAGGTGACCGGTGCGGATCCTGCGAAGACCCAGACCGCCGACCTGAAGCTGTGGGCCGGTCGGACGCCGGCTGTCAGCGCGGCCGATGGGATCGCTGCGTTGGCGGAGACGTTCCACGACAAGGCGTCCGGCAGCATCACCGGAGCGGTCGCCGCGTTGACCGCGCAGGCATCTGGCGTGACAGCAGCTGTTGTGGACCCGCTGACGGTCCGGTTGACGTTCCGGCCGCGCGCTGACGGCAGCTACCGGCTCGTGGTCGGCGTACCGTCGTACCGCGGTGGTGAGCTCCGTACTGCGGCTCGGAAGGCCGTGGCGGAGACGCCGGATCACCACCTGCAGTGGTGGCACTCGTACTGGGCCAAGGCCGCCCCGATGCGGATCACGTCCGCCGACGGGTCTGGTGAGTACGTCGAGAACCTGCGCGCACTGCAGCTGTACACGATGGCTGCGTCGATGCGTGGCGACGTACCGAGTACCCATGGTGCTGTGGTCCGGATGTTCTCCTCGTCCGGGGACCAGGCGGACTGGGCGCAGGATTCGTACTGGCACTTCAACCTGCGCATGCTGGTGTCCGCGAACCTCGGTGCGGGCGTCGGCGAGCTCAATGCGCCGTACTTCAAGTTCTACCAGGACAGGGCCGAGCTGATGCGCGAGTGGACGCGCACGCACTGGACCGGCGGCGAGGGACTCTGCCTGCCCGAGTTCATGCGGTACGACGGCACTGGTGACGGCTGCGACAACATCAACGAGCCCAGCTGGACCCGGCGCATTCTGACGAGTGGTCCGGAGCTGGTGAACAACATCTGGCAGCAGTACCGCTACACCGGCGACAAGGCGCTGTTGAACCGCAGCTACCCACTGATGCGGGACGTGGCGCGCTTCTACCTGTCGGCGATGACAGTTGGCACCGACGGCTACCTGCACCTGGAGCACGTCAACGCGCTGGAGGTGCAGTGGGACACCAGCGACCCGGTGCCGGACATGGCAGCGATGCGGGTGATCTTCCCACTCGTTGCCGACCTGGCAACGTCGCACGGCGACACTGCGCTCGCTACGCAACTGCGTGCCGCGGTTGGCAAGCTGCCGCCGTTCCGGACCGTGCAGCGTGGTGGTGAGGAGGTGCTGGCGTGGTCCGGCACAGACGAGGCGTCGCACAACACGCAGAACCCGGAGATGGAGGCGCTCTGGCCCTGGGGTGTCTTCGACAAGACCTCCGAGCTGATGCAGGCGACGTACCGGCAGCGCGTCTACCCGCAGGACAAGGACTGGGGCATGGACTCCACCTGGGCCGCGCGGCTCGGGCTGTCCGCCGAGGTGAAGCGCCTGCTGCTCAAGGGGATCGCTGACTTCCAGATCTACCCCAACGGGTTCACTGTGCACCGCACTGGTCAGGAGGCCGTCCGCAACCACAGCTTCTACAACGAGTGGGGCGGAGTACTGACCACCGGCCTGCAGGAGGCGCTGGTGCAGTCGTACGACGGGGTCGTGCGCGTTGCACCGGCCTGGCCGAGCGACTGGGACGTTTCGGGGTCGGTGCAGATCCCGGGTGGTCACCGAGTCAGCACTGAGGTCCTGGACGGCGTACCGAGTGTTGTCGGGATCCAGGCAGGCAGCCGGGAGACGTTGAAGGTCGCTAACCCGTGGGCCGGTCAGCAGGTGCGGGTTGTGGACTCTCACGGTCGCGTTGTCGTCTCGCCAACTTCCAGCGACGTTGTCTCGGTCGCGGTGACTCCGAATACGTCGTACACGGTCGAGCGGGTCGCCGTACCGCTGTCGTCGTTCGGCTTCGCGCCGCTGACCGGTCAGCCGGCATCTCAGGTCAAGACGGTTGGTAACCGAGTACTGGGGATCACTCGGAGCGAGCCGCCGCTGGTGAGCGATCTGGTCTCGGTACGGTCGCCGGAGAAGCTAACCAACCTGGTGAAGGCGCAGACTGGTGCGCAGACGTACGTGGACCGGTCGTACAAGATCACCGACCTGCCTGATCAGCTGAACGGGCAGGCGTTGATCCAAGGCGCGAACGACGACTCCAAGGCGACCACTCCGGCCGACTACCTCACGCTCAACCTGACGCGACCGGCGACCGTCTACGTGGCGTTCGACGCGCGCGGCGAGAACGCGTGGTGGCCCGGCTGGCTGTCCGACTTCACCCGCACCGGCGAGACAGTAGGCACCACGGACCAACGCCTGGTCCTGTTCAAACGCGACGTACCCGCGGGCCAACTGGCCCTCGGCCCCAACTCCGGTGTCGCAGGCAAGGGCAACTCCACCTACATCACCTTTGTGATACCACGCTAACCATGTTGACTGCCTTTTCTGCCGGCTAGCCGCCGGCGGCGAGGACCACCTGACGAGGCAACGCGACGTAGTACGCCGCACCGACGGCGCCCTCGCGTTCGTTGCCTCGCGCTGGTGGACCAACAACCCGGGCCACGTCCTGGTGGTGCCAACCGCCCACCACGAGAACCTGTACGACCTGACCCCCGAATCCGGCCACGCCGTACAGGACCTCGTCCGCGAAGTAGCCATAGCCATCCGCACCACCTACGACTGCACCGGCACCTCCACCCGCCAACACAACGAACCCTCCGGCTACCAGGACGCCTGGCACTACCACGTCCACGTCTTCCCCCGCTACAACTCCGACAACCTCTACAACACCCGCCCCCTCCCAACCCCAGCCACCCCAGAGTCCCGAGCCCCCTACATCCATCAACTCCTCGAGTACTTCGCCACCCACCCACCCCACTAACCACGCCCCCTAACGCCCGTCCACCCACCCCTCCACAGCCACCCGCCTCACGACCACCCGCCCGCGGCAACCCCAACCCCTAGCGCCTAACCACCCAACCACCCGTTTCACGGCAACCCCACGACCCGTCTAACGGCCACCCCACCGCATCGCCCCGATCCCGCGCACCTCCACCGACGCCGGCCAAGTCCCCTGGTGCCCCACCGCAGGCCACGCCCGGCAGCACCCCGCACCACCAGCTCGCACATGGCAGGCCGCGAACGCCGCCCCACGCACGCCACCTCGCACGTGGCGAGGTCGCACACGGCAGGCATGCGGCAGACCGCAGACCGCAGACGTACGGCGGGTCGCGCATGTCAGGTCGCATACGGCACGTCGCGCGCGGCCCCGCGGCAGCCAACTCGGTCCTGCGGGGCGCGGCAGGGGAACCCAGCAGCGCGTGGCCCGGAGCTGCACGACCTGGAGTTCCACAGCCAGGAGCTGCGACCGCCGGTGATGGGAACCCGGCGACGTACAAACACGTGCAGCAGGACCGGTCTGTACGCCGCGGCGGGGCGACAAGAGCCCGGCGCCGCCGCTCCCGGTGGTGCGAGCGGTTGTGCTGCGGTAGCCGTCGGATGCGGCGCTTGTCGTGGGCGAAGACGCTTGGGCTCGCAGCACCCCCGGCCACGTGTACGCGGGCCGACGCGTGGGCTCGCAGCGTCGGCTGCGGCAGGTACGTACGCGGACGAATGCGTACGAATGCGTAGAGCCGCGTCCATCGGCGATCCCGGCGCCCGAGTCGAGGTCGACGGCGACCGCGTCGATCAAGCCGCGGTCCCGGTGGTCCTGCGCTACAACCCGGTGAAGCGCGCGGCCTGCGTCGGCAGCCCGACGAGGGACATGGCGCGTCACGAGGTGCCGCTGTACTCGTGTCTGGAGAGGCGCGAGTACGCCGACAGGGTCAGATTGTGGCGAAGGACGGCGGGTCTGCGGCGGAGTGTGCCAGGTTGGCATTCGGTACACCGGGTTTGCGTGCCTGGGCGGTCCCCCACAAAGCGAATCGTGCCGCTTCCGCGCGGGTCGCATCGTCGGCCGACCATCGGCCGCCCCGCACAACTGGCTGACTCGCGCCGTCCCACGTACTCGTTCGGGTCTGCTGAGCCTCCGCCTTGGGCAGGGCTCGGTCGACGCCCGGTTCGATGCATTGATCAATGCGTTGATCAACGCACCTCTCAGCGCACCTCTCAGCGCACCTCTCAGCGCACCTCTCAGCGCACCTCTCAGCGCAACGGTCAGCGCAACGGTCAGCGCATCGGTCGGTGCGTCCGTCGGCGCGTGAATCGCCGCGTCCGTCGGTGCGTGGGTCGGCGTTGGGTGAGGGGGTGGGACGGGTTGGGGGTGGGTGGATTGTGGTGGCAGCGGGGTGGGTTAGGGGTGGGGTGGCCCAGGTTGGGCGGGTGACGGTTACTTGGCCGTTGGTGATGGTGATGGTCCAGCGGCCGGCGTGGAGGTCTGTGTGGTGGCGGCGGCAGAGGAGGGCCAGGTTCGCGATGCTGGTTTCGCCGCCGTCGATCCAGGAGATCAGGTGGTGTGCGTCGCATTGGATCGGTGGGGCTCCGCAGACCACGCAGCCTTTGTCGCGGGCGTTCAGGGCTTTGCGCATGGATCGGGTGACGAGGCGTTCGGAGCGGCCTACATCAAGGGGTTCGGAGTTCGATCTGAGGTGCCCCGAAGCTCCCGGACAGCGACCCAACTAAGATTGGGTCGTCTGGAAAGGAAAGTCTTTGCCACGTTCGAAGAGAAACTTCTCTCCT